>NZ_MPZM01000007.1 GCF_002936955.1 Oceanisphaera arctica | reverse complement strand
CCGCGGTCAGCGTCGCCCCGACTGTGGCACCGTCGCCGGGCAGCAGCTGCAGCACATCGGCGGGAATGCCGGCCTTGTGCGCCAGGGTGACCGCCAGATGGGCAATCAGGCTGGTCTGTTCGGCGGGCTTGGCCAGCACAGTGTTACCGGTGGCCAGGGCGGCGGCAACCTGACCGAGGAAGATCGCCAGCGGAAAGTTCCAGGGGCTGATGCAGACGAAGGGGCCACGGCCCTGGGCGTACAGCAGGTTCAGCTCGCCGGTGTAGCCGGGCAGCTTCTTCGGCTCCATCAGGGTGCGGGCCTCGTTGGCATAGTAGCGGCAGAAGTCCACAGCCTCACGCACCTCGTCGATGCCGTCCTGCAGCAATTTGCCTGCCTCCCGGGTACAGAGAGAAATGAGCGGGATATGATTTTCTTCCAGCAGATCTGCCAGCTTTTCCAGAGCCTGGGCGCGGACCTCTACCGGAGTGTTGCGCCAGCCTTTGAAGGCGGCCTGCGCCTTGCCGACGGCCAGCTCGACCGTGGCCTTGTCGGCAAAATAGACCTGGCCAACCTGCTGACCATGATCCTGCGGGCTCAGTACCGCATTGGCGGCACCGGTGGTCAGGGTCTTACCGCCGACGACGGGACCGGCTTGCCAGGTTTTGATGGTCAGTTCATCCAGCGCCTTGAAGAAAGGCGCGCGAATGCCTTCGATATTCATGTTCAGGCCCCGGGAGTTGGCCCTGTCCGGGAAGATGGCCAGCGGCAGCGGTATCTTGTCATTGGCCAGGCTGCGGTATTCCGCCAGGCTGGTCAGCGGGTGGGTGATCAGGGTGTCGATGGGGGTCTTGGGATCCACCAGCTTGTGCACGAAGGAGGTATTGGCGCCGTTTTCCAGCAGGCGACGTACCAGGTAGGGCAGCAGATCCTTGTGCGCGCCGACCGGCGCATAGATGCGGCAATTCAGTCCCGGGTTTTCAGCCAGCACGGCGTTATACAGTTCTTCGCCCATGCCGTGCAGCCGCTGAAACTCGAAGTTTCGCTCCCCGGCCATGGCCATCACCGACACCACCGTATGGGCGTTGTGGGTAGCAAACTGAGGATAGATGGCGCCATCGGTGGCGTCGCTCAGCAGATAGCGGGCACAGGCCAGGTAAGACACATCGGTGCTGGCCTTGCGGGTATAGACCGGATAGCCGTCGATACCGGTCTGCTGACAGTGTTTTATTTCACTGTCCCAATAGGCGCCTTTCACCAGACGCACCGGAATTTCATCACCCTGGCTGCGAGACAGGGCGGTCAGCCAGCACAGTACCGGCAGGGCGCGTTTGGAATAGGCCTGAATCACCAGCCCGAGGCCGCCCCAGCCCTGGTTCACATCCGAACGGTAAAGGGATTCGAAAAGATCCAGTGACAGCTCCAGCCGATCCATTTCTTCCGCATCTATGGTGATGAACACATCCAGTTTACGGGCCTGCTCCAGCAGTCCGAGTACGGTGCGATACAGCTCGGTCAGTACCCGTTCCCGGTTGGCTTCTTCATAGCGGGGATGCAGGGCCGACAGCTTGATGGAGATGGACGGGCGCGGCACCTTGGGGTTGTTGAGCTTTTCGGCACCGACGGTAGCGATGGCGTTAGCGTAGTCGCTGCGGTATTTCTCGGCATCGTCGGCGGTCATCGCCGCCTCGCCCAGCATGTCGTAGGAATGGGTATAGCCCAGGTCACGGGACTTGCGGCTGGCCTTGAGCGCCTCCTTGATATCCCGCCCCAGCACGAACTGCTTGCCCATGATCTTCATGGCTGCATACATGGCCGAGCGCACCATGGGCTCGCCCATACGGTTGATCATGCGGTTGAGCACGTTGGCCGGATTACCGTCCAGCTTCTTGTCCATACGTACTATTTTGCCGGTCAGCATCAGCCCCCAGGTTGAGGCGTTGACCAGGGTGGAGTCGCTCTGGCGGAAATGCCTGGCCCAGTCGGCGCCGGACAGCTTGTCTTTAATCAACTCATCGGCGGTGTGGCTGTCGGGAATGCGCAGCAGAGCTTCAGCCAGACACATTAGAATAATGCCTTCCTGAGTATCCAGGCTGTATTGCTGCAAAAAGGCATCGATGCCGTCACCGCCGTCACTCTCTTCGCGCACTCTGGTTACCAGCCGGCGGGACTGTTGATTGATTTGCGCCAGGGTCTGACCGCTGGCGGGCACCTGCTCCAGCAAGGCGGCAAGATAGGCGTTCTCGTCGACGATGTAGTTCCGGGTTATATCCTGGCGCAGGGACGGCAGATCCCTGGGGGCATAACCGGATGCAAAGACGGTGGCGGCAGTAAACATAACGGCACTCCTGATATCGCGGGGTGATGGCTGCCCGAGCTAGGCGGCTCCTAATGACGCCAACGTATACGATGAATACGTAATTAACAGTGCATCTGTCTGCTTGGTCGCCAAATTGAGATTTTGTTGGCATTTTTATCGAGTTAAATCTTGTCTTGTCGATATTTTCGTATACCAAATAAAGGCGCCATACCTTAACAGTTAGGCTTTATCAATATAGCTGAAGCCGTCACCCACGGTTGTCTATGATGACGATGGGCTCTTGTCGGTGACTTCTCTTGGCGGCGGTATGAGTGGCGGTAATACCGTGCACGACGGTGGAACGGCAAGCCATTGGAGTATCAGGGAGCCAACGGGTCATATCGGTGAAAAATGCGGGTTCGGGCGGCAACACCCGACCGATGGGCGGCATTGTCTTGTCGGGGGCTCTCGCCCTATAATGCGCGCTCATTTCTGTCTGTGGTAAGCAAGCCAAGTGCACTATCAACGTCTTCCCAAGGGGCATTTCGCCCTGTCTGTGGTTTATCTGATTACCGGCGCCTCCATTGCCGCTTCCATGGTGTTTTCTCTGCTGCTGTTCCTGTCGCTGGAGCAGGGCCTGCTGATGAAGCTGATGTTTGGCGGCCTGGCGTTGGTGTTTGAGGTCGGCAAATTTTATATCTGGTATGAAATGGGCGAGCGAACCAATCGTGGTGATTCGATGGGCTCCCTGAAGGCGCTCTGCTTCTATGCAGTATTGTCGGGTCTTTCCATCGCTGGCAGTGTCGGCGGTATCAATGCCGCTACCAATACTCTGATGAAGGGAGATGAGGCCAAGGCGGCCGAGGTGCAGAGCTATAACGACAAGATAGTGTCTCTGGATCGGGAAATAGAGATTAACGAGCAGGCGGCCCAGGCCTATATCGACATGAAACGAATTGCGAACGGCATGACAGAGATGCTCGCCCGCAACCAGGATCTGCGGGCACGGCAGGATGAATTACGTCGGGAGCGGGATCAGGTCGCCATTACCAGCCAGAGCTCGCTGATGGGCCTGATGTCCAGCCTGGCCGACGGCCTGGGCTGGCCGCTGGCGCGGGTGCAGTTTGGTATTGTTGCCGCTCTGTCTGTTTTGCTGGATTTCTTCGCCGCCTTCTTCATCTCTCTGTTGGGGGAAGAAACCCGTTTCCGGCGCAGTCAGAGACAACAAGAGCAGCAAGCGGCGACCACGTCGGTTGTGCCGGCGCAGCCTGCAGTACCGGCCCGTCCGGATTATTACCATGAACTGGTGGCCCGGTTACAGGCGGGTGAGCTGCGCTGCGCCAAAGGCGCAGTGTCACGCATGCTGGAGAAGCCGCTGGAAGAAGTGGAAGATATTTTTCACTGGTTGCTGCAAGACGGCATCGTCTATCGCAAGCCCAACCGGCACTTCGCCCTGAGCCAGCAGGACTAAAGCTAACGGAATCACACATGTCACGAGTAACGATAAAGGCGCCCCAAGGCGCCTTTATCGTTACTGATATTGTCTTAACTCGGCCTCAGTTCATCCAGCGGCCCTGATTACGTCTGCGGCGCAGGGGAACCATGGGCAGCAGTATCCCGAACAGGACACCGGCACCGGCCACCAGACCACCGTTCAGCAGCCAGTCCAGACGCATCTTGTGTTCCTTGTCATCCATCAGGCTGCTCAGGCGCTGGTTTTCGGTTTCCAGCTTTGCATGCTGCTGGCGCAGCTCGTTGAGCTGCTCGTGCACCTGGCTCAGTTCCTGCTCCTGCTGCTGCAGCCGAGAGGTTTTATCCTGAATATCCAGCTCATGTCGTTCGTCGACGGAGGCAAGTAGCTGTTTGGTGTTTATCAGATCCTCCTCCATCGACGGCAGCCGGGATCGAAAGCTTTCTTCCGTCTGTACAAACTCGCCATTTACCCAGCCAGTACGGCCCTCGGCGTCACGAATTTGGACGTACTTGGTCTCGGCGTCGGAGCCCAGTTGTTCGACCGGCTCGCCGGCATTGACGGTGCCGAGAATGCGGAACTGGTTACTGGGACCTGTGCGCAGATAGGTGTACACGTTATCGGAAATATAACGATTGGCTGCCTCGGCCATGCCGAGCCACGGCAGGTAGCACAGCAGTACCACAAGAAGTTTTGATTTCACCTGGGGTTCCTTCGTTCTCAATAATTCATTTTTAACAGTGGGAACATGGTAATTGGTGTGGAGGGGGAGAACAAGAACAAGGGGGCAGTTTGCCCCCTTGAAGTCAGTGTTTAGCTGAAGAACCACTGAATGATATAGAAGAACACAATCGCCAGTATGGCACCTGCGGGCAGGGTGACTATCCAGGACACGGCGATATTACGCAGTACATTCAGGTTGAGCGCGGCAATACCGCGCGCCAGGCCTACCCCTACCACGGCCCCCACCAGGGTCTGGGTGGTGGAAATAGGCAGACCGGTGCCGGAGGCGATCACCACTGTCGCAGCGGTGGCCAGCTGGGCGGCAAAGCCACGGCTGGGGGTCAGGTGGGTAATGCCGGTGCCGACCGTGGCCATCACCTTGTGACCGAGCGAAGCCAGGCCGATGACGATACCGATACCGCCCAGCGGCAGTATCCACCAGGCGATAGTCGCCTTACTGGCGATCTGACCGGCGCTTTCCACCGTGCTGACCACGGCAGCCAGCGGGCCAATGGCATTGGCCACGTCGTTGGAGCCGTGGGCAAAGGCCATGGCACAGGCGGTGATAACCATCAGGATACCGAATACCTTCTCCACGTTGGAGAAGTGCATGTCGGCATCGTCCTTGGGGTTGTATTGTTGCCGCTTGATATAGACAGCGCTCAATGCGGCCAGCACCAGGGAAACCAGCACTGACAGGCCCCAGCCCTGTACATCGGTCATCTCCAGACCTACATGCTTGAGTCCCTTCTTCATGGTCACAAGGCAGATCACCATCGCTGTCATGAAGATGTAGATCGGCACGTATTTCTTGGCCGCATCCAGCGGATTGTCGGCATTGAAGATCAGCCGCTGCACGCTGATGAAGGTGAAGTAGGCCAGTACGCCGGACAGGGCGGGAGTCACTATCCAGGAGCCGATGATACCGAGCACCATGGTCCACTGGATGGCTTCCGAACCCAGGGAGACCAGGGCAAAACCGATGATGGCGCCGACGATGGAATGGGTGGTGGACACCGGCCAGCCGAAGTAGGAGGCCAGCAGCAGCCAGGTGCCGGCCGCCAGCAGGGAGGCAATCATGCCGAACACCAGCAGGTCCGGGTGGCCTTCAAAGGCGCTGACATCTATGATGCCGTTACGAATGGTGGAGGTGACCTCGCCGCCGGCCAGGTAGGCGCCGGCAAATTCAAAGATCATGGCGATAATGATCGCCTGCTTGATGGTCAGCGAGCGGGTGCCCACCGAGGTACCCATGGCGTTGGCCACATCATTGGCGCCGATACCCCAGGCCATGAACAGGCCGAATACGGCGGCGATCAGGATCAGCGTGGTGCCGTAGTTAGCGATGATATCCATTTTTATACCTTTGTTATTTCACTCAGGAACGTGACAGCATCAGCTCTAAACGGGAACCCACCCGTTCGGCCTGATCTGCCAGGTCACCGACCCATTCGAGGATCTTGTACAGAAACATGACATCGATAGGGTTATAGCCGTCTTCGATGGCCTGCAGCTGTTTGCGCAGCTTGGCTTGCATCACATCGGTATCATCTTCGATCAGGTCGAGCTGGTGTATCATCTCGGACACCAGATCCATTTCGCGACCCTTGAAGCCGGTTTCCAGCAGCTCGTCGAGCTCGTCAATGGCCTTGGCGGCCTGCGCGGTAGCATCGATACACCGGCTGAGGTAATCCATAAAGGCGGGTTTGAGCTGCGGCGGAATGCTCATCTGACGACCAACGATGCGGCCGGCAATGTCTTTCGCCTTGTTGGCGATTTTGTCTTGCTGGGTGAGCAGTTCCAGCATATCGGTACGCTCAACCGGCATGAAGAGGCCGCGAGGGAGTTTGAGGCGAATTTCGCGTTTCAGTGTGTCGGCTTCCCGTTCGAGCTGGGAAATGCGTCTTTGAATGATCCCGGCTTGTTCCCAATCCTGCTCCCACATGGCGTCGAAGAAGGGCACCAATTGCTGTGCAGCTTCATGGACTTTAATCACATGCTTCTGCAAGGGCTTGATCGGGGACTTGGCAAAGAGTCCTAAAATAGTATTTACTGGCATGGCCAACCCTGTTTCGGTGAAAAAACACTCGATACATTAAAGTGGCGCGAATGGTAACTTAACTATAAAGGCAAGAAAACAGCATTTTTCATGATGCTGAGGTCTCTGCCCCTCGGTATTTCATTATTGTACATTTAAATCAAAAGGTTGGGACTCCAGGACACCCTTATGGATACAGAAATCGAACTCAAGTTTCTTGTCTCACCCGATGTGGCCAATCGGCTGCCCACGCTGTTGCAATCTTACCAAATCCTCAAGCAGGACCAGCAACACCTGGCCAACACCTATTTCGATACCGCTGATCTGGCGCTGCGCAAGATGGATGCCGGTCTGCGCATTCGCAGTCAGAACGGGGAGATGGAGCAAACCGTCAAGCTGGCGGGCAGCCAGGTGGGTGGCCTGCATCAAAGGCCGGAATATAATGTGCCCCTGACGGTGCACACCCCGGATTTGTCTCTGTTTCCGGCCCGGATCTGGCCCGAGGGTGTGAACCCGGCTCAGATACAGCAGTCATTGCAACCGCTGTTCAGCACCGATTTTCTGCGTCGGCGCTGGTTACTGGTTATCGACGGCACCGAAATAGAACTGGCGCTGGATGAAGGAGAAGTGCAGGCGGGAGACAGGCGAGAGCCGATTCACGAGTTGGAGCTGGAACTGGTCAAGGGCGATGCCTCCCAGCTGTTTGAGCTGGCCGAGGTGTTGGTGAAAGAGGGTGGCCTGCGCCTGGGCGCCGTCTCCAAGGCCAAGCGCGGCTACCAACTGGCGGGGCTGAGCCCCAAGCCCCGGTTGCAGATGCTGGAGCCGCTGGTACTCAAGCCGGAAGATACCTGTGAGCAGACCATGGTGGCCTTGCTGCACAAGGGGCTGTGTCACTGGCAGCATCATGAGGAGGGCTGGCTGGCCGAGTCGGATTCGAGTCTCGACTGGCTGGCGCAATTGAGAGAAGGGGTCTCTCTGGTGCATCAGACCTTGCTGCTGTTCGGCGAGCAGTTGTCGCACCGGGTCAACAGCGGCTGGATCGACGATCTCTTGTGGTTGCAACAGCAGCTCTCCTGGCTGGATCGGGCGCAGATGCTGACCTATCTCACCGCCGACAAGGGACATTACCTGCGGCGGCTGGACTGTCGCAAGACCCTGACCTGTGAACTGATGGCCCGGCAGGAGCTGTTGCCCGATGAGGCGCAGCTGCAGGCACTATTGTACAGCGCCCGTTATGGCCGGCTGATGCTGGGGCTGACCCACTGGCTGTACCGGCAGGACTGGCGTGCCGGACTGTCACCGACACAAGTGACTCAGTTGGCGGCCCCGGTGGCCAGCCTGGCCCGGCAACGGCTGGATGACAGCTGGCATGTGCTGCGCCATAGCGCCCTGGGTGAGCCCAGGTTGGACGGTGAGCGTTATATTCAGCAAAAGGGCAAGCTCAGGCGCAATCTTATGGTCGGGCTCTGTTTCAGTACCCTGTATCCGGAAGCGGAACGTATCGCCTTTCGAATGCCCTGGCTCGATATTCTGCGGGGCATCGAAGATCTGGATATGTTGTCGCCCCTGCTGGATCTGCGTGATGAACTGAATGAACAAGACGCCGCCGAGCTAGACGAGTGGCTGGCGCGCAAGCAGCGGTTTTTGCTGAAGGCGCTGGAGCAGTCCCGAGCTCAGGCGCTGTTGCTGAAGCCCTACTGGCGTTGAGGCTGCTCTTGTAGGGCCGATTTATGCGGCGCAAACCGTCACGCGTTGGTTTCTGTTGCCTCTTTCGAACACCGAGTTGCCCGCAGACGGTGGCAACGGGTGACTACGGTGCATCGAGGAGGATAGTTTCAGGGCTTCAGCATTTGCTGGCTGTAGCTCAGCAATTCATCCATCACCTTGTGTTTGATTTCCAGCTGCTGCTCGGGCTGCAGGCCGTAGCGTTCTGCCAGATACACATAATCGTCCGGGCTGAGCGACACCGTCAACCGGGGGCGTTTGGGTTTGTCGGCGGTAGGCAGGGTCAGAATATGGCGAATCTGATCCGAGGGGCTCAGGCCGTGATCCAGCGCCTCACGCCTGATCTGATACTGCAGGGTTTCATCCATATCGAAGGCAACCTGTACCGCCTTGGCGGCACGCACCGAGCTTTGCCATTTATCCGGCAGTTTGCGTTGGCTCATGAACGGCCCCTCAGTTGTTGCTGTAACCGTGCCAGAACCTGATCGGCACTGCGTACGTCTGTGGTTGCCGGCGTCGCCTCGGGCTCAACGTCTGCCGCCTGTTGCTGTTCTCGTGCCCGTATATCGGCCAGTGCCTGCTTGGCGTTGATGAGCGTCACCGCAGGATGCCGGCGAATAGCGGTCATGGTCTTGCGGACACAGGCGGTGTTTTTGGCCATGGTCAGCTGGCGACACAGATCGTGATAATGGCGCTCGGCACTCAGCCAGCGGCTCTGATAGTAGCTTTGTCGTTTAAGCAGGCTGGTGAGCGCGAGCTGACTGGCATCGAGCCGGTCTTCTTCGCGGGCCAGGTCGGTGGCCAGCTGGTGGGCTCGCTCCTGTTCACCGGCGGCCAGTGCGGTCAGTGCCGCCTGTTCCCGTTCGGCCCGCTGCTGCTGCAAAACAGGCAGTTGTCCGCGCGCCTGCTCGATATCGAGGCCGAGCTGTTGGCACTGGCGTGACAGCCCCTGCATATGCTGTTCGGCATGGCGACAATCGCGCAGCAGCTGCACGCAGACCCGATCCGACTCCAGGCCGCCATTGTCCGCGTTATGCAGGCTACGAAGTACCTGACCCAGGGTACTCATCGGCTGGCCCTCATAATAGAAACTCCGCCATGTCTTCGATCACTTCCAGGCAGTTGTCGCTCAACACCGCCAGCTCGTGTTCGATATCGGCCAGGGCGGAATTGAGTGACAGGGCGCCGAACACCACATACCAGTCATCGAGTCGGGCAAAGGCCGACAGCGGCATGGGAATATTCATGTCGAGCATGGCCTCGAGCATGGCCTGGCGCCGGCTTGGGTCAACCTGGCGTTCATCCCACAGGTAGCTGATACAGAGAATCTGATCGTCGGAGACCGAAATAAACAGCGGCAGTTCTTCCCGCCCTTCGACCGTGACCTTGAGCACCTCGACGTCGCCGGAGATGGGAAAGCATTGAAAGCGAAAGCCGGTGGTCGATTGCTCGTCGAGCCGTTCGAGGTGGTGGCCGATAACTGATAGATCCATCAAGAGGTCCTGACATAATAAGTCCATTACAGACTAAATCAGCTCTTACCCTCAGCGCAAGCCCACCCTTCGATGCACCAGGGCGTACGACAATCTGCACCGACGCACTGTGCAACGACGACAACAATGATAATCTGCAGTCAGACGCCGCCGACAAGGATACGTACATGGTTGATATGCCCTCCCTGCTGAAGACCCAGGCAGACAAGCACTGGTCCCGCTTCGAAGAAGGTGCCGCCGAGGTGGTGGCTTCCTTGAGCGAACCACGCCGCGCTCAGCTGCACACCCTGTTTGCCTGCAGCGATTTCGCCGCCGATAGCCTGTGCCGGCAGCCCGAACTAGCGCTGGAACTGGACGACGAGCGTGATCTTCATAACGCCAATCGGGCCGATCGCTATCAGCCCGAGCTGGCTCTATTGCTGGCCGGAGTGAACGACGAGCCGGGACTGCAGCGTGTGTTGCGCCGTTTTCGCCGGCGCGAGCTGCTGCTGATCGCCTGGCGCGAGATGCTGCTGGGCGCAGCCGTGGAAGAAAGCTTTACCCATATTTCGGCGCTGGCTGATGCCCTGATCGTGGCCGCCTATCGCTGGTGGTATCAACGTCAGTGCGCCGAGCTGGGCACGCCCACCGATGCCGAGGGCAATGCCGTGCCCATGCTGATCCTGGGCATGGGCAAGCTGGGCGGACGCGAACTGAATTTTTCCTCCGATATCGACCTTATCTTCACCTTTTCCCATAACGGCGTGACCCGGGGCGGGCGCCGCGAGCTGGCCAACCAGCAGTTCTTTATTCGCCTGGGGCAGAAGCTGGTCAACTCCCTGCACCAGACCACGGTCGACGGTCAGGTCTATCGGGTGGATATGCGGTTGCGGCCCTTCGGCGAGTCGGGGCCGTTGGCGGTCAGCTTTGCTGCCATGGAAGATTACTACCAGCATCATGGCCGCACCTGGGAGCGTTACGCCATGGTCAAGGCGCGCATTCTCAACGACGAGGGCGAATATACTGCCGAGCTGCGCGCCATGCTCAAGCCTTTCGTGTTTCGTCGTTATATCGACTTCGGGGTGATCGACTCCCTGCGCCAGATGAAGGCGATGATCGCCGCCGAGGTGCGGCGCAAGGGCCTGCAGGACAACATCAAGCTGGGGGCCGGCGGCATTCGCGAGGTGGAATTTATCGCCCAGGTGTTTCAGCTGATTCGTGGTGGGCGTGAGCCGGAGCTGCAAGTACGCCACCTGCCGGATGCCCTGGCGGCAGCCCATCAATCCGGGGCGCTGACCGCAACCGAGGCCGGGCAGCTGCACCAGAGCTATCGCCTGTTGCGCCGGGTTGAGAACTTTCTGCAGGCGTTCGACGATCAGCAGACCCAGACCCTGCCTCAGGATGAGCTCAATCGCAGCCGGCTGGCCTGGCTGATGGGGCATGACAGCTGGGACGGCTTCTATCAGGCGTTGCGCCAGGCCATGGACGGGGTACACCAGCAGTTTGGCGGTCTTATCGGTGACAGCACCGAGGCCGAAGACGAAGGCGCGGCCCAGATCTGGTTCGATCTGTGGCAAACCGAGCTGGACGAGTCGGAACTGCTCCCGGTGCTGCAGGAGCAGGGCATGGATGAGGACAAGGCACTGCGCCTGGCCCGGGCGCTCAATACCTTCAAGGAAGAATGTCCGCGTCGGGCCATGGGCCCCCAGGGGCGACAGGCATTGGAAAAACTGATGCCGGTGCTGCTGGACAAGGTCAGCCAGTCGGACACGCCCGGCATTCTGTTTGCCCGGCTGCAGAAGCTGCTGCTGCAAATCGTCACCCGCACCGCCTATCTACAGTTACTGGTGGAAAATGCCGGCGCCCTGACCCAGTTGATCCGCTTGTGCGAGTCGAGCTCGCTGGTGGCCGAACAGCTGGCCCGTTATCCGATACTGCTGGACGAGCTGCTGGTGCCCCAGGTGCTGTACAAGCCCATGCCGCTCGATGCCTACAAAGATGAATTGCGTCAGTTCCTGCTGCGAGTGCCGGAAGAGGATGTGGAGCAGCAGATGGAGGCGCTGCGCCAGTTCAAGCAGATCCACTTGTTGCGCATCGCCGCCGCCGATATTGCCGGCGCCCTGCCGCTGATGAAGGTGAGTGATCACCTGACCTGGCTGGCGGAAGCCATCGTCGAAGAGGTGGTCAACCAGGCCTGGGCCCAGATCAGCGCCCGTCACGGCGTGCCCGAGACCTTGGCGGACAGCCCGCGACGGGGCTTTGGTGTGGTGGCCTACGGCAAGCTGGGTGGCATAGAGCTGGCCTACAGTTCGGACCTGGATCTGGTGTTCGTGCAGGAGGCGGGGCTCAAGGGGCAGACCAACGGCAACAAGCCGCTGGATGTGCGCCAGTTCTACCTGCGGCTGGCCCAGCGCATCATCCACCTGTTCAGCACCCGCACCCCCAGCGGTGTGCTCTACGAGCTGGACATGCGACTGCGCCCCAGCGGCGAATCGGGCCTGATGGTCAGCCCGCTCGATGCCTATCAGCATTATCTGCAGAGTGAGGCCTGGATCTGGGAGCATCAGGCACTGGTACGCAGCCGCCTGATCGTGGGCGATGCAGTTCTGCATCAGGAGTTCGAGCTAATCCGGCGAGAAACCCTGAGCGCCACGCGCGATCATATCGCCCTCGCGGAAGAAGTGGTCAAGATGCGCGAGAAGATGCGTACTCACCTGAGTAAGGCCGGCCCCGGCGAGTTTCATCTTAAGCAGTCGGCGGGCGGGCTGGTCGATATCGAATTTCTGACCCAGTACCTGGTGCTGGCTCATGGCCATGAGCACCCGGAGGCCCTGACCCGCTGGTCGGACAATATTCGAATTCTGGAATCGGCGGTGGAAGTCGGGCTGCTGGAAGAAGACGAAGCCCTGCGGCTGAGAACTGCCTACTGTGCCATCCGCGACCGAGGCCACCGGCTGAGCCTGTCGGATAAGCCGGGTCTGCTGCCGGACACCGAGCTGACTCAGGAGCGGGACTGGGTCGTCGCCAGTTGGAACAAGTGGCTGCAGCAGACCGGGATTGGGGACTAGGGATTCGGGACTGGGGGTGAAGTATGAAGACGCACAAGCGACTGGATGTCTGGCGTGAGGCCATGCTGCTGGTAAAACTGACCTATGAGGTCTCGTCGGCATTTCCCCGGGCCGAGCTGTTTGGCCTGACATCCCAGATGCTCAGGGCGGCCATCTCGGTGCCTTCCAACATTGCCGAAGGCGTTGCCAGATCAAGTACTCGTGAATACGCACATTTTCTGAGTATTGCCCGAGGCTCGCTGAATGAGCTTAATACCCAGATGGAGATAGCCTGCATGCTTGGTCTGCTGCCGGAGACACACGATGTTTTTCAACAGCTGGAGCGTACCTTTCGGTTGCTCAACGGCTTGCAGAGCAGCATCAAAAGGAAACTAGAGAGCTGACAACGGCTGCTCCATTCCCGAGTCCCCAATCCCTGATCCCGCTTTTATGACAGTCAGTACCGGTACGGTACTCCTTTCGGGGTGGTCTTGAAGCGGCGGTGCAGCCACATGTACTGCTCCGGAGCCAGGCGGATGGCGGCTTCGATCACCTGGTTGCTGGCGATGGCGTCCGCCATGTCGTCACCGACCGGGAAGTCGGCGATGGGGGCCTGGATCAGCAGTCGGTAACCGTCTTTCTCGCGCAGGGTGAAACAGGGCAGGGTCACGGTTTTCTTCACCCGGGCCAGGGTGGCGGTGCCGGTGATGGTGGCGGCCTCTTCGACGGCAAAGAAGGGCACGAACACGCTGGCATGGCTGCCGTAGTCGTGGTCCGGCGCGTACCAGAGCGCATCACCCTGACGCAGGGCCTTGAGCATGCCCTTGATGTTGAGTCGGTCCACCAGATACTTGTTGGAACGGCAGCGACCCTGCACCTGGGCGTATTCCAGTACCGGATTGGTGTTGGGGCGATAGACGCCCACGCCCGGCCGGTAGAGACCGAACTGACGGGCGTTCAGCTCAAGAGTTAAAAAGTGGGCCGACAGCAACAGCATGCCCTGGCCCCTGGCCACGGCGGCGTCCACGTGCTCTGTGCCTTCCATGCGGGTGATGGCCTTCATGCGCCAGTGCGGCCAGAACCAGGCCATGCCAGTCTCGAAGATGGCGCAGCCGACGCTCTCGAAGTTGGCCTTGAGTGTGCGTTCCCGCGCACTCTCGTCAAGCTCCGGCAGAGCCAGCTCCAGGTTGCGGCGGGCGACCTTGACCCGGGACTTCAGTGCCTTCATCGACAATCGGCCCAGGCCGCGACCCAGTGCCATCTGGGCGCGCCAGGGCAGCAGGGTGACCAAGAGCCACAGCAGGCCGAGCCCCAGCCAGTTAAACAGATAGCGCGGGTGCAGCAGCGCGGCGGTAAAGGGAGGAAGTCGAGAGTTGTGCATTGCGGTCGCCATTATCAACATTCGTCATTATCAACAAGTGACGGAATTCTAATTAACTCGGCCACGAATGGCCACCAAAGGCCGGTCGACGGGTGCGATTATGGGTGGCTGTGATAATATTTCCCCTTTCCCATGTTCAAAAGAGTCGGAACCATGAAGATCAAGTTGCCGGAATTCGATAGTGCCAGGGTGCTGGTGGTAGGAGATGTCATGCTGGATCGTTACTGGTCTGGCCCCACCGGACGTATCTCGCCCGAAGCTCCGGTGCCTGTGGTCAAGGTCGAGCACAACGAAGAACGTCCCGGCGGCGCGGCCAACGTGGCGCTGAACGTGGCGGCATTGGGTGCCAAGGCCCGTCTGCTGGGCCTGACCGGAGCCGACGAGGCGGCGACCTCGCTGCAGGACAAGATGCAGGGCGTAGGCGTCGAGTGTGACTTCGTGCGCCTCACCAGCCACCCCACCATCACCAAGTTGCGGGTGATGAGCCGCAACCAGCAGCTGCTACGGCTGGATTTCGAAGAAAGCTTTGCCCAGGAAGACGCCGCACCGCTGACCGACAAGACCCGTGCAGCCCTGAGCCAGGCCGGTGTGGTGGTGCTGTCGGATTACGCCAAGGGCGCCCTGACGCAGGTGCAGACGTTGATCCAGGCCGCCAATGAGGCCGGCGTGCCTGTGCTGGTGGATCCCAAGGGATCCGACTTCGAAAAATACCGCGGCGCCACCCTGCTTACCCCCAATATGAGCGAATTCGAAGCCGTGGTGGGCAAGGTGAAAGACGAGCAGGAACTGGTAGCCCGCGGGCGGGAACTGATGAAAAAGTTCGACTTCAAGGCTCTGCTGGTCACCCGCTCCGAGCATGGCATGACCCTGATCCGCGCCGACGAAGACGAACTGCATCTGCCGGCCCAGGCCCATGAGGTGTTCGATGTTACCGGTGCCGGCGATACTGTGATTGCCACCCTGGCCACCAGCCTGGCCGCCGGTCTGCCGCTGGACGAAGCCTGTGCCCTGGCCAACGTGGCCGCCAGCATAGTGGTGGGCAAGCTGGGTACCTCCACGGTGTCTGCCATCGAGCTGGCGAACGTGCTGTACGGTGCGCCCGAATCCGGCATGGGCGTGGTGAGCGAGCAGCAGCTGAAATACGTGGTGGACGCGGCCCGTCGTCGCGGCGAGAAAATCGTTATGACCAACGGCTGTTTTGACATACTGCACGCCGGTCATGTTTCCTACCTGAACCATGCTCGCCAGCTGGGTGACCGCCTGATAGTGGCGGTAAATACCGATGCCTCGGTGCGTGCGCTCAAGGGCGACGGTCGCCCAGTGAACACGGTAGACAGACGCATGGCAGTGCTGGCAGGCCTGGGGGCGGTCGACTGGGTGGTGCCCTTCGTCGAGGATACCCCGCAGCGGTTGATCGCCGAGACCCTGCCGGATGTGCTGGTCAAAGGCGGCGACTACAAGCCGGAAGAGATTGCCGGTTTCGAGGAAGTCACCGCCAATGGCGGCGAGGTCAAGGTGCTCAACTTCGAAGACGGTTGCTCCACCACTGCTATCATCCAGGCCATTCGCACCCGCGGATAAGCCGCCGAAAAAGTCGGGAACCGGTGGGTTAGTACTGCACCGGACTAAAAGAGGCTTGCCGTTATCGGCAAGCCTCTTTTTTATTCTGGATCGGGCGTGGCGGACGGCGCGGCCGTGATGGAGTGGGTCCAGGTGTCGATGAAGTGCTTTCTGGCGAACCGGTCCTGCAGCGGCAGTAACGCCGGCGTCAGGGGGATGAGGGTGATGGGACCCTGGGCCTGTACCGCCAACCGGAGCTGACCCGAGTCCGGTTCCAGCAGGGGATGCAGGCCGTTTTGGGCGAGCAGCGCCTGACCGCGGGCCGACAGCATGAAATCGATCAGCTCACCGGCGGCGGCAGGGTGTGGCGCCGTGGTGGGGATCAGCGCCAGTCGCATCAGCATCAGGGTATAGTCTTCGGGCGCCAGCGCCTCCAGCTGTGGGTAGCGCGCCAGTGCCGAAGAAACATAGGAGCCGAGCAGGTTATAGCCGATGGCCATCCGGCCCTGAGCCAGGCTTTCCAGCATACCGTTACTGGTGTCGTCGAGGTGAACGGCGAGGCTGCCGAAGGCTTCCAGCAGACGGCCGTACATGAGTCCCTGCTGGCTGTCCTGGCTGGCCAGCAGATAGCCGACGCCACTGCCCGCTATATCGTAGGTGGTGATGCGGCCGGCAAAACGGGCGGGATCCTGGCGCAGCAGCGTGAGCAATTCCTGTCGGCTGCGAGGAACGGGGTGCGGGCCGATCAGGGTCCGGTTAAAGACCGTCAGCACCGGCTCGAAGGTGAAGGCGAACAGTTCATGGCGCCAGTGCGCCTGGCTGGGTAGCGCCAGGGTGTGGCTGGAGCGGTAGGGGCGGGCGTGGCCGTCGTTGACCAGCTTGAGCTGAAGGTCCATGGCCGAGCTAATCAGCAGATCCGCCGGCGAGTCGGGGCCTTCGGTCAGAAAGCGGTCATGCAATTCCCGGGTATTCAGATCCACCAGGCGGATGCTCAGCTGTGGGTGATCTTTCTGAAAATGCTGCAGCAGCGGTTGCAGGTGGCGATAGTCGGTGGCGCTGTAAATCACCAGCTGTCGCTGGGAGTCCGCCGGAGCTGGCAGCAGGAATTCCTGCGCCGCCTGCACAGGCAGAACCAGGAGCAACAGGCTCAGTGCAGGTGTGAGCAAGCGTGGCAGTATCATGAAAGGCTCCGGTGGGATTTGAAATGGATCTCGACCTGCAATCCGCCAGGCTCGTTGTCCTGCAACAGGATGCGGGCGCCGTGGTGCTCCGCCACATCCCGGGCGATGGCCATGCCAAGGCCGGAGCCCCGATAGCGGTGCTGGCTGCCCCGGTAGAAACGCTCGAATACCTTTTCTTTCTCGGTAGTGGGAATACCCGGTCCCCGATCCCGGATAAGGACGGTCGGTTCGGGTACCTCGCGCAGCAATATCTCCACCTGGCTGTTGGGGGGAGAGTGGGCCACGGCATTATCAATCAGGTTGTTCAGCATCTGGATCAGGGCAACCTCGTCTCCCCGGATCCACAAGGGCGTGTCCGCCGGCTCGAAAGACAGCGCGACCTCTCGTTGCAGGGCCGGTACGGCCAGTGCAAGACAAGCCTTTCTGACCAGGACATTCAGTTCTACCGGTATCAGCTCCTGGCTGTGAAAACGATGGTCCAGCATCGCCTGATTCAGCAGGTGATCGACGGTGAGCGCCAGCTGATCGCATTGCTCTATCAGACCGTGCAGCTGTGTGCGTTGTTTATCGGCGTCCTGCTCGTCCCGGGCGTTCTGGCTCAGGGCGCGCAGGCTGGCGAGGGGAGTGCGCAGCTGGTGGGCGGCGACCGAGGTTCTGGCTTCCAGCCGGGACAGCATTTGCTGCTGGCGAGCAATGAAATGATTGATGGTGTTCAGCAGCGGCAGGGTTTCCCTGGGCACGGGTAATGACAGGGGCGTCAGATCCCGGGGCCGTCGCCGGGCCAGCGCCCGGGCAATCAGGGCAAAGGGGCGCAGGGCGTAATAGATACCGAGCCACAACAGCAGCAGGGCGCTGAACAGCAGCCCGAGGATCAGCTCCAGAGCCGGATACAGGATCTCGTCGGCGAGTTGCTGACGGGCGAGCCGGGTCTGGGCCACTTCTATCTGAATTTCATCGTGGGGCAGCCGTTCGGTATTCAAACGGATAAGTCGGGCCACCCGAACCGGCTCGCCGTCAAATTCGGCATCGAAGAAGTCCGGTTGTTGCAGGGTCAGCTGCCGCTGGGCCGGGGAGCTGGGCGGCAGACCCGGCAATGAGCGATAACCGGTCAGGAAGGTGCCGTTGATGCTGATCCGGTAGAAGACGCGGTCCTGTGGCGCCAGAGCCAGAGTGGCGAAGGCGGAAACCGGAATATCCACGATAACGCCCTGCTCGGTGTGGCGGACCGCATTGGCCATCTGCAGAGTGGCGCTGTTGAGCATGATGTCGTAGCTGCGATCGGCGGTTTTTTTGCTGTACGAGATCATCAGCCCCATCGCCAAGAACGCCAGGCCGGCGAGCACAGCGCCGCTGAGCAGCAGGCGCCGACGCAGAGCCGGATGACGGCCCGGGGCCTTGTTCATGGCTGTATGACCCGCGCCACATAACCGAGGCCGCGCAGTGTCTGTATCTGTACCGAGCTGCCGGCCAGTTTTTTGCGCAGGCGGGCGACATAAAGCTCTATGGTGTTGGCGGACGGGGTTTCATCGGCATTGAACAGCTTTTCGGTCAGCTCTTCCTTGCTCATCACCCGCTCCAGTCCACCCAGAAATATCTCCAGCAAGCGGAACTCCCGGTTGACCAGGAGGCAGGGCTGATTGTCGATGGTGACCGTTTTGGCATCGCGGTTGAACAGCAAATTGCCGTGCTCGCTGGTATTGGAGGCATAGCCCTGCTTGCGTCGCAACAGGGCCCGCACCCGGGCTTCCAGCTCGCCGAAGTCGAAGGGTTTGGTCAGGTAATCGTCGGCGCCCAGATCCAGCAGCTTGATGCGATCGTCTATCTGATTCCGGGCGGTGAGGATCAACACCGGCGTGTCGGTCTTGCGCTGGCGCAGCTCTGCCAGCACCCCTTCGCCGCCGAGGCCGGGCAGGTTGAGATCCAGGATGATCAGATCGACCCGCTGGTGGCGCAGCCAGTCGGCGGCCTGACGACCGTTACCGATAAGATCGGTGCCGTGGCCCAGCTTTTGCAACCGGTCGGCGATGGCTTCCCCCAGCACTGTGGTGTCTTCTATGACAAGAATGCGCACGATTTATTCCTCTGTTGAGCGGTGACAGCCTGGTGACAGCTTGGGGGGGTAGCATACTCGATGTTAACAAGCCGTTTACATAAAGCGAACGGCGAAATGGAATTGTCCTCAAGGAGATAACGAGATGAAATCAACCCCTCTGGTTCATGCTGTTCTGGGTGCCGGCCTGCTGGTAATGGCCGCCGGCTCTGCTTATGCCGATTTTACTCCCAAAAAACCGGAATGTATCGCCCCTGCCAAGCCGGGCGGTGGCTTTGATCTGACCTGTCGCATCCTGACCTCCAGCCTGGACAAGTCTGGCCTGCTGGAAGAGCCGATGCGGGTGACCTTCATGCCCGGCGGCGTGGGAGCCGTGGCTTATACCCACATGAACAGCAACCGTCGTACCGACAACAACGCCGTGGTGGCGTTCAGTTCCGGCTCTTCCCTCAACCTGGCGCTGAGCAAGTTTGGCAAGGATCTGGATGTGGATGATGCCCGCTGGATTGGTGCCGTCGGTACCGACTATGGTGCCATCATCGTCAAGGCCGATGCGCCCTGGAACAGCCTGGAGGAGCTGGCGGACGAGATAAAGTCCAACCCGAGCCTGGTATTCGGTGCCGGCGGCACTGTGGGCAGCCAGGACTGGATGAAGGCGGCGTTCCTCTATCGCAGCCTGGGGCTGGATCCGCGCACCATGCGGTATGTAGCCTACGAGGGCGGTGGCGATGCCATGGCGGCGGTGCTGGGTAACCACATTCAGGTGTATCCGGGTGACATGTCCGAAATCAAGGGCCAGCTGGACGCGGGCATAGTCCGGGTGCTGGCGGTGCTGTCACCGGAGCGGCTGGACGGCGATTATGCCGGTATTCCGACCGCGCAGGAGCAGGGCTTCGATATGGAATGGCCCATCATGCGTGGCTTCTACATGGCGCCGGAGGCATCTGACGAGGCTTACGGCTACTGGGTAGAGCAGTTCAATGATTTGTATAAGACCGATGCCTTTACTCAGGTACGAAACAATCAGGGCCTGTTCCCGCTGTCGATGGCCGGTGACGAGTTTGAAGCCTACATCCGGGCCGAAATCGATAAATTCCAGATTCTGTCCCGCGAGATGGGACTGCTCAAGTAAGAGGGGGCCGTATGGCAGATCGTCTTTTTTCTCTGGTACTGATGTTGGCGGCGGTGGCCCTGGGGGCCGCCGCCTGGCAACTCGAGGTACCCTTTCAATATGAACCCGTGGGCCCCAAGGCCATTCCCCTGATCCTGGCAGTCCTGCTGTTTGCATGTACGGCCTGGCTGGCAGTCAGACCCGATCGCCTGAAGGAGAAATACGGCAGCAGCATGTTTGGCCGTCACCTGCTGGTGGTGCTGGGTCTGCTGGTTTATGCCTGGAGCTTTGAAGTACTGGGTTTCATGGTATCCACCCTGCTGGTTGGTACTCTCTTTGCCCGGCTCTTCGGTCTGGGCTGGGGCAAGGCTGTTCTCTATTCCGCCGCTTTGGGCGGCGTGGGCTACGTGCTGTTGAGCCTGGTGCTGGAACTGAATGTGCCGGTTGGCGCCGTGTTTGGAGGTTAATTGTATGGATGTCTTTTCTAGCCTGGCCGAAGGCTTTGCCGTCGCCCTGACGCCGATGAATCTGGCGTTGGTACTGGCGGGCTGTTTCTTCGGTACCCTGATGGGCGCCCTGCCGGGCATAGGCCCCATCAACGGCATCGCCATCTTGTTGCCGCTGGCCTATTCCATGGGCCTGGAGCCGGCGTCGGCCATCATATTGCTGGCGGGGGTCTATTACGGCGCCGAATATGGCGGTCGTATCTCCAGCATACTGCTCAACGTGCCCGGAGATGCGGGCGCCATCATGACCACGCTGGACGGCTATCCCATGGCCAAACGGGGCGAGGGCGGTCGGGCGCTGGCGCTGTCGGCGGTGTCGTCTTTTGCCGGCTCCATGGGGGCGCTGGTCCTGCTGGTCATCTTCACTCCGGTACTGACCAGGCTGGCGGTGACCTTCGGGCCGGCGGAGTTCGTGGCGTTGATGGTGTTCGCCCTCTGTTGCCTGGCCTCCATGGTCGGCTCTCGTCCGGTAAAAACCGTGATCGGCGCCATCATCGGTCTGGTGCTGGCAACCGTTGGCGTCGATTCGGGCACCGGTGTACTGCGTTTCACGTTTGGCCTGACCAGCCTGTTTGACGGTGTCGATTTTCTGGTGGTGGTGATCGGCATGTTTGCCATCAGCGAAATTCTGCTGCTGGTGGAGCATCACTACAGCGGCAACACCAAGGTGGGCAAGGTGAGCAAGTCGTTCGTCAAGGCGGCAGATCTGGTGGCGGTGCGCTGGACTGTGTTGCGCTCTACCCTGATTGGCTTCGTGATCGGCGTGCTGCCCGGCACCGGTGCTTCCGTGGCCAGTGCCGTGGCCTACGGTACCGAAAAGCGCATGGCCGGCGAGAACAACGACTTCGGTAATGGTGACATTCGTGGTCTGGCGGCGCCGGAAGCAGCCAACAACTCGGCGGCAGTGGGCTCTATGGTGCCGATGCTGACCCTGGGTATCCCCGGTTCCGGCACCACCGCCATTCTGCTCGGCGCCCTCTTGCTGTTTGATGTGACGCCGGGGCCCTTGCTGTTCAGCCAGAAGCCGGATATCGCCTGGGGTCTGATCGCCTCCATGTTTGTGGGCAACATCGCCCTGCTGGTGATGAACCTGCCGCTGGTCGGGATCTTCGTGCGCATGCTGAGTGTGCGTCAGGCCTACCTGGTGCCGGTGATAGTGATGCTGACCTTCGTGGGCATCTATTCCATACACGGGGCCAGCTTCGATCTGTTCTTCATGATTTTGCTGGGTGTGTTCGGCTTTATCCTGCGCAAGCTGGACTTCTCGCTGGCACCGGTGATCCTCGGTCTGGTGCTGGGCGAGGTGCTGGAAGACAACCTGCGCCGGGCCCTGTCTATCAGTGCCGGTGACTGGAGCATTCTGTTTAACAACGGTGTGACCCTGAGCCTGTGGGGCTTTAGTGTCCTGGTACTGGTACTGCCGCTGCTGATGAGCTGGCGCAAGCGGCGCCGTGCGGCTTTGCTGCAAAGTGAGGCGCCGCAGGCATGATGAGCTGGCTCCGTACCTGTGCCTTGGGTGCGGCGGGAGGCGGGCTGGCCCACTGGGCCGGCTTTCCATCCGACTGGCTGCTGGGGGCCATGCTGATGGTGGCCCTCTCCGCCATGCTGGGGCTGGAGGTACGGCTGCCAAAGGCGCTGTTGCCTCCGATCCAGGCATGTCTGGGGGTAGCCGTGGGTATGCGGCTGGAGTTCGACTTTCCCGGCCCCGCGTCGCTGTTGTTCAGCGTCGCGGGGCTTTTGCTGTGTCTGGCGACCCAGATCCCGCTGGGGCAGTATATGCTGCGTCGACTGGGCTGGTCGCCTCAGGAGGCGGCAATGGGAGCCTCGCCGGGGGCGCTGTCGGTGATGGCGGCGCTGGCCACTCGGCTGGATAACCCGATACGGGTGATCTTGTCGCAAACGGTGCGGGTGATTGCCCTGGTGGCCACGGTGAGTGTCGTCATGTTGCTGGAATGGGTGCCCACCCTGGGTATTCCCGCCAGCCAGGAACTGTCTCTGGTCACTACGGTACTGTTGGTGTTGGTGACCTGGGTGGTGGGCAAGGGGGCAGCCTGGTTACGCGTGCCAGCCAGTTACATTCTGGCGGGTGTGGCCATCTCGGCCAGTTATGCGGCCTGGACGGGCGTGTCTGCGGTGCCGGTGAGTGGCCTGATCCCGGTGAGCATGATTCTGCTGGGTGCTTTGGTCGGTAGCAGGTTAAAGCCGTTGCCGGCCAAAGAGATGGGCCAGCTGTTACTGGTTGGTTTGCTGATCAGCCTGTCGAGTTCGGTGATTGCCCTGGGCTGGGCGGTAGTGGTGGCCTGGTGGTTACACTTGCCGGTGTTTCAGGTGTGGTTGGCGTACGCACCGGGGGCGGTGGAGGCGATGATTTATCTGGCGCTGGTCACCGGACTGGAGCCGTCATGGGTGATTTTCCATCATGTGCTGCGGATTTTGCTGCTCGGCATCACTGCCGGCTGGCTGATGCGCCGTGCTGGCGGGTCATCCCCATCCCATTAAACCATTGATCTATTCGATTGTTATATCAATCCCGAACAAAGGGCCCTCTCCGCCGACTCGCCGTAAATACGTCCCTGTAGGCTCAGCCGCGCCATCCATGGCGCGGCCAGGGAATGCTCCTGCCGTCCTGTCATTCCCACCATCCATGGTGGTCAGATGGTCGGTGGAGCAGATCCCTTTATTCTCCCTGATGCTCCGGTGTCGACTGTTAGTGCTGCCTGCGAACGACTCGGTGTAGCAGAAGAGGCAACAGAGATTACCGCCCACGACCGTGACATGCCAGGGATGGCATGTCCGAGCTTACAAGGATGTACTCGTAGCGAGTCGTGGGGGGCGGCTGTGTTGCCTCTGGTGCTCGGATACAACACCTGATCAGATACTGAATGAGGTTGGTATCAATCAACAACGAAAAAGGGAAGGCGTGATGCCTTCCCTTTTCGTTATCAGCGCTTCAGGCCGTTGTTGATATCCACCAAGTCCTGCTCGGTCAGGTTGCCGGCCGCCTGCTTCAACTGAAGCTGACTCAGGATATAGTTGTAGCGCGCGGCAGACAGATTCTGCTTGGCGTTGTACAGCTGACGGGTGGCGTTAAGCACATCGACGATGGTACGGGTGCCGACTTCATAGCCCGCCTCGGTGGCATCGAGCGCGCTCTGGGCCGAGATGACGAACTGCTCGAAGGCGCGAATGGAGCCGGTGGCGGCACTGACGTCGTTGAACGAGGAGTACACCTGACTCTGCACCGAGCGGAAGCTGCGTTCCAGCTGCTCGCTGGCGGCCACGTAGTTGTACTGGGCCTGCTTCACCTGAGAGCTGGTGGCACCGCCAGTGTATACCGGTAGCTTGAATGTCAGGCCGACGGTACCTTCACTCAAGGTGCCGTCGCTTTGAGCGTTGTTTTTATAATCACTGTAATTGCTGCTCAGACCGGCGTTCAGGTCCAGGGTCGGCAGGTGGCCGGACTGGGCCAGGCCGATCTGTTCGCTGGCGATGTCTTTGCTTATGCGCTGACGATGTAGCTCCAGATTCTGCTCCAGGGCGATTTCCAGCCAGGCGTCGGCGGTGACTACAGAGGCCTGCGGACTGAATGTCTCGGTATCGAGCTTGTTCAGTCGGGTGTAGTTCATGTTGGTCAGTTCGCGAAGCGCTTCCTTGGCGTTGTTGACAGCGTTTTCGGCTGCAATTTCTTCGGCCAGGGCCTGATCGAACTGGGCCTGGGCCTCGTGCACATCGGTCATGGCGCTCAAGCCGACTTCGAAGCGCTGTTTGGTCTGATCGAGCTGGCGACTGACCGCTTCCTTGTTGGCCTGAACGAAGCTCAGGGCGTCTTCGGCGCTCAGCACGGCGAAATAGGCCTGAGTGGCACGCAGAATCAACGCCTGCTGTACCTGCTTGTAGCTCACTTCGGTCTGGGTGGCGGCCTTTTCGGTGATGTCCAGGCTGATCCAGTTGGCTTTGCGATACAGTGACTGATCCAGGGTGGCACCCACACCGGTACCACTACGGGTGGTGCGATCGTTCTGATTGCTCTGGGTATGGTTTGCGGTGGCCGCCAGGTTGACCTGGGGCAGCAGCGGTGCGCGGGACTCGTTGATTTTCTCGAAGGCGGCATCACGCTCGGCCTTGGCCTGACGTACCTGGGGATCGTTTTGCGTCGCCTGCTGGTAGATATCCAGCAAGTCTTCGGCCTGAGCCGGGCCTGCCGCGCAAAGCAATATCAGGGTCGACAACAGCGTTTTTTTCATGGTGTAGCCTTACGTAACTGGGTGAGCAATTATCGCCGTGCTAGGGTCTGTTGACCTTTCGCGGTGAAATTTCGTTCGAGTTAAACGCGTTTTTATCGCGGCGAGAGGGGGGCAGCTTAGTCATTCTAAGCAAAGTCCTCTCAATAAAGAGAAAAACGCGTTTAGCCGAACCCATAGGGCAGCGCTTGTGGGGGCTTGCTACTGCGTTATCGCTTATTTATGTAGAGTGACTACACGGCATAAGCGATGTCTTGTATCAAGCCCCCACAAACTGCTGCAAAAATCACATCGGAAGGTCAACAGACCCTAAGTGCAGGCAGTGGGTTTTTATCCGTTCAGTATAACGACAACATCGATATTATTCGTTCAGCATCATGCAAATGGATGGCACGACAGCGTAGGATTGTTTATGAATGAACGTTCATTCATTATCGGGGCTAGTCTAAAATCTGCCAGTGAAATGTCAAGAAAGGAGTCTTCATGAGTACAAAGAATCACACCGGTTTTGGTCGGGAAGATATGCAACTGCTGGCCGAAGAGGTGGGCTATAAGGGCTTTTTCCGTCTGCTGCGCCTGAGGTTGCGGCACAAACTTTTTGCCGGTGGTTGGAGTCAGGAGATCACCCGTGAGCTGTTCGACCGGGGTCATGCGGTGGCGGTATTGCCCTATGATCCGGTGCGAGACGAGGTGGTACTGGTGGAACAATTCAGGGTGGGCGCCGTCTATGCCGAGGGCAGCCCCTGGTTGCTGGAAGTGGTGGCAGGCATAGTGGAAGAGGGCGAGTCGGAAGAAGAGGTGGTGCGCCGCGAGGCCCAGGAAGAAGCGGGCCTGACCCTGAACACCCTGACCCGGGTGATGAGTTATTTTACTACGCCCGGCGGCTGCAGTGAGCGCATCACGGTTTTTATCGGCGAAGTGGATGCCAGCCAGGCAGCCACCCATGCGGGGCTGGCCACCGAGAGCGAAGACATCCGGGTGCATCGTCTGCCCAGAGAGCAGGCGATGCAATGGCTGGCCGAGGGCAAGATAGACAATGCCACCAGCATCATAGCCCTGCAGTGGCTTGAGCTGCAGCGCCTCAAGGGGGAGGGGGGAAGGTAGAGGAATAAGGGTCGGTCTTTGACCGGGCTGCCTGAAAACTGTTGTAATGGACGCAGAGGAAGGGCGTTCATTACAATGGTGATCATCGTATGAATGTCTGCCCGGTCGTCGGTTGCGAGGAGAGTTGAGTGTGATTCCCAGGGGTTCCACCCGCAAACATGTACCGGATTTGAAGGCGTTGCAGCGTACCTGCGACGTCAATTATCTGGCCCTGATGAAGCTGCTGCCCAACGGGGCTGTGGTGGGCGAGAGCGTGTCGGTCGGTATCAGTGAACAGGTGCTGTTTGTGCTGCGGGTACTGGAAACGGCCCCCTACACCTGGCATGTTTCCATCGAGCAATGTACGCCGGGCTTGCCCTGTTTTATGCGGATGAAAGTCAAGGTCCGGCTGTATCACGATGTGCGTATGGCCGAAGTGTGTGCCAGTCAGCAGATTTTTACCCTGCAGTCGAGTTACCATTACCCCAACGAAAAAATGCATCATCCCAATGAAAAAGAGCAGGTTAACCTCTTTCTGGCCGAGTGGCTGAAATGTTGCCTATACCACGGATTCAGTACGGTTAAACAGCTTTGAACCAGGCCCGCACCCTAGATACCACAGAGATCAGCCTCCACAGCACCGACGGCGTCGTGGAGTTGCTGCAAATCACCGATACCCACCTCTTTGCCGGTAAAAATACGGACTTGCTGGGCATTGCGCCCTGGCACAGCTGCCGGGCGGTGGTGGATGCCATTCTCGAAGACGAGCGAGCTTGTGAGGCCAGTCGGCGAGACCTTATTCTGGCGACCGGTGATCTGTCGCAGGATCACAGTGGTGCCTCTTATCGCCATTTTACCGCCTTGATGAGTGAGCTGGCACCGCCGGTGTTCTGGCTGCCGGGTAACCACGACGATGCCCCCCTGATGCAAGCCGAGCTGGACCGTGCCGGTATCAGTAATGCCAAGCACCTGCTGTGCGGGCAGTGGCAGATACTCTTGCTCGACACCCAGATCCCCGGCGAAACCCATGGCGAGCTGTCCGACTCTCAGCTGGCGCTGCTTGAGCAGGTGATTGAGCATTATCCGGAACGTCATCTGCTGGTAGCGGTGCATCATCAGGCGGTGCCGGTGGGCTGTGCCTGGCTGGATCAGCACAACCTGCGCAATGCAGATGCCTTGCGGGCGCTGTTGACCCGGCACCAGGTGGGGCATGATGGTGTCTCTCGGGTGGTATTGTCCGGTCATGTGCATCAGGGTTTCGATCAAACGCACCATGGTGTGCGTTATCTGGCCAGCCCCTCTACCTGTCTCCAGTTCAAGCCGCTGTCTGACGACTTTGCCCTCGACAGCATGGCACCGGGCTGGCGCGCCATCTCGCTCTATCCCGACGGTCGCCTCAGCACCCAGGTATGGCGATTGCCGCCCGATGCCTTCGTGCCCGATTTCAGTGCCAAGGGATATTGATAATGCCAACGCTGTTGTATCTGCATGGTTTCAATTCTTCTCCCCAATCCATCAAGGCCCGACAGATGCAGGAACACCTGCAGCAGAAGCGGCCCGATATTCGTCTTATCTGTCCGCAACTGGCGGCCACCCCGGCGGCGGCCTGGGCGCAGATAGCGGCTATCTGTGATGATATAAAGGAGCCTTTCGGCGTGGCCGGCAGCTCGCTCGGCGGTTTTCTGGCCACTCGTGTCGCCGAGCAGTTCGGGGTGCGGGCCGTGGTGATCAATCCGGCGGTGCATCCCCATGTGCTGCTGCAGGATTATCTGGGCGAGCAAGTTAACCCCTACACCGACGAGCGTTATCTGCTGACACCCACCCATATGCAGGAGCTGGCCGACCTGCGTGTCGAGGCGCCTACCTGCATGGAGCGCATCTGGTTGCTGCAGCAGCAGGGCGACGAAGTGCTCGACTACCGGGAGGCGCTGGAATACTACCGTTTCGCCCGGGTCTGCATTCAGAAGGGCGGCGACCACTCCTTCGTCGGCTTCTCACACTACTGCGCCCAGATCATTCGTTTTCTGCAGCTATAGGCCTACTACTTCTCTCCTGGTTACTCGTTTCTGTTGCCTTTGATGACCGCAGTAAATCAGACAAAGGGCCCGCTCCGCCGACACGCCACTGCTAAGTAACACTCACCGTTTCAGCTAACTGCGAGCATTCACCGGATGTTCGGTCAGGCTGAAACCGTTCGTCACGGCGAGTAAACCCGCCCCATGGGGGCTCTCTGTTTCATCCCTGAAACAGAAGGTCGGCGGAGCAGATCCCTTTGTCCTCCTTGATGCTCCAGCGTTGCCTGTTGGCGCCGTCTGCAGGCCACTCGGTGTTTAAGAAGAGGCAACAGAGAACGGCTCCCACGACCGTGAAATGCCATGGATGGCATTTCCGAGCCCCCATGGGGCAGCTTGCTGCCTGCATCAAGTTGGGTGATGGACCAAACATCCAGCGAATGTTTGCAGCCATTGCCAAACGCAGATGGCCTTAGCCCATGGCGTGTCGAGGGAGGCTGCTGTGTTGCCTCTGGTGCTCCGACCGAATACCTGATCAGATAGTTAGTGTGATTGGTATTATCCGATTTATGGACTCAACCATCCCCACCTGATTTCGGTCTGCTTTGCGCTTGCGCCCTCAGGTAGTAAGATGCGGCCAACGAATCCTGATTACCGAAGGTCAATATGACATCGAGTCAATATACTGCCGACGCCATCGAAGTCCTCAATGGTCTGGAGCCGGTGCGGCGTCGCCCCGGCATGTATACGGACACCAGCCGACCCAACCACCTGGGTCAGGAAGTCATCGATAACAGCGTGGATGAGGCCCTGGCCGGCCACGCCAGCAAGGTCGAGGTGATACTGCATGCCGATCAGTCGCTGGAAGTAATCGACGACGGCCGTGGCATGCCTGTGGACATTCACCCGGAAGAAGGTATCTCCGGGGTCGAGCTGATCTTCTGCAAGCTGCACGCCGGCGGCAAGTTCTCCAACAAGAACTACCAGTTCTCCGGTGGTCTGCACGGCGTGGGTATCTCTGTGGTCAACGGCCTGAGTACCCGGGTGGACGTCACAGTGCGTCGTGGTGGTCAGGTGTTCGAGATGGCCTTCGAGAACGGCAACAAGGTGAGCGAACTCACCGTTACCGGCACCTGTGGCCAGCGCAACAGCGGCACCCGTGTGCGGTTCTGGCCCGATGCCAGCTACTTCGACTCGCCCAGATTCTCGGTCAGCCGGCTCAAGCACCTACTCAAGGCCAAGGCGGTACTCTGCCCGGGCCTGAGCATTCGCTTTCAGGACAAGGTCAACGACGAAACCCTGGAATGGTGTTATCAGGACGGCCTGAAAGACTATCTGGTGGAGTCGGTCAAGGAATTCACCTGCCTGCCCGAGCAGCCGTTCACCGGTAACTTTACCGCCGAACATTCGGCCGTGGAGTGGGCCCTGACCTGGTTGCCCGACGGCGGCGAAGGGCTGGGCGAAAGTTACGTCAACCTGATCCCCACCGCTCAGGGCGGTACCCATGTCAACGGCCTGCGTCAGGGCCTGCTCGACGCCATGCGCGACTTTTGCGAATTCCGCAACCTGCTGCCGCGCGGCGTCAAGCTGACACCGGACGACATCTGGGAGCGCTGTGCCTACATACTGTCGGTCAAGATGCAGGATCCCCAGTTTGCAGGTCAGACCAAGGAGCGACTGTCGTCGCGCCAGAGCTCGGCCTTCGTGTCCGGCATCGTGAAGGACGCCTTCAGCCTGTGGTTGAACCAGCATACCGAGCTGGCGGAGCAGATTGCCGAATTGTGTATCAGCAGTGCCCAGCGCCGCTTGCGCCAGGCCAAGAAGGTGGTGCGCAAGAAGGTGACCCAGGGGCCGGCGCTGCCCGGCAAGCTCACCGACTGTGCCTGTTCCGATCCCATGCGGGGCGAGCTGTTCCTGGTAGAGGGTGACTCTGCCGGCGGCAGCGCCAAGCAGGCGCGGGATCGGGAGTTTCAGGCGATCATGCCGCTGCGCGGCAAGATACTGAACACCTGGGAGGTGGAGTCTGGTCAGGTGCTGGCCTCGCAGGAAGTGCACGATATCTCGGTGGCCATTGGTCTGGATCCGGACTCGACCGACTTGTCCGATCTGCGCTACGGCAAGATTTGCATTCTTGCCGATGCGGACTCCGATGGTCTTCATATCGCCACCCTGCTGTGCGCCCTGTTCGTGCGCCATTTCCGTCATCTGGTGGAGCAGGGGCATGTCTATGTGGCCATGCCGCCCCTGTATCGCATCGATGTGGGCAAAGAAGTGTTCTATGCCCTCGATGAAGGGGAGCGCGACGGCGTGCTGGAACGGATCAAGGCCGAGAAGAAAAAAGGCAAGGTACAGGTAACCCGCTTCAAGGGCCTGGGTGAGATGAATCCCAAGCAGCTGCGCGAAACCACCCTGGATCCCAATACTCGCCGGCTGGTGCAGCTGACGGTGGACGACATGGAAGCCACCGAGAAACTGATGGACATGCTGCTGGCCAAGAAGCGTTCGAGCGATCGTCGAGAATGGCTGGAAACCAAGGGCAACCTGGTCGACCCCCTGGCCTGAGGAAAGAGACAGAATGAACAACAACGATTTTACCATGGAAGGCGTAGAGCGCCTTCCACTGCACACCTTTACCGAGCAGGCCTATCTCAACTATTCCATGTACGTGATCATGGACCGAGCTCTGCCCCATATCGGCGATGGCCTCAAGCCGGTGCAGCGCCGCATTATCTACGCCATGAGCGAGCTGGGCTTGTCGGCCCTGTCCAAGCACAAGAAATCTGCCCGTACTGTGGGCGACGTGCTGGGTAAGTACCATCCCCACGGCGACTCGGCCTGCTACGAGGCCATGGTGCTGATGGCCCAGCCGTTCTCTTACCGTTATCCGCTGGTGGATGGTCAGGGCAACTGGGGCGCTCCGGACGATCCCAAGTCGTTTGCCGCCATGCGTTATACCGAGGCGCGGCTGTCCCGTTTCTCCGAGCTGCTGTTGTCCGAGCTGGCCCAGGGCACGGTAGAGTGGATCCCCAACTTCGACGGCACCATGAAAGAGCCGCGCATGCTGCCAGCCCGGCTACCGCACATACTGCTGAACGGTATCACCGGCATCGCCGTGGGCATGGCCACCGATATTCCGCCCCACAACGCCCGCGAAGTGGCCGCTGCCTGTGTGCATCTGCTGGAAAACCCCAAAGCGACGGTAGAAGAGCTGATGACCTTCGTGGATGGCCCCGACTACCCGACCCGGGCCGAGATCATCACGCCCAGAGCCGATATTCGTAAAATTTACGAAACCGGCCGGGGCAGCATCAAGATGCGTGCCGTCTATCAGATGGAGCAGGGCGATATCGTGATCACGGCGCTGCCGCATCAGGCCAGTGGCGGCAAGATCCTGGAGCAGATCGCCGGCCAGATGCAGGCCAAGAAGCTGCCCATGGTGGCGGATCTGCGCGACGAGGCGGATCACGAAAACCCGACCCGGCTGGTGATCATCCCCCGATCCAACCGGGTTGACGTGGATCAGCTGATGCAGCACCTGTTTGCCAGCACCGATCTGGAGAAGAGCTACCGGGTCAATCTGAACATGCTGGGGCTGGACAGCCGGCCCCAGGTAAAGACGCTGGATATGATCCTCGGTGAATGGCTGCAGTTCCGCCGGCAGACGGTGCGCAACCGGCTGCAATATCGGCTGGACAAGGTTGAGGCCCGGCTGCATATCCTGGCCGGTCTGTTGGTCGCCTTCCTCAGTATCGACGAGGTGATCGAGATCATCCGCAGTGAGGATGAACCCAAGCCGGTACTGATGGCCCGCTTCGAGCTGACCGAGATCCAGGCCGAAGCCATCCTGGAATTGAAATTGCGTCATCTGGCCAAGCTGGAAGAAGTGAAAATCCGTGGGGAGCAGGACGAGCTGGCCGCCGAGCGCGACAAGCTGGCCCTGTTGCTGGGCTCCGAGCGCAGGCTTAATACCCTGATCAAGAAAGAGATACTGGCCGACGCCGAAAAGTACGGTGACGACCGACGTTCGCCGCTGGTAGAACGGGAAGAAGCCCGCGCCCTGAGCGAGAAAGAGCTGATCCCGAGCGAGCCGGTGACGGTGGTGCTGTCGGACAAAGGCTGGATCCGCTCGGCCAAGGGCCATGATGTGGATGGCACCACGCTGAACTACAAGGCGGGCGACCACTTTCTGGCTGCGGCGTCCGGGCGCAGCAACCAGATGGCGGTGTTTCTGTCCAGCCATGGTCGCGCCTACGGTCAGGATGCCCATGGCCTGCCTTCGGCCCGGGGCCAGGGCGAGCCGCTGACCGGCCGCTGCAGCCTGAGCCCGGGCGAGCAGGCCAGCTTCGTGCTGATGGGTGACGATGAGCGACTGTTCCTGATGGCGTCCGACGCCGGTTACGGTTTCGTCTGTCGCTTCGGTGACATGGTCAGCCGTAACAAGAACGGCAAGGCGCTGCTGACGGTGCCGGCAGGCGGTGTTGTGCTGAAGCCCATGGCCATCGATCAGCTGGATAGCAGCCAGTGCCTGGCGGTGACCAATGAGGGCCGCATGCTGCTGTTCCCGCTAAAGGATCTGCCGTTGCTCGGGAAGGGAAAGGGCAACAAGATCATCGGTATTCCCGGTGCCAAGGTGCAGGCGCGGGAAGACTTCATCAAGCAGCTGGTGGTGGTGCCGGAAGGGGCCAACGTGACCCTGCATGCGGGCAAGCGCAAGCTGACCCTCAAGCCCGCCGATCTGGCTCATTACCAGGGCGAACGCGGCCGCCGTGGCGCCCTGCTGCCCCGCGGGCTGCAACGGGTAGACAGCCTGGAAATAGAATAAAAAACGTGAGGGGTGAGGCGAAAGGAGTGAGGTGAAATTGGTTACCCCTCCCCCCTCACCCCTCACATTTATTCTGCAATTTATCGACAATAGGGCTGTTGGCGGCGGGAAAGTCGTAGTCGTGCAGTTTGGCGATCGGTACCCAGCGGCTGGGCTGGCCTTCGAGGCCGTGGGGTTCGCCGCTAAAACCGGTGACCTTGCGGATGTCGAGTATCACCTGCTTGTCGCCGTAGTCGTGCTCGATGCGCATGAAGGGCCGGCAGTCGGTTACCCGAATACCGATTTCTTCCTGTAACTCCCGCGCCAGGGCCTGGGCCACGGTTTCGCCGGCTTCGACCTTGCCACCGGGAAACTCCCACTTGTTGGCCTGATGCTGGCTGGCACCACGACGGCAGATAAAAATCTCGCCATCGGTACTTTCAATCACGCCCACGGCCACCAACACCGACTTCTTGAACGTTTCAGTACTCATTTTCATCATCCTGACTCGGCAGCCAGGCCGGGTCACCGGGAATGCGCTTTTCTTCGTCGGCCCACTCGCCCAGATCGATCAGCTGACAGCGTTTGCTGCAGAAGGGACGGAAGGGGCTTTGCTCGCCCCATTCGACGGCGGTTTTACAGTTGGGGCAGGGTACTATCAAGGGTTTGTTCATTTGATGTTAGCCAGTTCAAAGTCGATATTGCCGATCTCGGTGTTGCCGACCGGCATAAAGCGAATGGTATAGCGATATTTGTTGCCGCTGACCACCGGGTAGGCGGCCAGATCTGCCGGCAGACGCAGGCGGATCATCTCGGTCTGTTCGGCATTGTCCTGAAAAAAGCCATTGCTGGCCTGCTGGTTCCTGAACTGGCCGACTTCCCGCCACAGGGTAAGCAGCAGCTCCAGTCCCTGTTGCAGTAGCTGCAGTTGTGCCAGCCAGCCGTCAATATCCTGCTGCTGGTCGATGCTGGGTTGATGCAACCAGTAATGCAGTTGGGGTACATCGAAGGCACAGAGGCCACCGGGAATGGCGAAACGGCTGCGTACGGTCGACAGCAGCTTGTCTTCTCGCAGCAACTGGCCCAGACGGGCGGCCCGGGGTAACTGCTGGTTCAAATCGGCCAGTTGCTGTTCCAGATGGGCCAGGGCGGCGGCATCGATGCCGGGCGCCTGTGCCCAGGCGGCCAGCTTGGTTTTCTGGATATCCAGATCCTTGGCCAGATCGGTACGGATATCGCAGCGTTCCAGCAGCTCCATGATATCCAGCAGCGCCTTGAACAGCGCTATGGTCTGGCCGCTGGCGGTCAGGCTGCGGCACTGGTGAATTTGCTGCAGCAGCTCGTTGAGGCGCAAATAGTTGCGACACTTTTCATTGAGGGGATATTCGTAAACCAGTGATGACATAAGGCTCCGGCCCGCAGAGTGAAGGCTGTAATAACGGCAAGTTTACCCGCATCAGTCGGTAATAAACAAATCGAGCAGTCGGTTAAGAAAGCGTCGACCCAGGGGCGTTACCTGCCAGTGTGTCCCATCGTCTTCCAGCAGACCCAGGCGCAGCGCCTCCGCCAGAGGGGCTTGTAGCTGTGAGGCAGACAGCCCGGTGAGGCTTGCCAGCTCATGCTGAGGGATGGGTTCGAACAGACGTAGCCGGTTCATGAAGTATTCCAGCGACAGTTCCTGCGCCGCAATAGGCCAGTATTGATCCAGATAGGGGCGGCCCGGCTCCAGATAGCCCTTGGGGTGCTTGACCTTGACGGTGCGCACCAGCTTGCCTTCGAGCGGCAGTGTTATCTTGCCGTGAGCGCCACAGCCGATGCCCAGATAGTCGCCGAAGCGCCAGTAGTTGAGGTTGTGTTGCGCCTCATGTCCCGGTTTGGCGTAGGCGGACACCTCGTACTGGTGGTAGCCGTGGGCCAGCAGCAGCTCGTGGCCCTGCTCATAGATATCGGCCAGCACCTCGTCTTCCGGCAGCGCCGGCGGGCGTGAGGCGAAGGGGGTATTGGGCTCTATGGTGAGCTGATACCAGGACAGATGTGGCGGCGCCAGGGCGATGGCCTGCTCCAGATCCGACAGGGCATCACTCAGGCTCTGCTCGGGCAGGCCGTGCATCAGATCCAGATTGAAGGTATTCAGGCCGACGGAGGCGGCCTCACGGGCGGCAAAGCGGGCCTGCTCCGGATCGTGGATACGGCCCAGGCGGCGCAGTTGCTCGGACTGAAAGCTCTGAATACCGATGGAAATACGGTTGACGCCAGCCGCCTTGAAACCGGCGAAACGGCCGGCCTCCACCGTGCCTGGATTGGCTTCCAGGGTGATTTCGATCTGGTCGCGAAAGGGGATGAGCTGCTGTACGCCGCTCAGCAGCTGGCCGATGGCCTCTGGCGTCAGCAGGCTGGGGGTGCCGCCGCCGATAAAAATGCTGTGAAGCGCACGACCCTGAGCCAGGTGCAGGTCTTGGCGCAAGTCATCCAGTAGTGCCGTGATATAGGCCTGCTCGGGAATTGTTTCTTTCATGGCGTGGGAGTTGAAGTCGCAGTAGGGGCACTTCTGCACACACCAGGGAATATGAATATAGAGGCTGAGCGGCGGTAATTGCAGCATCAGACTTTCTCTTGCAGCAGGGTCAGCAGCTGGCGCAAGGCCTGACCGCGGTGACTGAGGCGGTTTTTCTCGGCGGCGCTGAGTTCGGCGGCGGTTTTACCGGCGTCGGTCACGAAGAAGACGGGGTCGTAGCCAAAGCCCTGTTCACCCTGAGGCTGTTCGGTGATGGTGCCCTGCCAGTGACCGCTGCATATCAGCGGCGTAGGGTCCTTGGCGTGGCGCATATAGACCAGCACACACCAGAAGGTGGCTCTGCGTTGTTCGGCGGGCACACCCTTCAGTTCGGACAGCAGCAGATCCAGGTTCTGCCGGTCGCTGGCTCCCACTCCGGCAAAGCGGGCAGAATAAACGCCGGGGCGTCCGTCGAGGGCATCCACCGCCAGCCCAGAGTCGTCGGCGATGGCCGGCAGTCCGGTCACGGCCGCCGCATGGCGGGCCTTGATGATGGCGTTTTCCACGAAGGTGGTGCCGGTTTCATCGGCGTCGCTCACGGCCAGTTCGGTCTGGGGAATCACTGTCATGCCCAGCTCACCGAGCAGGCTTTGCAGTTCGGCAACTTTTTTGGCATTGCCGGAGGCCAGTACTATCTGCTTGCTCACCTTAAGCTCCTGTCAGGCGTCTGACCGCGCATGATAACACCGCTGCAGAAAGATGTGAGGCGTGAGGCGAAAGGAGGGAGGAGTAAAACGGGTTACCCCTCACTCCTCACCCCCGACGCCTCACCAGCGAAGCCTTAGTCGGTATAGAAGGTATGGCGGAAGGAAAATTCGCCACCTTGGGTGGGGCTTTGAATGTCGATGGTGAACAGCACGTTGTCTTCGTTACGATAAGGATACTCGGCGATGTAGTAGATGGCGTCGCCTTCCCGTACCGTCTGGAACTCCAGCTTGCGCACGGTGCCGATCAGGGTCTTGCCCTGGCCGCTGAGATTCACCTGCTGGGATTTACCGTCTTTATTGTGTATCGCGATATTCAGGATGCCGTTGTAGCGGCTGCGTTCTATCTGGTAGCTGCGCGCCACATCGGGCGTGAGAAAGGTGGAAGGCAGGGCGCTGTAATGCACGGTCCAGTTGCCTACCCGGGTTTCTGTGGCCTGGCTGTGGAACGAAAACAGCAATACCAGAGCCGAGAGAATAAATTTGAACATAACCGTTCCTTGTTTTTGAAAGCGTTATGGTTAGTTTAGGCCGAGAAACTTATCCCGGCTGGCCTTGGGTTGCAGGTACAGACTGAGATAGAGCCGGTCCTGCTCCAGCCGGACCGGTTGACTTACAGTTGCCACCACAGCTGGCCAAACAGATCTCCCATCAGCCAGTTGAGGGCCTGCAGGCCGATAAAGGCCAGCAGCATGGACAGGTCCAGGCCGCCCATGGGGGGAATAATACGGCGGAGCGGCGCCAGCAACGGTTCGGTCAGCTGAAACATCACGTATTCAACCTGGCTACGACCCTGGCTGACCCAGCTCAGCAGGGCCCTGACGATCAGGATCCAGAACAACATGACACCGGCTTTTTTCAGCACGGTAATCAGCCCCACCAGCAGCACTGTGCTCCAGTCTGCGTAGAGTACGTTCATGACCTTGAACAGCATCAGCTTCACCGTGGCCACCAGCACCGCCAGCACGATGGCGGCAAAGTCGATACCGAAAAAGCCGGGGATGAAACGGCGCAGTGGCTTCAGCACCGGATTGGTGGCCTTGACCACGAACTGGCTGAAGGGATTGTAAAAGTCCGCCCTGGCCAGCTGCAGCCAGATACGCAGCAGCACCACCATCAGGTAAAGATCGAAAACGGTATTAATCAGGTAGTAAGCAGTGTTCATTGTTGTTCCTTAGAGCTGCGTTTCCAGTTCCCGTGCCCGCGCCACGGCGGCGGCCATGGCATCGGCCACCAGTTGTTCAAGACCTTGCTCCTGAAAGCAGCGAATGGCCTCGGCGGTGGTGCCGCCTTTTGAAGTGACCTGGGCACGAAGCGCACTCAGGCTGGTGTCGGGGTTGGCGGCCACCATATTGGCGGCGCCCAGTGCGGTTTGCTGCACCAGCAAGCGGGCCTCTTGTTCACTGAAGCCCTGCCGGGTCGCTTCCGTCGCCATGGCTTCCATGAACAAAAAGAAATAGGCGGGCGCGCTGCCGGCGGCGGCGATGATCTGGTTGATGCCGTCTTCCTGCACTACCCACAGGGTTTTGCCCACCGCTTGCATCATCTGTTCGCAGTAATCCCTGTCCTGCGGCTCCACATGCTCTTTGGCATAGAGGCCGGTCATGCCCAGCCCCAGCAATGAGGGCGTGTTGGGCATGGTGCGTACGATGCGGCCCTGGCCGGCCATCTGCTCCAGGCGGGTCACACTGATGCCGGCGGCGATGGAGATCAGCAACTTGCCATCGAGTCCGCCGGTTGACTGCTGCAGCGCCGCCAGCATGCTGGCCATCATCTGCGGCTTGACCGACAGTACCAGAGCCTCGGCCCAGTTGGCGGCCTCGGCGTTATCCTGGGTGGTGTGAATACCGAAATCGGCCGCCAGCGCATCCAGCTTGGGACGAGACGGGTTGGCGGCCATGATGGCGTCGGCCGGGTAGCCGGACTGGATAAGGCCGGAGATCAGGCTGCGTGACATGTTGCCCGCGCCGATAAAGGCGAGTTTTCTGTGTTCCATCAATGATCACTCAAGGGTTGCGAGAGCCAAATATAGCCGTGCCCACCCTTACCAGGGTGCTGCCACAGGCCACTGCGAGTTCGAGATCCTTACTCATCCCCATCGATAGTGTGTCCATCTGAGGATATTTTTCCGCCATTCTATCAAAGAGTTGCTTCAACTCTAGTAATTGCGTCTTTAGTCGGTCGGAATTGTCGGTTGCCTCCGGTATTGCCATCAGGCCGCGCAGGCATAATCCGGGTAACTGGCTGACTTGTTGGGCCAGTGCTTCCACCTGGTCTGGTGGCAGACCAGACTTGTTGTCTTCTCCGCTGACATTGACCTGCAGGCAGATATTGAGTGGTCGCATGTTGCCGGGCCGCTGTGCGCTGAGTCGCTGTGCTATTCTGAGCCGGTCCACGCTTTGCACCCAGTCGAAGGCCTCGGCCACCTGGCGGCTTTTATTGGACTGCAGCGGACCTATCAGGTGCCAGCGGATATCGGGACATTCGGCCTTGAGGGCGGCGATTTTATCGACGGCTTCCTGCACGTAGTTTTCACCGAACTGGCGCTGTCCGGCGGCATAGGCGGACAGCACATCGGCTGCGGGCTTGGTCTTGCTCACTGCCAGCAGCTGAACACCATCGTGATTTCGATTACAAATGGTGGCGGCGGCGGTGATTCTGTCGTGAACTTGTTGCAGGTGCTGTACGATAGTATTCATATGAGTAATAAACCGAGAGCGACAGGGAGAGGATATGGATATTACGGAATTATTGGCGTTTAGTGTAAAGCATAAAGCATCGGATCTGCACCTGTCCGCCGGGGTTTCACCTCAGATACGGGTGGATGGCGAAGTGCGCAAGATCAACCTGCCTGAGATGGACCATAAAGAAGTGCAACGGCTGGTCTATGACATCATGAACGATCGTCAACGCAAGGAGCTGGAAGAGAATCTCGAAGTCGATTTTTCCTTCGAGTTGCCGGGTCTGGCTCGTTTCCGGGTCAACGCCTATCATCAGGCCCGTGGCGCGGCGGCGGTCTTCCGGGTGATCCCCAGTGAGGTCTGGAGTCTGGAGCAACTGGGCGGGCCGGATATTTTCCGTCGTATCGCCGAATATCCCCGTGGTCTGGTACTGGTGACCGGGCCGACCGGCTCCGGTAAATCCACCACACTGGCGGCGATGGTCGACCATATCAACGAGAACCACAACAAGCATATCCTCACTATCGAAGATCCCATCGAATTCGTGCACATCAACAAGAAATGCCTGGTCAACCAGCGCGAAGTGCACCGAGACACCCATTCGTTCAGCAACGCCCTGCGTTCGGCCCTGCGGGAAGACCCGGATATCATACTGGTGGGGGAGCTTCGGGATCTGGAAACCATTCGGCTGGCGCTGACTGCCGCCGAGACCGGTCACCTGGTGTTCGGTACCCTGCATACTTCGTCTGCAGCCAAGACCATAGACCGTATCGTCGATGTCTTTCCGGGCGCAGAGAAAGACATGGTACGCTCCATGCTTTCCGAGTCGCTGCGGGCGGTGATCTCCCAGACCCTGCTGAAAAAGGAGAACGGCGGTCGTGTTGCCGCCCACGAGATCATGCTGGGCACCACGGCGATCCGCAACCTGATCCGGGAAGACAAGGTGGCGCAGATGTATTCGGTGATCCAGACCGGCATGGCCCACGGCATGCAAACCATGGATCAGTGTCTGAAGCTGCTGGTCAGCAGCGGCATGGTTGCCCCGATGGAAGCCCGCACCAAGGCGGTTGATCCGCAAAGCATTTGACAGCCGGAGGTTATATGGGGCTAACGCCGTTACTGCAGGCCATGCTGGACAAGCAGGCCTCGGATATGTACATCTCCGTCGGCGTACCGCCGACGGTCAAAAGCCATGGGCGACTGGTGCAGGTGACCGACACGGCGCTGACGCCGGAAGAGGCGCTGGCACTGGTGGAGTCCTGCATGAACGATGACTGGTGTGAACGCTTTCATCGCCAGAAGGAGGCCAACTTCGCCATCAGCGATGAACAGCTGGGACGATTTCGGGTCAGCGCCTTCTGGCAGCAGGACCATGCGGGCATGGTGATCCGGCGCATCGAAAGCCGGATCCCGACCTTCGATGAACTGTATCTGCCCGAGGTCCTGCAGGAAATCGCCATGGAAAAGCGCGGCCTGGTGCTGTTCGTGGGCGGCACCGGTTCGGGCAAGTCTACCTCTCTGGCGGCGATGATTGGCCACCGTAACCGTCATTCGGACGGCCATATCCTCACCATCGAGGATCCGGTGGAGTTTATTCATAAGCACGAAAGATCCATCATCACCCAGCGGGAGGTGGGCACCGATACCGAATCTTTCGATGCGGCGCTGAAAAGCTCCCTGCGTCAGGCGCCGAACGTGATTCTGATCGGTGAAATTCGCTCGGAAGAAACCATGGGCTATGCGCTGGCCTTCGCCGAAACCGGTCACCTGTGCATGGCGACCCTGCATGCCAACAACGCCAACCAGGCGCTGGATCGGATCATGCACCTGGTACCCGAAAGCAAACATCGCCAGTTGCAGTTCGACCTGTCGTTCAACCTCAAGGCGATAGTGGGGCAGCAACTGATCCCGACCCAGAATGGTACACAGCGCCGCGGTGCCTTCGAGATCCTGCTCAATACGCCCTTGATATCGGATCTGATCCGCAAGGGAGACATGCACCGGCTGAAAGAGGTGATGAGCAAGTCTCGTGAGCTGGGCATGCAGACCTTCGATCAGGCGCTGTTTGATCTTTATAGCCAGAACCATATAGGCTATAGCGAAGCGGTGGCCTACGCCGACTCGCCTAACGATCTGCGACTGATGATCAAGCTTCAGGGCGGCGGCGGTATGGATGCCGGCCTGCTCGACCACGTGACCATAGAGTCCGATTAACCCATATTCTGCACAGCCCCATCACGGCCTATGCCGTGATGGGGCTGTTTGTGACAGCTATTCAGAGGCCCTTCATGCTAATAGTGGTTTCCCCCGCCAAGACCCTCGATTTTGACACACCACCGGTGATTGCCGATTTTACCCGGCCCGAGCTACTGGAACACTCGGCCGAGCTTATCGATCGCGCACGCCAGCTGACGCCGGCCGAGATTGGCAAGCTGATGGGGATCAGCGACAAGCTGTCCGGGCTCAATGCCGCCCGTTTTGCCGATTGGCAGCCGGACTTCACCCCGGCCAATGCCAAGCAGGCGTTGCTGGCATTCAAGGGTGATGTTTATACGGGGCTGGACGCCGAGAGCCTGACCCCGGATGATTTCGCCTTCGCCCAGTCGCACCTGCGCATGCTGTCGGGCCTGTATGGTTTGCTGCGGCCGCTGGATCTGATGCAGGCTTATCGATTGGAGATGGGGACCAAACTGGACAACGATCGGGGCAAGGACCTTTACCAGTTCTGGGGCGATATCATCACCGACAAGCTCAACCAGGCGCTGGCGGAGCAGGGCGACAATGTGCTGATCAACCTGGCGTCCAACGAATACTTCAAGTCGGTGAAGCCGAGAAAGCTGGACGGACAAATCATCACGCCGGTGTTCAAGGACTGCAAGAAGGGCCAGTACAAGATCATCAGCTTCTACGCCAAGAAGGCGAGGGGCATGATGGCGCGCTACATCATCGAAAATCGCCTGACCGAGGTGAGCCAGCTGACCGCCTTCGATACCGCCGGTTATTACTTTGTGGAAGCGGAGTCGACAGCCACCGAGCTGGTGTTCAAGCGGGAAGAGCAATAAAAGAGCCTTCGGCAAATAATAAATAGCAAAAACCTTGAACCTTTCGGTTCGGGTGCCCTCTGAATAGGTGTGCTTACTGAATTTGAATTCTCTCTCTTCTTCATTTTTTAACCGGTCCTGATGGGCCGGTTTTTTTATGGGTCGCACTTTATACCTACCCCATTAAACAATTGATCTGTTTTATAGCTCTGTAAGCATCGGGAAGGGCCCGCTCCGGCGCGGCCTGTTGGCACCGTCTGCGGGCCACTCGGTGTTCAAGAAGAGGAAACAGAGGGCGGCTCCCACGACCGTGAAATGCCATGGCCAAAAAGTGCTCCTGCCGTTCCGGCATTCCCACCATCCCTGGCGGTCAGACAGCATTTCCGAGCCCCCAGGGGGCGAGCTTGTCTCGCCGTGACGAATCGTTTCAGCTAAACCGAGCATCCAGTGAATGCTCGCAGTTAGCTGAAACGGTGAGTGTCATTTACCCATGGCGTGTCGAGGGGGGTGGCTGTGTTGCCTCTGGTCAGAGGCCTCAATATGATCAGGTACTTAATGTAATTGGTATTTAATGTGGCTGGCTCAGGCGGGAAGAGCAATAAAAACAAAAAAAGCCGGAACCTTTCGGTCCGGCCGCTCTCTGAATAGGTATGCTTACTGAATTTGAATTCTCTCTCTTCTTCATTTTTGACCGGTCCTGATGGGCCGGTTTTTTTATACGCGGTTTTTCTGACAGCCTTTTATTGATCCCACAGGGTTCTGGCGTTGTCTATGGTGCGGCGGCCGCGCAGCTTGCGGCGTTCGTGCCTGTCCGGTTCCCAGCGGATCAGATCTCGTCGATCCAGGATCTGCCGTCGGTGTTGTTGTCGCCGTTCCGTGCCTGAATAATGCCTCAACATGACCATGCCTCCGTTTTTTTTCTAAGCATAGTCGAGCATTATTCGGCCGCAGCTCCAAGTGCCGCCAGTCGGGGGCCGACGCCCTTATTCGGCGTCTTTGTTGCCCTCAACCTTCTTGCCGGCGGCCTTTTTGGCGCCCGCCGGTTTCTTGGTGGCGTCAGGCTTGGCGCCAGCCCATTTAGGCTTGCCCTTGGCCTTGGTATCACGCAGGCGCACCTTCTCTTTCTTCTTGGGCAGAAGGGCCTTCTTGCCTTTGCTGTCACCGTCTTTCTTCTTGCGTGACGCCACCTTGGCTTCTTTATGCTTGGGACGCAGTTCGTCGATGATGCGGCGCTTGAGCACTTCTTCGGTATATTTCTCTACCCGAACGAGCAGGGGCATGTCGTGGGCTTCCACCAGGCTGATGGCGGTGCCCTTCTGGCCAGCCCGACCGGTACGACCGATGCGATGCACGTATACATCGGCGGTGCGCGGCATATCATAGTTAATCACGTGGCTCACCTCGGGTAAGTCGATACCGCGAGATGCCACATCGGTGGCGACCAGAATATTGACTCTGCCGATACGAAAACGACCGAGTGCCTCGATACGTTTTTCCTGCTCCATTTCACCGCGCAGCCAGGCATTATGCAGCCCTTCCTGCTGCAGGCGGCTGGCCAGTTCCATCAGGCGATCCCGGGTTTTGACGAAGATGATACTGCGGGTGACGTCGGGCTGGCGCAGCAGATGAGTCAGCAGGGCAAACTTGTGCTCCGGGTTGTCTGCCAGGTGCACCCACTGGTTGATTTTCTTGCGTTCGCTGCGGGGCGGCTCGGCGCTGATCTCTACCGGATCATTCAGCAGATCGGCGGCAAACTTCATCAGACCACGGCCTTCCAGGGTGGCGGAGAACAGCATGGTCTGTCGGCGCCAGCGGGCTTCGGCAGCGATGCGGTCCACATCCTTGATAAAGCCCATGTCCAGCATGCGGTCAGCTTCATCCAGCACCAGCATTTCGATATCACGGCTGTCGAAAGACTCTTCATCCATGTATTGCAGCAGGCGGCCCGGGGTGGCGACCACTATGTCAGTGGTCTTGGTCAGGGCGGGCAGGTGTTGGCTTTCATGCACACCGCCGGTGATCACTTCCACGCGCACGGCGGTGTTTTTCAATATCTTTTTGGCATCGTCTGCGATCTGTATGGCCAGCTCGCGCGTTGGCGTCAGGATCAGAATACGGGCAGGACCCGGCTGACGACGAGGAAAGTCCAGCAGGTGCTGACAAATCGGCAGCAAAAACGCCGCCGTCTTGCCGGTGCCGGTGGGTGCGGAAGCCATTATGTCCCGTCCGCTCATGGCTTCGGGGATGACCTGGCTCTGAATGGTGGTCGGTTTGGCATAGCCCATGCCAGCCAGGGCGCGGACCAGGATGGGGTCCAGTTCCAGTTGCTCGAAGGTCATACTGCTCATGATCGGTCTCGTCAGCCTAAAAGGCGGGTATTATAGGGGAACTCGGACAAAAAAACCTGACAGGATCAGCATGAGCAGCCGCGGTTTTACTTTCAAGCAGTTTCACATCAATCACGACCATTGTGCCATGAAGGTGGGCACCGACGGTATTTTGCTCGGCGCCTGGGCGCCGATAGGTTCTGCCCGCCGCATTCTGGACGTCGGCACCGGCTCGGGTCTGGTGGCGCTGATGCTGGCCCAGCGCAGTGATCCCGACGTAAAAATAGTCGGGCTGGAACTGGACGAAGCCGCCGCCGCTCAGGCGGAGGAAAATGCGCTGGCGTCACCCTGGCCGGATAAGGTCAGCATAGAAAGAGGCGCCCTGCAGCAGTACTCGGCCCCGGCGTTCGATCTGATAGTTTCCAACCCGCCTTACTTCCAGCATGGTCAGGACTTCGACTGCGCCGCCCGGGCCGGGGCTCGCCATACGGTTAGCCTGAGTCTGGCGGAGTTGTTCGGTCATGGACGGCGTTTGCTCGCCGACGATGGCGGCCTGGCTGTGGTGTTACCGGTGCAGGCACTGGCGGAGGTGACGAAGCTGGCTGACTCAAATGGCTTTGTTTTGTATGAAAAAAGAGACGTTATCACTAGAGAAGGGAAAGATCCGGTTCGTTTTTTAATGTTCTTTTCCAGAGTTAAACACTGCAAACTAATGGATGAGATTGTCATTAATACCAAAAATAATGTTCATGGCGATACATATGTCAGACTGGTGGCGCCATTCTACTTGAAGATGTAAATTTTGCCTTGAATCTGTTTTTCACATCATTATGCTACTGGCATGCTTGGCGGCTGTCAGATCCTGGTATTTTACCGCAGATTTCTGGTGGCAGGCCATATTGTTAATGTTGTTAGTTTCCAAACGAAACTTTCATTATGCGGGCAGCCGCAATGAGGTTTGCAGTGAACAAATCGTTATCCACTTTTGATGTGATGGGTCTGGGGTTTATGACCTTCGCCTTCTTTCTGGGCGCCGGGAATATCATATTCCCCCCCCTGGCCGGTTTTCTTGCCGGTGAGAACCTGAACAGCGCCATGTTCGGCTTCTTGATTACCGCCGTCGGTCTGCCGCTGGTGACCCTGATTGCCGCCGCCCTCGCCGGTGGTGGCCTGCCGACCATGGGCCGTTATCTGCCCGCGGCCGTGGTCACCGTGATGGCCACTGCCATCTTCATCATCATAGGTCCGGCCTTCGCGGCGCCCCGTACCGGCCTGGTGGCATACGAAATGGGTTTGAAGCCGTTTCTGAATGATCCCGGCCAGACCACCCTGACCCTCTATACCATCGGTTTTTTCGGTCTGGTGCTGCTGCTGTCGCTCAATCAGGGTCGACTGCTGGATGCGGTCGGCAAGGTGCTGACTCCGATCTTGTTGTTGCTGCTGGTGGCACTGGCGGTAGCGGTGTTTGTTAACCCCCAGGGCACTCAGCCACAAGTGGCCGAGGCCTATCTGACTCAGCCCTTCGTGAAAGGCTTTATCGAAGGCTATAACACCATGGATACCTTCGCCGCCCTGATGTTCGGCATGCTGATCCTGGACGTATTGCGCCAGAAGGGCGTGACCGATACCCGTGCCCAATCCCGTTATCTGATGATAGCGGCGCTGATTGCCGCCGCCGGTCTGGGCTTCGTCTATGTGTCGTTGTTCATTCTGGGTGGCACCAGCTTCGGTGTGGTGGAGTCGGCCAGCAACGGTGGCGAAATCATCAGCGCCTATGTGTTGTCGCTGTTCGGTGCTCCGGGCCTGTGGATTCTGGCGGCCATCGTTTCGTTGGCCTGTATCACCACGGCCGTTGGCCTGGTGTCGTCCTGTGCCGACTACTTCCATCGCCTGACCGGCAAGGGTAGCTATCGCCGTTGGGTTGCCATCAATGCCGTAGCCTGCATGCTGGTGGCCAACGTGGGTCTGAACACCCTGATATCGGTGTCTATTCCGGTACTGGTGGCCTGTTATCCGGTGGCAGTTGCGCTGGTAATGGCAACTTATCTGACCCCGCTGATGCGCTCCCCCGTATTCGCCTTCCGCTTGATCATGACTGTGGCCTTTGCCTTCGGCCTGATCGACGGCATGCAGGCGGCGGGCCTGAACATGAGCGCCTTTACCTTCCTGCCTATGTTCGATATTGGCATGGCCTGGGTACTGCCGACCATCGCCGCGGCCGTGATTGGACTGGCGGCCGGCAAGGCCAAGCAGGCAGCCATCGCGTAAACCGGACTTTACTCCGGTATCATCCCGAGGGGGCGGCGCAGGCCGCCTTTTTTAATGCCCGTCTTTTATTGTTTTTTGACATAGACCCAAGGTATTGTTTTTTGACATAGGCCCAAGGGGCAGGCTCATAAAATCGGTCACTAAATTTTTGAAACGGGACCAGTAGGTTAGACTTAGGTTCATCGGGGCTGCGCCAGGCGGCCACGGCATCGGCTCTGAGGGGCTGACTTATTGCGCCATCATCAGGGATGTAACATGAAAGCAAACACCTTCGCCTCGTCGAGCAAGTTTATGGATCTCTTGCTTGATGCCATTTGCGTGGTGGATAAAGAAGGGTGCTTTGTCTACGTGAGTGCTGCTTGCGAGCGTATATTTGGTTATACCCCGGAAGAAATGGTCGGCAGGCGCATGATCGAGTTGGTCTTTCCCGAAGACAGGGAGTGTACCCTGCAGACCGCCGCCCAGGTCATCTCCGGCGAACCTCTACCCCACTTTGAAAACCGCTATGTACGTAAAGATGGCCAGGTAGTCAACATCATGTGGTCGGCCCGCTGGTCGGAAGCTGATCAGGTACGAATTGCGGTTGCCCGGGACATCACCCGCAGCAAACAGGCGGAGCAGATGCAAGCGGCACTGTACGCCATTTCCGAAGCCGTTCACGAGGTGGATGATCTGGGCACCCTGTTCCAGCGGATTCACAGGATCATAGGGGCCTTGCTGCCGACGACTCATTTTTACATTGCGCTTTATGATGAAGCGAGCGGCGAAGTGAGCTTTCCCTATCATGTTGACAAGTCTGATCCCTTACTTACCCCACAACAGATCGACTCGGACACACTTTGCAACCGGGTCATTCGTGGTGGCCAGACCTTGCTGCTGACCCCGGAAGATGAACCGGGGAGTGCCGAAGCCTCGGTAGCTTGCTCCCTATGTGGCCACTATTTGAAAAGCTCGCTCGGTGTTCCGCTTCGGTCCCGCAATGGCACTATCGGCGCCTTGATTGTGCAGAGCTGTGCCGAGCATGCCCGTTATACGGAAAAGGATCGGGAGCTGCTGCAGTTTGTATCCAGGCAAGTTGCCGATGCCATTGAACGCAAACAAATGATGGCCCGCCTGCAGCATATTGCCCTCCATGATCAGCTGACCGGCTTGCCCAATCGGGCGCTATTCCATGACCGCATGCAGCTGGCATTGGCCAAGGCACGACGTCATCAGGGTCAGCTGGCCCTGTTCTATCTGGATCTGGACAAGTTCAAGGCGATCAACGACACCTTCGGCCATATGGCCGGCGACCTTCTGCTGGAAAAAGTGGCCCGGCGGCTTGAGTTGTGTGTACGCGAGTGCGATACGCTGGCGCGGCTGGGGGGGGATGAGTTTGTGGTATTGCTGGAGTCCATTGCGCAGCCAGAGCAAGCCGCGCTGGTGGCAGAAAAAATCCGCCATGCATTTGCCCGACCCTTCGACCTGGCGGGGCGCCAGGTGCATATTTTGCCGAGTATCGGTATTGCGCTTTTTCCTCTTCATGGGAGTGATGAAGGGCAGCTATTGCGCCATGCGGATGACGCCATGTACTCGGCAAAAAAAGTTAAGGGCCCCGAGGCGAAAGGCGATCTGAACATATTTATGCCCCGGGGAACCTCCGGCCGATAAACCACAGGTGTTACAAGCTGGCCATTTCTTCCAGTATCTGCGCTACCCAGGTCTGGATGCGGCTGTCGGTATCGTCGTACTGGTTGGCTTCATCGAGCGATAGACCCACGAAGTAGTCGCCGTCTTCGGTGAGCGCCTTGGATGCCTCGAACTCATAGCCCTTGTTGGGCCAGTAGCCCACTATGGTGGCGCCTTGGGCGGCGACCTTGTCGTGCAGCATGCCCAGAGCATCCTGAAACCATTCGCCATAACCGAGCTGATCGCCCATGCCGAACAAGGCCACGACATGACCTTCCAGGTTCAGGTCGTCTATTTCGTCCCAGTGAGATTCCCAGTCTTCCTGTAGTTCACCAAAGTCCCAGGTGGAAATGCCTAAAATCAGTATGGGGTAGTCTTCGACGCGCTTGAGCGACACATCCTTGATATTATGCAGGTCGACCAGATCGGCGCCGAGCTGGGTGCCGATCTTTTCGGCCGCCATCTCGGTATAGCAGGTGGTTGAGCCGTAAAATAAACCGATATTCATGGGGTTCCGTTATCTCTTCAGACAATGGCACCATCATAACAGAAGCCCGCGCACAGGGCAGAGCCCGGAGTACTGATGAGCTATCCCCTGGTGGAACAATTTGTGGATGCCCTCTGGCTGGAAAAAGGCCTGGCGGACAACACCCTGACCTCTTACCGCAGCGATTTGTCGCACTTCGCCGCCTGGCTGGACGGCGAGGGTAGCAGCCTGCTGGCGGTGGACGGCCTGACCCTGCAGCAGTATCTGGCCCATCGGCTGGATCTGGGCTTCAAGGCCAGCAGTACGGCCCGGATGCTGAGCGTGCTGCGCCGCTTTTTTCAGTATCTGCATCGGGAACAGCTGCGGGACGACGATCCCAGCATCCTGATTGCCGGCCCTAAACTGCCCAAGCGATTGCCCAAGGACTTGAGCGAACAACAGGTGTTCAGCCTGTTGCAGGCGCCCCTGGTCGAAGATCCGCTGGAACTGCGCGACAAGGCCATGCTGGAGCTGCTGTACGCCACCGGATTGCGGGTGACCGAGCTGGTCAGCCTGACGATGGAAAGCGTCAGCCTGCGCCAGGGACTGGTGCGGGTCACCGGTAAGGGCAACAAGGAACGGCTGGTGCCCATGGGAGAAGAGGCGCTGCACTGGCTGACCCGCTATCTGAAAGAGGGGCGGGCGACCTTGCTGGGCGAGCAGTCGTCCGATGTGGTGTTTCCCTCACGCCGCAGCCGGCAGATGACCCGCCAGACCTTCTGGCATCGCATCAAGCTGTATGCCCAGCGCGCCGGTATCGGCATCGAGCTGTCGCCCCATACCCTGCGGCACGCCTTCGCCACCCACCTGCTCAACCACGGCGCCGACCTGCGGGTGGTGCAGCTGCTGCTGGGTCACTCGGACCTGTCCACCACCCAGATCTACACCCACGTCGCCACCCACAGACTCAACGCCCTGCACGAAGAGCACCACCCCCGGGGGTAGTTCGGCTGTGCTGCCGGAGAGAAAGAGGCAACAGGGCCGACTCCCTCGACACGCCATAAACCCATCCCTGGGGGCTCGGAAATGCCATCCATGGCATTTCACGGTCGTGGGAGGCGTTCCCTGTTACCTCTTCTTCGGCATCGGAGTTGACCGTTGGCGCCCACAGGCGACTCGGCTGCTTGTGGGAGGACAAAGGGATCTGCTCTGCCGACCTTCTGTTTCAGGGATGAAACGGAGAGCGTACATGGATGTATTCATAGCGGGTCGGCGGAGCGGGCCCTTTGTCCGACGCTGAGCGCCAAACCCGCCGACGATTGCAAATTACCCCCGGCGCGGTTAGTGTTGGCGGCCTGTTTAAAAAACAAGTCATCCCATGTCTGCCACTGAATCCGCTACCGAATCCACCCGTTCCCGACTCCCCATTCGTCGACGTGAAAACGTACCTCATCAACTGCCCGGCGACCTGTCGCCCATTCTGCAGCGGCTCTATGCCAGCCGGGGTCTGGTGCGACCGGAGCAGCTTAATCTGCAGGCCGGCGCCCTGCTCAAGCCCGGCTTCAAGGGCATGGCCGAGGCGGTGGTGTTGCTGGAGCAGGCCCTGGCCGAGCAGCGCAACATATTGATAGTGGGTGACTTCGACTGCGACGGCGCCACCAGCTCGGCGCTGATGGTGCATGGCCTGCGTGCCATGGGCGCGCAGAAGGTCAATTATCTGGTGCCTAACCGTTTCGATTACGGTTATGGCCTCAGCCCCCAGGTGGTGAACGAGGCGGTCGGACTGGGTGCCGAGCTGCTGATCACCGTCGATAACGGCATTTCGAGCATCGCCGGAGTGGCGGCGGCCAGGGCGGCGGGAATGCAGGTGATCGTCACCGATCATCACCTGCCGGGCGAAGAGATCCCGGAGGCGGATGCCATCGTCAACCCCAACCAGCATGGCTGTGACTTTCCCTCCAAGAATCTGGCCGGGGTCGGGGTGGCCTTTTACCTGTTACTGGCGCTGCGGGCCGCCCTGACCGAGCATGGCTGGTTCGGCAAGTTGGGTATTACTGCGCCCAACATGGGCGAATATCTGGATCTGGTGGCGCTGGGTACGGTGGCGGATGTGGTGGCGCTGGATGAAAACAACCGGGTGTTGGTGCATCAGGGGTTGCAGCGAATGCGGGCAGGTCGGCTGCGGCCCGGCATTCAGGCGTTAATCGATATCTCGGGGCGCAACCAGCAGCGGCTGGTGGCCACGGATCTCGGCTTTGCTCTCGGGCCCCGGCTCAATGCGGTGGGCCGGCTCGACGACATGTCGATGGGGGTGGCCTGTCTGCTCAGCAACAATCTGGATGAGGCGCGCAAGCTGGCGGCCATGATGGACGAGCTCAATCGCGAACGTAAAGCCATCGAGGCCAGCATGCAGCACGAGGCGCTGGCCAGCCTGACCAAGGTGCGCATCAGCGATGGCGAGCTGCCATCGGGTCTGGTGCTGCATCAGGATGACTGGCATCAGGGCGTGGTGGGGCTGGTGGCCTCGCGCATCAAGGAACGCTATTTTCGCCCGGTGATTGCTTTTGCCGAGGCGGGCGACGACGAGCTGAAGGGCTCGGGCCGCTCTATTCCCGGCGTGCATCTGCGGGATTTGCTGGAAACCATCAACAGCCGGCATCCGGGGCTGATCACCAAGTTTGGTGGTCATGCCATGGCGGCGGGGCTGTCGCTGACCAAGGCGGCGCTGGCGCCATTCAAGGCGGCGTTCGAGCAGGTGGTAGAAGAGTGGGTCAGCCCCGAACTGCTGGCCGGTGAGATTCTGAGTGACGGCGAACTGGCGGTAAGCGATCTCACCCTGGATCTGGCCGAGCAACTGCGCTTTGCCGGCCCCTGGGGCCAGGCCTTTCCCGATCCCCTGTTCGACGGTGAATTTCGCATCGTGCAGCAGCGGCTGGTGGGCGAAAAGCACCTCAAGCTGGTGCTGAGCCCGGACGAGGGCCGCACCGTTATCGATGCCATCGCCTTCAATGTGGATTTGAGTGTCTGGCCCAATGCCGCCATCAAACAGGTGCAACTGGCCTACAAGCTGGATGTGAACGAATGGCGGGGCAAGCGGCAGCTGCAACTGATGGTGGAGCAGCTGGCGCCGCTGTAGCCTCTGGGCTCTTTGTTCGAAGGAATCCCAGTGGATAATGTGTTTGATTGGGAAAAATATGGCGTCATCAACCGCTAAAATAAACAGTTTAATCGAATGACTTCGCCGAAATTTGCTCACTCTTTGCTGCGTTTGTGCGCGGCTTTCGGTAGAATCACACCCCTGATTTTGGCGTTTTGCCAAACACACTCACTCAGTACAACAGAGAGTCTGTCGACCCATGTTTGAAGTAAACCCTGTGTACAACAAACTCAAGGAGCTGGCTGAACGGGCCGAGCTTCTTAGGGGGTACCTTTGACTATGATGCCAAGAAAGAGCGTCTGGAAGAGGTAAATGCCGAGCTGGAACAGCCGGATGTGTGGAACCAGCCCGAACGTGCCCAGGCACTGGGTAAGGAAAGATCCAGCCTGGATACGGTGATCGGTACCCTGGACGCCCTGGCATCGGGTCTCGAAGACATTGCAGGTCTGGTGGAACTGGCGGTTGAGGAAGAAGATGAAGACACCTTCATCGAAGCCCAGACCGAGCTGGACACTCTGGACAAACGGCTGGCGGATCTGGAATTTCGCCGCATGTTCTCCGGCGAGCATGATGCCTCCGATTGCTATCTGGATCTGCAGTCCGGCTCCGGCGGTACCGAAGCACAGGACTGGTGCAACATCGTCTTGCGCATGTATTTGCGCTGGGGCGAGTCGCGCGGCTTCAAGACCGAGCTCATCGAACTGTCTGACGGCGATGTAGCCGGCATCAAGTCCGCTACCATCAAATTCAGCGGCGAATATGCCTTCGGCTGGCTGCGTACCGAATCCGGCGTACACCGTCTGGTGCGAAAGTCGCCCTTCGATTCCGGCGGCCGTCGTCACACCTCCTTCTGCTCTGCCTTTGTTTATCCGGAAGTCGATGACGATATCGAAATCGAAATCAATCCTTCGGATCTGCGGGTCGATACCTACCGCGCCTCGGGCGCCGGTGGTCAGCACGTTAACCGAACCGACTCGGCGGTGCGTCTTACCCACGAGCCGACCGGCATAGTGGTGCAGTGTCAGAACGACAGATCCCAGCACAAGAACCGGGATCAGGCGATGAAGCAGCTGAAAGCCAAGCTGTACGAGTTCGAGCTGCAGAAACAGAATGTCGAAAAGCAGGCGATGGAAGACAGCAAGTCCGATATCGGCTGGGGCAGCCAGATCCGCTCCTACGTGCTGGACGATGCCCGCATCAAGGATTTGCGTACCGGTGTCGAGACCCGCAACACCCAATCGGTGCTGGACGGCGACCTGGACAAGTTTATCGAGGCCAGCCTCAAGTCCGGGCTCTAAGTAGCTGGTGACACCGTCGACACGACGGTCAGATACTGCCAAGCAGACCCTCCGCGCCAGGGAAGGCGAGGCGGAGCCCCCAGGGGGCGAGCTTGCTCGCCGTGGCGAGTCGCTTCAGCTTGACCGAACATCCAGTGAATGTTCGCAGCAAGCAGAAGCGGCGAGTATCACGTCCTGAGGCGTGTCTGCGTGCAGTACTGACCGCCGTGGCGTGACTCGGACTCAAGTTATTTAATCGAAAAGATTCAAACAAGGCTTAATCATGACAGAGCAGCTACAAGACGAGAACAAATTGATCGCCGAGCGCCGCGCCAAGCTCGACCAGATCCGCAAGAATTGCCCGGCCAACGGCCACCCCAACGATTTTCAGCGTGAACATCTGGCCGCCGATCTTCAGGCCGAATTCGGCGAGCACGACAAAGACGCCCTGGTTGCCCTGGGTAAAACTGTGTCCGTTGCCGGCCGCATCATGGCCAAGCGTGGCCCTTTCCTGGCATTGCAGGACATGACCGGCCGCATTCAGGCCTATGCCACCAAAGAAGCCCAGCAGATCATCAAGGCTCAGTACGCGGGTCTGGATATCGGTGACATCGTCGGTGTAACCGGCATATTGCACAAGTCCGGCAAGGGCGATCTCTACGTCAACATGGATCAATTCCAGCTGCTGACCAAGGCGCTGCGCCCACTGCCCGAGAAATTCCACGGCCTGTCGGATCAGGAAACCCGTTATCGTCAGCGGTATCTGGACCTTATCACCAACGACGACTCGCGCCGTACCTTCCAGGTGCGTTCGCAGGTGATGGCGGCCATTCGGCAGTTCATGAACGGCCACGGCTTCATGGAAGTCGAAACCCCCATGATGCAGGTGATTCCGGGTGGCGCTTCTGCTCGTCCCTTTATCACCCATCACAATGCCCTCGACATGGACATGTACCTGCGTATCGCGCCCGAGCTGTACCTGAAGCGGCTGGTTGTGGGTGGTTTCGAGAAGGTGTTCGAGATCAACCGTAACTTCCGTAACGAAGGTCTGTCGCCGCGTCATAACCCGGAATTCACCATGATGGAATTCTACTGGGCTTATGCGGACTACCGGGATCTGATGGACTTCACCGAAGAGATGCTGCGCACCGTGACCACTCAGGTACTGGGCAGCCCCGAGGTGAAGTACGGCGAAGAGACGTTTGATTTCGGCAAGCCGTTCGAGCGTCTGAGCATGAAGAACGCCATCCTCAAGTACAACCCGGAAGTGACCCTGGATCAGCTGGCGACCTTCGAGAGCGCCTGTGAAGTTGCCAAGGATCTGAAGATCAAGATCGAGAAGTCCTGGGGCCTGGGTCGTGTGATCACCGAGATCTTCGAAGAGACCGCCGAGCACCGCCTGATCCAGCCGACCTTCATTACCGAATATCCGGAAGAAGTGTCGCCGCTGGCGCGCCGTAACGATACCGATCCGACCATTACCGACCGTTTCGAGTTCTTCATCGGTGGCCGCGAAATTGCCAACGGTTTCTCGGAGCTGAACGACGCCGAAGATCAGGCCCAGCGTTTCCGCGACCAGGTGAACCAGAAGGATGCGGGCGACGACGAAGCCATGTTCTATGACGAAGACTACGTGACGTCGCTGGAACACGGCCTGCCGCCGACCGCCGGCCAGGGTATCGGCATCGACCGTCTGGTGATGCTGCTGACCGACTCGCACACCATCCGTGACGTTATCCTGTTCCCGACCCTGCGCCCACAGCGCTAAGTTGACTCCCCAATAGGGGAAGAGCAGTGCAATAAACAAAGCCGACCTTGGGTCGGCTTTGTTGTTTCTGGCATCTGGCGTTTTGTTTTTAGTCGTCATCCTGACGAAAGTCAGGATCTCGCTTTTGGCTCGACGCTTGGCGCTAATAAATGTAGCCGCCGCTTTAGCTGGCGGGACTGCGAAGAGCAGTCCGATCTATGAAGTTTATCTGTAAAAGTCGGACAAAGGGCCCGCTCCGCCGACACGCTATGAATACATCCCTGTACGCTCTCTGTTTCATCCATGAAACAGAAGGTCGGCGGAGCAGATCCCTTTATCCTCCTTGCAGTTGCGGCGTCGCCTGTTAGTCGTGACAGTTGGCTGCGCCAGTTTTTTCTGACCGCTGTGAGGCACAGGCTTTCCTTCTGAGCGTAACTGTTTCAGCCAATTGTATAGTGTTTGTTCCGAGATGTTTTCTTCTGCTGCAACATCCGGGACAGATCGGCTGTGGGGTGGCAACAGCTTCTTCAATACCGCCTCACGGCGCTCCAGTGAATAACGTGGCATATATCCTACAAACCGCCCACTGTCGTACTTTTAAGGAAGCCAGCCTATCGGACAACTATCCTGACACTGCGGGCGGCTCGGTAACCTCGGGGAGGATGAAGGGATCTGCTCCGCCGACCCTCCGCGCCAGGGAGAGAGCGGCGGAGCCCCCATGGATGGGTTTACGGCGTGTCGGAGGAGCGGGCCCTTTATCCGACCTTATACAGAGTAACAAAAGAGAACGATTATTTAATCTGCCAGCTTTCGCTGGCAGTTTCGTTTTTACGGAATTAAATCATCCTGCTCCGCAGTCCCGCCAGCTAAAGCGGCGGCTACGAAAACCATGTCTGCTTTTAAGTCAGGCGATCATCCTTTCCAGTCCCCACTGCTGATCAGCTTGTCGGTCACCCGGTTCACCGCTTTGGCGGTACGCTCCACTATGTCGTCGATATCGTTGCGGGTCACCACCAGTGGTGGGGCGAAGCCCAGAATATCGCCGTGGGGCATGGCGCGGGCGATCAGGCCCTGCTCCAGACAGGCGGCGGCTATTTGCGGCCCCACCTTGAGGGCGGGATCGAAATGTTCGCGTTTGCCCTTGTTGCTGGAAAATTCCAGCGCGTGCAGCAGGCCCACGCCGCGAGTCTCGCCCACCAGCGGGTGTTCGGCAAAGGTTTCCTGCATGCGCTGCTGCAGATAGGCACCGGTATCCCGGGCGTTGGCGGTGAGGTTTTCGCGGGCGATGATGTCCAGGTTGCACAGCGCGGCGGCGGCGCCCATCGGGTGGCCGGAATAGGTGTAACCGTGGCCGATGGCACCCCATTCATCGGTGCCTTGCTCCAACACTTTCCACACCCTATCGCCGACGATCACTCCCGATAATGGCTGATAGGCCGAGGTCAGCCCCTTGGCGATGGTCATCAGATCCGGCTTCATGTCGTAGTGAATCGAGCCAAAGTCGGAACCGAGGCGACCGAACCCACAGACTACTTCGTCGGCAATCAACAGAATGTCGTACTTGTCGAGCACCTTGCGGATCTCGGTCCAGTAACCCTGGGGTGGCGGCACTATGCCACCGGTGCCCAGCACCGGCTCTCCGATCATGGCGGCCACGGTGTCCGTCCCTTCCGCCAGTATCATGTCTTCCAGCTTGGCGGCGCAGTAGCGGGAGAACTCGACCTCGCTCATATTGTCGTCGGGGCGGCGGTAATACACGGGTGCCAGGGTGTGCTTGATGCGATCCAGCGGCAGATCGAAATGGGCATGAAACAACGGCAGGCCGGTCATGGAGCCGGAGGCGATGCTGGAGCCGTGATAGCCGCGATCTCGCGAGATGATCTTCTTCTTCTCGGGGCGGCCGAGCACGTTGTTGTAGTACCACACCAGTTTGAGCTGGGTTTCGTTGGCATCACTGCCGGACATACCGTAATACACCTTGCTCATGCCGGCGGGCGCCATCTTGATGATGCGGTCAGACAGCTCGATCAGCGCCTCGTTGGTGTGGCCCACATAGGTGTGGTAGTAGGCCAGCTTCTTGGCCTGCTCGTAGATGGCCTCGGCCATTTCGGTGCGGCCGTAGCCGATGTTGACGCAATAGAGGCCGGCAAAGGCATCCACCAGCTCTATGCCTTCCGAATCCTGAATGCGGATGCCCTGAGCGCTGGTAATGATGCGGCCGCCCATTTCACCGTGCGCATATTGCTTGAGGTGGGTCGAGGCATGAAACACTGTGTTGCGGTCGATTTCGAGCAGCTTTCTGGTATCTATGGTCATGGTCGTCACTCCTTGATAGGTCTGGTTCAGCGTCCGCCCGGCAGGTTGCCCAGGCAGTAATATTTGATCTGGCTGTATTCGTCGAAGCCGTGACGGCTGCCTTCTCGTCCCAGGCCCGATTGCTTGATGCCGCCGAAGGGGATGCCATGGCCGGTCATCTTCACCGAGTTGACCGATACCATGCCGAATTCCAGGCCGCGCAGCAGTTGCCAGATGTAGCGAATGTCGTGACCGTAAACATAGGCGGTGAGGCCGTATTCGGTGTCGTTGGCCAGGGGAAGCAGCTCATCGAAGTGGTCGTAGGCCAGTACCCCGGCTACCGGACAGAAGTTCTCTTCGCGAAACACCTTCATTTGCGGGGTCACGTCGGCCAGCAGGGTCGGCATGAAGAAGTTGGCGCCCGGTGCCGCTTGTTGGTCACCGGCTATCAGGCGGGCACCTTTGGCCACCGCGTCATCCACAATTTCCTGCGCCTTGGCGACCGCCCGGTGTGAAATCAGCGGACCCATGGTCACGCCCTGCTCGAAGCCGTTACCCACCCTGATACACGCCATTTCGCCGGCGAAGGCGTCGAGAAAGGCCTCGTAACCGCTGCGCGGCACCAGGATGCGGTTGGCGGCCAGGCAGTCCTGCCCGGCGGTCTGGAACTTGGCCGCCACTGCAGCCCTGGCCGCTTCGGCGATGTTCATGTCCGGCAATACGATAAAGGGCGCGTTACCGCCGAGTTCCATCGAGCATTTTTTAACGGTGCTGGCGGCCTGCTCCAACAGCAGCTTGCCGACCCGGGTCGAGCCGGTGAACGACAGTGCCCTGACCTTGTTGGACTGGCACAAGAGGGTGCAGATGTCGGCACCCTTGCCGGTGAGCACGTTGATGACACCAGGCGGAAAACCGGCGCGTTCGGCCAGTTCGGCCAGCGCCAGCGCCGAAAACGGGGTTTCGCTGGCCGGCTTGATCAATACAGTGCAACCGATGGCCAGCGCCGCGGCGGCCTTGCGGGTGATCATCGCATGAGGAAAATTCCAGGGCGTGATCAGCGCCGCCACGCCGATGGGCTCGCGAATGGTGGCCAGCTGGGCGTTGGGAATGTGACTGGGAATGGTGTCGCCGTAGGCGCGGCGGCCTTCTTCCGCGAACCAGCGCACAAAGGAGGCGCCATAGTCGACTTCACCCCGGGCATCAGCCAGCGATTTTCCCTGCTCCAGCACCATCAGAATGGCCAGGTCTTCCTTGTGCTCCAGAATAAGGTCGTGCCAGCGCATCAGGATGGCGGCACGCTCGTCGGCAAGCAGGCTGCGCCAGGGCGGGAAGGCGTTGGCGGCGGCTGCTATGGCTTCATTGACCTGCTGCGGTTGCAGCTGGGTGCAGTGGCCGATGACATCACCGGTGGCCGGGTTGAACACGGCCATATCTCGGTTGCCATGGACCCATTTGCCATTGATATAGGCCAGCTCGCGCACCAGCCGGGGATCCCTGAGATAGGGCATGATGGCGTCGGTGACCTTGCTGTTTGACATGGGGCTGAGGGAAAGGCTCATCGGCGGCACCTCTTTGTCTGGTTACTGAAAGCGGCTTGTAGTGATGGACTGGTTGTCACTGAGTTGATGTCACGGACTTGTTGTCATGAAATTGATGCCATGAGGTCATTCTAGGAGTGAAGGCGGGGAGATACTTTTTGTTGTGACCGCCGTAACGGTATGATTTTTCTGATTGGCGGGCTTGAAACCGCACTTTTTTCCGACTGGGGTCCAGAGGCAACACAGCCGCCTCCCTCGACACGCCATGGGTAAATGACACTCACCGTTTCAGCTAACTGCGAGCATTCACTGGATGCTCGGTTTAGCTGAAACGATTCGTCACGGCGAGACAAGCTCGCTCCCTGGCATTTCACGGTCGTGGGAGGTCGTCTCTGTTGCCTCCTCCTGAGCTCCGAGTTGCCTGCAGAAATACCAATAGACGGCTCGGTAACATCAGGGAGGATGAAGGGATCTGCTCCGCCGACCGTCACATGACAGGGCCAACAAAAGCTCCTGCAATGCTGGCACTCCCGCCTTCCATGGCGGTCGGATGTCATGTGCTGAGCGTTACAGGGACGTACTTGAAGCGAGTCGGCGGAGCGGGCCCTTTGTCCGACATTTACACAGAAATAAAATAGATCCATTGTTTAATAGGAAAGGTATTAGGCCAACACCTGTGAATCGAACTCCAGCCCGGGCGGCTGTTGTTTGATGGTTTTGGTGACGATATAGGTGAAGTAGCGCTCTATGCCGATATTCGACTCCAGCCAGTGGTCAATCAGCCGCTGATACTGATCGATGCCGTCGCACATCACCCGCAGGATGTAATCCACGCCGCCGCCGGTGGCGTAGCAGTCCACTACCTGCTCACAGGTCTGCATGGCCTGCTCGAAACGCTGAAAGGCCTCGGCACTGTGCTGCTTGAGGCTGACTTCCACCAGCACCGGCGTGCGTTTGAACAGCACATCGGCATTGATGCGGGCGCCGTATCCTTCGATGATGCCGGCTTGTTCCAGCCGTTTTACCCGCTCCCAGCAGGGGCTGACCGACAGGCTGATGGCCTCGGCCAGGCCCGACTTGGTGATGCGCCCCTGTTGGTGCAGTATCTGCAGAATATGAATGTCGTAGCGATCCAACTGCATCTTTCGTTACCTCCTGGCTCTGTTATCGCTTAACTGTTATCGCTTAATAAAGAGTTGGCGTGAGTAGTTGCACAGGGTTTCTACCCCGGCGTCGGTGATGACGATGCTCTCTGTGGTTTCCATGCCCCAGTCGTCCAGCCACAGGCCGGGCATGAAGTGGAAGGTCATGCCCGGCTCCAGTATGGTCTGGTCGGTGTTACGCAGGCTCATGGTGCGCTCGCCCCAGTCCGGTGGGTAGCTGAGCCCTATGGGATAGCCACAGCGAGCCCCCTCCCGGTCGAAACCGAATTCCGCCAGGGTGGCGTTGAGGGCATCGGCAATATCGGCACAGCGGTTGCCGGGTCGGGCGGCGGTCAGTCCCGCTTCCAGCCCCGCATTGAGGGCTTCTTCGGCCCGCAGAAAATCATCGGTCGGCCGGCCCAGATAGATGGTGCGCGACAGTATGCAGTGATAGCGCCGATGACAGCCGGCAAGCTCGAAGAAGGTGCCTTCGTTGTGGTTGAAGGGCCGTTCGTCCCAGGTCAGGTGCGGTGCCGAGGCATCCTTGCCCGAGGGCAGCATGGGCACTATGGCCGGGTAGTCGCCGTAATGGCCGTCATGGCCTTCCATCGCCACCCGGTAGATTTCGGCCACCAGCCGGTTCTTGGGCAGGCCCGGCTCTATCATGTCCAGGGCGGCCTGGTGCATGTTTTCCACGATGCGGGCGGCGATGCGCATATAGCGCAGTTCGGTTTCCGATTTAATGGCCCGGCACCAGTTCACCAGGGCGGTGGCGTCCACCAGTTCGGCGTCGGGCAGGTTTTCCCGCAGCGACAGGTAGGCGGCAGGGCTGAAATAGTAGTTGTCCATCTCGATGCCGATATTGCCGTAGGCCCAGTCCCGGGGTTTGAGCAGCTGGTTGGCCAGATACTCCATGGCGTTCAGCGGCGGATTCATCACGTAGTAGTCCGGATACCAGGTAATGTTGTCTTCCTGCAGGTAAACGGTTCGCTTGGCACCGTTAGAGTCCATTTGTCGGCCATACCAGATGGGCTCGCCGGCCGGGCCCACCACCACCACCTGAGGGGTATAAAAAGACCAGCCGTCATAGCCGGTTAGCCAGGCGATATTGGACGGATCGTGCACGATCAGCGTCTGAATATCCTGACTTGCCATGGCGTTTCTTACCTTGGTCAGACGTTGCTGGTATTCCTCGATGGAAAAGCTGGGGATCTGGTTATGCATGTCACGCCTCGCGATAGCCGATGTTCGGACCTTAACCCTGCCTGCAGGCAAGCGGGGATTGTTGAACCTGGGGTCTGTGGGCGGTTGCGCCCTGTCGGGCACAACCGCCGCTCAGCAATCAACCGGAGGTACACCCGGCGTTGACAGAAATGACCGGTAACACCGGCGAGTGCCGGCCCGCGAGTAGATGAAAAGAAGCAATGTGGCTGTCTGGCTGTGTCTATCCATGTGAATGACCTCAACGGGCCCTGCGGCCCTTGGTGCTCAAGTGGTACTCATCCTTTTTGTCAGCATAGCAACGAACTAGCTGGCTGCATCAAGGTGGCTGAATGCCCGGATAAACATCCTGACGATTGCAGCGGCAGGCGAGGCGTCGTTTAGGCTCACGGGCCGGTCTGAGAAGATCTCATCAGCTCCATTCGAAGATTAAATTTATTTTATAAATGATAAAATTTTGTGATTCTGTTCACGGAGTGACCAGTTGTGGCGGTCATGGGGTTGCTGAACTGTTTTTTAAATGTAAAATCCCGCCTCTTACAATCTAGCCAGTTCACTTATCTATAAAAATAACTAATGGCAGATCAATCATTCAGGTTTTGCTGAGGAATACAAAATGAAAGGTTCTCTCTCTACCCGCATCTTCGCCGGCCTCTTTGCCGGTCTGATCATCGGAAGCATGATCCAGTATCTTTTTTCTGGAGTCTCGTTTTTGAACGACAACGTTGTGGGTCTGGCCGAAGGGCTGGGCGGCATGTTTGTGTCGTTGATCAAGCTGATGGTAGTGCCACTGGTCTACATTTCCATCGTGACCGGCATCTGCGAGCTGCGTGATATCGCCAGCTTCGGCCGGCTCGGCAGCAAGACCTTCGGGCTCTATGTTATCAACACCATGCTGTCGATTGCCGCCGCCATTCTTGTCGGGGTGATCTTCCAGCCGGGCATGGGCGCTACCCTGCCGCACGGTGCCTCGACCACCGTCGAGCTGGCTACCACAGAAACACCGGACATCGGCGCCATGCTGATCGGTATAGTGCCCAGCAACCCGGTGCAGGCCTTTGCCTCCGGTGACATGCTGCAGATTATCTTCATGGCCATCATCACCGGCCTGGCCATTCAGGCCATGGGCAGCGCTGCGGCTCCAGCCATGCGCACCTTCCGCGTGGCTAATCAGGTGATGATGAAGCTGGTTGGCCTGGTGATGACTCTGGCTCCTTATGGCGTGTTCGCGCTGATGATAAGCCTGGGCGCCACCCTGGAAGCCAACACCCTGATGTCGGTTGCCGGTTATGTGGGACTGGTGGTACTGGTACTGACCTTCTGGATTCTGGTGGTTTACCCGCTGGCGGTATGGCTGACCACTGGCGTCAAGCCCAAGGCGTTTCGCCAGGCGACCCGCGAGCAGCTGCTGTTCTCGCTGTCTACCGCCAGCTCTAACGCCACCATTCCGGTGACCATGCGTACCCTGACCGAAAAGCTGGGCGTATCCCGCGCCATCGCCGGCTTCGGCGTGCCGCTGGGTGCCACCATCAACATGTCCGGCTCCGCCATCTATATCACCCTGGCCGCCATGTTTGCCGCCAACATTTCCGGTACTCCCATTCCGGCCGGTGACCTGCTGACCGTGGGCGTGACCGTGCTGCTGATGTCCGTGGGCGTGGGTGGTGTACCCGGTGGTGCCGTGGTTATGGCCGGTGTGCTGCTGCATCAGATGGGTCTGCCCATCGAAGCCATGGCCATCATCATGGCGGTGGACAGAATCAACGACATGTTCTGTACCGCTTCCAACGTGGTGGGCGATACCGCTGTCAACACCATAGTGGCGAAGATGGAAGGTAACCCTCAGCCGGTAGAAGAGGCCGAGGTAATAGCCGAGCCGCTAGCGAATAAACAAACATCCTAAGATAAAAAAACCGCCGAAAGGCGGTTTTTTTTAGCCTGGCACCTGCCGGGTCGGATGTGGGATGGGGAACACCTTGTCGTAGACCAGATTATAGACAAAGGCATAGACCAGATAAAAAGTGGCCATGGCAATGTCCATCATGAAGGCTTCCCACAGGGTGATGCTCAGATACCAGGCGATCATCGGCATGAACAGCAGCAGCAGGCCGCCCTCGAACAGCAAGGCGTGAAACACCCGCTGCGGTATGGTTTTACGCACGTCGCCGCGAAATTTCAGCATGGCGTGGTCGAACAGCAGGTTGTAAACATAGTTCCACAGGGTAGCGATAATGGAGCCAACCACCGCCATGATGCCCATCAAATGGAGTTCGAAGCCGAAGATCCAGCTGGCCAGCGGGGCAAAGATAATCAGACCTATTATCTCGAATCCCAGGGTATGGCGAATACGATCTTTGGTGGTACGCATGAAAACTCCTTGCTGATTTTATCGTCTTGGGGGCTGATTCTATCTGTTAATATCCTATATCAAAGTTGGAATGTATCGGATTTATAGATAGATGAGTTTTTCATTGGAACAGTTACAGGCTTTTGTGGCGACCGTGGATACCGGCTCTTTCTCTGCCGCCGCCCGCCGGTTGGGCAAGGCCCAGTCGGTGATCAGTACCGCCGTGTCCAATCTGGAAATCGATCTGGGCAACAGCCTGTTTTTGCGCAGCGGCCGCTATCCCCGCCTGACGCCGGCCGGAGAGCGGCTACTGGCGGAGGCGCGGGTGATACTCGAGCGTTGCGAGCACTTTCGCGGGGTTGCCAAAAGCCTGGGCGAAGGAGTGGAAAGCCGGCTGGTGCTGGCGGTTGATGAACTTTATCCCTCCGAGCAATTGGGTGCCCTGATGGACGAATTTTCCCGCCGTTTTCCCAGTGTGGAGCTGGAGCTGCTGTTTCCGCTGATGGAAGATGTCAGCCGCATGGTGCTGGAAGAGCGGGTCGATCTGGGCATTATGTGGCGTCAGGAGATTCTGCCTTCGGCACTGAATTTTCATGCGCTGGGCTGGGTGCCGCTGAAGATTGTCTGCGCGCCAAAGCATGAACTGGCCCGTCAGCAGGTGGGATGGGAAGAGCTCAAGCGTTACCGGCAACTGATGGTGGCGACCCGTAACGACAGTGAAGAAAAGGTCCGGTTACGGGTGGCGGCCGATGTCTGGTGGGTCGAAAGCCATTGGGTCATCGTCGAGCTGGTGCAGCGCAATCTGGGCTGGGCTTTCGTGCCCGAACATGTGGTGGCCGGCGCCCTGGATAATGGTTATCTGGTCTCGCCGGCACTGGCATTTGACGATCATGACTGGCCGGTGGCGCTGGAGCTTATCTGGCACAAGCAGCGGCCTCTGGGCAAGGCCGCCGCCTGGTTGAAAGAGGCGGCGATTGGCGCGGCTCAGTCTACCAGGTTGTAGGGCAGGGGTTGCAGGCTCAGCCGACTGTCGTCCTGCCCCTTGAGGCGGAATACCGCATCGGGTTCCAGGTCTTTATTGAGCACCGATGTCAGCAGACATTCTTCACCTTGTTGCCAGACACTCAGCACGGTACCGGCCCGGCGCCAGTTGTCGCCCAGTTGCAGCTCCAGATCCTGATTGGCGACGATGTCGCCGGAAGCCGTACCGGCCAGCACGAACATGGCTTTCTTGTTGGCGCCCCGGTATTTGGCACGCGCCACGGTTTCCTGGCCCATGTAGCAGCCCTTGGTGAAGCTGATGCCACCGATGGCCTGCAGGTTGAGCATCTGCGGAATATATTCCCCCTGATGCTCGGCGCTCATGTCCGGCAAGCCGACATGAATCATCAGTCCCTGCCATTCCTGCTCGCTACCGCGGGGCAGCTCGGACAGTTCGGATGGCTCGGTGCCTTGTGGCAGCAGCAGCAGGGCATGCTCGGCCGCGACTGGTATCACTACGCCACCCTGCCAGAGGTTGCCGTCGCCGACCTGATGGTTGAGCCAGTGGGACAGACCTTCGCCGGCCAGGCCGAACACTTGCCAGTGACGGCTGACATCCTCTACCTCGGTATTGGCGAAGACGGCGAATTTTTTCAGTTCCGGCAGCTGACGCTCGAGCAGTGACTGGTTGAACACCAGCAGCAGTTGTTCACCCAGGTTGGCCAGCCAGAACTGAGCCCATAGCTTGCCCTTGCTGTCGCAATGGCCGCCGGGGGTGGCGTCACCGGCGCTTAGTTTGTTTACGTCGCAGGTGACCTGGCCCTGCAGATATTTGGTTCTGTCTGCTCCGGTCAGGCCGATCACGGCCCTGTCGGTCAGGGGGTAAAGCACGGGAGAAGAAGCAAGAGTCAACACGGGGGCGCTCCCTTGATTGGTTATCAATAAATTAAGTGTGACCTTCATGGTAAAGATGGCCAACACATTTGTCAGTACTCATTCGACCTTATACCATGAGCTTTGTTTTATTTTTTGGAAGCCACCATGCTTAAACCCTCTGATAAACCCCGTCTTATCTGGGCCTGCCGCCGTGGCATGCTGGAACTGGACGTGATTCTGGCGCCCTTTGTCGAACACGAATACGACGGGCTGAGCGAAGAACATAAAGCGGTGTTCCGGCGCCTGCTGGAATGTGATGATCCGGATTTATTCGCCTGGTTGATGGGCCATCAGCGCTCCGACGATGCCGCGCTGCAGGCCATGGTGGAGTATATTCTTGAGCGTAACCAGGTTCGCAATCAGCGCTGAGCCGTCCCGGTTACATCGCTGTTATCTGCTGGCGGCGGCCACCGCCTTGTGGTTACCCGCAAGCCTGTTGCTGAGCGCCGACCGGCTGCCCTGGTTTGCACCCGGCTGGCTGCTGGTATCGGCCCTACTGTGGGTTCGCGGTTCCGGGTATCGGCTGCAGGGAGAATACAATAACGGCGTGCTCAGCCTGAACGGGCGCAGCGGCGTTTTGTCATCTTATAGCCGGGCCGGGCCCGGCTTTTTATTGCTGGTGCTGAAAGACGACCCCTGGCCGCCACTGTGGCTGTTTCAGGATGCAGTACCGGAGTCGGTATTCCGCCGCCTGTCGCAACGGGTGCTGCTGGCCGATTAGTGAGTCATCTTTCTACCTGTGCATCGGATTACGCATCGGACAAAGAGCCCGCTCCGCCGACTCGCCATGAACCCATCCATGGGGGCTCCGCCGCGCCCTCCCTGGCGCGGAGGGTCGGCGGAGCAGATCTCTTTATCCTCTTCCGGGCGGCGGAGTCTACCTCGGAAATGCTGTCGGACCACTAGGGAGAGTGGGAATGCCGGAACGGCAGGAGCATTTTCCGGCCCTGCTATTTAACGGTCGTGGGAGTCGTTCTCTGTTACCTCTTCTTGAACACCGAGTTGCCTGCAGACGACGCCAGCAGGCGACACCGGTGCTTCAAGTAGGGCAAAGGGATCTGCTCAGCCGACCATCACATGACAGGGACGTCATGTGATGAGCGTCACAGGGAGGTGCTTGAAGCGGGTCGGCGGAGCGGGCCCTTTGTCCTACAGTCTCACCATTATTCCAAAAAACACGTTCTACTTCTTTAGAGCTTGTGGCCCTGTGGTGGGCTTAAGGCTGACGGCTCTTTTCCGCGATGTAGTTGCTCGGCACCATGATGGTCGGCTTGGGATCTGCGAGTTGCTCCGGGTAATCCAGGGTGTAATGCAGGCCGCGGGACTCCTTGCGCTCCATCGCCGAGCGCACTATCAACTCGGCCACCTGCACCAGGTTACGCAGCTCCAGCAGGTTGTTGCTGACCCGGAAGTTGGCGTAATACTCCTGAATTTCCTGCTGCAACAGATCGATACGACGCTTGGCTCTTTCCAGTCGCTTGTCGGAACGAACGATACCGACGTAGTCCCACATGAATAGCCGCAGCTCGTGCCAGTTGTGATGGATCACCACCTCTTCGTCCGAGTCGTCCACCTTGCTTTCGTCCCACAGCGGCAATATCGGCGGCTCTGGCGTGCGCGCCAGCTTGGCCAGCATGTCTTCGCCGGCGGCGCGGGCAAAAACGATGCATTCCAGCAGGGAGTTGGACGCCATGCGGTTGGCGCCGTGCAGGCCGGTGTAGGACACCTCGCCGATGGCGTAGAGCCCCTCGATATCGGTGTGGCCCTTGTGATCCACCATGACGCCGCCGCAGGTATAGTGAGCCGCAGGCACCACCGGCATCGGCTGCCGGGTAATGTCGATGCCGACCCTGAGGCAGCGCTCGTAAATGGTGGGGAAGTGCTTGAGGATGAAGTCGGCCGGCTGGTGGCTGATGTCCAGATACATGCACTCGGCACCGAGGCGCTTCATCTCATGGTCGATGGCGCGGGCAACGATATCGCGCGGGGCCAGCTCGGCCCGCTCGTCATAATCGGGCATGAAACGGCTGCCGTCGGGGCGTTTGAGCAGGGCACCTTCACCGCGCAGCGCTTCGCTCAGCAAAAAGTTGTTGTCCGCCGGATGGAACAGGCTGGTGGGGTGGAACTGATTGAATTCCATGTTGGCCACCCGGCAGCCGGCGCGCCAGGCCATGGCGATACCGTCGCCGGAGCTGACGTCCGGGTTGGAGGTGTACTGATACACCTTGGAGGCACCGCCGGTGGCCATGGCGATAAAACGGGCCCGTACCGTTTCTACCCGTTCTTTATTGCGGTTCCAGACGTAGGCGCCCAGTACCCGGTTGCCGGGCAGACCCAGCTTGGCGCTGGTGATTAAATCCAGCGCGTTAACCCGTTCCAGAATATGAATGTTAGGATGCCGCTGCACCTGTTCGTTCAGGGTCAGTTGTACCGCCCGGCCGGTGGCATCGGCGGCGTGGAAGATGCGTCTGTGGCTGTGGCCGCCTTCCCGGGTGAGGTGATAGGAAGACTCACCCTGAGCCGACTCTTCGGTGTCGAAGGGCACGCCCTGGCCAATCAGCCATTTAATGGCGTCGGGGGCCTGACGTGCGGTAAATTCCACTACGGTCTCGTCACAGAGTCCGGCACCGGCAATCAGGGTGTCGGTAACGTGGGATTCAATACTATCCGTTTCATCGAACACAGCGGCAATACCGCCCTGGGCGTAAAGGGTCGAGCCTTCGGCAAGCGAACCCTTGCTGAGCACATGAACCCTGGCATGATCGGCCAGTTTCAGCGCCAGTGACAGCCCGGCGGCACCGCTGCCAATGATGAGTACGTCGCAGAGGTATTCAACGGGATCCTTCATAAAGTATCATTGGCCCAGTATGGATAATCTTTCTATGTTATCCCAAGCTGCCGGCAGGTGCAGCCGGAATCACCTTTCTCAAATGAGTTCAGAACTTTTGTCCGCATCCGCAGTCTATTAAGGTGCGCTTATTACGGGCCGGTGTGGCAACGCACCGGATTATTCGGAGGTTACGCGGCTCGCATGAGCGATAATTTAACAGACCAGCAACTGGTTGAACGGGTCCAGCGTGGCGATAAAAACGCGTACAACCTGCTGGTAAAAAAATATCAGTATAAAGTGGCGAACCTGGTGTCCCGATTTGTGTCTAACCCAGGAGACGTACCGGATGTGACGCAAGAGGCTTTTATCAAGGCGTATCGGGCCTTGCCCGGGTTTCGCGGAGAGAGTGCCTTTTTTACCTGGCTGTACCGGATCGCGGTGAACACCGCCAAGAATTATCTGGTGGCACAGCGGCGGCGACCTCCGGGCAGTGATGTTGACATCGAGGATGCAGAATTTTACGACGGCGGCGAGGGGTTGAAAGATTCGGCGTCACCGGAACATCTCATGTTGTCGGAAGAGATCAGGCGGGCGGTATTCGAGACCATTGAGACTCTTCCGGAGGATCTTAAAACGGCGATCACTTTGCGCGAGCTGGAAGGGATGAGCTATGAAGATATTGCCAAGGTGATGGACTGTCCTGTCGGGACGGTTCGTTCCCGGATTTTCCGGGCACGCGAGGCTATCGACAAGCGGGTCCAGCCGTTACTTCAGGGTTGAACGGGGAATAACTGTTATGGCTAACGTTATGACGAATAAAGAGCAGATTTCGGCACTGGTAGACGGAGAAATCCAGGACAAGGTATTGCTGGAGCAGTTGGGGGATGATCTCGAGCTGGCGGATACCTTTGGTCGTTATCACCTGTACGGTGATGCCTTGCGCAGCGAGTTGCCGAGTCATCTGCGGCTGGACATGAGCGACAGAATAGCGGCGGCCCTGGCCGACGAGCCGGCCATGATAGCGGCTCCGGCTGCGGCAAAACCGCAGGAAGAAGGCGCCAATGTAGTGCGTCCGCTGTTTGGCCGAATCTCCCCCATGCTGCGCCACATCGGTCAGTTTGCGGTGGCGGCCTCGGTGTCGGCGGCGGTAATCGTCGGGGTGCAGCAATACGGCCAGGGCGACCTGCAGTCTCCGGTGCTGAATACGGTACCCATGAACGGTGGTGCGGCCCCGGTCAGCCTTAATTACCAGATAGCGCCGCGCGAGAGCTCGCAGGAACAGGCCTTGCTGGAACAACAGCGTCGTATTCATGAGTTGTTGATGGATCACGAATTGCAGCAACGACTGCGCCAGAACTGAAGGTAATCGGCTTTGAGAATAAAGGGCCTTAGCGCCGTTATCCTGATATTTGCGTGGGCATGGTCGGGCATGACCATGGCCGAGAACGAATCGGCAGAAGCCTTGTTGCAGCGCATGCAACAGGCCTATCAGCAACTGAACTTCGAGCTGACGTTGGTTGAATCCGGTCAGGGGCAGCTTGAACCCAAGCGACTGACCCGGGGTCATATCGATGGTCAGGTGTTTACCCATCTTACCCATCTCAATGGTCGGCCCCGCGAATTCGTGCAGCGTGACGATGAAACCAGCTTTTTCGATGCCAGCCACGGCGGTTATACACTCAAAGACGCCACCCTGCCCGGACTCTTTCATCGTCTGCAGCTGATGCCCTTGGCACCTGTGCTGACCCATTATGATGCGGTTGTCGCCGGACGCAGTCGTGTGCTGGGGCGGGTGGCCCAGGTGGTCCGGCTGGCGCCCCGAGCCGAGGGGTATTACGGCTATATACTGTGGCTGGATCAGGAAACCGGTTTATTGCTCAAGCTGGATACCCTGGATCAGGACGCCGGTGTGGTAGAGCAAAGTCTGGGGGTCGCTCTGCGGATCAGCGAGGAGCCCAGCGCCCTGATCCGAGAGCTGAAAACCGCCGCCTTGCCGCCGGCGATGTCGGTGGCTGAAGTCTATCCGGCGCCGCAGCAAGTCTTGCCCTGGCAAACCGGCTGGCTGCCCGAAGGCTTCGAGTTGCGCTCCGAGGATAAACACAAGCTACCGGTCACGGAGCGGCTGGTGGACTATCTGATGCTGTCCAATGGCCTGGTGGATGTGTCCGTGTATGTGGCCGAGGCCGGCGCCAATACCGAGCCGCACCAGCAGCTGGTGCGCCAGGGGGCAACCCATCTGGTCAGCCTGGTCAATCCGGCACGGGTTGAAATTACCGTAGTGGGGGCTATTCCCGCCGACACCGCCCGCCGGATAGCCGAGTCTATCGAGCCCAGGAACACACCATGATTGAAGAGATTGCCACCGTATTGGCAGTGCACGAGGACGGGGTGGAAGTGGTCTGTTTCAGCAAGTCGGCCTGTGGTCAGTGCAAGCAAAACAGCACTTGCGGCACCGGTCTGGTATCGAAGGCGCTGCCCGGTCGAGATCACCGTTTCGTGATAGCGACCAAGTTACCACTGGCGGTCAATCAGCAGGTGCGTATCGGTATTCCCGAGCAGAGTATTATCACCAGCGCCCTGCTGGTTTATCTGCTGCCGCTGCTGCTGTTGCTGGGCGGCGCCTTGCTTGCCAGTAGCGGACTGGGTCTTGGCGATGGCGGCACTCTGGCGGGGGCGGCCATCGGCGGCGTCGCTGGTTTTGTACTGGCGTCCCGCTGGGCTAAAAGCCCCGGCAAGATGCTGGCCGAGCCGGTCATCATAGCGCCGGTTCTCCCGGTGGCCAATATCGACTAAGGATTGGCCACGGTAGTGCTAATCCAGTAGAATCCCGCCTTTGACTCTCGCTTTCAGACAACGGACTCCTTATCGCATCATGAAGCATATTCGTAACTTTTCCGTCATCGCTCATATAGACCACGGCAAGTCCACCCTGTCCGATCGTTTGATCCAGGTATGTGGTGGCTTGTCCGATCGGGAAATGCAGCAGCAGGTTCTCGACTCCATGGATCTGGAGCGGGAGCGCGGCATTACCATCAAAGCCCAGAGTGTGACCCTGAACTACCAGGCCGACGACGGCGAACAGTACCAGCTGAACTTTATCGATACCCCGGGGCACGTCGACTTCTCTTATGAAGTATCCCGCTCTCTTGCCGCCTGTGAAGGCGCTTTGCTGGTAGTGGATGCGGGTCAGGGCGTTGAGGCACAGACTCTGGCCAACTGTTACACCGCCCTGGAAATGGATCTGGAAGTGGTGCCGGTACTGAACAAGATAGACTTGCCCCAGGCCGAGCCGGAGCGGGTGGCCCAGGAAATCGAAGACATCGTCGGCATCGACGCCATCGATGCGGTGCGTTGCTCGGCCAAGACCGGTCTGGGTGTGGATGCGGTGCTGGAAACCATAGTACGTCAGATCCCGCCGCCCGAGGGTAACCCGGAAGGGCCGCTGCAGGCGCTGATCATCGACTCCTGGTTCGACTCCTACCTGGGTGTGGTGTCGCTGGTACGAGTCAAGCACGGCAGCCTGAAGAAAAACGACAAGATCAAGGTGATGAGTACCGGACAGGTGTGGGGCGTGGACCGTATCGGCATCTTTACCCCCAAGCAGAAAGACACAGGCGGCCTGAACTGCGGTGAAGTAGGCTGGGTGGTGTGTGGCATCAAGGAAATCCACGGTGCGCCGGTGGGAGATACCCTGACCCACGCCAAACACGGTGCCGAAAAGGCGCTGCCCGGCTTCAAGAAGGTCAAGCCGCAGGTGTATGCGGGACTGTTCCCGATTTCCAGCGATGACTATGAATCTTTCCGTGATGCATTGGACAAGCTGTCGCTGAATGACGCCTCCCTCTTCTATGAGCCGGAGACTTCCAACGCGCTGGGCTTTGGCTTCCGTTGTGGTTTCCTCGGTATGCTGCACATGGAAATCGTTCAGGAGCGACTGGAGCGGGAATATAATCTGGATCTGATCACCACGGCGCCGACCGTGGTCTACGAGATCGTCCAGACCAACGGTGAAACCATTCACATCGACAGCCCGTCCAACCTGCCGGCCACCAACAACATCGAAGAGCTGCGCGAGCCCATTGCCGAATGTAATATTCTGGTACCACAGGAATATCTGGGTAACGTGATCACCCTCTGTATCGAGAAGCGGGGCGTACAGACCAACATGGTCTATCACGGCAACCAGGTGGCCCTGAGCTACGATATTCCGATGGCGGAAGTGGTGCTCGACTTCTTCGACCGTCTCAAGTCCTGCAGCCGGGGCTATGCTTCTCTGGATTACGGCTTCAAACGCTTTGAAGCGGCCGACATGGTGCGACTGGATATTCTGATCAACGGTGACCGGATCGATGCGCTGGCCATTATCACCCACAAGGAAAACGCCTTGTACCGGGGCCGTCAGCTGGTGGAAAAAATGCGCGAGCTGATCCCGCGTCAGATGTTTGATATCGCCATTCAGGCGTCTATCGGCAGCCAGATTATCTCGCGTAGCACGGTCAAGGCTCTGCGCAAAGACGTGACCGCCAAGTGTTACGGCGGCGACGTCAGCCGCAAGAAAAAGCTGCTGTCCAAACAGAAAGAAGGCAAGAAGCGCATGAAATCCCTGGGGCGGGTCGATATTCCTCAGGATGCCTTCCTGGCCATCCTCCATGTCGGTAAGGACAAGTAACCATGGCAAGTAACTTTGCCCTGATTCTGGTGCTGGTGACTCTGGTCACCGGCATTATCTGGGCCTGTGACAAATGGATATGGGCGCCGCAACGGGCACGTAAAATTTCCGAGGCTCAGCTGGCCCATGGTAATAAAGTGGATGCAGCGGTTCTGAATCGGGCGGCCCGGGTACCGGGCTGGATCGAGCAGGCCCGGTCTATCTTCCCGGTGATTGCCGTCGTGCTGGTATTGCGCTCTTTTATCTATGAGCCGTTCCAGATCCCGTCCGGCTCCATGATGCCGACTCTGCTGGTGGGTGATTTCATCCTGGTGGAAAAGTTTGCCTACGGCCTGAAAGAGCCGGTCGGCAACACTACCCTGATCCCGACCGGCAAGCCGGAACGGGGCGATGTGGTGGTGTTCAAGTATCCGGAAGATACCCGCATCGATTACATCAAGCGGGTGATCGGCCTGCCCGGGGATCGCATCGTCTATCAGGACAAGCAGCTTTATATCAAGCCGGCCTGTGACGGTGACAACTGCCCCGACTTTACGCCGGTGGCACTGGAATATGAACAAAGTGGAGAGTTTACCCAGATGGGCATTCCGCTCGAGCATTACCGCGAGCGTCTGACCGATGAGTCCCACGACATACTGCGCAATCCGTTGTTACCCGACCGGGTGTCCATGTATCACCGTCAGCCGGGCACGGCGCGGAATGAATGGGTGGTGCCTGCCGGGCATTACTTCACCATGGGTGACAACAGAGACAACAGTACCGACAGCCGGTTCTGGGGTTTTGTGCCCGAAGAAAACCTGGTGGGCAAGGCGGTGGCTATCTGGATTAGCTTTGAGTTTGAACGTAACGCCGACAGCTGGTTACCCTCCTGGGTGCCGAGCGATGTGCGTTTCAGCCGTATAGGCGCGATTCGTTAATGAAAAAACTGAATATTCTGCAAAAAAAACTGGGCCATACCTTCAACGATGAAAACATGTTGATACGGGCCCTGACCCACAGAAGCGCCGGCGCTCGTCATAACGAGCGGCTGGAGTTTCTGGGTGACTCCCTGCTGAGCATGGTGATCGCCGATGCCCTGTTTCACCGCTTTCCCAAGGTGAACGAAGGTGACATGTCGCGTATGCGCGCTACCCTGGTGCGAGAAAAGACCCTGGCCGAGCTGGCGCGGGAATTCGAGCTGGGCGAGTACCTGATCCTGGGCCCGGGTGAGCTGAAAAGCGGCGGCTATCGGCGGGAGTCTATCCTGGCCGATGCGGTGGAAGCCTTGATCGGCGCCGTTTATCTGGATACGGATATCGAGCAGATGCGTACCATGCTGCTGTCCTGGTATGACGACAGGCTCAATGATATTCAGCCGGGCATCGATCAGAAAGATCCCAAGACCCGACTGCAGGAATTGCTGCAGGGTAAACGCAAGCCCTTGCCGACCTACACAGTGGTGGACGTGATCGGCGAAGCCCATAATCAGAAATTTACCGTGCATTGTCAGATTGATGGTGTACCTGAGCCGGTGGTTGGTCTTGGTACCAGCCGGCGTAAGGCCGAGCAATCGGCCGCCGAACATGCCCTGGATGTGCTGCTATGACAGACCAAGAACAAACTTATTGCGGCTTTGTCGCCATCGTTGGCCGGCCCAATGTGGGCAAATCGACCCTGCTGAACCAGCTGCTGGGCCAGAAGGTCAGCATCACCTCGCGCAAGCCGCAGACCACGCGGCATCGCATCATGGGTATCGACACCGAAGGCGCCTATCAGGCCATCTATGTGGATACTCCTGGCTTGCATATCGAAGAAAAGCGCGCCATCAACCGCCTGATGAACCGGGCCGCAAGCAGCTCGCTGGGCGATGTAGAGATGGTAGTGTTCATGGTGGAAGGCACCAAGTGGACCGCCGACGACGAGATGGTGGTGAACAAGCTGCGCCGTATGGACTGCCCTGTAGTGCTGGCTATCAACAAAATCGACAACGTCGAGACCAAAGACGAGCTGCTGCCTCACATGCAATGGCTGTCGCAGAAGATGGACTTCGCCGACATAGTGCCGATTTCTGCGGAAAAGGGCACCAATGTGGACACCATCGCCAAGTTGGCTCGCTCTCGGTTGAAGCCTTCCCTGCATTATTTTCCGGAAGACTACATCACTGACAGATCCTCCCGCTTTATGGCGGCAGAGATCATCCGCGAGAAGCTGATGCGCTTCATGGGCGAAGAGCTGCCTTATTCGGTCACGGTAGAAATCGAAGACTACAAGGTTAACGAGCAGGGCATAGTGCACATCAACGGCCTGATCCTGGTCGAGCGCAGCGGCCAGAAGCGTATGGTGATCGGCAACAAGGGCGAAAAGCTCAAGGTGATCGGTACCGAAGCGCGGCTGGATCTGGAACGACTACTGGAGCAAAAGGTCTTTCTGGAGTTGTGGGTCAAGGTCAAATCCGGCTGGGCCGATGACGAGCGGGCCCTGCGTAGTCTGGGGTACGGTGACGACTGAGACTGAGCATGGCGCACGCCGCCTTCGTCATTCATAGCCGGCCCTACCGGGAAACCAGTCAACTGGTGGAGGTATTCACCCGGGAACAGGGCCGGCAGAGTCTGGTGGCCAAAGGCAGTCGCCAGCCGAGATCACCACTGAAAGGGCTGTTACAGCCCTTTGTGCCGTTAAGGCTCGGCTTTGCCGGCAAGGGCGAGCTGAAAAACCTGCACCATGCAGAAGCCACGGCCCCGGCCATCCGCCTGACGGGCACGGCCCTGTACAGCGGCCTCTACCTTAACGAACTAATCTACTACCTGCTGGAAGCGCACACCCCCTTCGACGAGGTGTTTGACGCCTATCACAATACGCTGACAAAACTGGCCAATGGCGAAGGTATTGAACCCTGTCTGCGCCATTTCGAGTTTTATATGTTAAACATACTGGGTTATGGCGTCGATTTTACCCAGGACGCCCTGAGTGGCGAGGCCATTCGTCCCGAAGCCTGGTATCGGTATCAGCCGGAGTCCGGCTTTATCGCCCTGGAGCAGGCCGAGCCTGGCGCTTACCCGGGCGATCATCTTTATGCCCTGGCCGAGCTCGATTTGAGTCGGCTGGGGGTGCTGGCGTCTGCCAAGCGCTTCAGCCGGCAGGCGTTGGGGCCTTATCTCGGCGGCCGGGTCTTGCGCAGTCGAGCCCTGTTTATCAAAGGAAAGAGAGGAAGTCGCAGTGAGTGAATTGTATTTAGGCGTGAATATCGATCACATTGCCACCTTGCGTAATGCCAGGGGCACCAGTTATCCGGATCCGGTGCAGGCGGCAGCCCTGGCCGAACAGGCGGGTGCCGACGGCATTACCGTGCACCTGCGCGAAGATCGACGTCATATCGTCGACAGGGACGTGGACATCCTGAGCCAGACCATTCAAACCCGGATGAACCTGGAAATGGCGGTCACCGACGAGATGCTGGATATTGCCTGTCGCATCAAGCCGGCCTTCGTTTGTCTGGTACCGGAAAAGCGGGAAGAAGTGACCACAGAGGGCGGGCTTGATGTGGCCGGTCAGCTCGACAAGGTGGGTGCCGCCGTGGCTCGATTGACCGAAGCCGGCATCAAGGTGTCGCTGTTTATCGATGCCGACCGGGCGCAGATCGATGCGGTGGTCGCCACAGGCGCACCCTATATCGAGATCCACACCGGTCATTATGCCGATGCGCCCAGTGAAGCCGAACAGTGTGCCGAGCTGAAGCGCATCTCCGCCGCCGCCTCTTACGCCCACGATCGGGGCCTGAAGGTGAACGGCGGCCACGGCCTGCATTACCACAACGTCAAGCCCATCGCCGCCATCCCCGAGATGCTGGAGCTGAACATCGGCCATGCCATCATAGCCCGAGCCGCCTTCGACGGTCTGGAAAAGGCCATTCGTGACATGAAGCGGCTGATGCGCGAAGCCCGCCAGGGCGTCTAAAAAACCGGGATTCGGGACTAGGGAATGGGGATTTGAACGTCGCCGTCCGTAGGCCCGAATCTTCTAATCCCTAATCCCTAATCCCTAATCCCTAATCCCTAATCCCTAATCCCTAATCCCTAATCCCTAATCCCGGCAGTTACAAATACGTCTTCGCTTCTTCCCTTACTTGTCCCATGCGCTCTTCCAGCTCCAGCAGCTCGGGTTCCAGCTCGTCGACGCCCTGCTTGGCCAGCAGCGCTGTTTCCAACTGTGCCACCAATGACTGCAACTGGGGTACGCCGCAATAAGCGGTGCCGCCATGCAGCTTGTGTAATGCCGGGTAGAGGCGTTGTTCATCCAGCTCACCGGACAGGGCGGCCCCCAGCAGCGGGGCAAATTCATCGAAGCTCTGCAATAGCAGGGTGAGCATTTCTTTGGCCAGTGGCTCCTTGCCGCCGGCCTGTTTTACTGCCAGCGACCAATCGATTTGTCCCGGCGGCGGGGGACGGTGGGCGAAGCGTTCGATAATGCGGGCCAGTATGGTCTCGTCTATCGGCTTGGCCAGGTAATCGTCCATGCCCTGCAGCATCAGCCTATCCCGCTCGCCTGCGATGGCATGGGCGGTGACCGCCACTATGGGGGTGCTGGCGTTGGGACCATCCTGGGAGCGAATTTCGCGGGTGGCCTGAATGCCGTCCATCAGCGGCATCTGAATGTCCATGAAGATGATGTCGTAGCGATTGACTGTGGCCAGGTTGAGCGCCTCCTGGCCGTTGGAGCAGCTTTCCACCTGGCTGACCTGTTCGCTCAGCATGGCGCTGATCAGTTTCAGGTTGGCCGGATTGTCGTCTACCGCCAGCACCCGCAGCGGCTGCTTTTGAGAGGGTGGCGCCAGGGTAATCTGCAACATGGCCTCGGGCTCGGCCACTTCCTGTCCCATCAGTGCCTGAGCAAGCTTCTGGTAGTGTACCGGTTTGCTCAGGCAGAGTTCGGCACCCATGACGAGCAGGGCGTCGGCCAGGGTCGGGTCGGTGGAGCTGAGCAGCACCACCACCTTGTTGTCATGTTCTATTTGTCGGCGGATACCCTGTTCCATCTGGCTGGGCAGGGTACTGGGGCCAAAGCCCAGCAGGGCGCAATCGATGGCGACCCCCGGATAGGGCTCGTGCAGCACCTGCACCCCCCATTCTCGCAGCAGAGCCGTGGTGGCGCGGCGGCTGAAGTTGTCTTCTTCCAGATAGAGCACCGTCTTGTCACACAACTCGGCCAGAGGCAGGGGCTCGGCCAGCGGCAGTGAGGCCCGGCTCAGCTCCAGGGTGAAGCTGAACACAGAGCCCGAGCCCAGCTCGGAATAGAGCTCGATCTCGCCGGACATCTGGTGCACCAGTTTCTGGGTGATGACCAGGCCCAGCCCAGTACCGCCATAGCGGCGGGAAATACTGGAGTCGGCCTGATTGAAGGCCTGGAACAGCTGACGACGCTGGCTGTCGGAAATGCCGATGCCGGTGTCCTGCACATGGATGCGCAGGGCAGTCCTGTCCGGCTGGCTGGCGGGGCGGGCGTCGACCCGCACGTCCACGTTGCCCTGCTCGGTAAACTTGACCGCGTTGCCCACCAGGTTGGTCAGTACCTGTTGCAGTCGCAGCGGATCGCCGATCACGGCGTCATGCACGGCGGCATCCACCCGCTGCGACAGCTCCAGCCCCTTGTCATGGGCGCTGGGGGCCAGCAGCGTCATGACTTCCTGCAGGGTATCGCGTAGTGAGAACGGCAGCTGTTCCATCTTCAGCTTGCCAGCTTCCAGCTTGGAGAAGTCGAGAATGTCGTTGATGATGCCAAGCAGGTTCTGAGCCGATTTTTCGATGGTCTTGAGGTAGTCGAGCTGATTGGAGGTCAGTCGGGTTTTCTGCAGCTGACGGGCAAAACCGATGACCCCGTTGAGCGGGGTGCGCAGCTCGTGAGACATGTTGGCCAGAAACTCGGTTTTGACCCGGGCCGCTTCCTGAGCCCGCTTCTTGGCCATGTCCAGCTCGATATTCTGGATTTCGATCTGCTCCAGAGTCTCGCGCAGATCCGAGGTGGCCTGATCGATGTTCTGCTGCATTTCGTCGTGGTATTCGGACAGCGACTTGGCCATGGCGTTGATGCCGTTCTTGAGCATCTCCATTTCGCCGGTGAATTCCCCGTTAACCCGGGTGTCGAGTCGGCCTTCACGGATCTTGTAGACGGCGCTGACCATGTCGGTGATCGGCTGGGACACGCCCCTGATCAGCCGAACGCCGAACAGGCCGCTGAGGCTGACGCCGAGCAGTACCATCAGGCCGGCGAAGAAGCTGTCTTTATAGTGCAGCAGCATGGCCGAGTCGTTGGTCAGCTGCATGGCGATATAGCCGATGGGGATGGCGGACGCATCTTCCCATACGGTATCCGCACGAATATGATCGGTAAGCACGGGCGTGCGCAGAATAATGCCGTCTTCGTTATTTTCCACCAGGGTTACCCGGGGCAGGGGCACCTGATCGGCCAGGCGCATGGCGTTGAAGTCGCGATGGTAGTTTGAGGTGACCAGCAGCCGACCTTCCGCATCGAACAGGGCGATGGACTTGACCAGTGGGCTGTTATTGCGATGAATGGTGCTGAGCAGGCGATTGAGCGCCTCCCGGTTGCGGCTGGTCAGCGCCAGCTCACTGGCCAGGGCCAGTGGCTCTATCACGTTGACCCCCTGACGGATGAGTACTTCTTCCAGCTGCTGATAGCGGCTCACGGAAAAATAACCGGCCAGAAGTATACCGATAAGCAGGGTGGGGATTATGGTGTAAGCCAGTATCCGGGCTCGCAGGCCGTATTTGGTCATAGTGGGCTAATGTGGGACAATGCGCGCATCAAATCAACAGACGCTTATGATGACATAGCCGGTACGAGGGCTCCACGTTTTATGGTTCAGTTCTTCAAGGAAAACAAGCCCAAAGCTCAGGCACAGCCGCCGCTGGAGGTGACCATTGTCGAGCTGAACGCTCATGGGGTGGGGCTGGCCAGGTATCAGGACAAGCCGCTGTTTGTGCCAGGTGCGCTCAAGGGAGAGCGGGTGCGGGTACGCTTGCTGGTGCAGAACAACAAGTACCAGAGCGCCAGCCTGCTCAAGGTGCTCGAGCCTTCGGCCGAGCGGCAAAAGCCCTTTTGTCCCTACAGCGCCGATTGTGGCGGTTGCTCGCTGCAGCACATGCCGGTCACCGGCCAGCGTGCGCTCAAGGCCCGCACCCTGGCCCAGCTGTTTGCCCGTCATGGCATCGATGAGCTGCCCGAGCCGGAATGGCTGAATGATGCAGGGCACCAGGGCTACCGGCGTGTGGCGCGCCTGGCGATTCGTCGTCAGGGCAAGGGCGTGGCGCTCGGCTTTCGCCGCGGTCAGTCTCACGAGCTGGTGGAAATAGAGCATTGCGGAGTGCTGCGGCCCGTCCTTTCTGAGTTGATAGCGCCCTTGCGGCAGCTGCTGAATCGACTGAAGGCGGTGAAACAACTCGGGCATATCGAGCTCTATGATGCGGCCGAGGGGGTGGCCTTGTTACTGCGCCACACGGGGTCATTGTCGGCGGGGGATCTGGATCTGTTGCTGGCTTTTGCCCAGACGCGACATCTTGCCCTGTTTTTGCAGGACGATAGCGCACGCCGACCTTTACATGTTCCTTTTTCACTTTATTATCAGATAGATAATATCAAACTGGCATTTACCCCCGGCGACTTTATCCAGATTAACGCCGGGCTTAACGAGCGAATGGTACGGCAAGCGCAGCGCTGGCTGGCGGCCGAGCCTAGCCAGCCGATACTGGATCTGTTCTGTGGTGTCGGTAATTTCTCGTTACCGCTGGCGGCGGCCGGGCATCCGGTAGTCGGGGTGGAAGGGGTGATGGAAATGGTCGAGCAGGCCCGGGGCAATGCGGAAGATAACGCCTTGCCGCTGGCGCAGTTTTATCGCGCCGATCTGGCCGCCGACTTCACCCGGGAGCCCTGGGCTCGCCAAGGGTTTGAACGGGTACTGCTGGATCCGGGCCGCGCCGGTGCCGAGCAGGTGATGCCTTATCTGCAGCAGTTGTCGCCCGAGCGGCTGCTTTATGTTTCCTGTAATCCGGTGACCCTGGCCAGGGACAGCCAGGCACTGTTGGCGGCGGGCTACCGACTCAGCCGTCTCTGCCTGATTGATATGTTCCCCCATACGGTGCATTGCGAAGCGATGGCCTTGTTCGAACTCAATTAAGGGGTACTTATGGTTGCAGTGCGCGATACTCACCTTCAAACAAGCTTCAGCCTGACCGCGTGGGCATCGGGCCTGCCGCTCGATTCCCATGAGCGGGAGCAGCTGAAAGCGGTGTATGAGTATTGTCTGGGGCTGGGTGTCCCGCCCGAGGCACAACATCGCCTGCAGGCCGAAGGGGTGGAGATGGTCGGTATCCTGCTTACCCTGAGCATGGATCTGGACACCCTGAAGGCGGCCTTGCTGTATCCCTTCCTCGAAAGCGGCCATCTGAACCTGGAGCGGGTACGGGACGATTTTGGTGACACCATTGCCCGTCTGCTGCGAGGGGTGGCCGATATGGAGGCTATTCGTTCGTTGCAGCATGTGCACAGCGACAAGAGCTCGGAAGTACAGGTCGACCGGGTGCGTCGCATGCTGCTGGCCATGGTTGAAGACGTGCGGGCCGTGGTGATCAAGCTGGCCGAGCGCATCACCTGCCTGCGCGAGGTCAAGAACGCCGACGAAGAAACCCGGGTGCTGGTAGCCAAGGAAATCGCCAATATCTATGCGCCACTCGCCAACCGGCTGGGCATCGGCCAGCTCAAATGGGAGCTGGAGGATCTGTCGTTCCGCTACCTGCACCCGGATACCTACAAGCGCATTGCCCGGCTGCTGCACGAAAAGCGGCTGGCACGGGAAGCCTATATCGATGACTTCGTGGCCGGCCTCAGGGCGGCGCTGCAAGAATCCGGTATCGAGGCCGAGGTGTATGGCCGGCCCAAACATATCTACAGCATCTGGCGCAAGATGCAGAAGAAGAACCTGGACTTCGACGAGCTGTTCGACGTGCGGGCGATACGGGTGGTGACCCGGCACCTGCAGGACTGTTACGGTGCCCTGGGCGTGGTGCACACCCAGTGGCGGCATATCCCCCGCGAGTTTGACGATTACGTCGCCAACCCCAAGCCCAACGGCTATCAGTCCATTCATACCGTGGTGATTGGCCCCGAAGGCAAGACGGTCGAAATACAGATCCGTACCGATCAGATGCACCAGGATGCGGAGCTGGGCGTGGCCGCTCACTGGAAATACAAGGAAGGTGCCGGTGCCACCAAACCGAGCGGCTTCGAAGACAAGATTGCCTGGCTCAGAAAGCTGCTGGCCTGGCAGGAAGACATGGCAGAAAGCGGCTCCCTGGTAGACGAGCTGCGCAGCCAGGTGTTTGAAGACCGAGTCTATGTGTTTACCCCCAGGGGCGAAGTGGTCGACATGCCGCTGGGCGCCACGCCGCTCGACTTTGCCTATTACGTTCACAGTCAGGTCGGACACCGCTGCATCGGCGCCAAGATCGACGGCCGCATAGTGCCTTTCACCTATCAGCTGCAAACCGGCGATCAGGTGGAGATCATCACCCAGAAACAGCCCAACCCAAGCCGGGACTGGATGAATCCCAATCAGGGCTTTCTGCGTACCAGCCGGGCCCGCTCCAAAGTCGGCACCTGGTTCAAGAAACAGGACAGGGACAAGAACATCCTGGCCGGACGTGAAGTGCTGGACAAAGAGCTGGAACGTCTGGGGCTGACCTTCTCCCAGATCAACAAGGCGGCGCTGGAACGCTTCAACGTCACCCATCTCGACGACTTGCTCGCCGGTATCGGTGGTGGTGACTTGCGGATCAACCAGTTGCTCAACTACCTGCAGGGGCTGCACAAGAAGCCGACCAGTGAAGAGCAGGACGAAGCGGTGCTGCGCCAGCTGGAGTTGAAGGCGGCGAGAAAACATTCTGACGCCAAGGGCCAGGGGCACATAGTGGTGCAGGGCGTGGGTAATCTGCTGACCAGCACAGCCCGTTGCTGCCAGCCGATACCGGGCGATGAGATCGTCGGCTATATCACTCAGGGGCGGGGGATTTCCATTCATCGCTCCGATTGCGAGCAGTTGAAGGAGCTGGCGGTTCAGCATCCGGAACGAATGGTGGATGCTGTGTGGGGCGAGAACAGTTCCGGCGGTTATCACCTTACCCTGCGGGTGGTGGCGAACGACAGGTCCGGCCTGCTGCGGGATATCACCACCATTCTGGCCAACGAAAAAATCAATGTGATGGAAGTCAGCAGCCGCTCCAATCGCAAGCAGCAGACGGCGACCATCGACATGGAGCTGGAAATATACAATATCGACACCCTGAGCCGGACCCTGGCCAAGATAGGCCAGTTGCCGGACATACTGGAAGCCAAACGGCTGTAACGGGAGCACGGATGGAGCGCTATAACTACTCACTCGGCGACTTGCTGGCCATCATGGCGGCACTCAGGGATCCGGAAAACGGTTGTCCCTGGGATCTGAAGCAGGACTTCGCCAGCATAGTGCCGCATACCCTGGAAGAAGCCTATGAAGTGGCCGACACCATAGAACGAGGCGCACTGAACGAGCTGCCGGGCGAGCTGGGCGATCTCCTGTTTCAGGTGGTGTTTTACTCCCGGCTGGGGGAAGAGCAGTCGTTGTTCAACTTCGGTGACGTGGTGCAGGCCATCAGCCACAAGCTGGTGCGCCGTCACCCCCATGTATTCGGCAATGCCGAACTCGACACCGAAGAACAGATCAAGAGCAACTGGGAAAAAACCAAGGCCGAAGAGCGCCGTACCAAGGACGCCACGGCCACCAGTGCGCTGGACGATATTCCCCGTAACCTGCCGGCCCTGAGCCGGGCCAACAAGATTCAGAAACGCTGCTCGGCGGTCGGCTTCGACTGGCGCGAACTACCACCGGTGGTGGACAAGATCCACGAAGAACTGGACGAGGTGATGGCCGAGCTTAACCAGCCCGAGCAGGACCCGGATCGGGTGGCCGATGAGTTGGGCGATCTGCTGTTCGCCTGCGTCAACCTGGTGCGCCATCTCAAGCAGGATCCGGAAGTGGTGCTGCGCCGGGCCAACGACAAGTTCGAACGGCGCTTTCGTGGGGTGGAACAGGCGCTGCAGGCCGACGGCAAAGACAGCCGGAATTGCAGTCTGGACGAGCTGGACGGCTACTGGCGGCAGATCAAGGCCGGCGAATAATCCGGTCTTAATCTTTGCTCGCCCGTGCCGATACACAGTGCAGGAGGATCACCGACATTTAATGTCGTCTTTAGCCGCTAATGTGTATCATGTATATATATTCTTCCGCGTTCAGGATATCCGCAGCATGAAGCTGACCACCTATACCGATTTCGGCCTGAGAACTCTGATGTATCTGGCTACCCTGCCCGAGGGGCAGCTGACCAGTGTGGCCCAGGTGTCCAGCTTGTACGATATATCGCGCAATCACCTGGTCAAGGTGGTTAATCAGCTGGCGCGGGAAGGTTATATTCATGCGATACGCGGCAAGAATGGCGGTATTCGACTGGCCAAATCGTCGGGTGATATCAATGTCGGGCAGGTCATTCGCGCGCTGGAAAACAACCTGAACGGTATCGACTGCGGCAGCCCGGCCTGTTATCTGGTGCCGGTCTGCCGGCTGAGGGATGCGCTCAAGCTGGCGATGGAAGCCTTTCTGCAGGTCCTGGAAGGATATACTCTGGCGGATCTGACCGGCAATCGGGAAGAGCTGATGGTCATTTTCAACCAGCTGGAAGTGCAGGCCGGCAAGCCATCATCCTGACGGCTTAACTTTGGTATTAACCTTGGTAATAGTGCGGCAGCACCCGCACCAGCTTCACCATGTTGTTTTCCACTTCCAGAATTTCAATCGGATAACCCGACAGGCGCAGGCAGATATTGGCCTCGGGGATGTCTTCCAGATACTCGAGGATCAGACCATTGAGCGAACGAGGGCCGTCGCTCGGCAGTTCCCAGCCCAGCTCCTTGTTGATGTCCCGAATGCTGGCCGAGCCTTCAATCAGGTAGGAGCCGTCATCCTGAGGCTTGATTTCGTCGCTCAGGGTCGGGCTGATGGTGGTGGTGAAGTCACCCACTATTTCTTCCAGAATATCGTCCAGCGTCACCAACCCCTGAATATCGCCATATTCATCGACGATCAACCCGATGCGTTCCTTGTTGCGCTGAAACTTCACCAGCTGCACGTTCAGTGGTGTGGCCTCGGGAATATAGTACAGCTCGCGTACCGCTCGCATCAGATTCGACTTGCTGAATTCATCCTTGGCCAACAGGCGCAGGGCGTCGCGGGCGTGGATAAAGCCCAACGCATCGTCGATATTGTCCCGGTACAGCAACACCTTGGTATGGGGGCTCTGCATCAGGCGGCGGCTGATGGTTTTCCAGTCCTGGGTCACGTCGATACCGTAAATCTCGTTACGCGGCACCATGATGTCGTCTACCGTCACCTTTTCCAGATCGAGGATGGACACCAGCATATCCTGGTGTCGGCGCGGGATCAGGGCGCCGGCCTCGTTGACGATGGTGCGCAGCTCTTCCGAACTGATGGAGGTGTCTCCTCCGCCCTGCGGGTTGATGCGAAACAGTGCCAGCAGGCCGTTGGAAATGGCATTGATGGTCCACACAGCCGGATACAGTATCACCATTAGCGGCTTGAGCAGAAAAGAGGCGGGAAAGGCCACCCGCTCCGGATAGAGCGCCGCCAGTGTCTTGGGCGTGACCTCGGCAAAAATCAGTACCACCACGGTCAGGGCCACGGTGGCGATGACCACGCCATAGTCACCGTACAGGCGGATGGCTATCACGGTGGCGATGGCCGAGGCGAGAATATTGACCAGATTATTGCCGATCAGGATCAGGCCGATAAGCCGATCGGGACGGGAAAGCAGCTTTTCAACCCGGAGGGCTGACTTGTGGCGACTTTGAGCCAGATGACGCAACCGATAGCGGTTCAGCGACATCATGCCGGTTTCGGAACTCGAAAAAAAAGCGGAGATAAAGAGTAAAGCTATCAGGATCCCCGTAAGGGTACCCGTGGATATGTCGTCCAAGCAGACCGTCCTGTGTCATGAAACTGATCAATTACTAAGGGTTTGACCGGGTGCTGTCAAGTCGCTTAGCCCAGTAGTACCTCGCGCACGAAGCGGCTGCCGAAATAGGCGAGGGTCAGCAGTATGCTGCCGGCCACGCTGGACCAGATAACCTTGCGGCCGCGCCAGCCCAGACGATGATGTCCCCAGAGCAGGCCCACATAGACACACCAGGCCAGAATGGTGAGGATGGCTTTATGGGCTTTGCCGGGGCTGAACATTTCCTGCAGAAAGAAGAGTCCGGTAGAAATAGACAGGGTCAGTACCACAACACCGACAAAAATCAGCCGGAACAGATAACGTTCTATGGTCATCAACGGCGGCATCGCCGGCAGGTTGGTGAGCTTGTGTGTTTTCAACCGATGATTGAGAAAACCGAGCAGAATGGCCAGCAGGCTGGCAATCACCAGCAGCGAATAAGACATCAGCCCCAGGCCGATATGCAGCAACACTGCGGGTCGGGTTTCGAGATGCATGCTGTAATAACCGGGTAACAGCACGTCTGCCGCCAGCAGCAGGCCGGCAAAGCCGTATACCAGCGGCATCAAAAGCCACACCTTGAAGCGCGTCACCAGTACCGTCATCAAGGCTGAAATTATCAAGCTGACGATGGACGCCACATTGAGCATGCTCAGGTTTTGTCCCGGCACCTGTACCACGGTGTTGAACAGCCAGAGGCCATGCAGCAGCAGGGCGCACAGTGCCGCAAGCAGGCCGTAGCTGCGCCCTGTGTTCTGGGGGTTGAGCAGATTATGCACACAGGCGAAGGCCGCCAACAGATAAAATGCCATCGCCAAAACAGCAAGCAATTCCATAATGAATTTAAGCCATTAACCGGTGAATATAGAAGAGTGGCCAGTATACCCTTAAGACAAAGCACATCGCTACCCAGCCTGGCTTAAGTTCGGCCGATAACTTGGGTATACTGGTGGTAATTTTCGCCAACTGCGGACCACATCATGTTTGAAAATCTCACTGAAAGACTGTCGCGTACGCTGAAAAACATCAGTGGTCGCGGCCGTTTGACCGAAGAAAACATCAAAGAGACCCTGCGGGAAGTGCGCATGGCGCTGCTGGAAGCCGACGTGGCCCTGCCGGTGGTACGCGAATTCGTCAATCGGGTCAAAGAGCGCGCGGTTGGCCAGGAAGTCTCCAAATCCCTGAGCCCGGGCCAGGCCTTCATCAAGATCGTCAACGCCGAGCTGGTAGCGGTGATGGGCGAAGCCAACGAAGAACTCGATCTGTCGGTGGCGCCGCCGGCGGTGATCCTGATGGCGGGCCTGCAGGGGGCGGGTAAAACCACCTCGGTCGGCAAGCTGGCCAAGTTCCTCAAAGAGCGGCACAAGAAAAAAGTGCTGGTGGTCAGTGCCGACGTCTATCGCCCGGCGGCGATCAAGCAGCTCGAAACCCTGGCGGCGGACCTGGACGTTGAGTGCTTCCCCAGTAACATCGAACAGAAGCCGGTGGACATAGGCCGTAACGCGGTGGACTACGGCCGCAAGAAATTCTTCGATGTGGTGCTGGTGGATACCGCCGGTCGCCTGCACGTCGACGAAGAGATGATGGCCGAAATTCAGCAGCTGCATGAGGCCATCAACCCCATTGAAACCCTGTTCGTGGTCGATGCCATGACCGGTCAGGATGCGGCCAATACCGCCAAGGCGTTCAGCGAGGCGCTGCCGCTGACCGGGGTGATCCTGACCAAGGCCGACGGTGATGCCCGGGGCGGTGCCGCGCTGTCGGTACGCCACATTACCGGCAAGCCGATTAAATTTATCGGTATGGGCGAAAAAATCGATGCCCTGGAGCCTTTCCACCCGGACCGGATTGCCTCGCGCATTCTGGGTATGGGGGACATGCTGTCGCTGATCGATCAGATGGAACGATCGGTCGACAAAGACAAAGCCTCCGAAATGGCGCAGAAGCTGAAGAAGGGCAAGGGCTTCGATCTGGAAGACTTCCGCGATCAGTTGGCGCAGATGCGCAACATGGGCGGCATGATGAGTTTGATGGACAAGCTGCCAGGCATGAGCCAGCTGCCGGACAACGTCAAGGATCAGGTCAACGACAAGCTGACGGTTCGCATGGAAGCCATTATCGGCTCCATGACCCCGAAAGAACGCCGTCACCCGGACCTGATCAAGGGCTCGCGCAAGCGTCGTATCGCCCTGGGTTCCGGCACCGAGGTGCAGGAAGTGAACAAGCTGCTCAAGCAGTTCACCCAGATGCAGAAGATGATGAAAAAGATGTCCGGCAAGGGTGGCATGCGCAAGATGATGAGCCAGATGCAGGGCATGATGGGCCCGGGTGGCATGGGCGGTGGTGGTCGGCGCGGCCCCTTCTGAGTAGGTTCATTGGCTCTGACTGCGGTGGCCGCCGGGCAAGCGACATGCGTTAACGGCCGGGGCACGGTGACAGGCGGCCGGCAAGCCCGAGATGGCGGTGGCTGACGGCTTCCAATTTGGTTGCATTCTCACCGCATCAGAGTACAATTGCGCAGCTTATTTTAAGCCAGGGTTCGCATTGTCTGCGGGCCTTGTTTGTTTCAGTATATAGAGGACGATATGGTAACCATTCGTTTACAACGTGGTGGCGCTAAGAAGCGTCCGTTTTACCAGGTAGTAGTTGCAGACAGCCGCTATGCTCGTGATGGTCGTTTCATCGAGAAAGTGGGTTTCTTCAACCCGATCGCTGCAGGTCAGGCAGAAAAACTGCGTCTGGACCTCGAGCGTGTTAATCACTGGGTTGGCCAGGGTGCAACTGTATCCGAGCGCGTAGCCAAATTGATCAAAGACGCAGCCAAAGCAGCGGCCTAAGTCTTTACAGGTAGGGAATTAAAGTGAGCGAACCTGTAGTAGTAGGCCAACTGGGCGCCGTTTACGGCATTAAAGGTTGGTTGAAGGTCAACTCCTTTACCGACCAACCAGAAGGCATTTTCGATTATCGGCCCTGGCTGATAAAGAACGGCAGCAGCTGGCGTGAAATTCAGGTCACTGGATGGAAGCGTCATGGTAAAGGTCTGATTTGCAAACTGATTGATATCGATCAGCGCGAACAGGCACAGATGCTGACCGGTGCCGACATCGCGGTAAGTGCAGAATCGTTTTCTGCCCTGCCGGATGACGAATTCTATTGGCGTGATCTGATCGGTTGTCGGGTGAAGAACACCAAAGGCTATGATTTTGGCCTGGTGACTCAGCTGATGGAAACCGGCTCTAACGACGTGCTGGTAGTAAAAGCCAATGCCAACGATGCATTTGGTCAACGAGAGCGGTTAATTCCGTTTGTAGAAGACCAGGTAATAAAGTCCGTGAATACTCAGGACAGCATCATCGAAATTGATTGGGATCCGGATTTTTAACCCGAGTCGAATCGCGCGGAGAGAATCATGTGGATAGGGGTCGTTAGCCTCTTCCCGGAGATGTTCCGGGCAGTATCCGACTTTGGTGTGACCGGGCGGGCCGTTAAAGATGGCCTGCTGACATTTGAATGCTGGAATCCGCGGGATTTCACCCGGGACAAACACCGCACTGTCGATGACAGACCCTACGGGGGCGGACCCGGGATGCTGATGATGGTTCAGCCACTGCGCGATGCCATAGCGGCGGCGCGACAGGCGGCAGGCGAAGGGGCCAGGGTGATTTACCTGTCTCCTCAGGGCCGCAAGCTGGATCAGCAAGGCGTTACCGAACTGGCAAAACACGAGAAGTTGATTCTGGTGGCCGGTCGGTATGAAGGAGTGGATGAGCGCGTTATTCAGGCCGATGTCGACGAAGAGTGGTCGGTCGGAGATTACGTGCTCAGTGGCGGCGAATTGCCGGCCATGGTACTGGTGGATGCGGTGGCCCGTTTGGTGCCCGGCGTTCTCGGCGACATGGCGAGTGCGGAGCAGGACTCCTTCAGCGAAGGGCTTCTGGATCATCCACACTACACACGCCCTGAGCAACTGGCGGGAATGGCCGTTCCCAAAGTGTTGTTGAGTGGCAACCACGCTGATGTGGCCAGCTGGAGAATGCAGCAGTCATTGGGCCGGACCTGGTTAAGAAGGCCGGAACTCTTGAATAACCTAGCTCTGACTGACGAGCAAGAGCAGCTTCTTGCCCAATTTGTTCGCGATTATCGCGAGCCGGAACAGTAGAGTTTTCAGTTTACCCTAGGTAAGGAAATATCATGAGCAACATCATTAAGCAGCTTGAAGACGAACAATTGCGCACCGATATCCCCGAGTTTGGCCCGGGCGACACCGTGCGTGTAATGGTACGCGTTGCCGAAGGCGGCAAAGAGCGTCTGCAGGCTTATGAAGGCGTTGTTATCGCCAAGCGTAACCGCGGCCTGCACTCTGCATTCACCGTGCGTAAAATTTCCAACGGTGAAGGCGTTGAGCGTGCCTTCCAGACTCACAGCCCGCTGATCGGCAGCGTGGAAGTGAAGCGTCGTGGCGCCGTGCGTCGTGCCAAGCTTTACTATCTGCGTGACCGTGCTGGTAAGTCTGCTCGTATCAAAGAGCGTCTTACTCCCCGCGGCAGCAAGTAAGCCGACCGGTTGTGTCAAAAGGCCCGCAAATGCGGGCCTTTTTGTTTTTGTGCCTCTGGCGCTAGCCGCTTATACCAGTCCCATTAAATACCTGCTCAGATTTTGGGGTGGAGTTCCAGAGGCAGCAGAGCCTCCTCCCTCGACACGCTACGAGTACATCCCTGTAAGCTCGGACATGCCATCCCTGGCATGTCACGGTCGTGGGAGGCGATCTCTGTTGCCTCTTCTGGAACTCCGAGTGGCCCGCAGATAGCGCCAACAGGCGACTCCGATGCGTCAAGGAGGACAAAGGGATCTGCTCCGCCGACCATCACATGACAGGGATGTCATGTGCTGAGCGTCACATGGATGTGCTTGAAGCGGGTCGGTGGAGCAGATCCTTTGTCCGACATTGAGGCAGAAATTAAATAGATCATTTGTTTAATGTGATAGGTATTACAGCATGAAATGTCGGGCCAGCAGGGCCGCGGTAAAGCCGGTTTTCAGATAGAAGCCGCGCGGCAGTGTCATGATGGGCTGGCCCTGGCGACCTACCGCCTCGGTCAGCGCCCGGCCGTTGGCGGCCTTGGGCCTGAGCTGCAGCACCTGGCCATGACGGGCGCTGATGTTTTGCACCTCCCCCAGGCTTATCAACTCCATTATTTCTTCCCAGTCCTGGCGTAACAACTGTTCTTCCTGCTCGCTCGGGCTCCACAGCAGTGGCTGACCGATGATCCTGTCGCCGGGTGCCAGGCTGCGTTCTCCTAGCACCGGTATCCATAATACCCGGGATAACTTGTTGCGCACGTTGGAATCTTCCCAGCGCAGGCCGCCGATGTCCGTCAGCGGCGCGACGCTGACAAAGGTGGTTTCCAGTGGCTTGCCACGACCGTCGATGGGGATGCTTTTCAGCTCGACACCCAGCTCGGGAAAGTCCTGCTCCGGCTTCGATCCCGCACTGGCTCCCAGTGCCAGTTCGAGCAGCTGGCCCACCCAGCCCTTGTCTCGCCTCAGATCGGTAGGAACCGGGATATCAAACGATTGGGCCAGCTCTCTCAGCGACAGGCCGGCCAGTTGTTCGGCGCGCAGCAGCAGGGCCGGGATCGAGGCAGGACGGGAAATTGGATTGTTCAAAATGTGACCGGCCTCCAAAGGTGGGAGAAATACTGACTACCGAGCCAGTAATTATTATAACCACATGATTTAAAATGACTTATCAGCAGCTTGTTATTGCGCTTTTCGGCGGCTGCATGATATACCGGTTTTACCTGAGTATAAACATGCTGTTGCACAGCCTTATCCACAGAAACTCTGGATAACTGCACACAACGGCCGGACCGTGATTTTACGGTGGCCAAAACGGCAAAAATCAGCTTTTTTTTCTTACTGTTAACGCTTTGTTTACTTTGGTTTTGTGGATAAGTCGACATTGGTTGATCTTTGAGCGGTGAGACTTACTAACACAGCAGGCATTTTTATACGGGCTGTGAAAAGATCCAGCTCGATCCTTTTTTTTGATGTTAATCTTATGATTTATTGATGTTTTTTGTCTTGTCTTGTGTTTTGATCACCCTGTTGTTCAAGCATCGTGAAATAAGGCATCTCAAGCTATACAGCCTTTATCACAAGCTTATCCACATAAATTGGGGGAAAGCGATCCCCTGACGATCCTTTTTCTGTTCATAACTATTGACAAAAAGACAAGTTATTCAACATTGACTATCGAGCTGGCGTTGACAGCATCATTTGCCGGGAATAGGGGAATATGGAACAATCGTCCTTATGTTATTTTTTTAGTCTGGTGATTGCGTGATAGATGGCGACGGTTTTCGTCCCAATGTAGGCATAGTGATCTGCAATCGCAAAGGCCAGGTGTTATGGGCCAGACGCTACGGGCAACATTCCTGGCAGTTCCCCCAAGGCGGGGTGGACGACGGCGAAACGCCGGAGCAGTCCATGTATCGGGAACTGTACGAAGAAATCGGGCTCAGACCCGAAAATGTCACCTTGCTGGCGGTCACCCGCCACTGGCTGAAGTACAAGTTACCCAAGCGTCTGGTGCGATGGGACAGCAATCCCGTCTGCATTGGTCAAAAACAGAAGTGGTTTCTGTTGCGGTTGGAATCGGATCACGAATCGCACATCGAATTTGGTTGCCATGGGCATCCGGAGTTCGATGACTGGCGCTGGGTCAGCTACTGGTACCCGGTGCGTCAGGTGGTCTCTTTCAAGCGGGAAGTATATCGACGGGTACTGAGGGAATTTGCCCCCATTGTCATGGCAGAGCAAGGCCGCCGAGACGCTCGTAAACGAAACAGGTAACCCATCGGCACAGGAGTAGGCGGCAGTGTTAAAGGAATTGCGGGAAATCGTTCAGCAGGTAACGGCCAGCTCTGACCTTAATCAAGCCATGGGTGAACTGGTCCGGCAGACCCGTAGTGCCATGCGGGTGGACTGCTGCTCCATTTATTTACGCCAGGAGCATGAGCAGAACTATCTGTTGGCAGCCACCGATGGCCTGGCCGCCAAGGCGGTGGGACGGGCAAGGATCCCGCTGGGTGAGGGTATCGTCGGTCTTATCGGTGAAAAGGAAGAGCTGATCAACCTGGCCGATGCCCAGTTGCACCCCAAATTCAAATACCTGCCCGAAGCCCGTGAAGATGCCTTCAAGTCCTTCCTCGGCGCCCCCATCATTCACCAGCGTAAAACCCTGGGCGTGCTGGTGGTGCAGCAAAAACAGGTACGGCTGTTCGAAGAAGGGGAAGAGTCGTTTCTGGTCACCCTGGCCTCCCAGCTTGCGACCGTCATTGCCCATGCCGAGGCCAAGGGCAACCTGCGATCGCCCAACTGGCATGGCATACTGCGCGGTCTGGCGGGCTCGCCCGGCGTGGCCATCGGTCGTGCCTGGGTGTGGCGGCCCCGGGTCGAGCTGAGCAAGGTGAAGGAGCGCAAGGCGGATAACGCCGCCGTGCAGCATGAGCGGCTCGACAAGGTGCTGGTGCAGGTGGAAGACGAGCTGAACGGCATGGCGCTGCGCTTCAAGGAGTCGCAGGCCAGCGAGTCGGTGGCAGTGTTTGAGGTGTATCAGTATATCCTCAAGGATCCGGTGTTTATCGGCCTGATCCGGGAACAGATAGAACGAGGCTGGATCGCCGGCAGTGCGGTGAAGCGCGTCTGTGAAAAACAGATAGCCCAGTTTTCCGTGATGTCGGATCCCTACCTGCGCGAGCGGGCGGCGGATATTCGTGATCTGGGTCAGCGATTGCTGACCCGGCTGATCCATGAAGATGAAGGCCTCTTGACCCTGGCCGAGCCGATCATTCTGGTGGCGGATGAAATCAGCGCCACCCTGATTGCAGAAATACCCCGGAGCAAGCTCAAGGGCATCGTTTCCGCCAAAGGCTCGATCAACTCCCACGCCGCCATTCTGGCCCGAGCCATGGGCATTCCGGCGGTCATGGGTATCGATCATTCCTTCGAGCTGCTGGAAGACCGCACCCTGATCGTCGATGGCTACAACGGTGACTTGCTGGTGGAGCCGGTGCCCTCTGTGCTGCGCGAGTATCGTCGGCTTATCGTCCAGGAAGAGCAGATGGACGAGCTCTTCGCTACGGTGCGCAACGAAAGTTCCGTTACTCTGGACGGCGTCACAGTGTCGTTGCTGCTGAACGCAGGCCTGAGTGCGGATACCGATATTGCCATGAACGACACCGCCGATGGGGTAGGGCTGTTCCGCACCGAAATTCCCTTCATGATGCGTGACCGCTTTCCTTCCGAACAGGAGCAGGTCACCAGCTATCGTCGGGTCATGGCTAGCTATGTGGGTAAACCGGTGTGCATGCGCACCCTGGATGTGGGCGGCGACAAGCAGTTGCCTTATTTCCCCATAGTGGAAGAAAACCCCTTTCTCGGCTGGCGCGGCATTCGTCTGACCCTGGATCATCCCGAAATTTTTCTGGTGCAGCTGAAGGCGATGCTGCGGGCCAGTCAGGGGCTGGACAACCTGTCCATCATGCTGCCCATGGTAACCAGCCTGGATGAGGTGCGGGTAGCGCGCAGAATGCTGGATCGCGCCTGGCGTGAGGTGTCGGCCGAAACCGCCGATCAGCAGGGCATCATCCGTTACCCCAGCCTGGGAGTGATGATAGAGGTGCCCTCGCTGCTCTACCTGTTGCCGGATCTGGCGCCGCTGGTGGACTTCTGGTCGGTGGGTACCAACGATCTGACCCAGTACCTGCTGGCGGTGGACAGAAACAACGGCCGGGTGGCCGGGATTTACGATACCCTGCATCCGGCAGTCTTGCGCGCCTTGCAGCAGATCATCGATGCGGCCCGTCGCTACGCCAAACCCGTGTCCATCTGCGGCGAGCTGGCCGGTGATCCCATCGGTGTGCTGGTGCTGCTGGCCATGGGCTATCGCCGCTTCAGCATGAACAACAGCAACCTCATGCGCATCAAATACATAGTGCGGCAGTCTCGTTGTGATGAACTGCAAAAATTGCTGCAGGAAGCCCTGAGTTACCAGAACACCAGTATGTTCAAGGGGCTGTTCGGCCGTTATCTGGAAGAGCGGGGACTGGGCGGACTGCTGCGCGGCGGACGGTGATTCAAAGATGAGAGATAAGGGGCTGGTAATGCACTCCTTTTCGAGACAATTTTTTCGTAGGGTCGAATTCATTCGACCGCTTTAGGTGCAATGCCACGCCTGAGGTCGATTGAAATCGACCCTACAAACAAAAGACCCGGCTTTTAACTCTTCACTGACCCAGTCCTTGCAAATCTTTACCGCTCTTAAAATTGCAGTACCGTCGTTTCGATAGCACAATACCCGCTTTTATTGCTGACGGGGTAAGTGCATGTCTCAAAGCCACTGGGTGTTTCCCGGTTTCGATCCCATCGCCATACAAATCGGTCCCCTGGCGGTGCACTGGTATGGTTTGATGTATCTGCTGGGCTTTCTCTTCGCCTGGCTGATGGCCAATCGCCGTGCGGCACGACCGGGAGCGGACTGGACCCGGGATCAGGTCTCCGATGTGTTGTTCTATGGCTTTCTCGGGGTGATCCTCGGTGGCCGCCTCGGTTACGTGTTTTTCTACCAGTTCGACACCTTTCTCGCCGACCCGCTTTACCTCGTCAAAATCTGGACCGGCGGCATGTCGTTTCACGGCGGCCTGGTCGGGGTAATCACCGCGCTCTGGCTGTTTGCCCGCAAGCAACACAAAACCTTCTTTGCAGTATCCGATTTTATCGCGCCGCTGATCCCCTTTGGTCTGGGCGCCGGTCGCATCGGCAACTTCGTTAACGGCGAACTCTGGGGCCGGGTCACGGATGTGCCCTGGGGCATTATTTTTCCCGCGGCGGGCATGCTGCCGCGTCACCCTTCCCAGCTGTACCAGTTTGCCCTCGAAGGGGTGGTCTTGCTGATCATCCTGAATCTGGCCTGGCGAGCGCGTCCGCCTCGTGGCGTGGTTTCCGGCCTCTTTTTGCTGTGTTACGGCCTGTTCCGCTTCATGGTGGAATTTGTACGGGAGCCGGATGCTCAGCTTGGGCTCTACCTCGACTTGTTCAGCATGGGGCAGCTGTTATCGATGCCGATGATGCTGGCTGGCGCACTGATGTTATGGGCGGCCTGTCGTCGCCCCCAATGGTTTGGTAATGGAGAAAAAACAGCATGAAAGCCTATCTGGAGCTGATGCAACATATCCTGGACAAGGGTGCCGTAAAAGAAGACAGAACCGGTACCGGCACCCTGTCGGTATTCGGCCATCAGACGCGCTTCGATCTGGCCGAGGGCTTTCCGCTGATCACCACCAAGAAGTGTCATCTGAAATCGATTATTCATGAGCTGCTGTGGTTTCTGAACGGTGACACCAACATCGGCTATCTAAAGCAGCACGGGGTACGGATCTGGGACGAGTGGGCCGACGATAACGGCGATCTGGGCCCGGTATATGGACATCAATGGCGCAGCTGGCAAGGGGCTGACGGTCGCACTATCGATCAGATAAGCCAGGCGCTGGAGACCATCAAGACCAATCCGGACAGCCGTCGCATCATCGTCTCGGCCTGGAACGTGGGCGAGCTGGATCAAATGGCGCTGGCGCCCTGTCACGCCCTGTTCCAGTTTTACGTGGTCGACGGCAAGTTGTCTTGCCAGCTCTATCAGCGCAGCTGTGATGTCTTTCTCGGCCTGCCCTTCAATATCGCCAGCTACGCGCTGCTGACCCACATGCTGGCCCAGCAGGCGGGACTCGACGTGGGCGACTTTGTCTGGACCGGAGGCGATGTACACCTCTATCGCAACCACCTGGATCAGGCTCGGCTACAATTGAGTAGAGAGCCGCTGCCCCTGCCGACCCTGCGGCTGGCGCGCAAACCCGACTCCCTGTTTGATTATGCCTTCGAGGATTTTGTGCTGGAAAACTACCAGGCGCATCCGCATATCAAGGCTCCGGTCGCGGTTTAAAAAGAATTTAAACTGTAAAACTTATTTTGCCATGGTGTTAAATTTTATTTCGGAGTCGGCTATATAAGCTCATTCGTCGTTTAATGCTCGATTTTTCCGAGGTGTTAAGCAGATACAATCGATTACTCGTCGGCGGGGGGGCTGATTACACTCGAGCATCTTGTTGATGAGAGGGAGCCTCAATTGTATGACGGATGTATTGAAACGTTTTCTGGCAATGGAATCTGCCGGCGGTATTTTACTGATAGTGGCGGCGATCGTCGCCATGGTGATGGCCAACACCGGCCTGGTGGATCTTTATCAGGAACTGCTCAGCACCCGGATACAGCTGCGGATAAGCACCCTGGATCTGGACAAGACGCTGTCCCATTGGGTCAATGACGGCATGATGGCGGTTTTCTTTCTGGTCATCGGCCTGGAAGTGAAACGCGAACTGGTATCCGGTGCCCTGTCTACCCGGGAAAAAGCCATGTTTCCGGCCCTGGCGGCCATTGGTGGCATGTTGTTTCCCGCCCTGTGGTTTTTAGTGTTCAACGTCGGCGAAGGCGCCAGTATGAATGGCTGGGCCATTCCTACCGCTACCGATATTGCTTTCGCTCTGGGGGTCATGGCCTTGCTCGGCAAGCGGGTGCCGCTCAGCCTCAAGGTATTTCTGCTGGCGCTGGCGATCATCGACGATCTGGGGGCCATCATCATCATCGCCCTGTTCTACAACCACGGACTATCTGTGCCTGCGATGTCGGTGGCGGTGATCGGTATTGGCGGCCTGTTCTGGCTGAACCGGGCTCAGGTCCACAGTCTGGTGCCTTATTTGATCCTGGGCTGGATAGTCTGGGCTGCCGTGCTCAAGTCGGGCGTACACGCGACTCTGGCCGGGGTAATACTGGGCTTTTTGATCCCGCTGTATGGCCGCAAGTTTTCACCGGCCCGCCAGCTGGAAAACTTCCTGCATCCCTGGTGTGCCTTTCTGATACTGCCGTTGTTCTCTTTCGTGAACGCAGGCGTCTCGCTGCAGGGGCTCTCGCTGGATGATTTGTCATCGGCATTGCCACTGGGCATCATGGCCGGCTTGTTGATTGGTAAACCCATGGGGATCTTTCTGGTCAGCTGGGGGGCGGTACGACTGGGCATTGCTCAACTGCCAACCGGGGTGTGCCTGAAGCAGATATTTGCCGTGTCCGTGCTCTGCGGCATCGGTTTTACCATGTCCATCTTCATTTCATCACTGGCCTTTACCGGTCATGAAGATCTGGCCAACCTGTCCCGGCTCGGTATCCTGATGGGATCGACGCTGGCGGCGATTATCGGCTATGGCATGCTGAATTACATTCTGCCCCGGCATCACACCAGGACGGCGCTGCAGATGTAGTTAACGATGTGAGCATCACCACTGCGATTGTGTGAAGTCAATCCGTGGTCTTCAACAGGGCGGCCGGGTATTCAAACCCGGCCGCTTTCATTATGATGGAGCCAATACGCATTGGAGATGGCCTTTGTCACACCTTAACTACAACCACCTGTATTATTTCTGGATGACCCAGAAGAAAGGCTCGGTCACCAAGGCGGCCGAAGCGCTGTTTCTGACCCCCCAGACCGTTACCGGGCAGATCCGCCAGCTGGAACAGCGCCTCGGTGGCAAGCTGTTCAAGCGCAAGGGGCGCCAGCTGGAGGCCAGCGAGCTGGGGCAGCTGGTGTTCAAGTATGCGGATCGCATGTTCAGCCTGTCTTACGAGATGCTGGATATTGTGCATTATCGCAAGGAAGATCATCTGATTTTCGACGTCGGCATCGCCGATGCATTGTCCAAACGACTGGCGAGCCGGGTCTTGCTGTCGGTGATCCCCAATGACGGCTCCATTCACCTGCGCTGCTACGAGTCGACCCACGAAATGCTGCTCGAGCAGCTCAGCCAGCACAAGCTGGACATGATTCTGTCGGACTGTCCGGTAGACTCGGCCCAGCATGCAGGGCTGCTGTCCAAGAAGCTGGGTGAGTGTGATATCGGCTTTTACTGCCGGGAGCCCTTACCGACCAGGCCCTTTCCCGAATGTCTGGAAGAGCGGCGGCTGTTGATCCCGGGGCGGCGTACCGCCATGGGTCGGCAACTGCGGCACTGGCTGGAGGTACAAGGCCTCAAGCCACAGATCCTCGGTGAATTCGACGATGCGGCGATGATGAAGGCCTTCGGCTTCTTCAATCAGGGTATTTTCGTGGCTCCGGCCATCTACCGGGACGCCATTCTACAATATCAGCCGGTGATCGAGATCGGTCGGGTCGAAGAGCTGAAAGAAGAGTATTACGTTATTTTTGCCGAACGGATGATCCAGCACCCAGCGGTAAAGCGACTATGTGAAAGTGACTTCACCTCTCTGTTTTCCGGACTGGACGATTTTTCTGCGGTGACACCGCCCGTCACCTTCGACGGCGAATTTAGTTGAACATCAGGGTCAACAGACCCTAGAACGTGGACATCATGATGGCATTGAACATGGAAGCAATGGAAGCCAGCGCGACCCAGGCGGTCAGGCTGCTGAAGGCGTTAGCCAACGAACGAAGACTATTTATTTTGTGTCATTTACTCGACAAGGAGCTGTCGGTCGGAGAAATGAACCAGCATCTGGGGCTCAGCCAGTCGGCGCTGTCACAACATCTGGCGCTGTTGCGTAATGATGATCTGGTGCGCACCCGCAAAGAGGCACAGACGGTGTATTACTCGCTGAAAAGCGAGGAAGTGCGGGAAGTGATCGCCCTGTTGCACAAGTTGTATTGCCGGGAAGCGTGAACAGCGCCTAACCCTAAAATCCAGGCAATAAAAAACCGGCATTAAGCCGGTTTTTTTGACGCTGCGGATTAAGTCTCTGAATTACAGAGCCTTGATCTTGGCGTTCAGGCGGCTCTTGTGACGAGCAGCTTTGTTCTTGTGGATCAGACCTTTGGTGGCCATACGATCCAGCAGGGGCTGAGCTACGTCGAAAGCTTTCTGTGCGTTCGCTTTGTCACCGCTGGCGATGGCTGCAACTACTTTTTTCACGTAGGTGCGAACCATGGAACGGCGGCTGGCGTTGTGCTTACGGCGTTTCTCTGCTTGAATCGCGCGTTTCTTAGCAGACTTGATATTAGCCAAGGTAAAACTCCTGAAACTGTCTTAGCGAGTGTTAATAAAAGGCCGAGGAATATGCCTTTTTCACCGCAGATTGTCAATTGATTTGAGCAAATAAACACCGCCCTGTGGTCAGATACAGGGCAGGGGGTTAAACTGTCGGCCGGATTCTAGCAGCATTCCCCTGCATTCAGCAATTTTCTTACCGAGAGGTTTTCATTTTGAGCAAGGCGCTTTTGCGATCAGGCCTGATTGTGTCCGCCATGACCCTGGTATCCCGGGTGCTGGGACTGGTGCGCGATGTGGTGATCGCCAACTTATTAGGGGCCGGAGCATCGGCCGACGTGTTCTTTTTTGCTAATCGCATTCCCAACTTTCTGCGTCGGCTCTTTGCCGAAGGAGCCTTCAACCAGGCCTTTGTGCCGGTAATGACCGAATACAAGCAAACCCGAAGCTTCAAGGACACCCAGGATCTGCTGGCGGCGGTATCGGGCACCCTGGGGATGATAGTTACCCTGGTCACTTTTGTGGGCATGGTGGGCTCCGGGGTGGTGACGGCGCTGTTCGGCATGGGCTGGTTCATGGAGTGGGTTAACGACGGGCCCGAAGCCTACAAATTCGAGCTGGCCTCTCTGCTGCTCAAGGTGACCTTTCCCTATCTGTGGTTTATCAGCTTCACCGCCATGGCCGGGGCCATACTCAATACCTTCGGCAAGTTTGCGGTGTCCTCCTTCACCCCGGTCTTTCTCAACCTGGCGCTGATTGCCGCCGCCTTCTGGTTGTCACCGAACATGGCACAGCCCGAGCTGGGGCTGGCCATCGGCGTCTTTGCCGGCGGTTTGATTCAGTTTCTGTTTCAGTTTCCCTTTCTGGCGAAGCTGCATATGCTGGTGCGGCCGCGCTGGGCCTGGCACCACCCCGGAGTGGTGAAGATCCGCACCCTGATGATACCTGCCCTGTTCGGGGTCTCTGTCAGCCAGGTGAACTTGCTGTTCGACACCATGCTGGCGTCCTTTCTGGCCACCGGCTCCATCAGCTACCTGTATTATTCCGACCGACTGCTGGAGTTCCCGCTCGGCCTGTTTGGTATCGCCATCGCCACCGTGATACTGCCGGCACTGTCGAGCCGCCATGTGGATGAGTCAAAAGACGGCTTTGCCGCCACCATGGACTGGGGCGTGCGCATGGTGCTCCTGATGGGCTTTCCCGCCATGCTGGGATTGATCGTGCTCAGCGAGCCCATGCTGCGGGTGCTGTTCATGCGCGGCGAGTTTGGCATCACCGAGGTAACGGCAGCCGGCAAGAGCCTGGTGGCCTACGGCGTGGGGCTGCAGGCCTTCATGCTGATCAAGGTGCTGGCGCCGGGCTACTATGCCCGGCAGGACACTAAAACCCCGGTGCGCTTCGGCATTATCGCCATGGTGGCCAACATGGTGTTTAACGCCATTCTGATTTTTCCGCTCGGTTATGTGGGGCTGGCGCTGGCCACGGCGATGTCGGGCATCCTCAACGCCGGCTTGCTGGCCTGGGGCCTGAGCCAGCGGAAAATCTATCATCCCAGTCACCAGACCCTGGGCTTCTCTCTCAAGGTGGCCCTGGCCAGCAGTGGTATGGCGGCGCTGTTGTGGTGGCTGTCACCGCCGCTGGCGCAGTGGGCCGAGTGGGATCTTCTGAGCAGCAGTTTGCACCTGCTGAGCTATATCGGTGCCGGTGCCTTGTGTTACGGTGCCTTGCTGCTGTTGAGTGGCGTACGGATAAAGCACCTTAAAAGCGCATAGCAAAGGCTGATCCTGAAGGCCGGCTGGGGTATAATCCGCCGATTTACAGAGGCCGGCATCGGAGTATATGGAGCTTATTCGCGGCATACACAACATCAAACCATGGCATCGCGGCTGTGTGCTGACCATCGGTAACTTTGATGGAGTGCATCTGGGGCACCAGGCCGTATTGCGCCGTCTGACCGAGCAGGCCCGTCGGCTCAAGGTGCCGGCCTGTGTCATGGTATTCGAGCCACAGCCTCAGGAGCTGTTTACCGGTGGCGAGGCGCCACCCCGACTGACCCGGCTGCGGGAAAAATACCAGCAGCTGGCGAGTCTCGGTATAGACCGCCTCTTGTGCGTGCGCTTCAATGCCGGCTTTGCCGCCCAGTCTCCGGATGAGTTTATCCGCGGCCTGCTGGTGGACAAGCTGGGGGTGCGTTTTCTGGTGGTGGGCGACGATTTTCGCTTCGGCCAGAACCGGGGCGGAGACTTCGAACTGCTGACCCGGGCCGGCCAGGCCTTCGATTTCGAGGTGGTCAGCACCCAGAGCTGGCGCATGAACAGCCAGCGAGTCAGCAGTACCCTGATCCGCGAGGCACTGGCGACCGACCGGCTGGATGATGCGGCCACCATGCTGGGGCGCCCCTTCGGCCTGTGCGGACGAGTAGAGCACGGTGCCAAGCTGGGCCGCACTATCGGCTTTCCTACCGCCAATGTGGCCCTCAAACGACAGGTAATACCGGTGTCCGGCGTGTATGTGGTAGAGCTGTGGCTGAATGGTCACCGTTACCCCGGGGTCGCCAATATCGGTGACAAGCCCACCGTCAGCGGCACCCGCGCCCTGTTAGAAGTACATCTGTTTGATTTTTCCGGCGATCTGTACGGCAAACAGGTGGAAGTAGAGCTCCGCCATAAATTGCGGAACGAGCAAAAATTCGCTTCCTTTGCGCTGCTGAAGGAGCAAATTCAACGCGATGCCGCCCAGGCCCGACAATGGTTCGGGCTGGCGGCATCAGAACCGAACGGAATGTAGGATTCATGACCGACTATAAAAATACCCTGAATTTGCCCGAAACGGAGTTCCCCATGCGCGGTAACCTGGCTCAACGCGAGCCGGAGATGCTGAAGCGCTGGATTGAGCAGGACTTGTACGGCGCCGTGCGTCAGGCCAAGGCCGGCAAGAAGCCGTTTATTCTGCACGACGGCCCTCCCTACGCCAACGGCAGCATTCACATTGGTCACTCGGTCAACAAGATCCTGAAAGACGTTATCGTCAAGTCCAAGGGACTGCTGGGTTACGACTCTCCCTACATTCCGGGCTGGGACTGCCACGGTCTGCCCATCGAACTGAAAGTGGAAGGCAAGGTCGGCAAGCCCGGCGTCAAGGTGTCTGCCGCCGAATTCCGCGAAGCCTGCCGGGCCTACGCCAAAGAGCAGATTGAAGCGCAGAAAACCGACTTTATCCGTCTCGGCGTGCTGGGTGACTGGGAAAATCCCTACCTCACCATGAACTTCGATACCGAAGCCAACATCATCCGTGCCCTCGGCAAGATCATCGATAACGGCCACCTGCACAAGGGCTCCAAGCCGGTGCACTGGTGTACCGATTGTGGCTCAGCGCTGGCAGAAGCCGAAGTGGAATACGAAGACAAGCGCTCGCCGGCCATCGACGTGCGCTTCAAGGCGGTAGACGAAGCAGCCGTGGCGGCCAGCTTCGACTGTGCCGACGGCCATACCGGCAAGGGCCCGCTGTCGGTCGCCATCTGGACCACCACCCCCTGGACCCTGCCCGCCAACCGCGCGGTCGCGCTGCATGCAGAGCTGAGCTACGCCCTGGTACAGGTGGAAGGGGACAACCCCGAGCGTCTGATCCTGGCCGCCGATCTGGTTACAGACGTGATGGACAGAGCCGGCATCAGCCATTATCACAACCTGGGCTATTGCCAGGGTGCCGACCTTGAGCTGAAGCGCTTCCGTCATCCTTTCTACGACTTCGATGTACCCGCCATTCTGGGCGAGCACGTCACCACCGAATCCGGAACCGGCGCCGTGCATACCGCCCCTGGCCACGGTCAGGAAGATTTCGTGGTGGGCCAGCAATACGGTCTGGAAATCGCCAACCCGGTCGGTGGCAACGGTGTTTACCTGCCCGACACCGAGCTGTTTGCCGGCCAGCATGTATTCAAGGCCAACGATGCGGTGGTGGAAGTGCTGAAAGAGCGTGGCGCCCTGTTGCACCATCAGGCCATCATGCACTCCTACCCGCATTGCTGGCGCCACAAGACGCCGATTATCTTCCGTGCTACCCCCCAGTGGTTTGTCAGCATGGATCAGGCCGGTCTGCGCGCCAAGGCGCTGGCAGAAATCAAGAAGGTGCAGTGGGTGCCCGAGTGGGGCCAGAACCGCATCGAAGCCATGGTCGAAAACCGCCCCGACTGGTGTATCTCACGCCAGCGCACCTGGGGCGTGCCCATCGCCCTGTTCGTGCACAAGGAAACCCAGGCCCTGCACCCCCGCGCCACCGAGCTGATGGAAGCCGTGGCCAAGCGGGTAGAAGAAGCCGGCATTCAGGCCTGGTGGGATCTGGACCCCGCCGAGCTGTTGGGTGACGAAGCCGACCAGTACGAAAAAGTGCTGGATACCCTGGATGTGTGGTTCGACTCCGGCTCGACCCATTCTTCCGTGGTCGACGTGCGTTCCGAGTTTGAGGGCCACCCGGCCGACATGTATCTGGAAGGCTCGGATCAGCATCGCGGCTGGTTCATGTCATCCCTGATGATCTCCACCGCCATGAAGGGCCACGCCCCGTACCGGCAGGTGCTGACCCACGGCTTTACCGTAGACGGCAATGGCCGCAAGATGTCCAAGTCCATCGGCAACGTGGTCAGCCCGCAGCAGGTGATGAACAAGCTGGGTGCCGACATTCTGCGCCTCTGGGTCACCAGCACCGATTATTCCGGTGAGATGACGGTGTCCGACGAGATCCTCAAGCGCAGCGCCGATGCCTATCGCCGCATTCGCAACACCGCCCGCTTCCTGCTGGCCAACCTGAGCGGCTTCAACCCGGCCACCGACATGGTCGCCGCAGACGACATGGTACTGATTGACCGCTGGGCCGTGGGCCGTGCTCAGGCCATTCAGCAGGAAATCACCACCGCATACGACGAGTACAACTTCCATCTGGTCACCCAGAAGCTGATGCAGTTCTGCTCGGTGGAAATGGGATCCTTCTATCTGGACGTGATCAAGGACCGCCAGTACACCGCCAGGGCCGACAGCCTGGCCCGTCGTTCCTGCCAGACGGCGCTTTACCATATCGTGGAAGCACTGGTCCGCTGGATGGCGCCGATCATGAGCTTTACCGCCGACGAGATCTGGAATCTGCTGCCCGGCGAACGAGCACAATTTGTGTTTACCGAAGAGTTCTATGAAGGGCTGTTCGGGCTGGCCGGCGATGAGCAGTTGAACGATGGCTACTGGGCCGAGCTGCTCAAGATGCGTCAGGCAGTGAACAAGGCGCTGGAAGCCGCTCGTAAAGACAAGGTGATTGGCGCCGCATTGGAAGCCGAAATCACCCTTTATGTGGAAGATGGGTTGGCAGCCAAACTCAAGCAACTGGGTGACGAGCTGCGTTTCGTGATGCTGACCTCCAGCGTAACGGTGAAGCCGCTGTCTGAAGCCGGTGATGCCGCCGAGACCGAGGTCGCCGGACTCAAGGTCAAGGTCGCCAAGAGCGGCGCAGAAAAGTGCGCTCGTTGCTGGCACCATGTGGCTGATGTAAACAGCCATGAGGGCCACGAGGGCATCTGTGGCCGCTGCGTGACCAACGTGGCCGGAGACGGCGAAGTTCGCCGGTTTGCCTGATGGCGACGTTGCGAGAAACCGGCCTGCGCTGGTGGTGGTTGGCAATAGTGGCCATAGCGGTGGATCAGCTGAGTAAATGGCTCACCGTATCTAACCTGGCTTATGGTTATCCGGGGGTGGAAATCACCTCCTTCTTTAACTTGGTGCATGTCTATAATCCGGGGGCGGCCTTCAGTTTTCTGGCCGACCAGGGCGGCTGGCAGCGCTGGTTTTTTGCCGGCCTGGCCTTTGCGGTAACCGTGCTGCTCAGCGTCTGGATGCACAAGCTGCCCAAGGCCGCGCGCTGGTTGCCGGTGGCCTATGCCCTTATCATCGGCGGGGCCATCGGCAACGTGATCGACCGGTTGATGTTGGGCCATGTGGTGGACTTTCTCGACTTTTACGTCGGCAACTGGCACTGGCCGGCGTTCAACCTGGCCGACAGCTTTATCTTCGTCGGTGCCGGCATGATTATTATCGACAGTTTCAAGAAGGACAGCCCCCAATGAGCAAACAGATAGGCCCGCAGAGCGAAGTACTGTTTCACTTTACCATCAAGCTGGAAGACGGCTCAGTGGCCGACAGCACCCAGCTGCACGGCAAACCCGCCAAGCTGAAGATGGGAGACGGCAGCCTGACGCCGAGTTTCGAGGCCTGTCTGCTGGGCCTGACCGAAGGCTCCAGCCACAGCTTTGAGCTGGGGCCGGACGATGCCTTCGGGCCGGTCAATCCGGACAATATTCATTATATGGAGCGCAGCCGCTTCGCCGCCGACATGAGTCTGGAAGAAGGGGCCATCCTCTCCTTTACCCAGCCCAACGGCGCCGAAATTCCCGGCATAGTACGCGGTGTGGCCGGCGACTCGGTCACCGTCGACTTCAACCATCCCCTGGCCGGCTGTCAGGTCACCTTCGAGGTGGAAATTCTGGCCGTCGAGCAAATGACAGTTGAAGAATAAGGAGCCTGACATGGATATTTTACTCGCCAACCCACGTGGCTTTTGTGCCGGTGTCGACCGGGCCATCAGCATAGTGCAGAGCGCGCTGGAAAAATTCGAGGCGCCCATCTACGTGCGTCACGAAGTGGTGCACAACCGCTATGTGGTCAACAAGCTCAAGCAGGCGGGCGCTGTGTTTGTGGAAGAGCTGGATCAGGTGCCGGACGATAATATCGTCATCTTCTCCGCCCACGGCGTGTCGAAGGCGGTACGGGAAGAAGCCAAACGCCGCGGCCTCAAGGTGTTTGACGCCACCTGTCCGCTGGTGACCAAGGTACACATGGAGGTTCACCGCGCCAGCAAGAAGGGCATAGAGACCATTCTTATCGGTCATGCGGGTCATCCGGAAGTGGAAGGCACCATGGGCCAGTACGAAAGTGCCGAGGGCGGCATGTACCTGGTGGAGAACCCGGAAGACGTGGCGCAGCTTGTGGTAAATAACCCCGACAACCTGACCTTCGTGACCCAGACCACCCTGAGCGTGGATGAAACCTCGGATGTGATCGACGCCCTGCGCGCCCGCTTCCCCACCATAGAGGGGCCGCGTAAGGACGACATCTGTTACGCGACGCAAAACCGGCAGGATGCGGTGCGCGAGCTGGCGGCCAAGGTGGACGTGATGCTGGTGGTGGGCTCGAAAAATTCTTCCAACTCCAACCGGTTGCGCGAGCTGGCCGAGAAAATAGGCACCAAAGCCTATCTGATCGACTGTGTCGAGATGATAGTGCCAACCTGGCTGGAAGGGGCGGAGCGCATCGGCGTTACCGCCGGCGCCTCGGCACCGGAAGTACTGGTGCAGGAGGTGATCGGCCACCTGCAGTCGCTGGGCGGAAATACCGTCACCGAACACCCGGGGCGGGAAGAAAACATCGTCTTTGAAGTACCGGCCGAGCTAAAGGTAAAGCAGGTGTCCTGACACGGCGCCTGATCTGATATAGCTCTGACATGACATAGTATGTGATTGACCGAAAGGCCTCCGATATCGGAGGCCTTCTTGTATGCGGGAAGTACTGGCGCCGCTCTGCTCCCTCCCCTTTACCCCGGTGTGTCGGAATGACAGCGGGGTGCAAGACAAGGGGAGTGCTGGGGAGGGTGTGCTGTACGGCGTTGCCGGTGACTTCTGATACCAATCCCAGTAATGTTCTGGTCATATTAAGGCCTCAGATCAGAGGCAACACAGCCGCCTCCCTCGACACGCCACTACAAGTCGGCGGAGCGGACCCTTTGTCCGACCTTTACAGAGCAACCGAATAGATCAGTTATTTAAGCTGTTTGGTATTATTGCCAGCAGGCCGTCGGTGTCTTGCTGTTATTCCTGCTCAGCGTCAGCGGGCTGCAGGATACACTGCCTTCCTTGTCTTTCAGCTGGCTGGAACCGGTCTTGGCAGTGGCAATCAGCTCATAATTACTGGCGCTGGCTCCACTGACTTTAAAGGTGTAATCGGCATGAGTGGGGAGAAAGGTGCCGCTCGCCTGACTGGTAGTGGCATAGGTGGCATGAGAGATACGCCAGTCTTCCTGCTTCAATTGCATGCTGTACAGGCTCTGTATCGCTTCTATTCGTTTGCTTTTCAACAGATAGCCGGTGAAGGAGGGATAGGCGACCATGGACAGTATGGCAACGATGCCCACCACTATCATCAGTTCTATCAGGGTAAAACCGGTACTCTTTTGCATCCAGATATTCCTTGTCTAAACGCCAGATATCGACCAAGCTTAACCACTGTCGGCAGCTTTGTCGCGGGATTTTGTCTTCAGGGAGGAAGCCAATGAACAAGCGTCAGACGGGGCTGACTCTGATCGAATTGCTGATGGGCATGGTGGTAATGGCAGTCTTGCTGGCCATTGCCGTACCCAGCTTTCAGACCTTGCGCGATCAAAATACGGTGCGCAGCGCCGGCATGGCCATCTATGCGGACTTGCAGCTGGCTCGCAGCGAGGCGATCAAGCGTAATAAAGACATTACCGTCTGTTTCAGTGGGTCGGGTACTGCCAGCTGGAACTATCAAATCAAAAACTCTACGGATTGTACCGGTAGTATCATTGATGAAGCCAAATCAATTGATTATCCGGCCATTACCCTGACGTTTCCTTATACTGAGCTCACTTTCACTCCCAGACGGAACACGCTGGACAGCGGTACTATTCTCGCTTCTAACGGAGCGCAGAATATGAAGATTATTACCTCCAGCTATGGCCGTATCCGCACCTGCACTGATGAGCAACTGATAGGAGTGCCGGCATGCTGAAGCGGTATAAAAACAGCGGCTTTTCGGTAATGGAAATGCTGGTCTCGCTGGTGGCGGGTCTGGTGGTGGTGGCGGGCGCCATCTCTTTGTTTACCACCGTCATGGTGTCCGGCAATACCACCCTGATGCTGTCGCGCGTCAACCAGGATGTGCAAAGTATCACCGATATCATGGTGCGGGATATTCAGCGGGCAGGCTATCACCCCAGTGCGGCAGCAGACATGGCACCGGGTACGCCTTCCTCTTCGGCCAAGTCGACCAAGTATCAATTTTCAACCACGGCGGATCTCTATACCGCTTCGGGGGCTACTGCTCCCGGCTGTATCCGAATCAAATACTGGGATCCTAATCCGCCTTCCGGGGCGGGGTCTGTGGTACGGATATACGGCTATGATGCGGCCAACAAGGCGCTGAAGGTCAGTACCAGCTATACGGAGCCGACCAGCAGCGCGCTTGGCAGCAGCGACTGTAGTGGTGGCAGCAAACTGATATCGGAAAAAGAAGTGCTGATCGACAACCTGAGCTTTGCGCTGGCCTCCGGCAGTAGCGCGACCGGCATGCGCGCCATCGATCTGGCCATTTCCGCCTCTCATGCCACCAGGCCGGCACTGGCCATGAGCCTGCAGCGGCAGATAAAACTACGCAACGACGGGTACTAGCCATGAACAGGGAAAACGGATTTACCACCCTTACCATCACGCTGATGCTGGTGTCGATTCTGGTGTCGGTATCGGTGTTTATCGGCAAGGCGCTGGTGTCGGAAAAGCGCATCGCGCTCAACGAAATCGAGTACCGGGTGGCGTATGCCGCCGCCGAAAAGGGGGTGGCCGAGGCCATTGCCTGGATCAAAGTTGACTCGACGGCGTCGGGCGCCTCGGGAACCGTGAACAGTTCGGCGGCCCAGGCGAGCTACAGCGTCACCATGACTCCTAACGCGACGACCTCTGGTGTGACCGATATTCTGTCGGTGGCCACCCTGCCCGGCGGCGGTCAGGCCCGTATCAGTATGCAGGTGGCCGAGCGCGGTATCCTCAACCCTGATAACTCGGGTCCGGCGGCGCCCATGATGATTAACGGTACCGCCCCCTTGAGCGGCAACATTACCATAGTGGCCAATCCCAATGGCAGCGGCAAGGGGGTGCCGGTTTCCGTATGGAGCAAAGACACGGTAGACATCGGCGGTAACGCGAAGACCTGTGGCATGGAGGAATATAAAGAGAACGGCTGTACCACCAAGAATGCCTATAGCTACAATCAGGGGTCCACTCCTGTTATCGGCACCGATATCGTCGCCAATGACCCTGGTTTTCCCAGCGATATGTTCGACTATGTGTTCGGTGAGCCGGACTCCGCCGCCGCCTGGGAGCATATTCATGCCAAGGCGACCGCCATTGTCAGCAGTTGCACGGATCCCCTGCTGACCGGCGGTGCCGGCTTTTTTATTGTAGAAGGCTCGTCGGGGACCTGCACTTTTGGCACGGTAGGTTCCCCCACCAGCCCTGTTATCCTGCTGGTCAAGGACGCCAACGTGGTGATGAATGGGGGCAGCGTCTTCCATGGTCTGCTGTTTTCTTATGATTCCGATCCCGATAGCGAGCCCGATTACACCCTCAGTGCCGCTGGTGGTGCCACGGTTTATGGCAGCTTGTTGGCAAACCACAATGGAGTCAAGCTGACCGGTGGTACCTTTAAGTTTATCTACGATGAAGGGATTATTTGTGATCTCAGCGGTTGCGTTAACAGCAGCCTGGGCACCGGCAGCAGCAATCCCTTTATTTCTATTGATATCATTCCCGGTAGCTGGAAAGACTGGTAGCAGGAGGCAGGATGAAACGGCAACAAGGATTTGGCCTGATCGAGGTATTGATCGCCTTTATCGTGGTGGCGGTCACGGCGGGCTCGCTGCTGCAGCTGAACAAGAATTATCTGGAATACAGCCGGGATGGCCGCAGCCGGGAGGTGGCCCTGCGGCTGGCCGAATCCAAGCTGGACGAGCTCAGATATTTCCGGGACAAGCAGGGATATCAGAATATCGCCGGAGGCACCGAATCGACGGAGCTGGATGGGGTGACCTACGATCTCGACTGGACGGTAGACGATTATGGCTGGGATGCCGCCAATACCCAGTGGGCCACGCCGCCACCGACCGGGATTCCCTCGGGCAAGAAAGAGGTAGCGGTCACCGTCGACTGGAACGATACCGGAGTGCCACAAAGCTTTACCCTCAGCTCGGTGGTTTCGCCCAGCCTTTCTGTCGAGAGTGGCCCTTTTGGCAGTAGTAATGGTGGACCCAATAGTCCATGGGGCCTGGGACTGGGTGGCCCCGAGGTAGCCCATACACCGGGCGCAGTGCCTAACGTCATCCCCATCACCCTGGGGGATGGCATTACCCAGGAAACCAGCCGTCCCTTGCCCAAGCTGATCCAGCAGGGGAGCTCGGACAGTCTCAGGGTGGCGTTTAATACCAATGCATATGACAGCAGCAACAAGAAATCTCAGGTGCAGGACATGACGACAGTTTCCTGCAACTGTACGCTCGGCAGCAGCAAGGTCGCCGAGCTGCCAGCGAAGCGGTCGGTCGTGTCCGGGCTTTCATATTGGGTCAAGGGGGGGACGGCGAACAAGGTGACCGGCGTGCCGCAGCAGAGTCAGGATCCCTTGTGTACCACCTGCTGTGCCAATCACTTCGATGGCCCGGATAACAAGTTCAGCCACTGGTATGATGCGATTAAGCTGACTCCTCACGGGCATTACAACGCTACGCTAAATAGTTCGAAGGTTTATGAATTTACATCGGCCACTACATTAGGTAACTCTTATGTCGAAGCCTGCCGCATGGTGCGGATTAACGGCTTCTATGAAATGGCCAACGACTGGAATCTGGTGGCGTTTAATATCTTCGATGCCAGCATCTTTGCCAATAGCGGAGTACAGACGGCCTATCAAGATTATGTAAAAAAAATTGTCACCGATTACATTCGCGGTCAGGTAAAGGCCGAGGGTAATTATAACCAGACTTATTCTACCCCCATCTCTTTTGCAACTTACCTTGCTACTAACAGCATAGCGCCCTTGACGACCAATATGCTGTTGGTTGCGCCCGGCCCGGATCAGCTGATGGCTAGGGGCATCTATGTGGATATAGTGTCCCCGGAATACCGCCAGTATCTGAAGAATGACGTCATGGGTGGCAACCCCGATGCCACGCCCGCCAACTTACTGAAATATGTGCCTTTTTATGACGTCAACCTGACCCTGTTGGCGAACTGGACGAGTAACACCCCTGCCAACATTAGCGTGACCGATGAGCCGGTGCAGACCATAGTGGACAGCAGCCAGCAATACTATGGGACTTACAGCCGGGGCTTGATCAATGCCCTCCAGGAAGGGTCTTTGGCCACCATTACCGCCACCATACGGCGCAGCAACAGCGGCATCACCTCTTTCAAGCCGCTGTCTACGTTTGAAACTGAAACAACAGAGCGCAAAAGTTCTTCGCTGAATGTCTCGGTACAATCGATTTCCGGCAAGGTCAGTATAACCGGGCAGGTAAGGTGTATCACCTATGAGACGGTTGGCACCACGGTGACCGAGCAGACATGCAGCGACACCCAGTTAAGCCAGGTACAGGTGAGCTTTACTCAGTCTAACGGGCCTTCCACCAGTTGTGGTTCTACCCAGACTTCAGGGCAAGGCGCCAATAAAGGCAACCTGTCGCTTTTCTATAGCTGTTACGCGGACAATGGACCTCAAATCACGCTGACGGCTACGGCTCCTACCGGTTATGAACTGCTCCCCGCCAGCCCCTGGAATAAGCAAACCAACACCACCCAAGGCGGGAAGAAATCCATTGACGGTGGCTGTGTGCTGGCGGTGATCAACAAGCCGGAGGGCACCACCCTGCCGCCTCCCTGCAACTAACCCAAACGCACAGGGGCCTGACAAGGCCCCTGTCTTTCATTACTATGCAGCTATTGCCATTTTAACGACAGACAAACCCATGTCCTCACATCTTACCCTGGCGCTGGCCCAGTTAAATCTGACCGTCGGCGCCATCGAAGCCAATACTCAAGCCATGCTGGCCGCCGCCACCGACGCCGAGCAAGAGGGCGCCGAGCTGGTGCTGTTCCCCGAGCTGGCCATTACCGGCTATCCGCCGGAAGACCTGTTATTTCGTGACGATCTTTATCTGCGAGTCGATGCGGCCCTCGAACAACTTGCGGCGGCCAGCGCCAACACCGCCCTGGTGGTCGGCCACCCCTGGCGGCAAGACGGCAAGCTTTATAACGCGGCCTCTTTCTTTTATCGGGGCACGCTGCAGGGCCGCTACTTCAAGCAGCTGCTGCCGAACTACGGCGTGTTCGACGAAAAACGCTATTTCAGCGCCGGCGACGAGAGTTGCGTGGTCGAGTTCAAGGGCCACAAGCTGGGCCTGCTGATCTGCGAAGACGTCTGGGAAGCCGGCCCGGCGGCGGCGGCCAAGACGGCGGGGGCCGAGCTGCTGCTCAGCCTCAACGCCTCGCCCTATCACAGGGGCAAGGCCTGGATCCGCAAGAGCCTGCTGGCCCAGCGCAGCCGCGAAAACGCCTTGCCGCTGGTCTACCTCAATCAGGTAGGCGGACAGGACGAGCTGGTGTTCGACGGTCGCTCCAAGGTATTCAACGCCGAGGGCGAGCTGACCCAGAATCTGGCGGCCTTCGAGTCTGAACTGGCAATGGTGCGCATCGAGCACAAGGCGCCGGTGAAGGCTAGCGTTAATGCACCGCTCGAGCCACTGGCCGAGGTGTATCAGGCGCTGGTGCTGGCCACCCGGGATTACATCAACAAGAACGGCTTCAACGGCGCCGTGCTGGGGCTGTCTGGCGGTATCGACTCGGCGCTGACCCTGGCCATCGCCGTGGATGCCTTAGGGAAGGACAAGGTGCAGGCGGTGATGATGCCGTTTCGCTATACCGCCTCGATCAGCGTGGAAGACGCGCAGGAAGAGGCCGATCTGCTGGGGATTGAGTTCGACATCGTGTCCATAGAGCCGATGTTCGACGCCTTCATGGGCCAGCTGGCACCCATGTTCGAAGGTACCGAAAAAGACACCACCGAAGAAAACCTGCAGGCCCGCTCTCGTGGCGTGCTGCTGATGGCGCTGTCCAACAAGCGTCGCCGCCTGGTGCTGACCACCGGCAACAAGAGCGAAGTGGCGGTGGGCTACTGCACCCTTTACGGCGACATGGTCGGGGGCTTTGCGCCGATCAAGGATGTGCCCAAGACCCTGGTGTTCGAGCTGTCCCGTTATCGCAACACCCTGGGCTATGTAATACCGCAGCGGGTCATAGACCGGCCGCCCTCGGCTGAATTGGCGCCGGATCAGCTCGACCAGGACAGCCTGCCGCCGTATGATGTGCTGGATGCCATGCTCGAAGCCTATGTGGAGCAGGACCAATCGCTGGATGATCTACTGGCGGCCGGTTTCGATGAATCCGATGTACGCCGGGTGATCAAGCTTGTGGATATCAACGAATACAAACGCCGTCAGAGTGCGGTGGGGCCGCGGATCACCCCGCGCAACTTCGGCAAAGACCGGCGTTACCCCATTACCTCGGGTTTTGGCAAAATAAATTGGTAAGGAGCCACCAATGAAAAAAATCGAAGCCATCATCAAACCCTTTAAACTGGATGACGTGCGTGAAGCCCTGGCCGAACGCGGTATTACCGGAATGACGGTATCGGAAGTAAAAGGATTTGGTCGTCAGAAAGGCCACACCGAGCTGTATCGCGGTGCCGAGTATATGGTGGATTTTTTGCCCAAGGTAAAGCTGGAACTGGTGGTGCAGGACGATCTGGTTGAGTCCTGTATCGAAGCCATCGAAAACACCGCCCGCACCGGCAAGATTGGTGATGGTAAAATCTTCGTGCTCGATGTGGGCCAGGTGATCCGCATTCGCACCGGTGAACAGAACGAAGAAGCGGTTTAAGGGCTGGGAATAGGGAGCAGGGAATGGGGAGTGGTGTGCTCTTCCCCAATCCCTAGTCCCCAATCACCAATCCCCAGTTTCAACCGGCCGGCTTTTTTGTCACAATTGCCTATTAACATCGTATCAAGGAATAACATATGCCACTGCTGGACAGTTTTACCGTCGACCATACCCGAATGGAAGCACCGGCGGTGCGGGTAGCCAAAACCATGGCCACGCCTCATAACGACACCATTACCGTATTTGATTTGCGCTTCTGCCTGCCGAACCAGGAAATCCTGTCCGAGAAGGGCATCCATACTCTGGAGCACCTGTTCGCCGGCTTTATGCGTAATCATCTCAATGGTGGCGGCGTCGAAATTATCGATCTGTCGCCCATGGGCTGTCGTACCGGTTTTTACATGAGCCTGGTAGGCGCGCCGGACGAGCAGCGCGTGGCGGCGGCGTGGCAGGCGGCGATGGAAGATGTGCTCAAGGTGGAAAACCAGTCACAGATCCCCGAGCTGAACGAATATCAGTGCGGCACCTTCGTGATGCACTCGCTGGACGAGGCCAAGGCCATAGCGCGCAATATTATCGAGCGCGGTATCGGTGTGAACAGCAATCAGACGCTGGCGTTGCCGGAAGAGATGCTGAAATCGCTGTAATGACAAGCGGCTTCCCCTCGTGACAAAAGCGCCCGTTTAAGCAGCACTGGCTTAACCGGGCGCTTTGTCACTTGTTATTCTTATCCTTTAGATATACTTCCCTTATTACAGTGCTCAAATGGACCACTTTATGTCAGAACAACAAGATCCCTTCCTGAAGCGGGAAGCCGAAAAATACGAAAACCCCATTCCCAGCCGGGAGTTTATTCTCGAGCTCATTAAAGCCAAGCAGGGCCCGGTTTCCCGGGATGACGTCTTTGCCGAGCTGGCACTGGACGGCGAAGAGCAGGCCGAAGCCCTGCGTCGCCGCCTGCGCGCCATGGAGCGGGACGGCCAGCTGGTGTTCACCCGTAACAAGTGTTACGCCCTGCCCGATAAGCTGAACCTGATCAAGGGCCGTGTTATCGGTCACCGGGAAGGCTTCGGCTTCTTGCGTCCGGAAGATGGCGGCGACGACCTTTTCCTCTCTCAGCGTGAGATGGACGCCCTGATGCACGGCGACCATGCGCTGGTGCAGCCGTTGCGTTTCGACTCCAAAGGCCGGCGAGAGGCGCGGGTGGTGCGTTTGCTGGAATCCCGCGACCTGGAAGTGGTTGGCCGCTATTTTGTGGAAAACGGCGTCAGCTACGTGGTGCCGGACGATAGCCGCATCGCGCAGGACATTCTGATCCCGCAGGGCGAGACCAAGGGTGCGCGCATGGGCCAGGTGGTGGTGATTGCCATCAGTCAGCGTCCGACCAAGCGCATGACCGGTGTGGGTAAAGTGGTCGAGGTGCTGGGTGAAACCATGGATCCGGGCATGGAAATCGACATCGCCCTGCGTACCCACGGCATTCCCCATGTGTGGCCGGAAGAAGTGAAGCACGAGATTGCCAAGCTGACCGAACAGGTGCCGGAAGAGGCCAAGCTGGGCCGAAAGGATCTGCGTGATCTGCCGCTGGTGACCATCGATGGTGAAGACGCCCGCGACTTTGATGACGCGGTTTACTGTCAGCCCAATACCTCCGGTGGCTGGCGGCTGTGGGTTGCCATCGCCGACGTGTCCTACTATGTGCGCCCGGGTACGGCGCTGGATAACGAAGGCTATCTGCGTGGCAACTCGGTCTACTTCCCCGAGCAGGTGATCCCCATGCTGCCCGAGGTGTTGTCTAACGGTCTGTGCTCGCTCAACCCGCAGGTTGATCGACTGTGCATGGTGGCGGAGATGACCATTTCTGCCTCCGGCAAGTTGTCCGGCTTCAAGTTCTACGAAGCGGTGATGAACTCTCATGCCCGTCTTACCTACAACAAGGTAGCGGCCATGCTGGAAGGAGACGAGGTCCTGCGCGAGCGTTATGCTCCGCTGGTGCCGCATCTGGAAAACCTGGGTCAGCTCTATCTGGCGATGAAAGAAGCGCGCCATCAGCGTGGCGCGGTGGAATTCGAAAGCGAAGAAACCCGCTTTATATTCAACCCTCAGCGCAAGATCGAGAGCATAGTGCCCGTGGTGCGTAACGACGCCCACAAGATCATCGAAGAATGCATGATCATGGCCAACGTGGCGGCCGCCCGCTTTATCGAAAAGCAGGAGGCTCATACCCTGTTCCGGGTGCACGACAAGCCGGGTGAAGAGAAACTGACCGGTTTCCGCAGTTTTCTCGCCGAGCTGGGTCTGGAGCTGAAAGGCGGCCTGGAGCCGGAGCCGGCGGATTACGCCCTGCTGGCCGAGCAAATCAAGGACAGACCCGATGCGGGCCTGATCCAGACCATGCTGCTGCGCTCCATGAAGCAGGCGATTTATCAGGCCGACAACATGGGCCACTTCGGCCTGGCGCTGAAGTCTTATGCCCACTTTACTTCGCCCATCCGTCGTTATCCGGATCTGGTGTTGCACAGGGCCATCAAGGCCCAGCTGAGCAAGATACAGGGTGACGGCGGCAGCAAGAGCGGCGGCGTGCCTTACCAGTATGATGAAGTCGCCCCCATGGGCGATCATTGCTCCACGACCGAGCGCCGTGCCGATGACGCGACCCGCGACGTGGCCGACTGGCTCAAGTGCGAATACATGCTGGATCATGTGGGTAGCGAATTTGGCGGCACCATCGCCAACGTGACCGGCTTCGGCTTCTTCGTGCGGCTGGACGAGATCCATATCGACGGTCTGGTGCATATCTCCAGCCTGCAGAACGATTACTACCAGTTTGATCCGGCGCGTCAGACCCTGATCGGCGAGAACTTCCGTCGCCGCTACCGTCTGGGTGACAAGATCAAGGTCAAGGTGATGGCGGTGAACCTGGACGATCGCAAGATCGACTTCGAAACCGTGGAAGAGCCACTGCCGGCCGGTGCCAAAACCGGCAAGGGAGCCAAGAACCTGAAGTCGCGCCAGCGTGCGAAGCCGAAGAGTGGCGCCAAGCCGAAAAGCGGTGCCAAGCCCGAGGCCAAGCCGGCCGAAGGCAAGGCCGGTAACAAGCCCAAGGGCGGCAGAAAGCGTCGTTAATTAAACCAGGGAATAGGGAATAGGGAGCAGGGACTGGTGAACTCACCCCGCTCCATTCCCCATTCCCCAATTCCCCAACTCCCCAATTCCCTAATCCCCTAATCCCGAGAATTTAAATGAGTAATGAACTGATTTTTGGCATTCACGCCCTCGATGCCCTGCTGGAAACCCATCCGGAACAGGTATTGGAAGTGTGGCTGCTCAAGGGCCGCGAAGATGAGCGCCTGAACGCACTGCAGGCCCGTCTGCTGGCCGTGGGTGTCAAGGCCCAGCCGGCGAGTCGCTCGGCCCTGGACAACAAGGCCAAGGGTGGTCAGCATCAGGGTGTGGTGGCCAAGGTCAAGGCCCAGCCGGTACTGAACGAGACGGATCTGGACGCGCTGCTCGCGGCAGAAGACTGCCCCTTGCTGCTGGTGCTGGACGGCGTGACCGACCCGCACAACCTGGGTGCCTGCCTGCGTACTGCCGACGCGGCCGGTGTGCATGGCGTTATCGTACCCAAAGACAAGTCAGCCAGCCTGGGCCCTGTGGTCCGCAAGGTGGCCTGTGGCGCCGCCGAAGTGGTACCGCTGTTTCAGGTGACTAATCTGTCACGCACCCTGCGTCAGCTACAAGACAAGGGCATCTGGGTAGTCGGCACCGCCGGTGAGGCGGATCACAGCCTGTATCAGGCCAAGTTCAGCGGCGCCCTGGCGCTGGTGATGGGCGCCGAAGACAAGGGCATGCGCCGCCTGACGCGTGAACATTGTGACGAGCTGGTCAGCATTCCCATGGGCGGATCCGTGTCCAGCCTGAACGTCTCGGTCGCCACCGGCGTCTGCCTGTTCGAAATGGTGCGTCAGCGCGGCCAGTGATACGTGAAGTAGGTTGGTGATGAGCGAAGCGAATCCCAACATGGGTGGGATGAGGTGAGGCGTTGAGCGTGAGGAGCAAGGCGTGAATATGCAGGGCATAATGGCTCGGATGGCGGCCGACCGACAGATGCTGGCGATACTGCTGCTGGTGTTGGGCAACCTGCTGATTTCCTTCGGCGATGTGCTGGTCAAATTGCTGGGCCAGACCGAGGCGACACCCTATCAGTATGTGGCGCTGCGCTTCCTGATGACCTCGGCTTTGCTGTTGCCATTCTGGTGGCGCCTGCCGCGAGAGAAGAAGGGCTGGGGCCAGTGGAAAATCCACCTGCTGCGTGGTCACCTGCTGCTGATGGGTTCGGCCTGTGTCTTCATCAGCCTGATTTACCTGCCGCTGGCCACCGCCAACGCGGTATTTTATGCCGCCCCGCTGATGACGCTGCCGCTGGCGGCGCTGATCATCAAGGAGCAGGTGCGGCTGGCCGCCTACGGGGTCAGTCTGCTCGGCTTCGGCGGCATCTTGATTGTGCTGAACCCGGCAGAATGGCACTGGGCCGGCTGGCTGGCGCTGCTGACCGCCTTTTCCATGGCAGCCAGCAACGTGCTGGTGCGCAAGCTGCCGCAGGGGCGCTCTGTGCTGGCGACGCTGTTTCTGACCCAGGCGCTGGCAATACCGGTGAGCTTTGCCCTGGCCTTGCCCGGTTGGCAGCCGGTGGCAGGAGAGGTGTGGCTCTTGCTGATTGGAGCCAGCCTTGTCGGCATCATCTATCAGGGTATCTGCATTCTGGCCTATGCCATGGCCGATGCCAGCAAGATTGCCGCCAGCGAATATTCGGGACTTATCTTCGTCACCCTGATGGGCATGGTGCTGTTTGCGGAGTTTCCGGACCTCAACGTCTACCTCGGCGCCGCCGTGGTGATCATCGCCATCGGCCTGCAACGGCGCTTGCGGTAAAAGCCGGGAATAGGGATTGGTAAAATCTCCCCATTCCCCATTCCCCATTCCCCATTCCCCATTCCCCATTCCCCATTCCCCATTCCCCATTCCCCATTCCCCATTCCCCATTCCCCATTCCCCATTCCCCATTCCCCATTCCCATTCCCCATTCCCATTCCCCATTCCCATTCCCCAGCATTTAATTTCTTGCCGCCCGATTGGTTATCCCTTACACTACGCGACCTTAAAATCAGTCGTTTTTAGCTACAAGTTCCTTGCCTCCGATGGTGTGACTGAGCCCACGCAGAGGCTATTAACCCGTAAGGAGCAATCCGTGCGTCATTACGAAATCGTATTTATGGTTCACCCTGACCAGAGTGAACAGGTTCCCGGCATGATCGAGCGCTACACTGGCGCCATCACCACTTCAGGCGGTCAAGTTCACCGCATGGAAGACTGGGGCCGTCGCCAACTGGCTTACCCGATCAACAAGCTGCACAAAGCCCACTATGTTCTGATGAACGTAGAAGCTGACCAGGCTGTTATCGATGAGCTGGAAACTAACTTCCGCTTCAACGATGCCGTGCTGCGTAACATGATTATGCGCACCAAGCATGCGGTCACTGAGCCTTCTGAAATGGCCAAGGTCAGAGAAGAGCGTCAACCCCGTCGTGACGACGCTCGTGCAGAAGCTGCAGAGTAATCCACGTTTTAGCTGAGGAATAGAATCATGGCACGTTTTTTCCGTCGTCGTAAGTTCTGCCGTTTCACCGCTGATGGTGTAACCGAGATCGATTACAAAGACATCGTAACCCTGAAAAACTACGTTACCGAATCCGGTAAAATTGTACCGAGCCGCATCACCGGCACCTGCGCTAAGTTTCAGCGTCAGCTGGCTCGTGCGATCAAACGCGCTCGTTACCTGGCTCTGCTGCCTTACACCGATCTGCACAAGTAAGCAGCGGCCTAACTCGCCAATATTTATAGAGGAAAGGTAATGCAAGTTATTCTGCTTGATAAAATCGCCAAACTGGGCGGCCTGGGCGACCAGGTAACCGTTAAATCCGGTTATGCTCGTAACTACCTGCTGCCCCAGGGCAAAGCCGTTCTGGCCTCCAAAGACAACGTAGCGACTTTCGAAGCTCGCCGCGCTGAACTGGAAGCCAAACTGGCCGAGCAACTGGCTGCTGCGCAAGCCCGTGCCGACCAGCTGTCTGGTCTGGAAAACGTGGTTATCGCATCCAAGTCCGGTGACGAAGGTAAGCTGTTCGGCTCCATCGGTGCCCGCGACGTGGCCGACGCCATCACCGCTGCCGGTGTTGCTGTTGCCAAGAGCGAAGTTCGCCTGTACGAAGGCGTTCTGCGTAATGTAGGCGAGTTTGAAGTGGGTGTGCAGCTGCACGCCGACGTTAAAGCGACCGTTACTATTCAGGTCGTTGCTGCCTAAATCAGGCCGCTCGTTAAAAAAGCCCGCGCTTGTCGCGGGTTTTTTATTGCCTGCAATAAGGCTACAGTGGGAGAAAGTCTAAGGGAGAGCGCTAGATGGCAGACTGGATAACAGGCCGGGTCAAGGCCCGCAAACAATGGTCGGATACCTTGTTTTCTCTGGTGGTGGACGCCGATGTCGAGCTTTTCAAGGCCGGACAGTTCACCAAGCTGGCCTGGCATGGCGAAGATAAAAAAGTGGCCCGGGCCTATTCCTACGTCAATCCGCCGGGGCAAGACTGCGAATTCTATCTGGTTACTATTCCCGAAGGCCAGCTCACGCCTTATCTGGCCGGGCTCGATGTGGGAGACGAACTGTTGGTACAGCGCACGGCGGCCGGCTTTCTGACCCTGGATGAAGTGCCGTCGGGCCGTGACTTGTGGCTGATGGCTACCGGCACCGGCGTGGGGCCTTTTGTCTCCATGCTGGCGGAAGGCAGCTGCTGGCAGCAGTTTGACCATATCGTGCTGGTGCACGGGGTGCGCCTGGGCGAAGAGCTGGGCTACCGGGAGCAGATAGCCGAGCTGACGCAAGACCAGCCCCGTTTTCATTATGTGCCCTTCGTCTCCCGAGAAACCGTGGCCGACGCCGAGTCGGGCCGCATCACCCATGCCATTGCCGATGGCAGCCTGGAACAAAGAGTGGGCCTGACGTTAACCCCCGAACACAGCCGGGTGCTGCTGTGCGGTAACCCGCAAATGGTGCGCGATACCATCACCGAGCTCAAACACAAGGGGCTTACGAAACACCTGCGGCGCAAACCCGGTCAGATCCTGATGGAAAACTACTGGTAAAAGAAGGGATTCGGGACTGGGGAATAGGGACTGGGGTTGCTAATTCCCCAATCCCGAATCCCCAATCCCGAGGTTGTTTTAACGGGTCAGTACCATCATCAGGCTCAGAAAAGCCGCTAGTCCCCAGCCTAGGCCGATAATCCAGTAAAACACCCGGGCGCCCTGTTTGATGGGAATGCGGCTGTAGAGTAAAAACAGGTACCAGAACAGGGCCGGAAGCAGGGGTAACAAGAACAATCGAGTCATGGCAAAGGCCTTATAGAACGATGACGGGCTGGAAAAATGCGCATTCATCATTGCACTGTATCAACGAGGGCATCATTGAGCCAATTATCATTCAGGGTCAGCTGAAGCCGTGCTATGTTGCGAGCTGAGTCATCGCTTATCAATAATGGACAAGGAGTGAGACATGAAGCAATTGGTCATCAAGGCCTTTGGTGATGCGAGTCAGCTGGTGCTGGCCGAGGCGAGCAGCCCGGCGCTGGCCGCCGATCAAATCCGGGTGCAGATGCACTATGCCGGGGTGAACCCGGTGGATGCCAAAACCCGGGCCGGTCTCGGCTGGGGTGCTCAGGCCATCAAGGACAAACTGCCCTGGTCTCCGGGTTTTGAAGTCATGGGTACCGTGCTGGAAGTGGGTGCGGATGTCGGTGATTATGCCCCGAGTGACCGGGTGTTTGGTTTGCTGCCCGGTGGTGGCTACAGCGAGCAGCTGGTGGTATCGGCCGATGCCTTGCTGCCGGTGCCTGCCGGTGTGACCGACAAGATGGCTGCCGGCCTGTCGCTGGCCGGCACGACCGCCTGGCAGGGGCTGACCGAGCACGGCGGCCTCAAGGCCGGTGAACGGGTGCTGATTTCCGCCGCCGCCGGGGGCGTGGGTCACCTGGCGGTACAGCTGGCCAAGGGGCTGGGTGCTACCGTGGTGGCGTTGGGCTCGCCCGGCAACCATGACTTTCTGCATGACCTTGGTGCCGATGAGGTGATCGACTACCGCGATGAAGCCGCTTTGACGGCCATGGCGCCGGTGGATTTATTCTTCGACCTGGTGGGCGGAACTTCCGGATGTTCACTCCTGTCTCATGTTAAATCCGGTGGCCGGGTGGTCACTGTGCCGACCATTACCGCCGATGAGGTGATTGCCGCGGCCCAGCCGCTGGGCCTGACGGCGACCGGTATGCTCAAGCATCAGGATAACCAGCAACTGGCACTCTTGGTCAAGGCGGTGGCCGAGCGGCGCCTGAGGGTAGAAGTGAGCCATGTTTATCCGCTGGCCGAGGGTGCGGCGGCCCATCGCCAGATTGAAACCGGTCATACCCGCGGCAAGATACTTCTGCAGGGATAACCGGCCTAGGGTCAACAGGCCCTAACGACTTGATATAAGGAAACCCCATGAAGTATTGGTCCCTGTTATTGCTGTTGTGCCCCTTGATGGCGCCGGCTGCTCCGGTGTTGGTTCAGGAAGTGGAGCAGGCCGAAGACGGTCTGGTGATCCCCTATCGGATGTATCGGCTCGATAATGGTCTGACGGTGCTGCTTAATGCCGACAAGTCCGATCCACTGGTGCATGTGGAGATGACCTACCACGTTGGTTCGGCCCGGGAAGAGCCGGGTCAGACCGGCTTTGCCCACTTCTTCGAGCACATGATGTTTCAGGGCTCCAAGCATGTGGGCGATCAGGAACACTTTCGCCTGGTCAACGAGGCCGGTGGCACCATGAACGGCACCACCAATCAGGACAGAACCAATTACTTCGAGACGGTACCCGCCAATCATCTGGAAAAGATGCTGTGGCTGGAAGCGGATCGCATGGGGTTTCTGCTGGAAGCGGTGAGTCAGCGCAAGTTTGAAATTCAGCGTGACACAGTCAAGAACGAACGCGCCCAGCGTATCGACAACCAGCCTTATGGCTTGGTGGGCGAGCGCATGGGCGAACTGCTCTATCCGCGGGATCATCCCTATAGCTGGCAACCCATCGGCTATGTGGAAGACCTGGACCGGGTCAATGTGGATAATCTCAAGACGTTTTTCAAACGCTGGTATGGCCCTAATAATGCCACCCTGGTGATCTCCGGTGACTTCGAGACCGAGCAGACCCTGGCCTGGGTGGAGAAGTATTTCGGGCCCATTCCTGCCGGGCCCGAGGTGACCTCGGCCGAGCCGCAACCGGCCCGACTCGAACAGAATCGCTACCAGACCCTGGTGGACTCGCGCATTCGCATGCCGATGCTGTATTTGTCTTACCCCACCGTTTACCTGGGCCACCAGGATGAGGCGGCGCTGGATGTGCTGGCCAATGTGCTGGGCGGCGGTAAAAGCTCACTGCTGTATCAGCAGCTGGTTGAAACCGGCAAGGCCGTCAGCGCCGGGGCCAGCCATTACTGTGCCGAGCTGGCCTGTACCCTGAGCGTCTGGGCCTACAGCAATCCGTCTAAAGACGGCTCCCTGACGCCACTCAAGCAGGATATCGACCGTATTGTGGCTGAACTTGCCGAACGCGGCATTGCCGGCGGTGACGTTGAAAAGGCGGTGACCGAACTGCGTGCCGAGCTGATCCTCGGGCTCGACAGCACCAAGGGCAAGTCCCGGCAACTGGCGTTGGGTCAGGTGCTGAAAAACGATCCACTCTATGCGATCAACGCCTGGCGTCAGCTGGCCGAGACCACGCCAGAACAGGTGACGGCGGTGTATCGCCGTTATCTGCAAAGTAGCCCGGTGGCGGCCCTGAGCGTGGTACCGACCGGTAAAGACGACTGGCAGGCTGCCGAGCCCAACTTTGAGGTGGCCGAGCGGACCTTGCCGGCCTCCGATGAGCAGCTCGCGTCATTGCCGGATCGCAAGGTAGAAGACAACTTCGATCGCAGCCAGATGCCGACCGCGGCACAGCCGGTGCAAATCAAGGTACCGCCGCTGTGGCAAGACACCCTGGGTGACAATATTCAGCTGTTGGGCACGGTCAACGACGAGATACCGGCGGTATCGGTGATCCTGGCGCTGCCCGGCGGCCAGCGGGCCGAAAGCCCGGATGACATAGGGCTGGCTACCCTGACGGCGGCGATGATGAATCAGGGCTCGGAGCGGCTCAAGGCCGGCGCCTTCAGCGAAGCGCTGGAGCGACTCGGCGCCAGCATCAGCGTGCGCAGCGGTTTCTATACCAACCTGATTGAAATCACCAGCATGACCGAGACCCTGCCGCAAACCCTGGCCTTGGTAGAAGAGCTGCTGTTTCATCCGGGCCTGCGTGAGCAGGACTTCGAGCAGGTCAAATCCCGATTGCTGGAGTCCATGGCACAAAACCGGCACCAGCCCGCCTGGCTGGCCCAGCATGCGTTTCGTCAGCTGATGTACGGTAATACCCGCATGGGCTTGCCGGACGAGGGGCGGGCCGAGCAAATCAGCGCCATTACGCTGCAGCAGGTGCGTGATTACTATCACCGTTATTACAACCCGGCCAATGGTCATGTGCTGGTGGCCGGCGATTTGGAGCCCGGGCAGGCCAGGGAAGCGTTTGGCTTTTTGACTCGCTGGCAGGGTGAGGCGCCGACCGTGCCCGAGGTTAATGTTCAGCCGCAACCGGCGGAGGCGGGCATTTATGTGGTGGATGTACCCGGCGCCGTGCAGTCGGTGCTGCGCATCGGTCGGCGTGCCCTGTCGCTGGATGCCACCGGCCCCTTCTTTCATGCCAACCTGATGAACTTCAACCTGGGCGGCAACTTCAACAGCCGCATCAACCAAAACCTGCGTGAAGACAAGGGTTTCACCTATGGTGCCAATTCCTACTTCACCGGCAACCGTGATGCGGGCGTGTTTGTAGTGGCCACCGATGTGCGTGGCGACGCTACGGTACCGGCCATCGAGAACATTCTGTCGGAGTTCAGTCGTTTCCGGGAGCAGGGCCCGAGCCAGGAGGAGCTGAGCTATCTGCGCAGCAGCTATTCCCAGCAGGACGCTCTGTCTTACGAAACCCTGGGCAACAAGGCGGGTTTTCTGCTGCAGCTGGCGATGATGCAGTTGTCGCCGGATTACCTCGACGAACAACAGCAGATTGTGGCCGATATCGACAGCAAGGCGCTGACCGAGCTCGCCGAGCAGTGGCTGGATCCCGATGACATGGTGGTAGTGGTGGTCGGCGACAAGGAAAAGCTTGAAAAATCGCTGTCGCAGCTCCATCTTCCGGTACACGACTTTACCATTGAGTAACGAGGCCAGGCCTCTCGCGGGATAACTTTTCTCCTCAGGGGAATGGTTATCCCGTGCCAAAGAGTAACCAATAATGACCAAAACAACATTAACACTGGCCGAACGACTCCAGGCCTGGCAAACGCCGATGCGTCTGCCCGCCATCAAGGGTATTCGTCGTGGCATAGAGCGCGAAAGCCTGCGCATCACGCCGGCCGGTCACCTGGCCCAGACCGGCCACCCCGAGGTACTGGGCTCGGCCCTGACCCACGCCAACATCACCACCGATTTTTCCGAATCCCTGATGGAGTTCATCACCCCGGTGTCGGATTCGGTGGAGATACTGCTGGCGCAGCTGGGTGACATTCACGGCTATACGATGCGCCACCTGGGCGAAGAGCAGTTGTGGCCGCTGAGCATGCCCTGTCTGCTCAAGGGGGATGATCATATTCCGCTGGCTCAGTACGGCAGCTCCAATGTGGGCCGCATGAAAACCCTTTATCGACAGGGGCTGCACCATCGCTACGGCAGCCGGATGCAGGTAATTTCCGGGGTGCACTTCAACTTCTCCATGCCCGACAGCTTCTGGAGTGAATGGCATCTGCAGGAAGGCAACAACGATTTTCTGCAGGACTTTGTCTCCGACAAGTATCTGGGGCTGATCCGCAACGTCTATCGCTTCGGCTGGCTGATTCCCTATCTGTTCGGCGCCTCGCCGGCGCTGTGCGGGTCTTTCCTCGCCGGGCGCGATCATCAGCTGCCGTTCGAGCGCCTCGGCAAGGGTACCCTCTATCTGCCTTATGCCACCTCGCTGCGGCTGTCGGATCTGGGCTATACCAACAACGCCCAGGCCGGGCTCAATATCTCGCTGAGCAGCCTGGATGAATACGTCGCTTCGCTGCGTCGGGCCATCGGCACCCATGCGGCGGAATTTGCCAAAATCGGCGTCAAGGTGGACGGGGAATACCGTCAGCTCAACGACAATGTGCTGCAGATAGAAAACGAACTCTATGCACCGATCCGGCCCAAGCGCACCGCCGAAAGCGGCGAAAAGCCGTCGGAAGCCCTGGCCACCCGGGGCATCGAGTATATCGAAGTACGTTCGGTCGATGTGAACCCTTTCTCGGCGGTGGGCATAGATGCGGGCCAGATCCGCTTCCTCGATACCTTCCTGCTCTGGTGCCTGCTGACGCCGTCGGCCCCGCTGACGGAAGACGAGATTGCCCTCAACCGGCGCAACTTCAACAAGGTGGTGCTGGAAGGGCGCAAACCCGGCCTGGAGCTGGAAGTGTTCGGCGGCGAGACCCTCACGCTCAAGGCGTTGGGCGAACGTTATTTCGGCGAGCTGAAAGACGTAGCGGCGCTGCTGGATGCCTGCTGTGGCCGGGGCTGTTACGGCAAGGCTCATGCACAACAGCTGGCGGCGATTCAGGACCCGAGCCTGACCCTGTCGGCCCGGGTGCTCAACGAGCTGCAACAGAGTGGTCAGGACATACTGCCCTTCGGTCTGGCCCTGTCGAAGCGCTACCATCAGCAGTTGCAGCAAAGCCGCCCGCGCTACTGGGAAGACAGCTACTTCGACGAAGAAGGCGCCCGTTCCGAGATGCGTCAGCGCAAGATAGAGCAGTCCGATACCATCGGCTTCGACGAATTCCTGCAGAATTACTTTGGTCAATAAGTAACCTGGGTGAGGGGTGAGGGGTGAGGGGTGAGGGGTGAGGGGTGAGTTTTTATGCTTCCCCCTCATAGGGTTTAGAACCGATCACATGAAACAAATGCTCTATTTAATTTCTGTATCAATGTCGGACAAAGGGCCCGCTCCGACGACCCGCTCAAGCACTTCCCTGTGACGCTCAGCACATGACGTCCGACCGCCATGGAAGGCGGGAGTGCCAGCATTGCAGGAGCCTTTGTTGGCCCTGTCATGTGATGGTCGGCGGAGCAGATCCCTTTGCCCTCTTTGATGCTACAGAGTCGCCTGTTGGCACTGTCTGCGGGTAACTCGGTGTTCAAAAGAGGCAACAGAGAACGCCTCCCACGACCGTGAAATGCCATGGTCGGAAAATGCTCCTGCCATTCCGGCATTCCCGCCCTCCCTGGCGGTCAGATGGCATTTCCGAGCTTACATGGATGTACTCGTAGCGTGTCGAGGGAGGCGGCTCTGTTGCCTCTGGAACTCCTCCTCAAAATCTGATCAGATACTTAATGGAATTGGGTTGAAAATAAGGAAACGTGATGAGAGTGGTGTGTCTGGTTCCGTCTTGGACCGAAACCCTGATCGAGTGTGGCGTTAATGTAGTGGGGCGTACCCGATATTGCGTGCATCCGGCCGACAAGGTGGCCTCGTTAGCTGTCGTCGGCGGTACCAAGGATGTGCAGTGGAGCAAGGTTGCGGCGCTGGCGCCGGATATGGTGATTTTCGATAAAGAAGAAAACACCCTGGAAATGGCGCAAACCTGCCCCTTTCCCTATTTCGCCACCGATGTGAAATCGGTGCACGACATGCCACAGGCGCTCAGGCTGTTGTCGCAACAGCTGTGTTCAGACGCCTTGCTGGACCTGAGTGTGCGCTATCAGGCGGTGCTGGCCGAAAAAAAACAATGCTCGCCCGAGGTATTACCGCTGTTATCCGGTGACTTTGCTTCGTCGACCTCGGTGTTGAATGACCAGCGAACGTGGCTTTACCTGATCTGGCGCAAGCCGTTCATGAGTGTGGGCCGCGATACCTTTATTTATTCCGTATTCGAACACCTGGGTTTTGCCGACAAGGTGCTCACCTTCGACGATCGCTACCCCTCATTAGATGAAGAATGGATTCGCGAGCAGAACCCGGTGCTGCTGTGCTCCAGCGAACCCTATCCCTTCGCCGGCAAGCTGGAACAGACCAGAGCAGAGCTGAAGCTGGATGCGGTATTGATCGACGGCGAGCCCATGTGCTGGTACGGAGTGCGCTCGCTGCACTACCTGGAATCGATATGAAAGCCAACAAAAA
>NZ_MPZM01000006.1 GCF_002936955.1 Oceanisphaera arctica | reverse complement strand
CCGCATGGCACTTTTCGCCTGGCGATATTCAACCGACTCCGGCGCCAGCCGGGCCAGCCGCTCCAGCTGACGACGGGCCAGCGGCACCTCGTCCTGGCGCAGCGCCAGGCGCAATCGTGCCGCCATCACCTCGGGGTGATCGGGGGCGATAAGCTCCAGTCGGTGCAATGACTCCTCGACCAGGTTATCCCGGTAACTGGCCTCACCCAGCCGGATCTGCTCCAGCAACCAGGGCTCGGGGACCACCGCCGCCTGAGCCACCGGCAACAAGGCCAGAGCAAGCGGCAAGCCCAGTGTAATTAACGAGAACTTGAACATGAATTGTCCCAATCGGGTAATAACTCACCCGCCTGATTGAAAGCATAACGCCGTTGATCCCAACCCAGTCCAAACAGGGTCAGCACCGTATCGTAATAGGCATCTTCACCGGCTGGCTGCGTGGCCAGTCGCCGGCGCTGTACCTCGGCGGCGGTCGAATTCTGCAGCAAGGGAAGCAAGGCGGCGGAAAAACCGACAGGGCCGGCCCCCGATACCTCACCCGTCAGGGCATCCACACGCTCCGGCGGCACACCCAAGGTCGCCGTCAGTTCGGCCATCGGTTGCAGGTGTGCCGTCAGTTGCGCCCGGTCGGGGGAATCGTCGGCCAGCATGCCGGCCCACAAGTAGCTGCGAATGGCATCGTAACTGCCGGTACTGCCGGTCTTGGGGTCCGGCAGCCAGCCTGAATCGGACTTCCAGACTACCCAGTCGGGCACCAGACCGGCGGGCGCCGTTTCCAGCAACAGCCGGTGATTGTTATGTCGCATCGCCTGCCAGGGTCCGTCGAAAGCGGCGAAACGCGCCAGCAGCTGGGGCGGCAGGTAGCTGGGATTGAGGCTCCAACGCTGCTCTCCGACAAAACCGTCTTTACCCGGCAGCATAATCACACCCAGGCCCGGAATGTCTGCAACCTCTTCCCGGGCGATGCGCTGCAGCAGCAGGGTACCCAGCACCCGATAACGGCGGTTTTGCCACAGACGGCCGGCTTCCAGCAGGTCATAGGCCAGCCACAGATCCGAGTCGGCAGCCGAATTGGGATCCAGCACCCCCCATTGCTGTTGCCGATCCTGTCCCCACAGCCAGGCTGGCAACCGGGCGGTCAGATCCCCGGCCGCCAGATTATCCTGGGTCCACCGCAGCAGACGCTCGAAGGTGTCACGATCATCCGCCACCAGGGCGAAAAACATGCCGTAGCTCTGCCCTTCCGAGGTGGTGACATCACGCCCCCCGGCGGGATCAATCACCCGCCCCTGCTCGCTGATATAAGCCTGCCTGAACTGCTGCCAGGCCGGCCAGTCACACCCGGACCAGGCACTGACCGACCACAGCAGCAACAGACTCAGCATCCCCGCATACAGGCCGCCCATAAAAGTTAGTCCCGCTCATCCGGCGACAGCCGGCGGCGACCAATAGCACGCAGCAGCCGCCACAAGACCCAGGCCAGCAGCAACACACTGAAGGCCGTCAGACCGGCCAGCACCAGCGGGTGCGGGGCCAGCACAAACCAGATTCGCTCCCACCAGGGCAGGTAACCCACATGGTAGGCCTTGCCCACTCGCAAGCTTTTGACTCCCGACTCCCGGATCACCGCCACAGTACCGGACAGGGCGGCACGCTGGCCGCTGTCGTTGATCGCCTCATTCAACAGCTGATAACCCCGAGGGCTGTCTGCCAGCAGCGCCACCACACTGCGTTGTTCATGGAAAGGGGACTGAAAGCCAATCACCGCCGCCATGGGACCATCCGAGTCAATCCTGGCTTCACTCGCCGGTTTGTCGTCTTGGCTATCCGGCATCAACTCGGGCCGCGATACCTGACGAGCCGGCATCTGCACCCGGCTTCTGGTCGCTTCGAACAGCAGATGGATGTTTTTATCATCACGCAGCGAGGCCGGTATTGAACCTACCAGCAGCAGATCCAGATCCCGGTTTTTTTCCTGCTGCCAGTCGTCACTGAGCCGCACCCCCAGTGCCGGATAACCGGTGTGCGCCCCGATGGCACCCAGAATATTGAGCAGAGCGCTGATCTGCGCCGGAGCCGGGTGCTTGTCGACGACCACCAGAGTCTGGGACAGATCCGCCAGCCGGCTGAACGGAAAACCGGCGTTGGCAAAGGCGCGCAAGTCCGGCATGGCGATGAAATGGCGGTAACCGGAGAAGTCGATCGTTGAGTGACCGTCAATCACCACTTGATTGGGAATCTGCTGGTAGGTTTCGCAACGCTCGGGTGTGCCACCGAGAATGGCGTTGGCGTAGTCGAAATTGAAACGCAGCTGATTGCTGGTACCCAGCTTGAGCGCCGGTATGGTGAGCCGATCATTGCCGGACGCATCCTGCAGCAGCCGCAGCTGCAACAACTTTTCGCCGCTTTGCCGTTCCGGCTTGAGTGTATAGGTACGCAGAAACTGATCGTTGAGGCTGACCGTCAGCCGCGATCCATCATCCGTTTTCGGCGAGGTATAACGGTATTTCAACTGCATGGCGATACCCAGATCGCGAGCCATGTATAAATCCGGCGGCAGGTTCAGAGTCAGCGACATCGGCGAGGGCTCCATGCCGGTGGCCTGCAACTGATCGGGATAATTTTGCAGTTCGGTAAACGCAACCGGTCGGTCGGTTCGCACCCAGTTGGGGGCATCATAGGGCTGACGCGGCATCAGCGGTCTGGCGTCGGCCACGCTGACACTCTGACCACGAAACAGAATACTGCCCTGGGCTATGCCCCGTACCGCCGTGATCAAATCCTCATCGTCACGGCCGAGCACCAACAACAACTTGACGTAAGGATTTTCCGGGTGACTGATCATCTCCACGGTCGGGCCGTCCACGGCGGGATACTCCCGCAGAAATTCCGGCCGCTGCTCATTGGTGGCAAAGACGATACCATGGCGTTCGGGCAACTGGTTGAACAGCACAGGAAACTGCTGGCCGCGCCACTGGGCCCGGGCACCGAACCAGGACGCCAGTACCGCCGCCGCCTTATGCTGAGCCAGCGCCGGCGATGCGGCAAACACCATCGGCAGGGTCAGCGGCCGATTATCCCGGCTATCGAAAAACGGCTCGGGAAAATAGGACAAATCGTTCTTCAGCGGCAATGCCTGATAGCGTAACGACAGCTTGCTGCCACTACCCACATCCAGCCACAGGGAACTATGGGCCGGGTTTTCACAGGTGCGTTGATAATGACCGATGAAGTCCAGTTTTACCCGGTTGAAATCGCCGATATAGCGCGGGTCCAGCGGCACCTGTACCCGACTTCGGTTACCCAGCTGCTCGTTCGCAACCGGCACCACTCCCATCATTTCATCGTTGAGGTACACCTTCACCTGAGACTCGACCGGCAGCAGTGCCGGTGACGGAATAAAGTCCAGATCAAGCAGGGCGCTGGACACCACTTCATCGCTGCGCACCCCGAACTCCACCTGGCCTTCGGGGCTGTTGCCACGCAGAATCAGGTTCCCCGACGACGGGGTCAACTGTCCAAAGGTGAGTTCTACATCACGGGCCGGGATCTCTTCCAGCACTGTGAGCGTCGTCTCGACCGGACTCTCTTCCGCCTGGATAGGGGCAGTGATGCTTCCCGCCAGCAGGATGAACAAGGTGATTCTTTTTATCATTATTCCCTCATCAAGGTTGAACCAATGCTCGCTCCGAGCCCGGTAACAGCATGTCAGTGCGTGGCGTACGTGGAAGAAACGATCTCAGCCACACCAGCAGCCGGCTCACGCCGACAAACAGTCGCGCCAGCGGCGACGGCAAATAATCGAGCAGACTCTGAAAACCGCTCCAGCCCAGTGCCAGCACATCAGTCAGGCTGGCCATCGGCTTGTCGCGGTCAAATTCATCCTGCCAGCGTGCCCAGGTATCGGCACGGGCAAAGGTACATTGAATAAACTCGATATGCTGCTCCCGGGTCAGGTTGCTCAACTGCAGCCCGATGCCGGTTCCGAATCGCCGCATCACGGTTGCCGGGAAGGTACACTCCCGCAGCCCCTGTCGGAGCAACAGGGTGACCCGTTCCCCTTCTCGCAGTATGTCGTCCTGCCGCAATTTGATACCCACACCGCCGTCCGAATAATCACGCAAGGTACAGGGAAACAGATGGCCGCCCCGGCGTTTGATGGCGGCAGGCAGGGCAATATCGACCCGGTGTGACTGCCTCACCTGCCTGGCCTCCACCGCCACCGCTATGGCCCCGCCCAGGATCAGCATATTGAACAGGACCCAGCCTATGCTCAGGATCACCGTGGGTATCTCGGCCGCATCACCGTATGCCAGCCGCCAGCCACCGGCAATCAGGCCGCACAGGTTAAGCAGCACCAGCACCAGATAAGGCCTGCTGATTTCCCAGTCCACATGGGCTTTATCTACCAGGCCGCCCTTGGCGGTCACGTTGAAGGTGCCCTTATGGGGGTTAAGCAGGGCCACGGTAGTAGGCCGGGCGATATACCAGGCCAGCACGCTTTCATATACCTCGCTCCAGAATGAATACCGGTATTTACCCTGGATCCTGGAGTTGGTCAGGTTGGCATGGATCATGTGCGGCAACATGTAGAGCGCAATGGCCAGTGCCGGAGCATAAATGATGTAGGCGTTCAGCAGCAGGAAGGCCAGCGGCGCGGTCAGGAAGATCAGCCGGGGGATGCCGGACAGAAAATGCAGCATGGCATTGGCGTAACAGAGCCGTTGGGTCAGTTTCAGCCCCTTGCCCAGCAAGGGGTTGTCGAGCCGGAAGATCTGCACCATGCCCCTGGCCCAACGGATCCGCTGACCGATATGGGCAGACAGGCTTTCGGTGGCCAGACCCGCGGCCTGGGGAATGCGGATATAGGCCGAGGTGTAGCCCAGGCGGTGCAGGCGCAGCGAGGTATGGGCATCTTCGGTCACGGTTTCCACCGCTATTCCACCCACCTCATCCAGGGCGCTGCGGCGGATCACCGCACAGGAGCCGCAGAAGAAGGTGGCATCCCACATGTCATTACCATCCTGCAGCAAACCGTAGAACAGCGAGCCCTCGTTCGGGGTATGGCCGAAGCGGCCAAGGTTGCGCTCAAACGGGTCCGGCGAGAAAAAGTGATGCGGCGTCTGCAGCATGGCCAGCTTTTTATCCTTGAAAAACCAGCCCATGGTCAGCTGCAGAAAGGTGCGGGTCGGCACATGATCACAGTCGAAGATGGCGACAAATTCGCCGCTGGCCTGCCGCATGGCGTAGTTCAGGTTGCCGGCCTTGGCATGTTCATGGGTCGGCCGGGCAATATACTGTACCCCCGCTTCCTCGGCGAACGCCCGAAACGAGGCTCTATCGCCATCATCAAGCAGGTAGATATTGAGCTTGTCCTGCGGCCAGTCGATCCCCAGGGCCGCATAGATGGTCGGCTTCACCACGCTCAAGGGCTCATTGTAGGTAGGCACCATGATATCTATGGTCGGCCACTCGGCCGACGGCATCGTCAGCGGCGTCGGCTGGCGATGCAGGGGCCAGAGCGACTGAAAATAACCCAGCACCAGCACCAGCCAGGCATAGGTCTCCGCCGCCAGCAACAGCAGGCCGAAAAACAGGCTGAGCGGGTCATCCCAGTTCAGAGTCGAGGTGTAGCGCCACCACAGGTAGCGGCAAGACACCAGCAATGACAGCATGATCATCAGCAGACTGGCAAAGCGGCCGGGCATGCGACGGACCACCATGGCCATCGCCCACAGCACCAGCACAAACACCAGCTGCGTCTGTATGTCAAAAGGTTGTGATATACACAGCAGGGCCAATAACGCCGCAATCAGCAGCATCAGCATCCGCCCGGCGCGACGGAGCTGGCCGGCTGGAGCGCGCTGGGCTGTATCCGGCTTCGGCCTGTCCGGAATTCTGACCGGGCGTCGCCGACGATCACCGGCGCCGCGCAAACGGGCTGACCAAGCCGCCCATATCGGCTTTTTTTGCCCGGCGGGGCAAGTCAGCAGCAACCAGCTGGTCTGCAGCAGATAACGCAGGCCATCACCCAGCCGGGGTCGCTCCGGTGAAAGATGAGGAAACCAGTAACGAACCTGGCTACGCAGCGCCTGCCAGCCGGGGGATTCCAGCCGAAACAGGGACCAGGCCAGGATCAGGCCGGCACAGCACAGGCCGGCGGCGGCTACCGAGCTACCCTGGCGGCGATATCCCCGATAACGCTGCTCCAATGCCCCCAGCCCCAGGCTGAACAAGGGCCCCATCAGCCAGTTCATGGCCGCGCCCCGCTAACATGGGCCAGGCACCAGCCTGCCAGCACATTAAGTTCGTCAGCCGCCAGGCTGATAGCACTGTATTCTCCCACCGGCTGCTTGGCGGCCAGCGCCTCGGCCATCGCCTCGTCTCTGTGGATCGACAATGGCAGCAAGGCATCCAGGTGTTGCCGCCAGTATTGCTGCAAATCCTGCTGCAGGCGGCTGTCGGCGGAAAACTGATTGAGCAATAGCCGGCTCCCCGGCGGCATCTGCTGCCGATGCAGGCGGATATGGCTGTTGGCATCCGCCGTCAGCACACAGAACACCGCATCGGCCGCCGCCCGCCACCGCTCGGCGCAGGCAGAATCGGCGGCAGGCAGATCCAGCAGCAGCCAGTCATAGTCGCCGCTGTCGCGCAACTGGGTCAGGTATTGCATCCAGCGTCCGGGCTCCTGCCGGTGTTGTGCCAGCCAGCGGGGATGCTCTGCCACCGACAAGTGTCCGAAGGGCAGTAAATCCAGCCCCTCCTCATAGCGCAGCGCCTCCTGATGCCAGGGGCTAGCATCCAGCTCCGCACGGGCCCAGCCCGCCGTCAACGACAGCGGAGCGTTGAAGTGCAGGCACAGTTGATTGTCCGGCGAAAAGTCGATGACCAGCACCCGTTCGCCCAGTCGACGCAAAGCCCAGGCCAGGCCCGCCGTCACCGAGGTGGTGCCCACACCACCCCGTATCCCCTGCAGGGCAATTACCGGCATGATTTCTCGTCATCCCGTGCCAGAGACAGCTCGTCCAGCAAGGGCCAACGCTCGACGATGGCAGCCAGTTGCTGTTGCCGGCCGATATCCTGGTATCCCAGCGCCGGCAACGACACTATCCGCCCGAGGGCTCTAAGGTCATCCTGGGTTTCTTCTGCCCAGTGCAGACCATCATATTCATTGTCTTTACGCTTCATGCTGCTACTCGAAAATTGGTGATATACAAGCCGATATCATCGGGGATAGGGCACCCAGTCACCCTGGTTGAGGCGGATATAGCTGTCGCCCTGAAACTCCATCACCACCGCATTGTCATTTTCCGACACCGCCGCCGTTTGCGGCAGCCCCCGGGTCAGCGCCTGCCAGTCGACAGCTTCCGCCTCAAACTGTCTGCCATCCACCAGCCGGGCGATCAGTTCGGAGATCGCCAGATAGCTGCTGGGGGTTTCAATTTCCAGGGCCGGTCCCCGATGCGGGGCCTGCATGCCAAACAGCTTGATGCCGACCGGAACCCGGGTTATGGAAGGGCTGGGAATATCGCGCAGGCCGGACAACTGTACCTTGTCACCAACCAGCGCCGCCCCGTGCTCGGGCACCACCACCACCATCAGCCTGCGGCCGGACTGCTCCAGCTGCTCGAAGAAGGCGTCCAGCTGATCGAACAGGTCAAGGGCACGATCCCGATAGGGCGCGGTTTCGTTTTTCCCGGGCAGACGGTTGCCATCATGCAACGGGATAAGGTTGAAGAAGGTGGCGCTACGGGTATCGCCATCAGCCTGTCGCTGCCGGAGCCAGCGGCTGAACAGTTGCGCATCATTCAACACAGGTTCGTCGTCGAACGAAACCAGGGCCCGGGAAATACCCTGCTGTGACATCAGCGGAGCCTGCATGTTGCCATGCTGGCGCAGATCGGTCAGGTAACCGCCAAAGTCACCGTCATGATCCATGGCCAATTGGGTGCCGAAACCCAGTTGCGCCAGGTTGTCGAACAGGTAGCACCGGGGATCGGCCGGCTTATACAGGGCTTGCTGAGCAGACTGGCCACAGCTGGCACGCAACAGGCGGATCCCGGCCGGCCCACTGTAGGATGTCGCCGAATGGAAATCCTGGAAACGTATGTCAAATCGCTGCCATACGGGGTGTGATGCCAGCTTGACGGCCTCAAGATCCGACCAGGACAGGGAGCAGATATTGATCACCAGCAAGTCGAAAGGCACCGCATCGGCAGGCAGCGAGTTCGGAAATCGGGTCTGTCGCTGCTGTTCTCGTTGATAAAAGGCATCAAGCGCAGCATTCAGATTCTGATTGGTAGCCGGAATATCGGCCGGAGACACCATGTCCGAAGCGGCCTTCGGCTTATCGAACTGACGCCCCGCCATCGGCTGTTCCACCACCGGCAGCAGCTTCATCGCCGGACCGGACATATCCAGCACATTCAGCCAGCCGAGGGCCACCACCACCAGCACGGTGAAGCGGAGCCATTGCACCAGAAACAGGTAGGCGACCCAGAGCACGAACGCCGCTCCCAGCATCTGCCAGTTGATAAAGCGCTGTATCAACTCCAGCAGATAGGTCCCGCTCAGACCCGCCAGCTGATCACCCTGACTCAGCAGGCTCCCGATACCGGGCAGCCAGGTATCATGATAAAACAGTCCGATACCAAACGGCACTGCCAGCCAGTGCCGCAGCCGATGCAGCCTGATATTCGGAATCGGCAACAACAGGCATGCCACCAATACCAGGTTGGCCAGCGGGTGAAAATTCAGATAGCCGTACCACAGCAAACCGAACTTCAGTAGAAAATAATAATTCCAGCCTCCCAGGCCACGCCAGTACTGCCCAAGGAGCGGCAAGGAAGACGTGGATTGGCTGGCAGTGTTAATGTTTTTGTTCATGTTTCGCATCTGCAGGGGTAATGGATTCGCGCCGCCTTATCCCTTCGGATTTCAGGTAGAGCGGTGATAACAGCAAGGCACTCAGCCACTGTCGAAGACGAGGAAACCAGTCCCGCAGTAAGTAGCCCAGTGGCAGCATGACTGCCGCACACAACAGAAAAATCCCCACTATATCGCTGATATACATACCTATTCCTCCCGAAAGACCGGCAGGCGGATGGCCTGGGGTTGTCGCCGGGCCGGAGCGTCGGGGGTAACCAGTTGCCCAACATCACTCTCGTCGACAACCTGAGCCGGTAACCATTCCGGTGCCTGCTGCCGTCGTATTTTCTGTAACTGGTCCAGAATATGGCCGTCCTGATGCCAGACCTTCCGCTGGCGGAACAGGCCGTCCACCGGTAGCCGGAAGACATGGTTCAAGGCCAGATCCAGATCGTTGATCACACAGGAAAAAAGAAACAGGAACAGGCAATCGTCGGCCACCGTGGCCAGATCACCATCCCTGTTTATCCGACACAGTGTCAGGGCCTGTACCGCCATCAGCCCGGGCTCTGGCTGCAGCGCGACCAGCACACCCTTGCCGTCTTCCGGAAGCAGCGGGTGCGCCATCAACTCAGTCAGGGCAGCACAGAAACGCTCATGCCTGATAACACCCTTCAGCCGGAGTGGTTTAAGGGCATTCAGCAAGGGATCCATATCCGAGGGCACATGGCGCACAAAGTCCTGTCCCTGAATCCCCTCGAGCTGAGTCAGAAAACGGGACAGGGGAACATGATGCGACACCACCAGATTGGCACCACAGGCCAGCAGCATCCGCTCATCGGCCTGACGCAAGCTGACTGCCATTTCCCGCACCACCAGTTTCAGGCCCTTGCCACACCGGCGACGAAGCCCGTGTATCTTGCGAGTCAGTTCTTCGATGTTCTGACTGTATTGCAGCGAAAAGACCAGGGTGGCTGCCTGTGCCTCTTGTCCCGCCTCGGCCAGCGCCTCGTTGCTGTCAAACAGACGCCAGTGATCAGTCAGGGCTACGCCACCTTCCAGCACCTTTTTCTGGCACAGGATCAGGTGTTCGTCGTTACGGGGCTGGGGTTGCTGCCGGTCCTCTTCCCTAACTTGCCAGCCCAGTCCATCGGGAGTCAGTGCGAGCTTCTGGTTGGCGCTGACCCCACCCTGGTTACACCAGAACGCCACCTCATAGGCATGCTGGTCCTGCTGCCAGCGCAGCCGAACCAGACCCGAAAGGGTGCCATATTCCGTCAGCAGTGCGGTATCCAGTGAGCCACTGCCCGAACCATGACTGACAATCAGCAGGGTGCAACCCTGTTTACCCAGCCAGCGTTTCATCCCTGATAGCCAGCCGTGCAATCTCTTCCGTTCAACATCATCCTGCCAGAGCCGGGCGGGGGCACACAGCAGCAGCAAGCGGCCACGGGGCTTGAGCCCGCGCATCAGATCCTCGCGCAACTGCATCAGGGCCCGCCCGTCTTCCGGCAATGAAAACAGCGGCAAGGCCTGAGGCCCCACATCACCCAGCCCCTCGACTATCTCTGCCGGAGAACTACCGGCGCAGATCAATGCCGCCCGGGTCTCGGCCGACTGGCAACCGATAACCTGTCGGCACAGCGAAGTCGCATCGGCCTGCCGATCCGCATGAACCCAGTACAGGCCGGGGGCCTGCATCAGCTGCAGTTCATCCCATAACAGCCGGATGCCGAGGGGAAATGATGACGTCATAGTGGAAGAATTCTTGTGTAAGTAGACTTGTGTAAGTGGCTTTATACCTGGCCGGCGTCGGGCGATAACGCTGGCTCCGCGTAACACCCTTTAAATTCAGGGGGATACGTTAACCGCCAGAAAAATAACAGGTTTATATCTTTATTTTCAGGTCAGAGTACCTGAAAGCTCCCCAAAATAAAATGCCGCCCTGATGGACGGCATTCTGCAAAGTGGTGATCAAACCATAAGGGTCAAACCGGCTTAGATATCCAGGTTGGCGACCTTGAGCGCGTTGGTCTCGATAAATTCGCGACGCGGCTCTACATGGTCACCCATCAGGGTGGAGAACAGCTGATCGGCGGCCACCGCATCTTCGATGGTCACCTGCAGCATGCGGCGAGAGCCGGGATCCATGGTGGTTTCCCACAGCTGGTCCGGGTTCATCTCGCCCAGCCCCTTGTAACGCTGTACATAGAGGCCACGCTTGCTCTCGTGCATCAGCCATTCCAGGCCTTCGGCAAAGCTGGATACCGTCTTGGTCTTCTCGCCCCGCTTCACGTAGCCGCCTTCTTCCATCAGATTGGCGATGCCTTTGCCCAGAGAGACGATGCTGCGATATTCACCAGAGGCGAAGAAGTCGTAGCTGATCGGGAATTCCCGCTCGATACCGTGCTGACGGACTTTCACCTTGGGCAGGTAGCAGCTGCGCTCTTCGAAGAAGCCGTAATCCAGCAGATACTCGGCACCGTTGGTGTTGCTTCCTTCCAGCGACAGGTTGATGGCCGCGACCCAGCTCTTGACCTGCTCTTCATCGGTCAGGGCATCCAGCGTCAGTTCCGGCTGATAAATCAGCTCGTTGAGCACCAGCTCCGGCGCCCGACGTGACAGTCGGTTAATCAGTATCTGTACCTTGCGGAAATCATTGACCAGCTTTTCCAGATGCTCGCCACCGATGGCCGGAGCCGACTCGTTCACGTGCAGGCTGGCGCCGTCCAGTGCCAGACTGGTCTGGTACTGCAGCATGGCGTCTTCGTCTTTCAGGTACTGCTCCTGCTTGCCCTTTTTCACCTTGTACAGCGGCGGCTGGGCGATATAGATGTAACCACGCTCGACAATTTCCGGCATCTGCCGGTAGAAGAAGGTCAGCAGCAGGGTACGGATGTGAGCACCATCCACATCCGCATCGGTCATGATGATGATGTAGTGGTAGCGCAGCTTGTCCGGGTTGTATTCGTCCCGGCCGATGCCACAGCCCAGGGCGGTGATCAGGGTGGCCACCTCCTGAGAAGACAGCATCTTGTCGAAGCGCGCCTTTTCCACGTTCAGGATTTTACCCTTGAGCGGCAGAATCGCCTGGTTCTTGCGGTTACGGCCCTGTTTGGCCGAGCCACCCGCCGAGTCACCCTCCACTATGTAGAGTTCAGACAGCGCCGGATCTTTTTCCTGACAGTCGGCCAGTTTGCCGGGCAAGCCGGCCAGATCCAGAGCGCCCTTGCGGCGGGTCATGTCTCGTGCCTTGCGCGCCGCTTCCCGCGCCCGGGCCGCATCGATGATCTTGTTGACCACGATTTTGGCGTCTCCCGGGTTTTCCAGCAGAAACTCGCTCAGGCGTTCGCCCATGGACTGCTCGACCGCAGTTTTCACCTCGGACGACACCAGCTTGTCTTTGGTCTGGGACGAGAACTTGGGATCCGGTACCTTGACCGATACCACGGCAGTCAGGCCTTCACGGGCATCGTCACCTGAGGCCGAGGTCTTGGCCTTCTTGCTGTAGCCTTCCTTGTCCATGAAGGTGTTCAGGGTACGGGTCAGCGCCGCGCGGAAACCGGCCAGGTGGGTACCACCATCCCGCTGGGGGATGTTGTTGGTAAAGCAGAAGATGTTTTCCTGGTAGGAGTCGTTCCACTGCATCGACACTTCAACCGAAATACCGTCTTCCCGCTCGGTGACGAAATGAAACGCCTTGGGGTGGATCGGGGTCTTGTTGCGGTTGAGGTACTCGACGAAGGCCTGAATGCCGCCTTCATACTCGAAGTGTACTTCCTTGTTTTCCTGCTCGTCGAGCAGGCGAATGGAAACGCCCGAATTCAGGAACGACAGTTCACGCAAACGCTTGGCCAGAATATCGAAATGAAATTCGGTATTGGTAAAGGTGTCATGGCTGGGCCAGAAGCGGATCAGGGTACCCGACTTGGCGGTATCACCCACCGCCACCAGCGGCGCCTGGGGCTCACCGTGCCGGTAGGTCTGCTCGTGCACCTTGCCGCTGCGCCATACGGTCAGCTGCAGCTTTTCGGACAAGGCGTTCACCACAGACACACCCACGCCGTGCAGGCCGCCGGACACCTTGTAGGAGTTGTCGTCGAACTTGCCGCCTGCGTGCAGCACCGTGAGGATAACCTCGGCGGCGGAGCGGCCTTCTTCTTCGTGAATATCGACCGGAATACCCCGGCCATCATCGGACACGGAAACAGAGCCATCCACGTGAATGGTCACGACGATGTCTTTACAATGCCCGGCCAGGGCCTCATCTATCGAGTTATCCACCACCTCAAACACCATGTGGTGCAGGCCAGTGCCATCGTCTGTGTCGCCGATATACATGCCCGGACGTTTCCGGACCGCATCCAGACCTTTTAATACCTTAATACTCGAAGAGTCGTAAGTGTGTTCACTCATTGGCTTACTCGCACTCCTGGGTTTCGGTGATTTCACCCTGTTTCACGTGAAACAGCTTGCTGTTATCCCGTGTGATCATCTGACTGAGCTGGGCCACATCGATAGCGGAAACAAATACCTGGGCACCTAGTTCGGTTAACCGGTGCGCCAGCAAAGCACGCTTGTGTTCATCCAGCTCAGACGCAAAGTCGTCGATCAGAAAAATACAGTCCTGTCCGGACTGGGTTTTCAGATAAAGGCCCTGGGCCAGCCGCATGGCGCACACCAGCAACTTGAGCTGGCCGCGTGACAGCAAATCCTGCACCGGCATGCCCCGGGCCTTTATCCTGATCTCTGCCTTATGCGGTCCGGACTGGGTATAGCCCAGCCCGCGATCCCGCTCAAGGCCCTGCTCCAATACCTGGGCCAGCATCGTTTGCCGGTCCCAGCCACGGAAAAAGTCGAACGAAAAATCATATTCAGGCAGAAAATCTGCCGCTATCAGGCGGATCACCGGCTCGATAGCCTCGGCATATTGCTGCCTGAACAGACTCAGTTCTTCACCCACGCTCACCAGTTGCTGATCCCAGTAACTCAGTTCCCGATAAGGCCGCAGCTGTCGCAACAGGGCATTACGCTGCTTGAGCAACCGGCGAAACTGTCCCCAGACGGTAAAAAAACGGGCATTGGAATAAAAAAGCCCCCAATCCAGGTAGGCCCGTCGCAACTTGGGACCGCCAGTCAGTAGATTATACCCTTCCGGGTGGATCAACTGAATGGGTAGAATGTTTGCCAGATCGGCCAGCCGTTCGGCGGCCCGACCACCGACCTTGAGCCGGGTATCGCCACTGCGGGTTTTACTCAGGCCTACCGGCAGGCTGTCATCATGCTGCCGCACCCGGGCAAAGAGGGTAAAGGCAGGTTCACCCTGCTGAATTACCCGACCGGTCAGATGAGTACGAAAGGAACGTCCGAAGCCCAGATAATGAATGGCTTCCAGTATACTGGTCTTGCCGCTGCCGTTGGCACCCACCAGCAGGTTGATACCGGCGGCCGGCACCAGGCGGCCATGATGGATATTGCGAAAGTCCTTTAACTGTAGATTGAGCAGCGCCATGCCTACAGTCGCATCGGCATCACTACGTACAGTGCATCCCCGCTGTCTTCCGCCTCGATCAAACCACTGCTGCTGGCGTCCTTAAGGCTGACCTTGACCTTGTCGGACTTGAGGGTGCCGAGCACATCCAACACATAGGAAACGTTGAAGCCGATTTCCAGACTCGAGCCCTGATAATCCACATCCAGCACCTCTTCCGCCTCTTCCTGCTCCGGGTTGTTGGCGGTGATTTTCAATACCTGTGCCTGCATGTTCAGCCGCACGCCACGGAATTTTTCGTTCGACAGAATCGCCGCCCGGGAAAAGGCCTGACGCAGCTCTTCACGGCCGCAAATCAGGGTCTTGTCACACTCGCGCGGCAGTACCCGGCGATAATCCGGGAAGCGACCATCCACCAGCTTGGAGGTGAAGATAAAGCCCGAGGTGACCGCCCGGATGTTGCTCTTGCCGATTTGCAGGCGCACATCCTGCTCCTCGTGCTCGAGCAGCTTGACCAGCTCCAACACCCCTTTACGCGGCACTATCACCTGCTGGGCCGGCAGCTCGTCGGCCAGCAGCTGGCGCTGACAGGTGGCCAGGCGGTGGCCATCGGTGGCCACGGTGCGCAGCCACTGACCGTCGGTCTCGAACAGCATGCCGTTGAGGTAATAACGCACATCCTGAATGGCCATGGAGAACTGGGTGGATTCAATCAGCTTCTTCAATGCCAGCTGGTTGATATCGAATTCCAGCTCGGAGCTCCATTCCTCGATATTGGGAAAGTCTTCCGCCGGCAGGGTGGACAGATTGAAACGGCTGCGTCCGGAGCGCAGGATCAGGCGCTCTCCTTCCTGGGTAAATTTCAGTTCGGCGCCATCGGGCAGGCCCCGGCAGATATCCAGCATCTTGCGCGCCGGCACCGTGGTGCGACCGGCGGTCACGCTACCCTGCAGCTCGACCCGCGCCACCATTTCGACTTCGGTATCGGTACCGGTCATCGACAGGGCGTCATCAACGACGCTGAGCAGAATATTGTTGAGGATCGGCAGGTTAGGGCGCCCCCCCAGGGCACTGGATACCAATTGCAGGGGTCGCAGTATCGCTTCGCGGCTGATGGTAAACTGCATGGGGTTCTCCGATTCAGGAAGACAGGGTGCGGATAAGATTGGAATAATCTTCCTTTATATCATGACTCTCTTCCCGGAGCTGGCCGATTTTTCGGCAGGCGTGCAGCACGGTCGTGTGATCGCGGCCCCCGAAGGCGTCGCCGATCTCGGGCAGGGAATGATTGGTCAGCTCCTTGGCCAGCGCCATGGCCAGCTGGCGCGGGCGCGCCACCGAGCGGGAGCGGCGCTTGGACAGCAGATCCGCCAGCTTTATCTTGTAGTATTCGGCTACCGTCTTCTGAATGTTGTCGATGGTCACCAGCTTTTCCTGCAGTGCCAGCAGGTCACGCAGCGCCTCGCGCACGAAGTCGATATTGATGGCCCGGCCGGTAAAGTTCGCGTTGGCCATCACCCGGTTCAATGCCCCTTCGAGCTCGCGCACGTTGGACCGCAGCCGCTTGGCTATGAAGAAGGCGACTTCGTCGGGCAGGCGCATCTTATTCTCGTCGGCCTTGCGCATCAGGATCGCGACCCGGGTTTCCAGCTCCGGCGGCTCTATCGCCACCGTCAGGCCCCAGCCGAAGCGGGACTTGAGCCGGTCTTCGACCCCGTTGATCTCCTTGGGGTAACGATCCGAGGTCAGGATGATCTGCTGATTGCCTTCGAGCAGCGCATTAAAGGTATGAAAGAATTCTTCCTGCGAGCGCTCCTTGTTGGCGAAGAACTGAATATCATCGATCAACAGGGCGTCCACGCTGCGGTAGTAGCGCTTGAATTCTTCGATGGCGTTGTTCTGCAGCGCCTTGACCATGTCCTGCACGAAGCGCTCGGAATGCATGTAGATGACCTTGGCATCGGCCTTGCGGGCGCGAATGCCGTTGCCTACCGCGTGCAGCAGGTGAGTCTTACCCAGGCCGGTACCGCCATATAAAAACAGCGGGTTGTAGGCACCACCCGGATTGTCCGCCACCTGACGGGCCGCGGCCCGGGCCAGCTGGTTCGACTTACCCTCGACGAAGTTGTCGAAGGTATAGTTGGGATTCATGTTGCTCTTATAGGTGATCTGCGGCCGATCGTCGGCCTGTTCGATCCAGGAAGGGGTGGTCTGCACCCGGCTCTGAGTCCTGCTGCTGTTACCACTATTGCCGCTGTTACTGCTGCTGGTCACCAGGTTGACCGGCGTACGCTTCTTGCCCACCTCGAACTTCATCTGCGGACAGTTGCTGCCACAGAATTCACTCAGCAGACCGTTGATCCTCAGCAGATACTTATCCCGTACCCAGTCGAGTACAAAACGGTTGGGGGCAAACAGGGTCAGGGTATTATCGCCCAGCTCCGCCTGCAGCGGCCGGATCCACATACTGAATTCTGCCGAAGGCAATTCATCTTGTAGCCGGTTAAGACACTGCTGCCAAAGCATAGCGCTCATCAGAACTCCTGGAACAAAGGGATCAATCAAGGGGCCGTTATTCTACTGAGGCAGAGGCTGGATCTCTAGCCGGATCGTCTCGATCCTGTAAAATATGATCCTTGACATCTGTGAATAACTTTCAACTTAATACACAGGATCCTTCGATTTATAAACAAGCTACACACACCATAGCGGATCGCTCGATCCGTCAAATCGAAGCCGCCGCACATGGTGCCAATGATCGGTGATCATGACCTCATGCTCAGATGTTGATTGAGCGATTCAGGGCCCCTAGGCAGACTGAAAGCCATGTTAATTTAAGGTTGCAAGATCGGGGGTGTTTTATCCTGCCTCCTGAAAAGAACAAAAAGGATATGCAGTACCCATCACGGAGTGATTGATAATATGTCATCGACCAACCTCAGGCCCCTGGTATTCTGGCCCACCTTCCTGCTGCTAATGGCAGCCCTGCTTGCCAGTTATCTGGATCTGGACACCTTTCTCGCCACCACCAAAACCCTGAACAGCGCCATACTGGACAATTTTTCCTGGTTGTTCAGCCTCGGCAGCCTGTACTTGCTGGTACTGGCGGTGGTGGTCTACTTTTCGCCGCTCGGAAAAATCCGTATCGGTGGCGATCAGGCCGAACCGCTGCTGAGCCGGTGGCGCTGGTTTTCCATCACCCTGTGCACCACCCTGGCGGTCGGCGTGCTGTTCTGGACCACCGCCGAGCCGCTCTATCATCTGTTCGGGCCGCCCGAAAGTTCGGGGCTCGAAGCCGGCTCACCGGATGCCGCCCGCTTCGCCATGGCCACCATGTTTTTGCACTGGTCCTTTACCCCCTACGCCATCTACACCATTCCCTCGCTGGTGTTTGCCCTCGCCTTCTATAACCAGCGCAAGCGCTTCTCCATCGGCAGCATGCTGGAGCCGGTGCTGGGCGCCCGCATCACCCGTCGTTTCGGTACTTTCATCGATGCGGTGGCGCTCTATGCCCTGGTGGCCGGCATGGCCTCTTCTCTTGGCACCGGTGCCCTGACCCTGGCAGGTGGCGCCGGTCAGTATCTGGGCGGTGAAACCACCCCGCTGCGCCTCGGCATCATCATCGCGCTGATCGTGGCCACCTTCGTGTTTTCCGCCGCCAGCGGCCTGAAAAAAGGCATAGCGCGCATGTCGGCGTTGAACGCCTGGCTGCTGCTGTTTCTGGGCGTGTTCATGTTCTGCTTCGGCCCCAGCATCTTCATGATCGCCCTGGGCACCGAATCTTTCGGCCTGTACCTGGACACCTTCTTTACCCGCAGCCTGTTCACCGGCGCCGCCGCCAGCGATCCCTGGCCCCAGTGGTGGAGCATTTTCTACTGGGCAGTATGGTTTGCCTGGGCCCCGGTTACCGCCCTGTTCCTCGGCAAGATTGCCCGTGGCTACACGGTGCGTGAATTCATCCGCATCAACCTGCTGTTTCCGTCCCTGTTCGCCATCGTCTGGATCTGCATCTTCTCCGGCACGGCCATCTTTCTGGATATGCAGCAGGCGGCCGGCCTGAACGATGTGCTCAACAACGAAGGCGTGGAACATGTGCTGTATCGGATCTTCGAGCAGCTGCCGGGCAGCAACATCATGATAGTGCTGCTGCTGTTCATCGCCTTCATCTCCTATGTCACCGCGGCCGACTCCAACACCGATGCCATCGGCGGTCTCTGCACCAACGGTCTGACCGCCGACAGCGACCTGGACAGTAGCCTGGGCATCAAGGTGCTGTGGGGCTCGGTGATCGGCACCGTGTCCTGGGTGATGGTGTCCTTCGTCGGCCTCGACGGCGTCAAGATGCTGTCCAACCTGGGCGGTCTGCCCGCCATGTTTATTATTCTGCTGGCCAGTGGCTCCCTGTGGCACTGGCTGTCCAATCCGGCCCTCGTGACCATGCCCTCCAGCCCGGCACCGGCATCGGCCAGCGACACCCACACCTCATCATTTGAAGGAACACCGACCAATGCACACCAAGCATGAGTTTCCCCGTCAGGTGCGTGAAATAGAGCACCTGCTGATCCCGCTCAAGGACGGTACCCGCCTGGCCGCCCGGATATGGCTGCCCGCCGATGCGGAGCAGCATCCAGTGCCTGCCATCCTGGAATATCTGCCCTACCGCAAGGTCGACGGCACTGCGGTACGCGATGCCCTGACCCACCCTTACCTGGCGGGCCATGGCTACGCCTGTGTGCGGGTGGATATTCGCGGCAACGGCGAGTCCGACGGCCTGATGCTGGATGAATATCTGAAGCAGGAGCAGGACGACGCGCTCGAGGTAATCGACTGGATCAGCCGCCAGCCCTGGTGCAACGGCAATCTGGGCATGATGGGTATCTCCTGGGGTGGCTTCAACAGCCTGCAGCTGGCGGCGCGCCGGCCCAAGCCGCTGAAGGCCATCATCACCATCTGCTCCACCGACGACCGCTACGCCGACGACGTACACTTCAAGGGCGGTAATCTGCTGCTGGAAAACATGGGCTGGGCCGCCACCATGCTGAGCTTTTCTGCCGCCGTGCCGGATCCCCGCCTGGTGGGCGACGACTGGCAGGCAATGTGGAAGCACCGGCTCGAAAACATGCCGCTGCTGGCCAAGCCCTGGATTGAACACAGCACCCGGGACGCCTACTGGGCTCACGGCTCCATCTGCGAAAACTACGAGGATATAGAGGCCGCCGTGTACTGCGTCGGTGGCTGGGGCGATGCCTATCGCAATACCCCGGTACGGATGATGGAGCACCTCAAGTGCCCGAAGAAGGCGCTGATTGGCCCCTGGATCCACAAGTATCCCCACTTCGCCATTCCGGATCCGGCCATCGGCTTCTTGCAGGAAGCCCTGCGCTGGTGGGATCACTGGCTGAAGGGCATAGACACCGGCATCATGGACGAGCCCGAGTGCACCTTCTACCTGCAGGAGGCTCAGCCGCCTTCCGCCATGACCGCTTACCGCCCCGGCGACTGGGTACAGACCGACGGCTGGCCCGCCAGCCAGGTAGAGCAACAGCAGTTCAGCCTGACCGACAACGGCCTCAAGCCGGGTGAACATGCAATGACCTCCCCCGCCGGTGTCTGCTCTCCGCTCACCACAGGGGTGCACGGCGGCGAATACTGCGCCATCTGGTTCGGCCCCGACTTCCCTACCGATCAGCGCCGGGACGATGCCCTGTCCCTGTGTTTCGACAGTGCGCCGCTGAGCGAGTCGCTGCCGCTGCTGGGCAACCCCAGCATAGCGCTCAGAGGTTCGGTGGATCAGGACTGCGGTCAGGTCACGGTGCGCCTCAGCGATGTAGCGCCGGACGGCCGCGCCACCCTGATAAGCTACGGCACCCTCAACCTGGCCCTGCGCAATGACCCCGCAGTGCTGGAGCCGCCGGTACCGGGCGAAGAGATGGCGTTCGAGGTACAGCTGGACAACATCGGCTATAAGGTACCCGCCGGCCACCGGCTGCGTGTCGCCATCGCCACCGCTCATTTTCCGCTGCTCTGGCCCAGCCCCAAGCTGACCACCCTGAGCCTGGTGCCTGGCCAGCAACGTCTGACCCTGCCGGTATACCGGGGCGAGTCCATCGACAACCCCTTCCAGCCGCCGGAGTCCGCCCAGCCGGTCAACATGGACTTTTTGCGCGAGTCCAGCCCCAAGCGCACCATTACCGAAGACGTAGCCAGCGGCGAAGTCTGCGTGCGGGTCGACGACGACATGGGCACCTATCGCTTCCTCGATCACGGCTTGTGGGTAGAGCAGAAAGCCACCGAGGAATATCGCACCCGCCCCGAAGATCCCGACGCCACCAAGGCCGATATTCACTGGCTGTATCGGGCCGGACGGGATGACTGGGAAGTGCGGGTAGAAAGCGAGTTGCACCTGGCCTGCGACGAACAGCATTTCTACCTGAGCGCCCGGCAGCAAGCCTGGCTGGATGGTGACTTGTTCAACGACAAGAGCTGGGAATACCGTATTCCGCGGCTTGCCCAGTAGCCTTGGGAACCAGCCGGGAGTAAAGTAGGGGCTTATTCAGTACAGGACAGCCGCAGGAAACTGATATGTTCCAACGGATCAAGCCCCTACCCCCCCTCAATTGTCTGCAGGCCTTTGAAGCGGCGGCGCGCAGCCAGAGCTTCACCCAGGCGGCGACCGAACTCAGCCTGACCCAGAGCGCCATCAGCCGGCAAATAAAGCGGCTGGAGGAGTGCCTGGGTCGGCCACTGTTTCATCGCGATGCCCAGGGCGTGCTCCTGACCCCGGCGGGAGAGCGTTATTTTCAGCTGGTGCAGCGGTTGCTGCGAGAACTGGCCAGCGGCACCGCCGCCCTGACCCGGCGTCAGGGCAGCCTGCAGCTGACCCTCGCATCCAGCCCTACTGTCGCCTCCATGTGGCTGACCCGTAAACTGCCCGAACTGCAGCGGCTGCATCCACAGATCGAAATCCGCATCCTGACCATGGCCGACCCCAGGCAACTGGATCTGAGCGAGTACGATCTTGCCCTGTATTATCTGGTGCCCGGAGAAAAGGAACCGCCCGGCGTACAGATCACCCGCATCATGGAACAGGAAGAAGTCATCGCCGTGTGTAACGCCGGTTATCTGCAGCAGGCAGGGCCTGTGACCAGCCCGCAGCAGATGCTGCGCGAACACACCTTGCTGGAACTGGAAGACTACTTTCACGACTGGCTGACCTGGGAAGACTGGTTCGATGCCCTGGAAGAGCCCTACCAGTCACCCACTCGTACCCTCAAGACCAACAGCTATCAGCTGCTGATGCAGGCGGCCCTGGCCGGCCAGGGCATCGCCCTCGGCTGGGCCCGGCTGCTGCAGCCCTACCTGCAGGAAGGTACTCTGGTGCAGGCCCTGCCCCGCAGTATGCCCAGCAAGGGCTATCTGTGCCTGCTGGAACCCAGTCACCGCCATGCATCGGTCGCCACCCGACTATTCACCCAGTGGTTGCTGCCAAAAGCGACCTCCCCGACCTGCTGAACGGGTTATCTTTGCCCGTTCTTATAACCAGATGTCATTAAATATCCCATTTTTCTGGGTTATTAATTTGTAAAAAACTGGCACACCAGCTTTGGCTGGTATAAAAAGACCCTCATCATTTATGCTGTAACCATGATGACTGCACCCGTTGCGGTCATGCCGTGACCACCAGGAGAGTTATTCATGTTCAAATCCATCAAGCTACTCGGTGCCGTACTGGCCCTTTCCACTTCCCTGCTTGCTCCGGCCATGGCGGCCGATGCGGTCAAGGTCGGCATGTCCGGTCGTTACTATCCGTTCACTTTCGTGCAGCAGGACAAGCTGCAGGGCTTTGAAGTCGATGTATGGAACGAGATAGGTAAGCGCCTCGACCGCGAAGTGGAGTTTGTGACCACCAACTTCTCCGGCCTGTTCGGCATGCTGGAAACCGGTCGCATCGACACCATTTCCAACCAGATCACCATTACCCCTGAACGGCTCGAAAAGTATGACTTCGCCACCCCTTATGTGTACGACGGCGCCCAGATAGTAGTGCGCAAGGGCAACGACAGCATCAAGGGTCTGGAAGATCTGAAAGGCAAGAAGGTCGCCGTCAATCTGGGCTCCAACTTCGAACAGCTGATGCGCAAGCACGACACCAACAACGAAATCAACATCATCACCTACGAGACCAACCTGGAGCAGGATGTGGCGCTGGGTCGTACCGATGCCTTCGTGATGGACAGAGTCGGCTCCGCCCAGCTGATCAAGGAAGCCGGACTGCCGCTGCAACTGGCCGGTCAGCCGTTCGAGACCATGGAAAACGCCTTTCCCTTCGTGAAAAAGCCCCAACAGCAGGCGCTGCTGGCTGAGGTGAACCAGGCCCTGGCCGATATGCGTGCCGACGGTACCCTGACGCAAATTTCGGAGAAATGGCTGGGCGCTGACATCACCAGCAAATAAACCATGCAATTTGATCTCGACTATACCCTGGCGCTGTTTCCGATCCTGTTCAGATATCTGGGCACGACCATGGAAATGGCGCTGCTGGGCTTTGTATTCGCCCTGATTATTGCAGGGGGGCTTGCGGTAATCAGAACCTTCGAGCTGCCGGTGCTCAATGCCCTGGCCAAGCTGTTCATCTCTTTTTTTCGCGGCACCCCGCTGCTGGTACAACTGTTTCTGCTGTATTACGGCCTGCCGCAAATCATGCCGATATTCATCGGCCTTAATGCCTTCAGCGCCGCCGTTATCGGCCTGACCCTGCATTTTGCCGCCTACATGGCAGAATCGATTCGCGCCGCCATCCTCGGGGTGCACAAGAGTCAGATGGAAGCAGCCATGAGCATCGGCATGACCCGTAGTCAGGCCATGCGGCGAATCATACTGCCCCAGGCGGCACGAATCGCCACGCCATCGCTGATGAACTACTTCATCGACATGATCAAAAGCACCTCGCTGGCCTTCACCCTGGGGGTGGCCGAAATCATGGCCTCGGCCCAGAAAGAAGCCTCCAGCAGCTTCAAGTTTTTCGAGGCCTTTATCGCGGTCGCCCTGATTTATTGGGCGGTGGTGGTGTTCTTTACCTATTTGCAAACCTTGCTGGAACGACGGCTGAACGCCGCTTATTAGGAGCACCATGATTACACTGCGTAACCTGACCAAAATCTACAACGGCCAGACGGTGCTCAACGACATCAGTCTGGATATAAAGAAAGGCGAAATCGTGGTGATACTGGGGCCCTCGGGCACCGGTAAATCCACGCTGCTGCGCTGTCTGAACCTGCTGGAAACGCCGGAGGCCGGCACCCTGGACATCGACGGCTTCGCCATCGATCTCGCCAGACATAGCAGCAAGGACGCCATAGCGCTGCGCAAACGCACCTCCTTCGTGTTTCAGAACTATGCGCTGTTCGCCAACAAGACCGCCCGCGACAACATCGCCGAGGGACTGATCACCGTATGGAACAAGCCTAAAGCCGAGGCCAATGCCGAGGCGCTGCGCATTCTGGGCGATATCGGGCTGGAGGATAAAGTCGACGCTTATCCGTCATCCCTGTCCGGCGGCCAGCAGCAACGGGTGGGCATAGGCAGAGCCATGGCCAGCCATGCCAAGGTGATGCTGTTCGACGAGCCCACCTCGGCGCTGGATCCGGAATGGGTGGACGAGGTGCTGGGGTTGATGAAGAAGCTGGCGCTGGCGCACCAGACCATGGTGGTGGTCACCCACGAAATCGGCTTCGCTCGCGATGTGGCCGACCGGGTGATCTTCATGGACGGCGGCCACATAGTGGAGCAGGGCCCGCCCGCCGAGTTGCTGACCAACCCCCAGGATCCCCGCACCCGGGCCTTTTTGCGCAAGGTGTTGCCGGATCGGAACGAAAACGGCTAAAGGATCTCGCCACCACAGGATCCCTGTGCTTTTAGTTGCACCGGCCTCCGGGGACTGTATAATCCCAGCCCCGCGATCATCAAGGATCCCGGGATCGATCTCGCCCGGCAAAATACTTTGCCTTCGGGGTCGTCAATCAACGCCATGTGGATTGACGTTATATACAGAACTGTTTAGAATTCGGCCTCTTTGGTGGGGCCGTCTCGGTGATGTTTATGCGTCTGTCGAGCACATGGTCAAACTGTATAGCAAACTGACACAGCGGTAATAACTACTATGAAACGCACTTTTCAACCTTCAAACCTGAAGCGTAAGCGTAGCCACGGTTTCCGTGCTCGCATGGCCACTAAAAATGGTCGCAAAGTATTGGTCGCTCGTCGCGCCAAAGGTCGTGCCCGTCTGAGCGCCTAATGGCCCGGCATACCTTTACACGGGAGTTACGTTTGTTAACTCCCGCCCATTTTAAAAACGTCTTCGACAACCCTGTCAGAGCCGCTTCCCCACATCTCACACTTCTTGCCAAACCAAACGAACTGGGGCACCCCCGGTTGGGACTAGCTGTACCCAAAAAAGCACTTAAACGTGCCGTTTGGCGCAATAGGGTCAAACGTGTTGCCCGCGAAGCCTTTCGCCTGAAGCAACATAATCTGCCCAACGTTGATATTGTGGTGATCGCCAAGAAAGGTATCGGGGATGTGCCCAACGACGAGCTGTTCGAGCTGCTGGATAGGCTATGGCGCACGCTTTCTCGCCGCTGCAACGACTCAGCGTAGGCCTTATTCGCCTTTACCAGCTGGTCATCAGTCCTCTGCTCGGGCCCAGGTGCCGCTTTACTCCCACCTGTTCGCAATACGCCATTGAAGCCATCCGGCTCCACGGTTTTTTAAAAGGCGGTTGGTTAACCGTCAAACGTCTATTAAAATGCCATCCTTTAGGTCCAAGCGGCCACGACCCGGTCCCGACACAGCGAAGAAAATAAACTATGGAATCTCAACGCAATATACTTGTTATCGCTCTGCTGCTGGTGAGTTTCCTCATCTGGCAACAGTGGCAGACGGATAAAGCGCCGCAGCCAGTGACGGCGCAGCAAAACTCCCAGATCAGCACCGACGACGCCAGTTTTGTTCCCGAGTCGGATCTGGCCGATGGCGAAGTACCCACCGACGTGGCTCCGACCGCCAGTCGCCGCCTGGTGACCATCACCACCGACAGCCTCAAGCTGACCATCGACACCCAGGGTGGCGATGTGGTCCGCGCCGAGCTGCTGGATCATGACGACGAACTGAATTCCGACGACAAGTTCGTGCTGCTCAGCAACGGCGCCAACTTCGTCAACGTGGCTCAGAGCGGTCTTATCGGTCGTGACGGCCCGGATGGCAGCGCCACCGGTCGCCCTGTTTATCACACCGAACAGACCAGCTACGAGCTGGCCGAAGGTCAGGACAGCCTGACCGTGCCCATGACCTTCACCAACGACAAGGGCGTAGCGTTCACCAAGACCTTCACCCTCACCCGTGACAACTACGTGGTGAATGTCGGCTACGTGATCGACAACCAGAGTGCCGAGCCGGTACAGGCCCAGCTTTACGGTCAGCTGAAGCAGAGCGAAGTCAATCCGAACGAAGAAGGCGGCAACATGCTGATGGCTTCCGCCTATCGCGGCCCGGCCTACTCCAGCAGCGAAACCCGCTACAGCAAGTATGATTTCAAATCGGTACGTGAAGCCAACCTGAACCAGACCACCGAAAGCGGCTGGGTCAGCATGCTGCAGCATTACTTTGTGTCTGCCTGGATTGCGCCGGTGCAGGAACAGAACCAGCTGTATACTCGCTCACTGAACAATCAGGGCCAGGCCATCATCGGCTTCAAGGCACCGCTGGTGACAGTGGCGCCGGGTAGAGAGCAGACCCTGTCTGCCGACTTGTGGCTGGGTCCCAAGCTGCAGAACAAAATGGCCGCCGCCGCCGAGCATCTGGATCTGACCGTAGACTACGGCTGGTTGTGGTTTATCGCCCAGCCGCTGTTCAAGCTGCTGCACTTCCTGCAGAGCTTCGTGGTCAACTGGGGTCTGGCCATAGTACTGACCACCTTCGTGGTGCGCGGTATCATGTATCCGCTGACCAAGGCCCAGTACACCTCCATGGCCAAGATGCGCATGCTGCAGCCCAAACTGGCAGCCCTGCGTGAGCGTCATGGCGACGATCGCCAGAAGATGTCTCAGGGCATGATGGAGCTGTACAAGAAAGAGAAGGTCAACCCGCTGGGTGGCTGTCTGCCGATTCTGGTACAGATGCCTATCTTCATCTCTCTGTACTGGGTGCTGATGGAATCGGTAGAACTGCGCCACGCGCCTTTCTTCCTGTGGATTAATGACTTGTCGGTTCGTGACCCCTACTTCGTGCTGCCCATCCTGATGGGTGCCAGTATGTTCATGATCCAGAAGATGAGCCCGACCACGGTAACCGATCCGATGCAGCAGAAGGTGATGCAGTTCATGCCGATCATCTTTACCTTCTTCTTCCTGTGGTTCCCTGCCGGTCTGACCCTGTACTGGCTGGTGAGCAACGTGGTGACCATCACCCAGCAGTGGTATATCTTCCGCCAGCTGGAGAAGAAAGGCCTGCACAGCAAAGCCGCTTCCTAAGGCTGTTTGCTGGCCGCCAGCGCCAGAAATCAATACACTGAAGGCGACCCTGGGGTCGCCTTTATTTTTTGTGACAAAATGACAGGCAAGATAGTGAAGAAGGCGGAAAAAGGGTTAGCTCCGCCGACACGCCGTAAACCCATCCCTGGGGGCTCGGACATGCCATCCATGGCATGTCACGGTCGGCTGAGCTAATCCCTTTTACCTCCTCCTGACATGTGAGTGACCTGCATAATGTCACCCTTCGGCTTATGCACAGGCCAGTAGTTGTGGAGTAACAGAACAGATGTCGAACGATACCATAGTGGCCCAGGCCACCGCCCCTGGCCGGGGCGGTGTGGGCATCATCCGGGTTTCCGGCCCTCATACCGAGGCCGTGGCTCAGGCCGTGCTCGGCAAGGTGCCCAGAGTCCGCTATGCCGACTATCTGCCCTTCAGGGACGAACTGGGCCAGGTGCTGGATCAGGGCATCGCCCTGCTGTTCAAGGGGCCCAACAGCTTTACCGGTGAAGACGTGCTCGAGCTGCAGGGCCACGGCGGCCCCGTGGTGCTGGACATGCTGGTGCGGCGCATCCTGGACCTGCCCGGCCTGCGTCCGGCCCGGGCAGGTGAGTTCAGCGAACGGGCCTTCCTCAACGACAAGCTGGATCTGGCTCAGGCCGAGGCGATTGCCGACTTGATTGAAGCCTCCAGCGAACAGGCCGCCCGATCGGCACTGCAATCGCTGCAGGGCGAGTTTTCCAATCATGTTCACAGCCTGGTGGAAGCCCTCACTCACCTGCGTATCTACGTGGAAGCGGCCATCGACTTCCCCGAAGAGGAGGTGGATTTTCTGTCGGATGGCAAGATCGCCGGCGAGCTGTACGGCATCATGGACCGGCTGACCGAGGTGCAGCGCCAGGCCCGTCAGGGCTCCATCATGCGCGAAGGCATGAAGGTGGTGATCGCCGGTCGGCCCAACGCCGGCAAGTCCAGCCTGCTCAACGCCCTGGCCGGCAAGGAATCGGCCATCGTGACCGACATCGCCGGTACCACCCGCGATGTGCTGCGCGAATATATCCACCTGGACGGCATGCCGCTGCACATCATCGATACCGCTGGCCTGCGTGAGGCCACCGATGCGGTGGAGCGTATCGGCATAGAGAGGGCCTGGAGCGAAATCGAGCAGGCCGATCGCATCCTGTTCATGGTCGACGGCACCACCACCGATGCCCTGCATCCCAAGGACATCTGGCCCGACTTTGTCGACCGGCTGCCGGCCCACATCGGTCTGACGGTGGTACGCAACAAGGCGGATCTGAGCGGTGAGGCGATGACGGTGGTCAGCGATGGCGAACACCCGGTCTATCCCATCTCTGCCAAGACCGGTCAGGGCGTAGAGGCGCTCAAGGAACACCTGAAAGCCTGCATGGGCTTTCAGGGCGGCACCGAGGGCGGCTTCAGCGCCCGCCGCCGTCACCTGGACGCCCTGCACCACGCCGATCAGCACCTGATCATGGCCAAGGAGCAGCTGGAAGTGTACATGGCCGGCGAACTGGTCGCCGAAGAACTACGCCTGGCCCAGGAACAACTGAGCCAGATCACCGGCGAATTCAGCTCCGATGACCTGCTGGGCCGGATTTTTTCGAGCTTCTGTATCGGGAAATAATACCAATTACATTGAGCACTCGATCTGTTTGACTGTCATGCCAATCTCGGACAACTCGGTGTTCCAGTGGCGTGTCGGGGGAGGCGGCTGTGTTGCCTCTGGTCTGGGGCCTCAATATGATCAGATCATTACTGGGATTGGTATAATACGGATAGAAACAGGCACGGTGCGGGTGCAGTTGTTGCTTACCACCGGACAACATTTGCGCGAGTCTCTGATCAAAGCTGGCGGCTGATGAGTGATTCAATCGCCAAGATATCTGGAGGATCCATATATCCAAACGAGTGACGAACTCAGGGCGATTGATGCCAGATTGGCAGAGCTGGAACGAGAAAAAGCGGCCCTGCTTGCCCGCAGGCAGGAGCTGCTGAAGGCAACGCCTGTTGCCACACAGCTGACACCGCAGAAAAAGATTGAGCTTTTTCAGGGACTATTTCGCGGTCGTGCCGATGTGCATGCCGTGCGTTGGGAGAAAGCCAATGGCCGCAGTGGTTATGCCGTGGCCTGCAGCAACGAATGGGTTCAGGGCATCTGCCAGAAGCCGAAAATCAAGTGCGGCGACTGCCCTCACCGTCAGTTCACCCCGCTGGACAGCAAGGTGCTGTTCGCCCACCTGACGGGAAAACTGGTCGCCGGTTTATACCCTCTGCAGCCGGATCATCACTGTCACCTGCTGGCGATGGATTTTGACAAGGCGAACTGGCAAGCAGATGTGAAAGCCCTCGCCCGAGTCTGCCGTCGGGAGCACATTCCTTATGCACTGGAGATATCCCGCTCCGGGGCCGGAGCCCATTTGTGGATCTTTTTCTCGGCACCGGTGCCGGCCTGGTCGGCACGGGCACTGGGCTTCAGGCTGCTCGACAAAGCCATGGAACTGCATCCTGGTTTGTCCTTTGACTCCTACGACCGCCTTTTTCCCAATCAGGACATGATGCCTCAGGGCGGCTTTGGCAACCTGATCGCCCTGCCCCTGCAATACGAAGCCCGGGCTCGCGGCTGCAGCCTATTCGTCAATGACGAGCTGCAACCTTATGAGGACCAGTGGGCATTTCTGCGCGAGTTAAAGCGTGTCAGCCCCACCCAACTGCAGAAGTGGGTGGGTGAGCCACCCACCTCGGCCTCCACCGACAATGACACCGCCCCCTGGGAGCAGGGCCTGCACACAGAGTCCGGGCCGGTGCCGGGCTGCCCCGAGCGCATCACGATCACCCTGGCCAATCATGTTTATATCAAACTGGCCGATATTCCCGCGCCACTGGCGGCACGCATCAAACGCCTGGCTAGCTTTGCCAACCCGGTGTTTTTCAAGACCCAGGCGCTGCGCTTTTCCACCCATGGTATCCCCCGCTACATCTCCTGCGCCCGTATCGAGCAGGGCTATCTGTCCGTGCCACGGGGCTGCCTGGACGAGGTGATTGAACTGTTACGCGCACAAAGCATACAGGTGGACATGGAAGACCACCGGATAACAGGCTCTCCATTAACGGAGCTTACACTTCGGCCTGTGCTGCGGGACAAGCAGCAAGCCGCTGTCGATGCCCTCACCCAACACGACACCGGCATACTGCATGCGCCAACGGCCTTTGGCAAAACAGTCACCGCCATTAGCGTGATTGCCAGCCGACAGGTCAACACCCTGATCCTGACCCACAGCCGGCAGCTGCTGGACCAATGGAAGGAGAGGCTGGAGTCCTTTCTGGACGGCGCCACCATAGGCGTATTTGGCGGCGGCAAGAAAAAAGCCACTGGCCAGATTGATGTCGCCACCTATCAGAGCCTGATTAGCAGAAAGAACAACTCCATTGCCGAGTTCGTCCGCGATTATGGCCAGATCATTATCGACGAATGTCACCACATTTCAGCACCACGCTACGAGATGCTGCTGAATGAAATCAGCGCCAGATATGTACTTGGCCTGACGGCCACCCCAAACCGTCAGGACGGACACCAGAAAATCATGTTTATGACCGCCGGTCCGGTGCGTCACCGGGCTCAATCCGATCAGCAGTCAGGCTTTGACCAGCGCGTGATCGTGCGAAAATGGCAGGAAGCTCCACCAGCCGAACTCTGCCAACCCGGAGAGCGTCCCCATATCGCCACTGTGTACCGCTGGCTGGCCGAGAACCCGGTACGCAATAGGGAAATCATTGAGGATGTAATAGCGAGCGTTAAACAGGGCGGAAACTGCCTGCTGCTGACCGAGCGCCGGGAGCATGCCGAAACGCTGGCCGTCATGCTGTCCGATGCTGCCTTCAGCACCGTGGTACTCAGGGGTGGCATGAGCGTGAAGGAGCGCAGAAAAGTGGAGGCCATACTTCCCGGTGCTCAGGTGGTGGTTGCCACTGGCAAGTACATTGGCGAGGGGTTTGATCTGCCCCGGCTGGATACGCTGTTTCTGGCCCTGCCCATCGCCTGGAAAGGCACCCTGGCCCAATATGCGGGGCGGCTTCACCGCGAGGCCACCGGCAAGCAGGAAGTGACTGTCTACGACTATGTAGACACAAGCCTGCCCATGTTGCTCAGAATGTTCTACAAGCGGGAGAAAGGCTACCTGGCCATGGGTTACCGGTTTGTCACGTCGGAACAGATAGCCCTGCTGTAAATCTACCCGTCACAACAGGTATTGGAAGTCTTAACGGCTTTAGCGTGTAATACTGCTTTTACCTGTTTTGGCGTGTAAAATTTGATATACCTGCTGCAGCGTGTAATGTAGAGGTATCAATTCTGCCAGGTAACCACGCAATGAAAGTCACCAATGCCAATCAGCTCAGCGCTTACATGAAAGATGTCAGGCTCACCCAGAAACTTTCCCAAGGCAAAGTGGCCGGCAAGGTGGGGATCCGGCAGGACACGGTTTCCAGCTTCGAGCTGCACCCAGACACCACCAAGTTGGAGACCTTCTTCAAGATCCTGTCGGCATTGAATCTGGAGCTGGCGATTCAGCCAAGAAATACAACTGACACAGACCCACATATCGATACGTCAGCAGGCTGGAAGGAGGAGTGGTAATGGCAGACCTGGACGTCTACATGAACGGTTACCGGGTTGGCGTTTTCACCCGAACCAGCTCAGGTGCCCATCAGTTCAAATACGACGAGGCCTGGCTACGCCTGCCAGGGAGCCGCCCGATATCACTCTCCATGCCACTGCGTCAGCAGACGTACCAAGGGGATGAGGCATACAACTTCTTCGACAACCTGTTACCTGATACTCTTGATGTCAGGAGCCGGATCCTTGCCAGGTACCACGCAAACTCAACCCAGCCTTTCGATTTGCTGTCCAAGGTCGGAGCCGACACCGTGGGGGCCCTGCAACTGTTGCCACAGGGCATTCCCCCCGGCGACATCCGGAAAATGGAATACAAGATTTTGTCCGACAGAGAGCTGGAAATGGTGCTGACCGGCTATCAGGCGGGTGCTCCTCTGGGGATGATCGAGGAAGTGGAAGATTTTCGAATTTCCATCGCCGGCGCCCAGGAGAAAACAGCACTGCTGCTCATAGAAGACAGATGGTGCCAACCCCGTAATGCCACACCAACGACCCATATCATCAAGCTGCCTATCGGCAAGATAGAAAGCCACTCATACGCCATTGACCTGTCCGACAGTGTCGAAAATGAATATCTCTGTACCTTGCTGGCACGGGAGTTCGGCTTGCCGGTGCCCAACTGTTTCATGATGCAGGTGGGCAGCATCAAGGCCTTGGCCGTAGAGCGTTTTGACCGTAAATATGCATCTGACGGTAGCTGGCTAATGCGCTTGCCGCAGGAGGACTTTTGCCAGGTTCTGAACGTACCATCGGCACAGAAATATGAGAATCACGGTGGGCCTGGCATTGCAGAGATCATGTCCTACCTGCTGGGTTCGGCCAATACCGAACAGGATCGCTATCTGTTCATGAAAGCACAGGTATTGTTTTGGCTGCTGGCCGCGACAGATGGCCATGCCAAGAACTTCTCCGTATTCATTGAGCCCGATGGCCGCTTTCGTCTGACCCCTTTCTACGACATCCTTTCCATGTACCCGGTTTTTGGTGGCAGAGGTCTTCATCCACGCGATGCTAAACTGGCCATGAGCCTTAGAGGAACAAAAAGCAGGAAGTACGGCATTGAGCAAATCTTTCCAAGACACTTCTTCCAAACAGCCAAAACGGTAGGGTTTGATCAGGAGGCAATGGCGCGTATTCTGGCTGAAGTGGCAGGCTCTGTTGACACTGCTATCGACAATGTCAGCAAGCAGTTGCCGAACGACTTCCCCAATCACATCCGTGACTCAATACTGGGAGGAGTAAAGGCCAGATCCTCTCGATTGACGACCGGTAGAAATTGAACAACCGAGCATATCGGCGGGAAACGATAGTGGACAGAGCCGGAGTCACACCATGCACATCTGTGATCTGTCCCGCAAATCGCTGACTTAACTCACTTTCCCCCGACAGGCCCCCAATAAGTCATTATCTATATGATATTAAAGGATACTTTACTTTTTGTATCGGGAAGTAAAACCGGCACTACAGCTAGCGTTCACCGCCGTGAGCCGAATAAAGTATCTAATCAGCTTGAATCATGAGCCGAATAAAGCATATATTCGGCTCATCTTTTGCTTTAAAAGCGAGCGCTTATGTCATCACTCTGGATATGGCAGCAGCCAAACTGGCCTTCATTCACTTGGAGTGAAGCCGTTATAGCGACACGTTTGCGTGATGTACGCCTAAAGTCTGGCGTACTCATCGGCAAAGCCACCGTGAACCAACCCCAAGATGCTCAACAAGCACTAGATACCCTGTTACAGAATATTGTTGCTTCTTCTGCCATCGAAAACGAAACCCTGAATGTACAGTCGGTACGCTCTTCCCTGGCTCGGCGGTTGAAGGTGACGGAGGAAAATCCTTATCCGGTTTCTGAACGATCCGAAGGGCTGGCAGCCATGATGGTGGATGCGATCCAGGATCATCAGCAACCTCTGACTCTAGAGCGACTGCTGCAATGGCATGTTTGGTTATTTCCTGACGAAGCTGGCATTCTGAGCAGCCACTCGCTGAGGGTTGGGCAACTGCGTGGCGATGAACCTATGCAAGTCGTCTCTGGTCGCCTGGATAAACCGAAAGTCCACTTTGAGGCACCTCCCCGAGATAAGCTAGCAGCCGAGCTTGAACAGTTTATCGACTGGTTTAATCACAGCCGTAACGAGCAGACTCTGGACCCAATTTTACGGGCTGCACTCTGCCACTTATGGTTTGTTACCTTGCACCCATTTGAAGATGGCAATGGCCGTATTACGCGAGCCCTGACCGATATGGCATTGGCACAGGCTGACAACCAGAGTATTCGATTGTACGCCATGTCCGTCGCTATTCTGGAGCGGCGCAATGACTATTATCGAATACTGGAACAGACCCAGCGTGGGAACCTGGATGTAACGGCTTGGGTAGCATGGTTTCTGGATACCTTTGATCAAACGCTTGACCAAGCCATGGCCGCTATCGACGGTACTCTACAAAAGACGCGCTTCTGGCGCGAACATCAGGATGCAGGGTTGAGCCCTGAACAAATCAAGGTGCTTAACCGGCTGCTGGACGGTGGAGAACGAGGCTTTAAGGAAGGGATCAGTGCATCTCAGTACCAGAAAGTAGCCAAAGTCAGTAAGGCAACTGCCACACGGCACCTGGCAGATCTGCTACAAAAAGGATGCATCGAGAAATTGCCGGGCGGCGGCCGCAGCACCCGTTACCAGATTAGGCAGTAATCACCTGTAATGTTTGTTCAGCACCAGGCAACCTTGGAGTCTCTTCCATTCCACCCGCTCTCATTTCTTATGCTTATCTCAGACGGCTACTCTGGCACAATCAACACTGTGTAGTATAAACTACACAAATGAACGGACCCGGACCTTACATTCGAAAGCGGCGTGAAGCTCTCCGCCAAAACGACAGACGCTACTCCCTGCGCCAGGTAGCCGAGCGCGTCGGTATCAAGCCAACGTATCTGAGCAAGGTTGAACGGGAGGAACTGCCTCCACCTAGTGAGGACACGCTGAAGAAAATCGCTGCAGAGCTCGATCTGGATGCCGATTTGATACTGGCCATGGCTGGCAAAGTCTCATCCGATTTGCGAGCCATCATCTGCCAGCGTCCGCAGCTATTCTCGCAACTGATTCGGCAACTTAAAGATGCACCTGACCATGCTGTACTCCGCGTTGTGCGCGAGATTTCGGACGGTGATTGGTAACACAACACGTAACACGGAAGGAAAACAACCATGGTCACACTGGAAAACAACACCCTGACTTTCCGATTCCCCGAGATCCATGAAGATGCCAAACTCAGGATCGACTTCAAACGGACGCTGCGTGTTCCGGACGATGGGAATGAATATCCTCTTCCTGCTGGCGTTGGTCAGTTCTCACTTCGCCATATTGAGGATTTTCGACTTAAATTGCCTGAAACCTGGCTACAGCGCGGTGGTGTGATGATGCCGATGTATCAGTCTGAGGCGATGTGGATCAATTTCAGCGGCCACTACCCCATGGCCATCAAGATTGCGGCCGGAAAAATCAATGCGGTGACCGGTGAACCTTGGAAGAACACGCTCAACACAGAGCCTCAGGACTATGTCACCACACCGGTGCAGCCTTGGCTGGATGGTTTCTCTACCGGTGAGGATCAGGTTAACCAGTTCGTCGCCAGCCGCCTGGGCGATGGTCAAAGTGCCGAAGAACAGTTGACTGGGGAGGCCGAGTTCGGAGGCCTGCAGCTTATAGTTTACCCGTTAAAAGCCGAGATATATGAGCAGGAACTGGCTGAACGAGCCAAACGGGAGCAGCAGTTAAGCGAATTGGACTATCTCGATATTCCTGTCTTTCTCCGCAAAGCACCCGAAGCCATGGGACTTGGATTGGGTGGCAAAATTCGCCAAACCATTTACGAAGACGAGAGGGGCATTGATGCCTGGATAGAAAGTCCTTCACGCTGTTTTGTGCATATCATCAACAGTGAACAGTGGCGCGACATCACCGGCCACCCAGTGCCTCATCCACCTGTAACCCGTAAGCAATATAAACAGGCCAGCATCCCCTGGTTCGACTATTACGACGATGAAGCTAAAGCTTTGCCTGGTAGCACCATATTGAGCAAGCTGAAGACCTTTTCCCAGTTCCAGAAACCCGGCAGCAAAGCCAATAACAGTATTGCCGTATCCAAAGTTATTCCGATCCGCAGAGATAACCGCGTGAATGAAGGTGATTTCTGACCTGTTCAGGCATTGAAAAGAGCAGCCCGGTCACGGCAATGGTAAAAGAACAGGCTTTATGAGTTTCGGGTCAGTTCGCCTCGAACGGGGTCGAACTGCATCTGTTTGAGGCGTTCGACAAACCACTTGAGCCCCTTCCCCGTATCGCCGCGATGCCAGGCGACCGATATTTCAACCGGAGGTCGTGGCGCATCCACCGTTAACAGCTCCAGTCTCCCTTCAGCCAGTTCCTGCATAATCCGGTGGCGCGGCAAATAGCCGACACCCAGCCCTTTGCACTGAGCCTTTATTTTGTGCTGGATGGTCGGCACGATAATACGGCTGCGACCATCCAGCAGCCCGGAGGAGCGGACGGGTAAACAGCGTGAGCTGTCAGCCACTATCACGGTCGGATAGTCCTGGATCGCACTCGCCGGCAGCGGCATGGGCAGCTTGGTCAGCGGATGACCGGTGGCTACCGCGAACTCAAAGTCCACTTTTCCCAGTGAGTGAAGGGCGAATCCCGTAGCGGGGGGAGCCCCTTCGGCCCCAATCACCAGGTCACAACGATCGTCACTCAGCGCGTCCCAGCTGCCGCCGAGCACTTCTTCACTCAGGCGTATTTCGGTCTTGGGTTGTACACGCTGGAAGGCTTCAATCAGCTCATAGACAGGGTCGCAGGTCAGTACGCTGTCAATGCAGATCCTAAGCTCTGCTTCCCAACCGTCCGCCGCCTGGCGGGCCAGTGCCGTCAATTCTTCGGAGGCCTTGAGAATGTGCCGGCCCTGCTCCAACACCAGACGCCCTATGGCGGTCAGCTCTGCCTTGCGCCGGCTGCGGTCAAAGAGCGCGACGCCAAGATCCTCTTCCAGCTTATTGATGGTGTAGGAGACCGCTGACGGAACACGGTGCAACTCTTCGGCGGCGGCGGCAAAGCTTTGGCGGCGCTCTATCGCGTCGAGTGTCTGCAGTGCATCCAGAGTGATAAGCGAAATCATAGTTCAGTTTTCCTGATGATAAAGGTCAAATTGTTCCGCTATTAGTTGCTAATCCTTTTAAATATAGTAGTTCCATTGAACAGCAGCACTGATATTACTTCATTGATATTACTGGGAGATAACAGCATGAGCAAAGATCTTATCCACCGTACTCTTCTCACCGACAACAGCTTCACCAGCCTGGCACTTCGTCTTCCGGCCGGAGTCATGTTCGTCGCACATGGCGCTCAAAAACTGTTCGGCAGCTTCGGCGGCTACGGTCTGGAAGGCACCGGTCAGTGGATGGCTTCCATCGGCCTGGAACCTGGCTACCTGATGGCGCTGGCAGCGGGTAGTGCCGAGTTCTTCGGTGGTATTGCACTACTCATTGGACTGCTGACCCGGCCCGCGGCATTCATGCTGGCGATCACCATGCTCGTCGCCATCATCAGTGTCCACCTTCCCAATGGACTCTTCATGAGTAACAACGGCTATGAATTCGGCCTTGCTCTGCTCAGCATCTCGGTGGCCTTGGTGTTTAACGGGGGCGGAAAGTGGTCGCTGGATCGCAAGCTGAGTGACATGGCGAGTAAAGACGGCGCTGAGCGAGGCCGCTCGTCATAACCGAGCTCCGGCGCATAACGCCCCCGCTCACTCAATACCTATTAAGCACAGCACAGGCGCACCAGGGGAGAGAAGCTCCCCTGGCCAACATATTCAAACACAAACGGAGGCACCACAATGGGCCTGCTTGTAAATGGACAGTGGGTTGACCGCTGGTATGACACCAAATCCAACAACGGTCGCTTCGCTCGCAGCGAGTCGCAATTTCGCAACTGGATCACTGCCGACGGCAGTGCCGGCCCTACCGGTGAAGCCGGGTTCAAGGCCGAAGCCGGACGCTACCATCTATACGTTTCCCTGGCCTGTCCCTGGGCACACAGAACGCTGATCTTTCGTAAACTGAAAGGGCTGGAATCGATGATTTCGGTATCTGTGGTCAACCCGTTGATGCGTGAGCATGGCTGGACCTTTGACGCGGACGACGGCGTGGTGGCCGATCCCATCTTCCAGGCCCAGTACATGCACCAGATTTATACCGCCGCAGACCCCGAGTACAGCGGCCGCGTCACCATTCCTGTGCTATGGGATAAAAAACAAAACCGGTTTGTCAGCAATGAATCTTCCGAGATTATCCGCATGCTGAACTCGGCTTTCGACGGAATTGACGCCAAGCCCGGCGATTATTATCCAGAGGCGCTGCACACCGAGATTGACAGTCTCAACGCCCGGATCTACGACCGGGTAAACAACGGTGTCTACAAGGCCGGGTTCGCCACCACTCAGGAAGCCTATGAGCAGGCGGTATTCCCCTTGTTCGAGGCACTGGATGAACTGGATCAGCGCCTGTCGAAACAGCGTTACCTGCTCGGCGAACAGATCACCGAAGCAGACTGGCGGTTGTTTACCACCCTGGTCCGTTTTGATCCCGTGTATCACGGCCACTTCAAGTGCAACCTGAAGCAGATCGAAGATTATCCGCATCTGGCCGGTTATGTGCGAGAACTGTACCAGTGGCCCGGCGTGGCCGAGACGGTCAACATGAAACATATCAAAGAGCACTATTACCGCAGCCACGCCACCATCAATCCAACCGGCGTTGTGCCGGCAGGCCCGGTATTGAATCTCGATGGCCCTCACGGTCGCGAGCGATTCATGCAGCGTCAGGCCGACTGAGAAGCAAGTTAATCAGCCGCCCCGTGCTGCCCCCATCAACCCCGTTTTGAGGTCAAACATGCAAGCTCTACAGTTTTCAGCAACCGGCACTCTGGATTCGCTGCAATTGCGCGATGTGCCAACGCCCGTGCCTGAAGCCGGCGAAGTCCTGATTGAGGTTCGGGCTACCGGCATCAATCCCAGTGATATCAAGAACGTGCTCGGACTTTTCCCCTACACCACGACGCCCCGTATTCCCGGGCGGGATTTTTCCGGTGTGGTGGTGAGCGGGCCGCCAGAACTTCAGGGTAAAGCGGTATGGGGCGGCACTGGCAAGGGCTTTGGTTTCTATCGTGACGGCTGTCATGCGCAATATGTGGTGGTGCCGACCGATGCCGTCGCACTGATGCCTGAGTCGCTTACCTTCGCCCAGGCTGCCACTTGCGGGGTTCCCTTTATCACCGCCTGGGATGCCCTCGAGCGAAGTCAGGTTCAGGCAGGTACCAGTTTCCTCATCATAGGTGCCGGTGCTGTGGCTCAGGCCGCACAAGCGCTGGGCAAGGCAAGGGGCGCCAATGTGGTATTGGCCGTGCGACGCGCCGAGGTGGCGCAAGAACTGCAAGCCCGGGGTATCAGTGCCTTTCAGCTACCGGATGCGGAACAACTGCCAGATCAGGTGCGCGACCACTTTCAACAGCAAGCACCGGAAGTCATCTTCGATACCACCGGCTACTGGCTGTCGGCGGCAGTGAATAGCGTTGATACGTTTGGGTGGGTCGCTGTGATTTCGGCACCAGCGGATGGGTTGATCAAGATGTCTGCGCTCAATCTGTACCGCCGCGGTGGCTCGATTATCGGCGTCAACTCGCTGCTGTACAGTCTGGAAGATTGCGCGAGGATGCTTGAGCAAATAGGCGCCGCGTTTGAGGGTGGCATACCGGTTCCGGGCGGTTTTATCGAGCTGCCGCTTTCCGAGGCAGTCGCGGCCTACCATAGGGTCAATGAAGGTGGCGCCGAGAAGATTGTCCTGATCCCATAAGGTTCTGACAGTCACTATTCACACGAAACAGGTCATATGAAGCAGGAGGTTCTGCAATGATCGAACTACGACCCCACCGCGAACTGGGCGGCGCCCACCATGGCTGGCTGGACACCCGTCACCATTTCTCATTCGCCGAATATTACGATCCCGAGCGCATGCACTGGGGAAATCTCAGAGTCTGGAATGACGACACCATAGCGCCGCATACGGGTTTTCCGCGCCATCCGCACCGCGACATGGAAATCATCACTTATGTTCGCAAGGGTGCCATTACCCACCAGGATAACCTCGGCAATCGGGGCCGAACCGAGGCCGGCGACGTACAGGTGATGAGCGCCGGAACCGGCATTGCCCACAGCGAGATGAATGAAGAGGACGAGACGACTCAGATCTTCCAGATCTGGATCATGCCCAATGAAACCGGCCTGCCGCCGACCTGGGGCACCAAGCCGTTCCCCAAGGGCGAGCGCAGCGGGTCTTTTGTCACCCTCGCCAGCGGCCTGCCCGGTGAGACCGAGGCGCTGCCGATCCGTGCCAATGCTCGCTTGGTCGCTGCCACCCTGGAGGCCGGTAAAAGTACCGAATATCACATCGCGGCCGGCCGCAAGGTCTATCTGGTGCCGGCGACCGGCCAGATCGAAGTGAACGGCGTAGTGGCCACGGCCGGCGACGGCGTCGCCATTAGCGATGAACGGCTACTAAAGGTCAGTGCCCGGGCAGACAGCGAAATCGTGCTGGTGGACGTGGCATAAGCAAGGTTTCCGGATCAGGCACTGCATTGAGGTGGGCATTCCCACCTTTCAGGTTGAACACTTAATAGGTATTTCCCAACGGGGTTACTTGGCGACCTGCAATGGTTGCTTACCAACGGACAACATTTGTGCGCACCCCAGATCAAAGCCGGCGGATAATCAGAGAAACGAAAGCAGTACTAGACGACCGGTCTAATTATCTGTAGCATGCCGCCCATGAACACTAAACATCAAGACACTCGCCAGCATTTGCTCGATACCGGCCGCGACATTCTCGCCGCTCGGGGCTTCAGCTCGGTCGGGCTCAGTGCGCTGCTACAGCAAGCGGGCGTACCCAAGGGCTCCTTCTACCACTACTTCAAGTCCAAGGAGCAGTTTGGCCAGGCCTTGCTGGAAGATTATTTCCAATTTTATCTGGCCGAGCTTGATCAGCTGTTCAGTCAGCCAGGGCTTAGTGGTCAGCAACAATTGATGAGCTACTGGACTGAATGGCAACGTCGTTACTGTGGCCCGAATAGTCGCAGCGACTGCCTGGTGGTCAAGCTGAGTGCCGAAGTAGCAGATTTATCGGAGCCGATGCGACTCACACTCAAGACGGGTACCGACCAGGTGATTGGCCGCATCCAGGACTGCATCGAGGCCGCCATTGCCGACCACTCCCTGCCCCGACAGGGCGAGACCCTGCTGGCAACCTGTCTCTATCAGCTGTGGCTGGGCGCCAGCCTGCTGACCAAGCTGCACCGGGATGAACGCCATATGGAACAGGCCATGGCCATGACCCGGCAACTGCTGGCGAACTGACAACCTAGCCCGGCCTGGTGCACGGGCTTTTTTACCGACCCAAACTAGACGACCGGTCTATTTAAAATCACTCATAACGAGGTTTAACTTATGCAAGATTTCAGCTTCTACAACCCGACCCGTATCGAATTTGGCGCCGGCAAGATAGCCAGCCTGAACCAGCTGGTACCGACTGACGCCCGCGTGCTGGTACTGTTTGGTGGTGAGAGTGCCCGCCGTACCGGCACCCTGGATGAAGTCACCGCCGCCCTGGGTGACCGTGAGGTGCAGCTGTTCGGCGGTATCGAGCCCAACCCCAGCTTCGAGACCCTGATGGAAGCCGTGGCGCTGGTACGCAGCAACGATATCGATTTTCTGCTGGCCGTCGGTGGCGGCTCGGTGATCGATGGCACCAAGTTCGTGGCCGCAGCCGCCCTGTTCGATGGCGATGCCTGGGAGATACTGAAACAAGGCGGACAGAACATAGAGCGCGCCCTGCCCTTCGGCACCGTGCTGACCCTGCCGGCCACCGGCTCCGAGATGAACAAGGGCTCGGTGATCACTCGCAAGGCGCTGCAGGCCAAACTGCCCTTCATGAGCGAGCAGGTATATCCGCTCTTTTCCGTGCTGGATCCGGTCAAAACCTACACTCTGCCCACCCGTCAGGTCGCCAACGGCGTAGTCGATGCCTTCGTGCATGTAATGGAGCAATACCTGACCTATCCGGCCCAGGCGCCGGTGCAGGATCGCTTTGCCGAAGGTCTGCTGCAAACCCTGATCGAGATCGGACCCAAGGCGCTGGCCGAGCCAGAAGACTACCAGACCCGCGCCAGCCTGATGTGGACCGCCACCCTGGCCCTGAACGGCCTGATCGGCGCCGGTGTACCTCAGGACTGGGCCTCCCACATGCTGGGCCACGAGCTTACCGCTCTGCACAACCTGGATCACGCCCAGACCCTGGCCGTGGTGCTGCCCGAGATGCTGCGCCAGCGCAAGGCCACCAAGCTCGGCAAGCTGGTGCAGTACGCCGAGCGGGTGTGGGATATTCGTGAGGGCAGCGACGACGACAAGGCCGAGGCCGCCATCGAGCGCACCCGCGAATTCTTCGAGTCTGTCGGCGTCAAGACCCGCCTAGGCGACTACGGTCTGGGTGCCGAACATATCGACGGCATCATCGACAGCCTGAAAAACCACGGCATGGTCGCACTCGGCGAACACGGCGACGTCACCCCCGAACACTGCCGCCAGATACTGCTAGCCAGCCTGTAAGCCAAGCAACGAATAGAGGAGCACAAGATGAAGCAAACAGCCAACAGCAACCGTCAAATAACTCTGGCCTCACGCCCGGTGGGTGCGCCTACCGCCGCCAATTTCGCCCTGCAGGAAACGGCGATTCCCGAGCCAGCCCAGGGCCAGCTGCTGCTGCGTACCGTTTTTCTGAGTCTGGATCCCTACATGCGTGGCCGCATGAGCGACGCCAAGTCCTACGCAGAGCCGGTGGCCATTGGTGAGACCATGGTCGGCGGCACCGTCAGCCGGGTACATGCCAGTCAACATCCGGATTATCAGGTCGGTGACTGGGTGCTGAGCTACAGCGGCTGGCAGGATTATTCGCTGTCTGATGGTACGGGGCTTATCAAGCTGGACCCCAAGCTGGTGCCGCCTTCCTACGCCCTGGGCGTGCTCGGCATGCCCGGCTTTACCGCCTATATGGGCCTGCTGGATATCGGTAAACCGCAAACGGGCGAAACCATAGTGGTGGCGGCTGCCACCGGCGCCGTGGGCTCTATGGTGGCACAAATAGGCAAGCTCAAGGGCTGCAACGTGGTGGCCGTGGCGGGTGGCGAAGAGAAATGCCGCTATGCGCTGGAGACCCTGGGCGTGAACACCTGTCTCGACCACAAGGCCGATGACTTTGCCGACCAGCTGGCCAAGGCCTGCCCCAACGGCATCGATATCTACTACGAGAACGTGGGCGGCAAGGTGCTGGATGCGGTACTACCGCTGCTCAACACCGGCGCCCGCATCCCGGTCTGTGGCCTGATTTCCCAGTACAACGCCACCGCATTGCCAAACGGGCCGGATCGTCTGGGTCAGCTGATGGGCACCATTCTCATCAAACGCCTGACCGTGAAGGGCTTTATCATCTTCGACGATTACGCCCATCGCTACGACGAGTTCGCCCAGGACATGCGCCAGTGGCTGAGTGACGGAAAAATTCACTATCGCGAACAGATAGTCGAGGAACTGGACAACGCGCCACAGGCCTTTATCGGCCTGCTCCAGGGCCAGAACTTCGGCAAGCTGGTGGTGCGCGTCGGCGACGACGAACTGGCTTAACCCCCAAACGGGGCGGCTAACGCCGCCCCGTTCAACAGAGAGGCAATACATGATCACACTGCATCATCTGAATCAGTCTCGATCCAAACGCATCATCTGGCTGCTGGAAGAACTGGGCCAGCCCTATCGCATCGAGCGCTATCAACGCAATGAACAAACGCGGCTGGCTCCCCCCGAGCTGCTCAAGATACATCCGCTCGGCAAGTCCCCGGTCATCGAGGTCGACGGCAAGGTGCTGGCCGAGTCGGGTGCCATCACCGAATACCTGATCGCACGCTTCGCCCCCGAGCGGCTTGCCCCGGCTCATGGTCACGAAGATTACGCCGATTATCTGTACTGGATCCATTTCGCCGAAAGCTCGGCCATACTGCCGCTGCTGCTGAAGCTGTTCGTGGATATGGACGGTGCCGAAACCAACTTTCTGGCCCGCTATGCCGACACCGAAATCGCCAAGGTGATCGGTCATCTGGAACAGAGCCTGGCCGGACGAGATTATCTGGTGGCCAACAAACTCACCGGCGCCGACATCATGATGTCCTTCATCCTGGATATTCTCGCCAATAACAACGCCATAGAGAGTTACCCCAATATTCGGCGTTATCAGCAGCAATTGGCCAGCCACTCGAGCTATCGAGCCGCCGAAGGGGCTGAGGTCGAATACCCGCCGCATAGCGGCTGAAGGACTGACAAAAGACACCCCGGAAACAAAAAAGGCCGAAGTAGACCAGGGGGGACCATCCGGCTGCAGCAGGCAGCCCCTGCCACCCAGATCGACCAGCTCGCCCGGGCACACTGCTAAAATAAAAAGTGGCACCCTGAAGGAATAGGGCATGTGACTGAACTCAGCACTAGGCGGTATATGAATGACTCGCATCATGAGCCTTCCGGAAATACCAGACTGATCCGCTATCTCAGGTTCGCCCTGTTGATCGGTATTGTTATCGCGCTGAATGCGGGGGGGAGCTGGCTGGCCCGGCAGCTCGATCTGCAGCTGCTGCTCCAACACGATGCACTGATCGGTATAATGGTGCTGGCGGCGGCTTGCCTCTATATCGGTCTGATGGCGGTGCCCTTCATGCCCGGCATAGAAATCGGCCTGGCATTGATGATGCTGCTGGGCAGCAAGGGCGCCGTTCTGGTCTATCTGTGTACCCTTGTAGCCCTGTCGCTAAGCTTTCTGATCGGCAGAACCCTTGCCCCCGGGCGGATTTACCGACTGCTGAACTGGCTGCATCTTTATCGGGCCAGCGCCCTGATCAATCAACTTGCGCCGCTGAACCGGCCACAAAGGCTGGCACTACTCGGCGAGCAACTCCCCAGGGGCATAGCGCCTATGCTGTTAAAACACCGCTACCTGACCATCGCCGTCGCTCTTAACCTGCCGGGCAATACCCTGATTGGCGGGGGTGGCGGCATCGCCCTGGTGGTGGGCATGAGCAGGCTCATTCCTTTTCACGGCTTTATCACCCTGATCGCCCTGACCGTGGCGCCGGTGCCGATCTGGTTTTTCTTTTTCGGCGGTTAGGGTGGCATGTTGCGCTGTGTCATCACCGACAGAAGGAAGCATGTGGTTAATTGATCGGCAGGCCATCTAACAAGCAGGGTTAATCAAGATCAATTAAAGAGCCATTACAGATACATATCTGTTAGATCTATGCTTAACTTTATTCTCATAATACAAGCAGCGCCCGTCAACATTGAACCTGCCGTTGCCTGTTCATGTTATAGATGGCCCACTTGGCTCCATTTTAAGGAGAACCACCCATGGATTGGGAATCTCATACCTGCTCGCGACATATCGAGATAGAGCGACCACCGCACGCTATCAACTTCAAGCTATCACGTCTCTACCTCCCTGCTCCCTGCTCCCTGTGATAGGAAAAATAATAGATGCAGATTGCTATTTTTGATGCCGCCAGTGAGATATTGATGAACGTTGATACTTTTGATGTAACCATCGAGCTGGTAAAGGCGCTGATGCTGTTGTGTATTATCCGTTTTCTGCTGCGTACAGGCAACAAACGTCACGAAGGGCAAAAAGGCTGGAATCTAATTCTGGCGGGCTTTTTCCTGTTGCTGTTCTCTACCTTGATTGATATCACCGACGAATTTCCCGAACTGGCGCAATTTGTGGTGATTGGCAACACCGGAATTCAATCATTTCTGGAAAAGCTGGTAGGAGAAGGCGTAGGTATCTTGTTGCTGTTATGGGGGCTGTTGAGCTGGATCCCGACCCTTAACCAGATGACAGAACGCCTGCATCAGCAGGTTCAGGAACGCACCTCCGAGCAACTGAAGGCGAAGGTATTTACCGAAGCTGTGGTGGAACAGAGCCATGACCTGGTGGTAGCCTGTAATATCGATGGCCAGATCACCCTCTCCAATAACCGTCACAAGAAAGATTTACTCTGGGCTACCCCTGGCCTGTCCCTTGAGGAATGGAGCCATCGCGCTCCCTGCTACCCCCCGAACGGCGTGATTCCTTTGCCTCTGCAGCAACTTCCCCTGTACCGCGCCCTGCACGGCGAAGTGATCAAAGCGGAAGAAATCATGATCCGGGAGCCGGATCAGACGCCTCATCTCCTGCTGGTCAGTGGCTGCCCCATCTATAACCAACTGGGTGAACAAGTGGGCGCCATGATCTCGGCCCACGATATCACCATCCAGAAACAGCTGGAGACCCAACTCAGACATCAGGCCCAGCACGACAGCCTGACCTGCCTGCCCAACCGACTGTTATATAAAGACCGGCTGGAGCAGGCGATCCGGCGAGCCCAGCGAAGAAAGGAGCCGGTGACGGTGATGATGCTGGATCTGGACAGGTTCAAGGAGGTCAACGACAGTCTGGGCCATGCCGCCGGGGATCAGCTCCTGCAGCAGGTGGCTCCGCGTCTGCTACAGTGTATCCGCGACCATGACACCCTCGCCCGCCTGGGCGGTGATGAATTTGCCATCGTGCTGACACCAACCCGGCAAGATGTACCCTACGCCCCCGAGTCAGTCGCCAAACGTATACTGGATCTGCTTACCCAGCCCTTCTGGTTGCATGAACAACAGGTACGGATCGGCGCCAGTATCGGCATCGCCCAGTTCCCTGAAGACGGACAATCCAGCGACACTCTGCTGCTCCATGCCGACATCGCCATGTATCAGGCCAAGGCCGACGGTCGTAACGGTTTCTACTTCTATCAGCCAAAACTGAACCAGAAAGCCCTCGCGCGTTTGAACCTTGAAAACGATCTCGCCCAGGCACTCGAGAAAAACCAGTTCAGTCTCTACTATCAGCCGCTGGTGCAGGCTGCCAACAGTCGCTGTGTCGCGGTGGAAACCTTGCTGCGCTGGCATCATCCAACAAGGGGATTGCTCTTGGCGGACGAGTTCATCCCGCTGGCCGAACGCAGCGGCTTGATTATCCCCATTGGCGAATGGGTAATACGCAGCGCCTGTGCCCAGCTGCAACGCTGGCAGCAGCAAGGGCTGCCCCTGCTCAGGGTCGCGGTCAACCTATCGGAACGCCAGCTGCATCAGCCTGATCTGAGCGAACGCATAGCCCGGATACTGCAGGACACCCGGTTACCTTCCGGCAGCCTTGAGCTGGAACTGACCGAAAGCATGCTGATCCAGGAAAGTGAATCCATGCTCCACCTTCTCGATCGCATACGGCAACTGGGGGTACAGCTATCCATCGATGATTTCGGTACCGGCTATTCTTCACTATCTTACCTGCGGCAGTTCCCGGTCAGCCGGCTGAAGCTGGATCGCTCCTTTGTGCAGGATATTCCCCGGGATACTGTGCTCAGCCAGGCGATTATCGAACTGGCTCATCGTCTGCACATGAAGGTGGTGGCCGAAGGGGTAGAAACCGATGCCCAACGGAGTTTCCTTGCTGCTCATGGCTGCGACGAACTGCAGGGATTCCTGTTTTCCAGGGCGGTACCGCCCGAGGAACTGGCACAACTGCTGGCCCCTACCGGCGATATCAAGTCCACTGCCCAGGTGGGCAACTCCTTGAGATCTCCTGCCAGATCCGGCTGAGCATTCTCCGTAATACGACAAGAACAAAAAGGCCGGTGGGATCATCCACCGGCCTTTTACGTTCACCGAGTCTGCAGTTTAAGCCTGCCGCCTCAGGATTGTGCCAGACCCGGCTCGGCCTTGCGCTGGGGGCCGAAGAACATCGCGAAACGCAGGGCCACATAGGCGACCACCAGGGTGGCCACTATCAGCTCACCGCCGGCCAGCATGCGCAACTGTTCCTGAGTCGGGCCATCCAGCCCCCAGTGTTCGGCGAGTGCAGTCACCTTGAACAGGGCGGTGGCGCTAATCACCAGCGGAAAGGTAAAGGCCGCATAACCCGGGCTGAAGGGCAGACGCAGCAGCCTGGTCAGGGCCAGATAAATCAGCGCCGTCATCAGCACCGCTATGCCCAGCAGTACCGCCACCAGCAGAGGTGAAGGGTTGCTGGTCACCGTCAGGTAACCGGCCAGAGACAGGCTGGCCGGTGCGGCCATGATGGCGATGGTCGGCTTGGCGGCATCCGGCACCTCGGCACAGAAAATCAGTCGATACAGCATTATCGGCAGCATGAAGGCATAACAGATCATGCCAAACCACAACAGACCCAGGGCCAGGGGTGTCAGGGCACCACCGGGGCTGGCCACGGCCGCCACTATGATACCCACCGGCGGAACAAACCAGCTGGGCACCATGTGATGCAGGCGAAAATCCTTGAGCCGATGCCAGACGAAGGTCACCAGAAACACCAGATGCAGCGCCACCGCAAACAACCAGAGTCCGGTACCCAGATTACCGCCTACCGCCTTGGAGACCACCATGGTCGCCATGGCAAAGGTCGGCACCACACTGCCCACGACGGGGTGCGCCAGATCGTCTGCCAGCAGCCGGGGATGCAATACGAACTTGCCCACCAGTATCAGCAGCAGCGCGGCGGCGATGGCGGCGCCCAGCGCCTGGGCGCCACCGGAAAAGAGTCCGGTATTCTCCCAGCACCAGCCAAGACTGGCGATGCCTAATGCTAACCCGGCCATGGGGGTGGGTGCAGCGGCGAAACGATTGCGGGATCTGGTCAGCATGATGGGCCTCCTTGGTAACTGACTCTCATCATAGAAAAACCCATCTATTCATGATATCTAAATGATTTAAACTAAGTGTTTGGTATTTCTAAATGATAAGTCTCAAACAACTGCAGGTGTTTACCAGCATCGCCCGGCACGGCAACCTGGGCCTGGCGGCCGAGGAGCTCTTCCTGAGCAAGGGTGCCCTGTCGCAGGCGCTGGCCGAGCTGGAACGTCGATTGGGCAATCCCCTGTTCGACCGGGTTCACCCCCGCCTGAAGCTCAATGCGCAGGGGCGGCAATTGCAGCCTCTGGCCGAAGAAGTGCTGAGCCGCGTCACGGACATAGAGCATCTGTTTGACGAAAGTGGGGAGCCCAGTGGCACCCTGCTGTTGGGCGCCAGCCAGACCATCGGTAATTACCAGCTACCCAGGCTGTTGGCGCAGCAACCCGGGCTACAAGCCAGGGTGTGTATCACCAATACCCACAACCTGTGCGATATGCTGGCCCGTTTCGAGCTGGATATGGCGCTGATAGAAGGAGAAAACCATCATCCTGCGCTGGTCACCCAGGACTGGCTCGACGACGAAATGCTGATTGTCGCCCATTCGGATCACCCGCTGGCCGGCCAGTCCAACATCGGCCTGACCAGACTCGACCATTGCAATTGGGTGTTGCGCGAACCCCTGTCGGGCAATCGCGAGCAGTTTGACCGAGAACTGCTCCCCCGGCTCGGCGCCCTGGGCAACATACTGGAATTCAATACGCTCGAGGCCGTGATGCAGGCCGTCGAGCATGGCCTGGGGCTAACCCTTATCTCGAAACGAGCGGTAAGCAACCGGCTGGCAGCCGGCCGACTGGCCGCCATCGATGTGAATATTCACTTGTCTCGAAAGCTCCGACTGGTTTGGCACAAACAGAAATACCATTCGGCCCTGCTGCGCCGCTTCATCTCCTTCTGCCAGCAACAGGGCAAAGGCTGAAACGGTGAGTGGCATTTGCCTGAGCGGGTCGGCGAAGCGGGCCCTTTGTCCGGGGTTGATATAACAGTCAAAAAGATAAAATATTTAGGGTCTGTTGACCTTTCGTGATGATTTTTGCAGCAGTTTGTGGGGTCTTGATACAAGGCAGCGCTTATGCCCTGTAGTCACTCTACATAAATAAGCGATAACGCAGTAGCAAGACCCCACAAGCGCTGCTCTGCGGGTTCGGCTAAACGCGTTTTTCTCGAACAAAATTTAACCGCGAAAGGTCAACAGACCCTAATTCGATAGGTATAATTCGGCTAAATCAGGATGACAGGCCAACCCCTTATGAAACTCTCCCAGCTCAATGCTTTCAAGGCCATTGTCGAATGTCAGACAGTCACCGCCGCCGCCGAGCGGCTTAATCTCAGCCAGCCGGCGGTCAGCCGGTTGTTGTCGGCGCTCGAGCAGCGACTGGGGTTTCAGCTGTTTATCCGCAAAGGCAACCGGCTGCAGCTCAGTGATGATGGCGAAGCCTTTTATCTGGAGGTGGCCCGAGCCTTCGAGGCCGTCTCCGGGCTGGATCAGGCCGCCGCCTCCATTCGCGCCCATCGCTTCGGCCGCCTCAATATCGCCGCCATGCCACTGCTTTCCAATGCCTTTCTGCCCCGAACCCTGGCCCGCTTTCTGCACCAGGCACCGCAGATGAAAGTGGCGCTGAAGACCTACCGTTCGGAAGAAGTCGTACACAGGGTGCAGAGCCAGACCACCGACATCGGCTTTGCCTTTATCGATGAGCCACTGGCCGGAGTCAGAGCCCAACGAGTGAAATGCGAGTCGGTATGCCTGCTACCGGCCTGTTCGCCGTTGGCAGAAAAACCGCATATTGATGTGGATGATCTGGCCGAACTGCCGTTGATCCGTCATGAAAAAGATGTCAGCCAGCGCCTGTTCGATGCCCTGCTGCGGCGCTACCAGCTGAATATGACCGAACAGATAGAAGTCTCATTGGCCACCACGGCGGCAGCTCTGGTACGCGAAGGGCTGGGCATGGCCATCACGGACCCCTTTACTGCCCGTATTGCCAGCGAGCATAAGGAGGTGATAGAGCGGCCCCTGGCCTTTTCACTGCCATTCGAATTTGAAATTCTCTACCCGGCCCTGCGTCCGCTCAATCGCCATGCCCAGCGCTTTATCGAGCACTTTACCGAGCTGGCCGAAGACATGGGCATAGTACTGAACATGGGGCCGATGCGGGATCTCTCCGAACCAAAGTGATACAGATCACACTTTCTCTCCGATGGTGACGAAACGCATCATAAAATTAACATCTTAATCATCAAACAATTACATATCGACACCCGCTGCAGTATGTCTTTTCTGCATGGTTCAAGAAGGCCTGTGCATTATTCTGAGCTCTCGGTTTTTCCTAGTCTGGCGCCATCAGCAATCAATCGTCAGAGGAAAAACCATGTTCTCTCGTGTCTCCGTGATCGGCTCCGGCAATGCCGGCCTGACCGCCGCCTACCATTTTTCCCTGATGGGAACCCGGGTCTGCCTGTATGGCGCTCCCGGCTTCGATCAACCGTTGGACGACATCGCTCGGCGGGGGGGTATCCAGGCGCTGGCCGAGTTCAATGGCGTGCCTCTGGAGTTCGCCGGAACCCAGGCCATCGATACCCTGAGTCGCGATCTGGCCGAAGCGGTGGCTTTCGCCGATGTCTTGGTGCTACCGGTACCCTCTTTCGCTCAGGAACCCTTATTCAGGGCCATACTGCCACACTTGCGCGATGGCCAGACCATACTGCTGATGCCGGGCAACTACGGCTCCCTGGTGTTTAATCGCATCAGGCAGGAAGAAGGTTATCAGGCGCTGGACGTCACTCTGGTCGATGCCATCTCCATCCCTTGGGCAACACGCATCGTCGGCCCGGCTCAGCTGGCCATCCTCGGTATGAAGCAGCAGCTACCGGTCGCCGCCCTGCCCGCCAGCCGCACGCAAGAGGCCATAAAACGCCTGCAGCCGCTGATGCCACTGCCGCTGACCGCCCTGGACAACGTGATTGCCGCCGGGCTGGAAAACATCAACTTCGGTGGCCATCCGCTACTGACCACCCTCAACATGGGCCTGCTGGAAAACTTCGACGGCCAGTTCAACTACTACAAGGACTGCTGCTCAACCGCCACTGCCCGGGCGGCTGCGGTAATGGAGCAGGAACGGCTGACGGTAGGTGAGGCCCTGGGGCTGACTCTGAAATCCGAACTGGAAGCCATGAACAGTCTGTATGGCCTGAACGCCGACAGTGTCTATGAGCTGAACCGCACCTCGGAAACTCACGGCAAACTCAATAGCGCCCCAAAATCGGCCCAGGATCGCTATATCACCGAAGATGCCGCCTATCTGCTGGTGCCCTGCTTCGAGTTCGGCCGGCTCGCCGGGGTGAAAACAGCTCTGGTCGAATCCTGCCTGCATATCAACAACGCCTATAACGAAACCGACTATTTCTGCAGCGGGCGTACCCTGGATAAAATGGGCCTGGCCGGAAAATCGGTTCGGGAGATCATGGAACTGGTTGCCTGATACCGAGCGACGGGGCCAGCCGCCCCGTCGCCGGTAACACAGCCGATGCGTAATAAGGACATTCTAATGACCAGAATAAAATTTCCCTCCGCCATTACCATATTGTTCCTGCTGACCATGGTGATGGCGGCGCTGACCTGGATTATTCCCGCCGGTCAGTATCAGATGGAAAAGAACGATACCCTGGGGCGCCTGGTACCCCAGGTGGGTTCCTATCATGCTGTTGATGCCAACCCACAGGGCATTGTCGAGGTACTGATGGCACCGGTTCAGGGGTTTTATGATCCGGACGGCTATGTGGCCCGGGCCGTCGATGTGGCCCTGTTTGTGCTGGTGATCGGCGGCTTTCTGGCGGTAGTAACCCGCACCGGCGCCATCGATGCCGGCATCAACGGCAGCATGACCCGACTCAAGGGCCGGGAAAAATGGATGATACCGCTGCTGATGGGGCTGTTCGCCCTGGGCGGAACCGTCTATGGCATGGCCGAGGAAACCATTCCCTTCTATGCCCTGCTGATCCCGGTGATGATCGCCGCCGGCTACGACAGCATAGTGGGCGTCGCCATCATCATGATCGGTGCCGGCATCGGCTGTCTGGGCTCCACCATCAATCCCTTCGCGACCGTGATTGCCTCCAATGCCGCCGAGATCAATTTTATGGACGGCTTTGGCCTGCGCCTGGCGATTCTGGTGCTGGGCTGGCTGGCCTGCGTCTTCTACGTAATGCGCTACGCAGAAAAAGTGAAACGGGATCCGTCTCTCTCCGTGGTCGCTCACCAGAAGGAAGGAAACGAACGGCATTTTCTGCACGGCAAAGAGCAACAGGCCCCCGAGTTGACTCCAACCCGCAAAATCATTCTGGCCATCTTCGCCCTGACTTTCGGTGTCATGATGTGGGGTGTGTCGGCGGGCGGCTGGTGGATGGCCGAGCTCTCGGCGCTCTTTATCGGCGCCAGCATACTGGTGGGTCTGGTGGGCCGGCTATCGGAAGCCGAGCTGACCGGCAGCTTTATCGATGGCGCCCGGGATCTGCTGGGAGTGGCACTGATTATCGCCATTGCACGCGGTTTGGTGGTGGTGATGGATAACGGCAATATCACCCACACCATCCTTCACTACGCCGAAGGAATACTGGCGGACCTGAACCAAATCACCTTTATCAATGCCATTTACGGAATAGAAGCGGTGATGAGTCTGATCGTGCCTTCTTCCTCCGGACTGGCGGTGCTGTCGATGCCGATACTGGCACCACTGGCCGATTTCAGCGGCATAGGTCGCGAACTGGTGGTAACCGCCTTCCAGTCTGCCTCCGGCCTGCCCAACCTGGTGATGCCCACTTCCGGCATCGTGATGGGCGGCCTGGCCATAGGACGGGTGTCCTATGGCGCCTGGCTGAAGTTTATCGGTCCCCTGTTGGGCGTGCTTACCCTGATGGTCATGGCGATGCTCAGCCTGGGGGTGGTGCTGGGCAGTTAACCTCGGTCCACCGAACGCGGGAATAAAAAAGGCCGCGGGCATAACGCCCGCGGCCTTTGTCGTTCACCGGGCCCGGGATCAGGCCTTGTTCTGCTCCGCCTGACAGGCGGCGGCGGTAAACAGCACGTCGGTGGAGCTGTTTAGGCCGGTTTCTGCCGAGTCTTGCAGTACGCCGATGATAAAGCCCACTGCCACCACCTGCATCGCCACCTCGTTGGAGATGCCGAACAGGCTGCAGGCCAGGGGAATCAGCAGCAGCGAGCCGCCGGCCACGCCGGAGGCGCCACAGGCAGAAATGGATGCGATCACGCTCAGCAACAGGGCAGTGGCAATGTCCACTTCTATGCCCATGGTGTGCACGGCAGCCAGGGTCAGCACGGTAATGGTGATGGCGGCGCCGCCCATGTTGATGGTGGCCCCCAGAGGGATGGACACGGAGTAGGTGTCTTCATGCAAATCCAGCCGCTTGCACAGGTCCATGTTCACCGGAATGTTGGCGGCGGAGCTGCGGGTAAAGAAGGCGGTCACGCCGCTCTCGCGCAGGCACTTGAACACCAGCGGATAAGGATTGCGACGAGTCTTGTAATAGACGATCAGCGGGTTCATCACCAGGGCGATGATCATCATGGAGCCGATCAGCACAGCCAGCAGCTGGGCGTAACCCCAAAGGGCCTCGAAGCCGGTGTCGGCGATGGTGCTGGCCACCAGGCCGAAGATGCCGATGGGCGCCAGCCGGATCACGAACTTGACGATGCCGGACACGCCATTGGCAATATCCCGGAACAGGTGCTTGGAGGAATCGGCGCCGTGACGCATGGCCAGTCCCAGGCCGATGGCCCAGGCCAGCACACCGATGAAGTTACCGGTCAGCAGCGCATTGACGGGATTATCCACTACCTTGAACAGCAGAGTCTGCATCACCTCACCGATACCCTCGGGCGGAGAGGCTTCAATACCGTTGGTCACCAGCACCAGCTCGGTGGGGAAGATAAAACTCATTACCACGGCGGTCAGGGCGGCGGCAAAGGTACCCAACAGGTACAGCGACAAGATCGGCTTGATGCTGGTCTGGTTGCCTTTCTTGTGATTGGCGATGGACGAGGCCACCAGCACGAACACCAACACCGGCGCCACGGCCTTGAGCGCGCTCACAAAGAGATTGCCCAACAAGCCGACCGAGGTGGCGGTGGCCGGCGATGCAACTGCCAGCAGGGTACCGGCAATGATGCCGATCAGGATTTGAGTGACCAGGCTGCCGCTGTTGGCGACCCGTAGCAGAAGGGGTTGTGTTTGGTTCATAGTCATCCTTTGATGGGAGAAAATCCATCTCATACACTGAAGTTGATGCGACTTTATAGCAGAACCGACTAGAAAAAAACCAAAAGTGCAGCATTTTGCAACAAATGACACATCTGGACCTGTTTTTATGCTGATTTTGAATATATAAAAAGCTGAAAACCTTGATTTTAGAAATAAAAGCCGCCTTTCCCCAGCATCAGGCCGTCATCACCTGGAAGATTCCGTCTGTTCAGTCAATCCGCTCCTATTGCCGTTTGGCTCCATTTTTTATCGGCTCCTGCTACGCTTGAGAATCTACTGGAGTATCGTTGCCAACAGATGGCTAATCCGATAGCCACTCCAATAACAACGCCGATATTGCAGCCGCTGCCAAGGAAGGAACCTTATGCGCCCTGTTGTCACCCTTTTACTCTTTATGTTCACTCTGTTGCCGCTCACGGTCCGCGCCCTGAGCCCGGAGCAGGTGCCCGCTCCGCTGCAACCCTGGGTTGACTGGGTGCTGCACGACGAAGAGCAGCGCCACTGCCCCTTAATCCATAATCAGGGCGAAGCCTATCAGTGTGCCTGGCCTACCCGGCTGGCGCTGAACCTGGGTGATAACGGCGGTCGCTTCAGCCAGCAATGGCAGCTCTACCGGGAAGGCTGGGTGCTGCTGCCCGGCGACCAGAAACACTGGCCCCAGCAGGTTACCGTGAACGGCGAGCCGATGCCGGTATCGGCCGACAAGGGCAAACCCCGGATCAGGCTGCCCGCCGGGAAGCATAACGTCGAAGGCCAATGGCAGTGGGATCGATTGCCGACAACGCTGACTCTCAATCCGACCACTGGTTTGCTGGCACTTACTATCAATGGTGTACTGATAAAATGGCCGGAACTGGATAAAGAGGGCCGGTTCTGGTTAGGGCAGCGCAAGACAGATGCCGAGGATAACCCCCCTCGGGGGGATTCGCTGACGCTGCAGGTGTATCGCAAGGTCGAAGACCGCATTCCCCTGCAGGTCACCACCCTGATCAACCTGGAGGTAGCCGGGGAGCAACGCGAACTGCTGCTGGGCCCGGTGCTGCCCGACAAACAGATACCGCTGCTGCTAAACAGCCCCCTGCCCGCCCGGCTGGAGCCCGATGGTCGCTTGCGGGTGCAGGTACGCCCGGGTCGCTGGAGCATCAACCTGCACAGCCGTCATCCGGCCCCGGTTACACGCCTCGCCCTGCCCGAAGTGCCCGCTCCCTGGCCGGAGCAGGAGGTCTGGGTATTTCAGGCCGTCAATCAGCTGCGACTGGTCGAGGTAGAGAATCTGGTCTCCATCGATCCCCAGCAAACCCGGCTGCCGCAAGACTGGCAGAACCTGCCCGCCTACCGGCTCACTCAGGGTGACCAGATGCAGCTCAGGGTGATACGGCGCGGAGACCGGGAGCCCGAGCCGGATCGGCTCGACCTGCAGCGCCAGCTGTGGCTGGACTTCGACGGGGGCGGCTACACAGTGCAGGACAACATCAAGGGCCGCATGACCCGGGGCTGGCGGCTGGAAACCACACCGGCCCTGCAGCTGGGCCGGGTCTCCATCGACGGAACACCCCAGTTTATTACCCGCCAGGAAGGCTCGGATAAACTGGGCGTGGAAGTCCGTCGGGGCGCGCTCAATCTCGGTGCCGACAGCCGCTATGAAGGGGACATCAGTACCCTGCCGGCGGTGGGCTGGGATACCGACCTGCAAAGCCTGCACGCCCGGCTGCACCTGCCGCCGGGCTGGAAGCTGTTTTCGGCCTCGGGCATGGATAACGCCCCCAACACCTGGTTGCAGCGCTGGACCCTGCTGGATTTGTTTCTGGTGCTGATAGCCGCCGTCGCCGCCTATCGCCTCTGGGGCTGGCAATGGGGTTTGCTTGCCTTGCTGACCCTGATACTGATCTGGCACCAGTCCACCGGCATGGGTTCGCCGCGCTGGGTCTGGCTGCATCTGCTGGCGGCCACGGCGCTGCTGCGGGTGCTGCCCGCCGGACGACTGCGACAAGGGATGATCGGTTATCGCAATCTCAGCCTGCTGGTGCTGCTGCTTATCGCCATCCCCTTCATGGTGGCCGAGGTGCGTACCGCCATGTACCCGCAGCTGGCGCGGGCCTCGGCCTATAACGCCTTCCCCATCGAATCCGAGCCCCAAGTCGAAACCCATGACCGGATAAGGGAACTGGCGGTCCACGATCAGGCATTACCGGCTACGGCACCGTTGCGGGAGCTGGCCGACAAGCGGTCCTATACCTCCGGCCAGAGCAAACCGCTGACGCAAATCGACCCCGATGCCCGGGTGCAGACCGGCCCCGGCCTGCCGAACTGGCAATGGAACAGCGTGGATCTGAGCTGGAACGGCCCGGTACAAGGGGATCAGCAGATCCGGCTGGTACTGTTGTCGCCGGGTATCAATCTGCTGTTGAACCTGCTGCGGGTGGGGCTGGTCAGCCTGCTGGTGCTGCGCATGGCGGGCGTGAGCTTCAGCCGTGGCCGCGGCTTCCATCTGCAACAGGGTCTGTTATCGGCCCTGATTCCGATAGGGCTGCCGCTCTTGCTACTGGCCCCCCTGTTGCTCGCCCTGCCTGGCACGGCCCAGGCAGAGATGCCGGATGCCCGGCTGCTCGAGCAACTGAAAACCCGGTTGCTGGCCCCGCCCGACTGTTTGCCCGACTGTGCCCAGATATCAGCCATGAGCCTGACCGCAAGCCCGCAACAACTCGAGGTTGAACTGGAAGTGCACACCCAGGAAACGGTCGCCGTGCCCCTGCCGGCCGATACCGATCACTGGATGCCGCGCCGGGTGCTGATAGAGGGGGAAGTCGCCGAGGCGCTGCTGCGTGATCGGACCGGTACTCTTTATCTGCGGCTGCCGGCGGGTATTCACAGGGTCAGGCTGAGCGGCCCCCTGCCCGAGCAGGGCGGCGTACAACTGCCCCTGAGCCTTCGTCCTCATCGGGTGGAGGCACAGTTGAACGGCTGGACCTTGCAAGGAGTGGATGAAAACGACGTGCCCGGCGCCCAGCTGCAGCTGAATCGAATTCTGCCAGAGAACACCGCGCAGGAGCACAACATACTGGAGCCCGGCGTGCTGCCGGACTTTGTACGGGTAGAAAGAATACTGCGACTCAATCTGGACTGGATGGTCGAGACCCTGGTGACCCGCCAATCGCCGGTCGGACAGCCGATATCGATCGAGATACCGCTACTGGCGGGTGAGTCGGTACTTACCGACGGTGTTCGCGTGCAGGACGGCAAGGTCATGCTGACACTTGCCGCCAACCAGCAACAGGCGCACTGGCAGTCTCGTCTGGAAAAGGCCCAGATCCTGACCCTGACCGCGGCCGACACCCGCCGCTGGACCGAGGTATGGCGAGTGGATACCAGCCCAATCTGGCATCTGGAAAGCAGCGGCATACCGGTGATCCATCATCAGGATCAGACCGGTAACTGGCTACCGGAATGGCGCCCCTGGCCCGGAGAGCAGATCAGGCTCGATATCAGCCGCCCCGCCGGGGTCGACGGCCAGACCCTGACCATCGACAACACCCGGTTGAAGGTGCAACCCGGCAAGCGCGCCATCGACGCCAGCCTGCGGCTGCAACTGCGCAGTAGCCAGGGCGGTCAGCACAGCATGCAACTGCCCGACAATGTGGAACTGCAGTCGGTCACCATCGACGGCAAGGTCCAGCCGATCCGTCTGCAGGGCCAGACCCTGACCTTTCCTCTGACGCCGGGCGCCCAGACCCTGGAGATCCACTGGCGTCATAACGAAGGCATCAGCCCGCTGCTCTATACGCCGATGATCGAGCCGGGCAGCGCCAGCGTCAACAACAACATAGAACTGGAACTGGGCCGGGATCGCTGGATCCTGTTCGCCATGGGCCCGCGCCTGGGCCCGGCGGTGCTGTTCTGGAGCCAGCTGACCATCACCCTGCTGCTGGCCGTCGGCCTTAGCCGGGTCACGTTCACCCCGCTGCGCCTGCATCACTGGCTGCTGCTGGGCATAGGGCTGACCCAGGTTCCCTTGTGGATGGCGCTGATGGTAGTGGCCTGGCTGCTGGCCCTCGGCCTGCGCGGTCGCTGGCAGCATGCGGAGGCCGGCCGGCTGTTCAACCTGGTGCAAATAGGTCTGGTGTTGCTGACCATGGCGGCGCTGAGTTATTTGTTCTACGCCATACAACAGGGCCTGCTGGGCCTGCCCGACATGCAGATCAGTGGCAATAACTCCTATGCCAATACCCTGCGCTGGTATCAGGACCGAAGCGAGGCCGCGCTGCCCCAGGCCTGGGTGTTGTCGGTGCCGCTGCTGGTATACCGGCTGCTGATGCTGGCCTGGGCGCTGTGGCTGGCCTTCGCCCTGCTCAGCTGGCTACGCTGGGGCTGGGGCTGTTTCTCCAGTCACGGCATCTGGCGACCCTTCAACCTGCGCATAGCACGCGGCGGCAAGAAGGACGCACCCGGTGACAAGACCTGAATCATCGGGCAAAGGGATCTGCTCCGCCGACCTTCTGTTTCAGGGATGAAACAGAGAGCGTACATGGATGTATTCACAGCGAGTCGGCGGAGCGGGCCCTTTTGTCCGATAAAGCCTGTACCACCAAAAGGCGAGAATACCGGTTAGCTGTTTACCAGGGGGCAAGCTTTGCATAGAGTATCCTTATGCTTTTCGGACTCATTCTTCCAGGCTCATTTATTTAGACAAGGAACAACAACATGAAAAAGTCGCTGGCTTCGGCCCTGTTCACCCTTTCCATGGCCGTGGCCCAACCGGGCCTGGCCGCCGACTCCATAGTCGTGTCTTCCAAAATCGATACCGAAGGCGGCCTGCTCGGCAATGTCATCTACCTGGCGCTGGAAGATGCAGGCCTCGATGTAGAGAATCGTTCACAGCTGGGCGGCACCCCCATAGTGCGCAAGGCCATTATCTCCGGCGAAATCGACATCTACCCGGAATACACCGGCAACGCCGCCTTCTTTCACAACAAGGAAGAAGACCCGGTATGGAGAAGTTTTCAGCAGGGTTACGATCAGGCCAAACAACTGGATTACGACCAGCACAAGCTGGTCTGGCTAACGCCGGCCAACGCCAACAACACTTGGGCCATCGCGCTGCGTCAGGACATTGCCGATAGTAACCAGTTACATACCATGTCCGACTTTGGCCGTTATGTAAGCCTGGGTGGCGAGGTCAAACTGGCCGCCTCGGCCGAGTTCGTGTCCAGCCCGGCGGTACTGCCCGCCTTCCAGAAGACCTATGATTTCACCCTGGCCGACAATCAGCTGCTGGTGCTGGCCGGTGGTAACACCGCGGCCACCATCAAGGCGGCGGCTCTGCAGACTGACAACACCAATGCGGCCATGGTGTATGGCACCGACGGCGCCATCGCCTCGGTCGGCCTGGTGGTAATGGAAGACGACAAGGGCGTGCAGCCCGTCTACGCCCCGGCGCCCATCGTGCGCGAGCAAACCCTGCAGGCACACCCGGAGATCGCCACTATTCTGGAACCCATCTTCCAGTCTCTGGACGTCAAGACCCTGCAGCAGCTGAACAGCCGCATCGCCATCGGTGGCGAAAGCGCCCAGGCGGTCGCCAGAAGCTACCTGGCCGACAAGGGCTTTTTGAAGGACTAATACTATCGGATTAAATATGCGTGCAGATTGCCAGTAACACCGTTAAACGTGCACGCATCGGCCAAAGGGCCCGCTCCGCCGACTCGCCGTGAATCCCTCCCTGGAGGCTCAGCCGCGCCATCCGTGGCGCGGATGGTCGGCTGAGCAGATCCCTTTGTCCTCCTTTACGCACTGGTGTTGCCTGTCTGCATTACCGCCAGCACCTCCGTGGCTGGTGAGAGACAACAGGGAACGACTCCAGCGACCGTAAAATGCCGGGGCCGGAAAATGCTCCTGCCGTTCCGGCATTCTCGCCCTCCATGGCGGTCAGACTGCATTTCCGAGCCCCCATGGGGCGAACTTGTTCGCCGGGACGAGCCGTTTCAGCCTGACCAAACATCCTGTGAATGTTTGCAGTAGGCTTAAACTGTGAGTGTCATGTCCCATGGCGTGTCAAGGGAGGCGGCCCCGCTGTCTCTGGGTGCTGCGATATAAATCGACGGTTTTTTAAGTATGTGTCAGGAGTTTTTTTGAAGTTTTCCAATCTGGACAAGGTCGGCGGCACGCTCGGGTTCGCCCTGCTGCTGTCGCTGTTTGCCCTGCCCTTCGTCAGCCTGCAACCCAACCGCATCATGCCCGGCCAGAGCATCGGCCTGCTGGATTCGGCCAGCCTCAACACCCTGATACCATTTCTGGTGATGTTAGTGCTTACCAGCCTGCTATCTCTTTTCAAAACGGCAATACGCACCCGTTTGTTACTGATCTTTCTGACCCTGATGACGCTGATGTATACCGTCGGCGCCGGCGCATCCCAGCTGCTGGTCGAGGCCAGCCCCCTGGCCCGGGTATCCCTCAACGCCGGCTTCTGGCTGGCGATATTCTGGCTGGCGCTGCTGATCACCGACGCCGCCATCAAGCTGGCATTGCGTCCCCTGCCCCGGCTGGCGCTGGTGGCGGTGATCGTGGCCGCCGTGACGAGCCTGCTGGCCGCCGGGTATTGGGATTCCCTGTCGCTACTGCGTGAATATCACAACCAGACCGACTTCTGGCGCCAGGCGGTTCGTCATCTGCAGCTGTCGCTCGGCAGCATCATCCCGGCGATACTGGTCGGCATTCCGCTGGGGGTGCGTTGTCACCGCTCGGCCGGTCTGAAGGCCATGGTCTTTCCTGTGCTCAATATCCTGCAGACCATCCCCAGCCTGGCCATGTTTGGCCTGCTGATGATCCCTCTCAGTCTGCTGGCCACCGGCTACCCGCTGCTGGCCGAACTGGGTATCCGCGGCATCGGCGCCGCACCGGCGGTGATCGCGCTGTTTTTCTATTCGCTGCTGCCCATCGTTAGTAATACGGCGCTGGGCTTCGACAAAGTAGATGCCCGGGTACGGGAAGCCGCCACCGGCATGGGCATGAACGCCCGCCAGCGACTGTGGCAGGTGGAGTTTCCGCTGGCCATGCCGGTGATCCTGACCGGCCTGCGGGTAGTTGTGACCATGAACATAGGCCTGGTTGCGGTGGCAGCCCTGGTGGGTGGCGGCGGCTTCGGCACCTACATCTTTCAGGGGCTGGGCCAGACCGCCACCGATCTGGTGATTCTGGGTGCGGCGCCGACTCTGGTGCTGGCCTTTCTGTTCGCCATTGTCATCGACACCCTGATAGCCCTGCAACGAGGAGGCAAGCATGATCGAAGTAAAAGCACTCAGCAAACAGTTTGACGCACAGATTGCCGTCAATGATATCTCGTTCAGGGTAGATCACGGCCAGTTCTGCATGCTGGTCGGTACCTCAGGCTGCGGCAAGTCCACCACACTGCGCATGATCAACCGGCTGATAGAACCCAGCCACGGGCAGATCCTGATCAACAACCAGGATGTGACCACACTACCACCGGAGCAGCTCCGGCGCCGTATCGGCTACGTGATTCAGGGAGTGGGGCTGTTTCCGCACCGAACCATTCATCAGAACATCGGCACCGTGCCCCGGCTTCTGGGCTGGAAAAAAGCGGATATAGATGCGCGGGTCACCGAGTTGCTGACCCTGTTCAAGCTGGATGCCGCCACCTTCGCCGGCAAATACCCGCACCAGTTGTCGGGCGGCGAACAGCAACGGGTGGGCGTGGCCCGGGCCCTTGCCGCCCGGCCGGAACTGCTGCTGATGGACGAACCCTTCGGCGCCCTGGATCCGCTGACCCGGGAGCTGCTGCAGGATGAACTGTTGCGGGTGCAGAAGCTGCTGGGCATCACCATTATCATGGTGACCCACGATCTGGAAGAAGCGGTAAAAATGGCCGATGTGATCGCGGTAATGGACAAGGGCGAGCTGCTGCAGCTGGACAGCCCAGAGACCCTGCTGCGCCACCCTCGAGAGGGCTTCGTGCAGAGTCTGGTAGGCGGGCTGGACAGATCCCTGCGTCTGCTCGCCATCAAGCAGGTGAGTCAGGTGATGACGCCCCTGCAACAGCAGCCGTCGCCTTCCGTACCCAGCATCGCGGCCAACGCCAACCTGCGCGACGCCATGGCGCTGCTGATCTGGGAACGGGCGGAACAGCTGCAGGTGGTGGATGCCGCCGGCAAACACATAGGTCAGGTCACCATGCATGATCTGCTGCAACAGGGCGCCCGAGCATGACGTTTCCCTCTGCCCGCGGCTGGCTGGGCATCGGTCTCCCCCTGCTGCTGTTGCTGATCATGACCCTGAACATGGCATGGCTGGAGCCACTGTTTCGCCCGCTGGTCGATGCTCGGGCACCGGCCATCTATCCCCGCGACAGCTTCCTGAACCTGCTGATCTGGCATCTGGCGGCGGTATTCATCGCCATCGCCGCCGCCACTCTGGTAGCGCTGGGCGGCGGCATTCTGGTGACCCGCGCAGCTGGCCGGGAGTTTCTTCCCCTGGCCCGGGCCATCGCCAACCTGGGCCAGACTTTTCCTCCGGTAGCTGTGCTGGCGCTGGCGGTACCGGCGCTGGGCTTCGGGCTAACCCCCACCCTGGTGGCGCTGTTCCTCTACGGCATGCTGCCCATCTATGAAAATACCGTCACCGGCCTGCAACAGGTGCCTGCCAGCGTGCGCGAGGCGGCACGCGGCATGGGCATGAGCCCGCACCAGCAACTGTGGTCGGTAGAATTGCCGCTGGCGCTGCCGATGATCATCGCCGGCATCCGTATTTCTCTGGTGATCAGCATAGGCACCGCCACCATAGGATCGACGGTCGCGGCCAAGGGGTTCGGGGAGGTGATTATCGCCGGTCTGCTGACCGACAACATGGCCTTTGTGCTGCAAGGCGGCATCATGGTGGCGCTGGTGGCCATCATTATCGATGCCGTGTTTCAGCGGCTGGAACGGCGGCTTTCGCCGCCGAATTGAGACGTTAGTGTTTCAACTTAATGCTTCAACAGCGCCAGCAGGGCCTCGGCCGCCGGCTCGGAAGAAGCCGGGTTCTGGCCGGTCACCAGCAAACCATCGGTTTCCACATAGGGCTGCCAGTCATCGGCCTTGCGATAATCGCCGCCGTTTTTCCGGAGCATATCCTCCACAAAAAAAGGCACTATGTCGGTCAGCTGCACCGCGGCTTCTTCGCTGTTGGTAAAGCCGGTCACCCGCTTGCCGTCCACCAGGGGCTTGCCGGTGCCAGATCTGACATGGCGCAACACCGCCGGGGCATGGCACACGGCCGCCACCGGTTTGCTGGCAGCGGCAAAGGCCTCGATCAGCGCGATGGAGTCGGTATCTTCCGCCAGATCCCACAGCGGGCCATGGCCGCCGGGATAGAACACCGCATCAAACTTACTCGCCGACATCTCCGCCAGCTTGTGCGTGCTGGCCAGCTCCGCCTGCGCCGCCGAGTCGGCCCGAAAACGCTCGGTGGCCTCGGTCTGGGCATCCGGCGCGTCACTTTTCGGGTCCAGCGGCGGCTGGCCACCCTTGGGTGAAGCCAGGGTGATGGTGGCCCCGGCATCCTTGAACACATAATAAGGAGCGGCAAACTCCTCCAGCCAGAAACCGGTTTTCTCGCCGGTATCCCCCAGCTGGTCGTGAGAGGTCAGTACCATCAGAATACGCATATCGACTCCTTATCCGTTACAGAAACGTGTTTATCAGGGTAGCCGATAGGTCAGCAAGATGACACCGCAGGCCACGCCGGAGCATCAAGGAGGACAAGGGGATCTGCTCCGCCGACCATCACATGACAAGGCCGAAAAATGCTCCTGCTATTTCGGCATTCCCGCCGTCCCTGGCGGTCAGATGTCATGTGTTGAGCGTCACAGGGACGTGCTTGAAGCGTGTCGGCGGAGCGGGCCCTTTGGCCGAGGTGTAGCCCTCGGCCAAAAACTGAAGTTACTCGGTTCAGGATTCGGGCCGGGCCAGCCCCAGATGATCGCGCAGTGTGGTGCCCCGATATTCGGTGCGGAACAGGCCGCGGCGCTGCAGCTCCGGTACCACCTGATCGACAAAGTCCTCGATGCCGGCGGGCAGCGAGGGAGGCATCAGGTTGAAACCGTCGGCGCCTTCGTTACGAAACCAGCGTTCCATTTTGTCGGCAATCTGCTCCGGCGTGCCGACCATGGTGCAGTGACCGCCACCGGCCGCCAGCCGCCCCAGCAACTGGCGTACCGTAGGCTGCTCGGTTTCGATAATCCGCAATATGGTGCTGTAACGGCCCTTGGGCCCGTTAAAGGCATCCAGAGACGGCAGTCCCGGCACCGGCTCGTCCAGCTCCCAGTTCATGCAGTCCTGCTCGGTATACTGACCGAGCTGGCGCAACGAAGCTGCTACCGGCAGCAGTTCGTCCAGTTCCCGCTGCTTGGCGCGAGCTTCATCTTCGGTCGAAGCTACATAAGTGACCAGCCCCGGCATGATAGGCACAGAGGTCGTTCTGCCCGCTTCCTGCACCCGCCGCTTGATGTCCCGGTAGTAGTCCTGGGCCGCCGGCAGATCGTAGGCCACCGCATAGATGGCTTCGGCCCGCCGTGCGGCCAGCTCTCGGCCCTGCTCCGAAGCACCGGCCTGAAACAGTACCGGATGACCCTGGGGCGGACGCGGCACGTTGAGCGGCCCGTCCACCAGGAAGAATTCACCGTCATGGTTGATGGGCTGCACCTTGTCCGGATCCGCATAGTGGCCCTGCCGGTCGAAGGTCAGCGCGTCCGCCTGCCAGGAGTCCCACAGCTTGAGTACCGCATCCACAAATTCATCGGCGCGGCGGTAACGATCCGTATGCTTCGGCATGGCCTCATAGCCGTGGTTACGCGCCTCCACATCGAACATAGAGGTCACCACGTTCCAGCCGACACGCCCGCCGGAAATATGATCCAGAGAAGCCACCAGCCGGGCCGCATGAAAGGGGGTATAGAAGGTGCTGGACACTGTGCTGATAAGCCCGATGCGGTCCGTGGCCCGGCTCATGGCCGCCATGGCGGTCAGCGGCTCCAGAAACCAGGGGCTACCGTCGGACACATTGCCCGCCGACTGACCGTCGGCAAAAAAGACCGCATCCAGCTTGCCCCGTTCGGCGGTCTGCGCCAGCCGCTCGTAGTAACGGATATCGCCCAGTTGCTCTACCGATGAATTCGGGTGCCGCCAGGCGCCCTTGTGATGACCGCAACCGAACAGAAACAGGTTGAGATGCATCATGCTTTGTTCAGCCGCCATCAGTTTTTCACCAGGCCGCCATCCACCACCAGATTCTGGCCGGTGACCGAGCGTGACCAGAGCGAGGCGAAGAACAGGGTGGCGTCGGCAAACTCTGCCGGCGTGGTCACCCGCCGCAGCGGCGTGTTGGCGGCGATATAGTCAAACACCGCCTCGGGGGTGGCCGCCGAGGCATCGGTGGTGCGCAGCAGGCCGCCGGACACCATGTTGACGGTAATGCCGTCTGGGCCCAGATCCTGCGACAGGGTGCGGGTCAGCGACAGCAGCGCCGCCTTGGCCGCGGTGTAATCGTGATAGGGCACCACCGGATTCTGGAACAGGTTGGTGCCCACGTTTACGATGCGGCCGAAGCCCGCCTCGCGCATGCCGGGCAGCGCCGCCTGGATGGTATTGAGCGCACCCTTGACCACACCTTCCAGCTGCTGGTTGAGATCTTCCCAACGCAGCTGATCCGCATTAGGCCGGGCATCACCGTTGAAGGAAAAGGCCGGCAGGGCGTTGTTGATAACAGTGGTGATCGGGCTGCCAAAATGCTCCCGGGCGTGGGCGAACATCGCCTGTACCGCGGCGGCATCGGTCACGTCAGCCTGCAGCGCCAGTGCGCGGCCGGGGGCTTCTGCCGCCAGCTTTTCGGCGGCCTCGGCGCTGTTCAGGTAGTTGATCACCACATTGGCGCCTTCACGCAGAAAGGCCCGTACCAGGTGTTCGCCCAGACCGCGGCCGCCACCGGTGACCAGCACCAGTTGTTCGTTCAGATTGATGGAAGTGTGCATCGCTACCTCTTTATTGTAAGAGGCGAAGGCATGATGAGGCTGCGGGGCCCTGGGCCGAAAGGCAGACATCCCTTCGCCAGTATGAACTGGATCAGGTTCAACGGGTGTTATCTCAGCCCTGCCGGCCACTGGCCGCAAGACACCCCGTGTCACGCCCAGACCATAACATACCCTTTACAAAGCTGTAAGCCGTAAGCCTTCCCCCAGCGGGGAGCTGGAAGTCTGTCTCTTGGTCACAAATTCAGAGTAGGTGAATAGCTTGGTTTTTAGCTCGATGTTTGCACATCGGCCAAAGGGTCAGCTCCGCCGACTCGCTATGAATACATCCATGTACGCTCTCCGTTTCATCCCTGAAACGGAAGGTCGGCTGAGCAGATCCCTTTGTCCTCCTTGCAGCTCCGGCGTCGCCTGCTTGTGATGCCCACAACTAAATCGGGCGTCAAGAAGAGGCTGCAGGGATTGCCTCAGCCGACCGTCAAATGCCAGGGCCAACAAAAGCTCCTGCAATGCTGGCACTCCCGCCGTCCCTGGCGGTCGGATGGCATTTGCTGAGCGTCACAGGGATGTGCTCGAAGCGGGTCGGAGGAGGCAGCCCTGTTGCCTCTTTATACAGCAGACCTGTTTATGACCAAGAGATAGGCTTTCGACTGAAAGCTGTCTTGGATTTGGTGAAAGCCGCCGCTAAGTGGATAATGAAGCTCTTGATGTAATGGATAACACGCCGAGCCGACTATGACCGCAACTACGACCGCAACTACGACCGCAACTACGACCACACTGACCATCACCCGCCCCGACGACTGGCACCTGCACCTGCGCGATGGCGAACAACTCAAAGACACGGTTCGCGATGCCAGCCGTTATCTGGGTCGCGCCCTCATCATGCCCAACCTGCTACCACCGGCCACCACCACCGAGATGGCGCTGGCCTACCGCGACCGCATTCTGGCGGTACGCCCACAAGGCAGCCAATTCGAGCCGCTGATGAGCCTCTACCTGACCGATAAAACAGACCCGCAGGAAATCCGCAAGGCTAAAGCCACCGGCAAAATTGTGGCCTGCAAGCTCTACCCGGCCGGCGCCACCACCAACTCAGACTCCGGCGTGACCGATGTGAAAAACATCTACCCGGTGCTGGAAGTCATGCAGGAAACCGGCACCCTGCTGCTGGTGCACGGTGAAGTGACCGACTCGCGTATCGATATATTCGACCGTGAAAAAGTCTTCCTCGAAACCGTGCTGCCGGATGTGGTGCGCGACTTCCCGAACCTGAAAATCGTGCTGGAGCACATCACCACAGAGCACGCGGTCAAATTCGTGGAGCAGGCCGGTGACAACGTGGCGGCCACCGTGACCGCCCATCACCTGCTGTTCAACCGCAACCACATGCTGGTGGGCGGCATTCGTCCGCACTATTACTGTCTGCCCATTCTCAAGCGCAACACCCACCAGCAGGCACTGGTGCGTGCGGCCACCAGTGGCAGCAAGAAGTTTTTCATGGGCACCGATTCGGCCCCTCATTTTCAGCACCGCAAGGAAGCCGCCTGCGGCTGTGCCGGCGCCTACACCTCGCACGCCGCAGTAGAGCTGTATGCAGAAGCCTTCGAGGAAGCCGGTGCGCTGGACAAGCTGGAAGCCTTTACCAGCCTCAACGGCCCGGATTTTTACGGCCTGCCACGTAATGAAGACACCATCACCCTGGTGAAGGAAAGCTGGGTCGTCGGCGAAGTCCTGACGCTGGGTGGCGACAAGCTGGTGCCGATCCGCGCCGGTGAGTCCATCGACTGGGCGGTAAAATAAACCTCTCTACCGAAGTGAAATGAAGTAAAAACGCGGCCCTGAACCGCGTTTTTTTATGCCCGAGCTAAAGGTGTGCCATGTCACGAATCTGAATAATTTCCGTTCGGGTCCCATGATTGACAATGGTCACCATTCTTCTTACTCTCTGACGCAATTCCTGGGGGAGCCTGGGTATATCCGCTTAGCGCGCGATACACCCGACCTGGCTGAGATTCCGCAAAAGACCGCGGTAACCCTTCGAACCTGATCCGGGTAATGCCGGCGAAGGGAAGGAAATGACTGACTCTCACTCTCCCTCCTGTTCTGCCCGCCGTTGCCCGGCGCCATGTAGCCAATGAATGGCTATCACCGTCATGCTTGCCTGTTACGGGCAAAGGGAGAACATCATGCTGGACACCACCGCCACGGTTTTGTGGCTCTGTTTATTTGCCGCCGTCTTTGCCATTCCCGGCCTGCTTTATGCCCGCCGCCAGCAAGACAAGCTGGAAGACTTCATTGTGGCCCGCAACAGCCAGAGCAGCAGCGCCACCATGCTGACCCTACTGGCCACCACCATGGGCACCTGGATACTGTTTGGTCCGGCTCAGGCCGCCACCTGGGGCGGTATCGGCGCCATTACCGGCTATGCGCTGGGGGTGCTGGTGCCCCGGCTTATCATGATCCCGCTGGGCAGCCGCATCCGTGAACTGATGCCCGAAGGTCACACCCTCACCGAGTTCGTGCTCGGCCGTTATGGTCGCAGCATGTACGGTTTTGTGCTGGTTATCATGATGTTCTACCTGTTTATCTCGATCACAGCCGGCCTCACCGCCATCGCCCAGATGGTCGCGCTGCTGGCTCCGGTACCGCTGTGGGTCACCGCTACCATAGTGATGGGCGCCACCCTGCTCTACACCCTCTATGGCGGGCTGCGGGTCACCATCTTCACCGACCGGGTGCAGATGCTGGTGATACTGCCGTTTCTGCTGCTGCTGATCATGTTCGGCTGGCAGGCCGCCGGCGGTCTGGCTCCGGCCATGGCCGGGCTGAAGGAAAAAGCCCCCCACTTGCTGAATCCGCTCGATACCACGGGCCTTAAATCCGGCCTGACCTTTTTCATTGCCGTGGTGCTGACCGGTCTCTTCTATCAGGGCACCTGGCAGCGGGTGTTTGCCGCCAGAGACAACAAGGTGATCCGCAACAGCTTCATTCTGAGCGGCGTGCTCAGCTTCCCCATCATCTTCATCATGGGCATGTTCGGGCTGGTGTTCGTGGGACTGGGTCTGCCCGGCGATGGCTCTGTGGCCCTGTTCAGCGTGCTGATGCCGAATATGCCGCTGTGGTTTGCCATCGGTCTGCTGCCCTTCGGGCTGGCGCTGATCATGAGCAGCGCCGACTCCACCATCAGCGGTATTTCCAGCATGATAGTGGTGGACCTGCGTCGCCTGCTGCCGAACATCAGTGCCCACAAGCTGCTGGGGCTGTCGCGCTGGCTGATCTGCCTGGTATCCCTTCCGATCTTGTACGTCGCCTCCCAGGGTTTCAGCGTGCTCTATCTGTTCCTGCTGGCCGATCTGTTGTGCTGCGCTGCCGCCTTCCCGGTGTTCTTCGGCTTCTACAACGCCCGTTATCAGAGCTATAACGCCGTGATCAGCACCGCTGCCGGCCTGGCCGCCGGTTTCTGGCTGTTCCCGGCGCCGGGCGCAGAAATCAAGTATCTGCTGGAGTCCTTCCTGCTGGCCACCCTGGTGCCGGTGCTGGTGTCCGGTCTGCTGATGCTGGTGCCCAGCCGCCAGCCGTTCGACTTCTCGGTACTGCGCCAGCGCATCCGCAGCCTGGAAAACTGATAACGCAGGAACGGCCCATCGCGAGCCGTTCCCTGTCAGATCCCGACAAACCGGTGGTATAACAAAAAGGGCCAGCCGCTACTCCAGCGGCTGGCCCTTTGCCGACCTTGTTATCGGTAATGAATCATCGCCTCACCGGGATTCAGGTACGAAGATCACATAGTATTTTTTAGTGAATTCCAGTATCTGCCAGGTCCCCTTGAAACCATAGGGGATCATAAAAGCGTCCCCCTTGCGGAAATCCTTGCTGTTGCCCTGCTCGTCGGCGATACGCACATGACCCTCCAGGATATAGCAGAACTCGTTGCGCTCACTCACCGCATGCCACTTTCCCGGTTCACTCTCCCAGAAGCCCGCATCCAGCTGCCTGGTGCTGTCGGTAAAGTAATTAGCTGTCCCCTGCTTGGGTGTACCTTCGAAGCGTCGTTCGGGGGGCGGTTCGCTGGCGGTGGGTGCCAGGGGGTGGTGAGAAAAGGCTACCACCTTATCAATCGTAACCGGCATAACTCTCTCCTTGATATGCATATGGACCCAGCTGATAGCTTTGTCCTCCATGCAGGATTTGATTAGCACCAACATATCCGGCCTGATAGAACCAGAGGCGAAATTGTCTGCCCGGTAAGCTATATTGCAACCAGTGACGGGGCAGACGCAGGTCGGCTAACCTGTTACACTCGCCGCCCTTTTGCGCCATCACAGCCGCGCTTATTTTGCCATCGCACCCTTGTATTGCGCACCGGCGTCATACTGGAGATACCATGAAAATCATGATCCGGGGCCTGTCCCGACTCACCACAGAAGACAAGGTACTGGCCCTGCTGGCACCTTACGGCCTGGTGCATTACTTCCATCTGGTCATGGACCCCAGCACCAAAAATTCCAAGGGCTTCGGCTTCGCCTTCATGCCCAACCCGGCTCAAGCCAAGGCCGCCATCAAGAGCCTGAACGGCATGGAAGTGGACGGCCAGAAAATTCGCGTCAAAAAAGCGGAAATGAAACCAGGGGAGCAAGACGGCAATGACCAATAACGATATTCTGCGCCGCGTCCGTTATGCCCTCGACCTGCCCGATCAACAAGCCATAGCGCTGTTCGGTCTGGGTGACGTGACCATCGACGAAGCACAATTTCTGGCCCTGCTGGCCAAGGAAGAAGATGCCAACTACCACAGCTGCAGCAATGAGCAGATTCTGGGCTTTTTGGACGGTCTTATCCTGAAAAATCGCGGCCCGCGCGAAGGTGGCCCGGCACCGCGTCCGGAACAGGCCGAACCCATCAACAACCAGGTGTTCAAGAAGCTGCGCGTGGCACTGGAATTGAAGGAAGAAGACATTCTCGGCCTGCTGACCCTGGCCGGTTTTGAGGTCAGAAAACCCGAGTTGACCTCGCTGTTCCGCAAGCCCGGCCACAAGCATTATCAACCCTGTGGCGATCAGTTCCTGCGCAACTTCCTGCAGGGCTTGGCGCTGCAGCGTCGGCACGGCGCCGAGTAAGCGCCCATTGGCGTTTATTGAGGACCACCACCCGGTCGGTTTCTGCTGACCGGGTGATGCCTATCAGCTAGGTAACCGCTTGGCTGATCTGTTGCCAGCACAGCGCCACCTGCTCGGAACGAAAGGGTGGCCGGCAGAACAGTTCTATATCCAGTTTTACCCATGCCGACAACGGCAACTCCACCAGTCGCCCCTGATTCAGCTCTTCTCTGACCAGGCTCGCCGGCAAAATACTGGCCCCATCCCCCTGTAGTGCCAGCGCCTTCAGCCCCTCACCCAGGGCATTTTCGCATACCGGAAGACAAGGCTGCTCACTCAATGCCGGCAGACATTTTTGCTGGATAAGCTCACCCAGAAAAGACGTTGGTGGATACAACAGTAATCGCAGCGGCGCTTCGGCAGACAGCGCATGCAGCGGATGACCTGCGGCGTCGACCGCCGAGACCAGCACCAGCCGATCCTGACCCACCACCCGCCGCTCCACCTCGGGGCGATTCAGCATCGGGTTCACATCGTCGCAGGAAAAACACAGCAGAAAGTCGGCCGAGCCGGACATGAACTGCTCGATGGCATCGTGATAGTGACCCGTATTCAGCCGGATCAGGCTGTCCCCCAGATGAGGCCGCAATTGATGGATCCAGCCGGGAAAAAAGGTGACCGCCAGCGAAGGTTGTACCACAAAGTTCAGGCTGCTGTGTTCATGCAGACTCTGGCGCAGCTGGCCACGTATGCCATAAATCTGCGACAATAGCAGCCGAGCCTGTTCCAGAAAGCTTTCTCCTGCCTCGGTCAGCGTCATGGGGTAGCGCTCCCGACATACCAGCGGTACGCCCAGCCAGTTTTCCAGCGAACGAATTCGTCGGCTGAACGCCGGCTGTGTCACGAAACGCGCGTCCGCCGCCTTGGAGAAGTTACCCTGCTCGGCCAGCGCCACGAAATCATGCAGCCATTTACTTTCCATTATTCAGCTCGTTAATACATTGATGCGGTATTGTATGCAGAAAAGTAACAGGTCCGCTATAAAAAGGCATTAGATACTCCCGGGCTCGCCTCTTACCATGAAAATCTATCATAGGCTTCATTAAGCTGGCCTCAATACAGACTAACCAGCAAGGACGGCACTCATGGCTGCAGGAACCAACAATCAGGTAATGGGCATGTTGCAACAAATCGAAAATACGAGAAAACGCTACTTTCCCGGCGTCTGTGTGGCGGTCACCATAGGTATCGCCGCCAGCTTCCTGTCGCAGCAATACGGGGCCCCCGCCATGCTGATGGCACTGCTGCTCGGGCTGGCATTCAACTTTTTGAGTCAGGAGTCCGTCTGCCTGCCGGGGCTGGAGTTTTCTGCCAAGACTGTGCTTCGCATCGGGGTTGCCATGCTGGGGCTGCGCATCACCTTCAGCGATGTGCTCACCCTGGGTTGGTCACCGCTACTGATGGTGTGTTCATCAGTGGTGCTGACCATCGGCTTTGGCGTGGTCATGGCCCGCATGCTGGGATTCTCTTCTTCATTCGGCACCCTCACCGGCGGCTCGGTCGCTATTTGTGGTGCATCGGCCGCCATGGCTATCAGCAGCGTGCTTGATCAAAATGAAGAGACCAAGCGCAATACACTGTTCACCGTGATCAGTGTCACCACCCTCAGCACCTTGGCCATGATCTTCTATCCGATGATCAGTACCAGTCTGAATCTGACTCCGCAGGAAGCAGGGCTATTTATCGGGGCTACCATTCACGACGTGGCTCAGGTGGTGGGTGCCGGCTACAGCATGTCGAGCGAAGTGGGTGACCTGAGTACCTTTGTCAAACTGCTGCGTGTGGCCATGCTGGTACCCATCGTCATGACTATCGGTATTCTGATCCAACGAGCGGCCCGGCAACGCGGTGAAAAGAGCAGCGGTAAAGGTGTCGCAATTCCAGGCTTCCTGCTCGGCTTTGTGGCCCTGTTCATCCTCAACAGCCTGGGCTGGATCCCGACCGCCGTCAGCCAGCCGCTGGCCGGCAGTTCCTCCTGGTTGCTGCTGACCGCCATCGCCGCCCTGGGCGTACGTACCCAGCTTAAGGACATTCTCTCGGTAGGCTGGAAGCCGGTGCTACTGGTGATACTGGAAACCCTGTTTATCGCTGGCCTGATCATCGCTTACATCCTGCTCAGTCAATAAGCCAGTCCCCTGCAGCAACCAAAACGGCGACCCTGGGGTCGCCGTTTTTATCTCTGTCGAGCCTACCTGAAACTGGTAGCAGTCAATGACAGCGTGCATCCCTCCGTCGAGCTTTTTTCCGCCAGGTTGATGATATTGAGCCCATCCAATGCATCCTGCATAGTCACCGGCAAGGGCCCTTCGCCACGAATTGCCTTGGCCGTGGCCTGGTAGAAATAGCGATAGCCTCCGATTTCCGACTCGATCACCTCCGGCTCCTCGTCGGAATAAAAAACGCCGTAATCCGCTTCGGCTTCTTTGGCCAGATACGGCGAGTCCGGCACTATGCCGTTCTGCAGCCGCTCTTCCTGCGGATCGAAACCGCGTTTGATATAGCAGCCCCGCTCTCCCTGAAGTTTGAAGCGTAACGTCGGCCCGGGGTGATAGGGGCTGGAATGCAGCAAGACTTCTTTGTCACTGTAATGCAGCTGCACATGAAAATAATCGGTTACCTCGGAGCCGGGTCGCATCGACAAGCAACGCGCGGTCACCGACAAGGGCTTGCCGAACAGCACCAGTGCCTGATCCACCATGTGCCCGCCCAGATCGAACCAGACGCCGGCACCCTCGCCGGGTTTCTCTGCCCGTACCCGCGGCCGGAAACGGTCGAAGTGGGACTCGAAACCGTGAATGGGTCCCAGGGTCTCTTCGGCCAGCAGCTTGCTCAGCGTCAGAAAGTCGCTGTCCCAGCGGCGATTATGAAAGGGGATCAGGCACAGTTTATTGGTGTCGGCCAGTCGCATCAGCTCGGCGCCCTGATGCAGCTGGGTAACGCAGGGGTTTTCCATCACCACGTGCAGTCCCAGGTTCAGCGCCTTGAGACCCAGCTCGTAGTGCACCTCGTTGGGCGCGGTGATCACCACCAGCCGGGCGCCGGATTCGGCCAGCATCTGATCCACGTCGGTATAGACCTTCACCTCGGGCCACTCTTGCGCCGCCTTTTCCGGCTTGGAGGTACTGATGGCCACCAGCTCGAACTCCGACAGACTATCGATAAAAGGAAGATGGAAAATGCTGGCGGACTGGCCGTAGCCAATAATGGCGGTTTTAATCATGGGTAGCTCTCGTTAAAAGTTCTCGTTAAAAGTAATGCTTGATATCCATGTAACGGGAACGGATATGCTCAATCAACAGCTTTATTTTGCGCGGCGGCTGGCGACTGTAGGGATAGACGGCATAAATACCCAGTATCTTGCCAACCTGCCGGGGTAACAGCTCAACCAGACGCCCCGCCTGCAGATCCGGATAGACCAGACAACGGGGCATATAAGCCAGGCCATGGCCAGCCAGGGCCGCCTTACGCAGGGCGGCGGCGTTATCGGTGGAAAAGTTGCCGCTCACCCGTAGCGGATAAATTTCGCCATGCCGGTTGAACAGCCAGTCACGGGCCCCGCTCTCCTGATAACTGTAGATAAGACAGCTATGCTGCAACAGATCCTCCGGCACCCGGGGCTTGCCGCGGCGACTAATATACGCAGGAGCGGCACAGATGGTCCAATTTGAATCCAAAATATGACGCGCAATCAGGTTGGAGTCGTCCAGGTGCCCGGTACGAATCACCAAATCATACCCCTCTCCAATCAGGTCTACGAAACGATTATCCAGCGACATATCCACCGAAATAGCCGGATGCAGTTCACAAAATTCGGCGACTGCCTCCGCCAACAACAACTCACCGGAAATGGTGGGGACCGACATCCGGATATGCCCCTGCAACGACTGGCTATAGCCGGTCACAGCGTCAAACGCTTCCTGAGCGGCCTGTGCCACCAGACGGGCGTGCTGGTACAACACCTGTCCCGCCTCGCTCAGCGTCAAACGCCGTGTGGTGCGGTGGATCAAGGTGCTGCCCAGCTCCTTTTCCAGCCGGGCGATACGCTTACTCACCACAGAATTGGTCAGGCCATTGGCATCGGCAGCCTTGCTGAAGGAGCCTAATTCAATCACCTGAGCAAACAGAACGAGATCGTCGGTTTTCGGCATCATTCATCCACTTTTGGAAGTAATCAGTTTCATTAAATCTATATATCCACAAAGAACAAGGGAATATGGTTACACCCCATTAACACCGGGCTCATCATCCTACCCTAAAGCAAGAGTACGCCAGTGATGATAACGAAGACATAACCAAGGAAGGAACCGCCATGCTGAATGATTCCCTACTGGCACTGCTGGCATTTTCGCCCATAGTGCTTGCCGCCATCCTGTTGGTCGGCCTGCAGTGGCCAGCCAGACGCGCCATGCCCCTGGCATTTATATTGACAGTGCTCATCGCCCTGCTGGCATGGAACATGAGTACCACCCGGGTGATCGCCTCCAGCCTGCAGGGTCTGGTGATTTCCATCTCGTTGCTATGGATCATCTTCGGCGCCATCCTGTTGCTGAATACCCTGAAGCATACCGGTGCCATTACCACCATTCGCAACGGTTTCACCGCCATCTCGCCGGATCGCCGCATTCAGGCCATCATCGTCGCCTGGTGCTTCGGCTGTTTCATCGAGGGCGCCTCCGGCTTTGGCACCGCCGCCGCCGTGGCCGCGCCGCTGATGGTAGCGCTGGGCTTCCCGGCTCTGGCGGCGGTACTGATGGGCATGATGATCCAGAGCACACCGGTGTCGTTCGGTGCCGTGGGTACCCCCATCATCGTCGGCGTAACCACCGGCCTGGATAATGCTGCCATCAACAACACCCTGACCGCCGCCGGCTCCGACTGGGAAGCCTATCTGCAAACCGTGACCAACAACGTGGCGGTCACCCACACCATCATCGGCATCCTGATGCCTCTGTTCATGTGCATGATGCTGACTCGCTTCTTCGGCAGAAACAAAAGCTGGAAAGAAGGCCTCGACATACTGCCGTTCGCCATCTTCGCCGGTCTGGCCTTTACCATGCCTTACGCCCTTACCGGCATTCTGCTCGGCCCGGAGTTTCCTTCCATGGTCGGCGGTCTGGTCGGCCTGGCTATTGTCGTGACCGCAACACGTAAAAACTTCCTGGTGCCCAAGAGCACCTTCGAGTTCCCGGAAGAGAAAAGCTGGCCGGCTGAATGGCTGGGCTCGATCGCCATTCACAAGGAAGATCTGAAACAGCATCCTATCAGCCTGGGTCTGGCCTGGTTCCCTTACCTGCTGCTACCAGTGCTGCTGGTACTGAGCCGCACCAGTGATAGCTTCAAGGGCCTGCTCAGCAGCTGGAACATCGCCTTCGGCAATATTCTGGGCGAAGCAGGTATCAGCGCCAGCATCCAGCCTCTGTACCTGCCCGGTGGCATTCTGGTGTTCGTTTCCCTGGTGGCGGTACTGAGCCAGACCCGCTCGCTTTCCGCCTTCGTTCCGGCAGTCGCCGAGTCTTCCCGAACCCTGCTCGGTGCCGGATTCGTACTGATGTTTACCGTGCCCATGGTACGCATATTCATTAACTCCGGCGTCAACGAGGCCGACATTGCCAGCATGCCGGTCATGGCTGCCAAGGTTGCCGCCGACCTGGTCGGCGATTTCTTCCCAGCCATCAGCGGTGCCATCGGTGCCCTGGGGGCTTTTATCGCCGGTTCCAATACCGTGTCCAACATGATGTTCTCCCAGTTCCAGTTCGAGGTCGCTCACACGCTGAATGTATCCACCGCCATGGTGGTGGCACTGCAGGCAGTGGGTGCCGCCGCCGGCAACATGATAGCCATCCACAACGTGGTCGCGGCCTCGGCTACCGTCGGCCTGCTCGGACAGGAAGGAGCCACCTTGCGCAAGACCGCCCTGCCAACCCTCTACTATCTGGTGGCCATCGGCGTCATCGGCATGATTGCCATCTATGGACTGGGTATTTCGGATCCCCTGCTGAAATTGTCTTGAGTTGCGTTGCCTGCCGGTCGGTACCAGACCGGCAGGCAACAGCTAAAACAATGTTATTTGAAGGAATTACCTTATGTCGTCCACTATTCGTATCTACCCGGCCAAACCAGAAAAGGTGTATGTCTACGCCACCTGCCTGGTGGACATGTTCTCCCCCCAGAGCGGGCTGGATGCCATCCGCCTGCTGGAACTGGCCGGTGTCGAGGTCATCTACGTGCCCAAGCAAACCTGCTGTGGTCAACCAGCCTATTCATCCGGCTACGAAGAGGATGCCAAAACTACAGCTCTGAGCCAGATGGAACTTTTCCCCGAGCCCTGGCCAGTGATAGTGCTGTCCGGATCCTGCGGCGGCATGATGCACCATCATTACCGCAGGTTGTTCGCCGGCAGCGAGCAAGAGGCGGCAGTGAATCGATTTTGTGAGCGGGTATTCGAACTCACCGAGTTTCTGGTGCAGGTATGCCGCATACAGCTGAAGGATCAGGGACCATCCACCTCGGTGGTGCTGCACACTTCCTGCGCCGCCCGCCGGGAAATGAAGGTACACACCACTTCCCGCCACCTGCTGAGCCAACTGGAGCGAGTAGAACTGCGCGAACAGGCCTACGAAAGCGAATGTTGCGGTTTCGGCGGCACCTTTTCGGTACGCCACCCGGCGATCAGCGAAGCCATGGTGCAAGACAAGACCCGGCATCTGCACGACACCCGAGCCGAGCAGCTAATCAGTGCCGATTGGGGTTGCCTGCTCAACATCAACGGGGCTCTGGAATTTCAGGGAAAAGAACTGCAGGGAACACATCTGGCGACCTTTCTGCTAAGCCGACTGGAGGGACATAATGCACAATAAACCCCAGCTGTTTCATCCCCAGGCCGAGGAGGCTCTGGCCAACCCCGAGCTGCGAGCCAACTTCCGTGGCGCCATGGACTATCTGCGCGACAAACGCCAGACTGCCTTCGCCGACCCGGATGAAGAGAGCGCCATCCGCGACCGGGCCGAAGCCATCCGGCAGCGCTGTCTGAGTAAACTACCGACGTTGCTGGAACAACTGGAAGCCAATTGCATCGCCAACGGCATCCGGGTGCACTGGGCAGAAAACGCCGAGCAGGCCAACGCCCTCTTCGCCGACATCATTCAGTCTCATGGCGGCATCCTGGCGGTCAAGGGCAAGTCCATGGTGAGCGAAGAGATAGAGCTGAACCACGCCATGGCGAAGGAAGGCATCGACTGCCTGGAAAGCGACATGGGCGAATACATAGTCCAGCTCGGCGACGAAACGCCGTCACACATCATCATGCCCGCCATTCACAAGAACAAACAGCAAGTGGCTGACCTGTTTGCCGAGCACGTGCCCGGCTTCAAACACACCCTGGACGTGGATACCCTGATCCAGACCGGGCGCAATGTATTGCGCGAAAAATTCCGTAGCGCCGACATCGGGATCTCGGGCGTCAACTTCGCAGTGGCCGAAACCGGTACCCTGTGCCTGGTGGAAAACGAGGGCAACGGGCGCATGTGCACCACAGTTCCCGAGGTGCATATCGCCATCACAGGTATCGAAAAGGTGGTTGAGTTTCTGGACGACGTACCACCACTGTTCAGCGCCCTCACCCGCTCGGCGACCGGCCAGACCATTACCACCTACTTCAACATGATAAGCGGGCCTCGCAAGAGCGACGAGCTGGATGGCCCCAAGGAAGTGCATCTGGTGTTACTCGACAATGGCCGCAGTCAGGCCTTCGTGGATGAGGAAATGCGCAAGACGCTGCAGTGCATTCGCTGCGGCGCCTGCATGAACCACTGCCCTGTCTACACCCGCATCGGGGGTCATGCCTATGGCACCGTCTATCCCGGGCCCATCGGCAAGATTATTTCACCCCACCTGATGGGGCTGGAAGAAACTCAGGATCTGCCCACCGCCTCCAGCCTGTGTGGCGCCTGCGGCGAAGTCTGCCCGGTACGTATTCCCATTCCCGAACTGTTGCAGCGACTGCGGCGCGAGGCCAAACAGGCGCCCCGCCCCGGTGTACCCGCCCTGCGCGGCCAGGGTGCAGCCAAAAGCAATCTGGAAGCCTTTGCCTGGCGCAGCTTCGGCCTGCTCACCCGCAAGCCGGCGCTGTACCAAATGATGAGCTGGTGCGCCACCCGTCTTCGCGGCCTGATACCGAGCAAACTGGGACCCTGGACTCGCTGTCGCACCGCCCCCAGACCCGCCGCCAGAACCCTGCGCGAACTGATGGCCGAGAGGAACAAATAATGTCGACTGCCCGAAATGCCATTTTCAACCGACTGCTTCAGGCACAGGTCAAGCCGCTGCCGGTCAATAATCCGGACTACCCTGTCTGGGATAACTCCGACCGAAACACCATGCTTAGCCGGTTGACAGAACTGCTACAGCAGAATCATGCCGAGGTGATCAACCTGAAGCGTGGTGAACTGATAGCGACCCTGAAGACCCGGATCGAGAAGATGGGACTGAAACATATCGCCACCGGCACCGGCGGAGACTTCCATGCCGAGATAACCGAGGCTCTGGCCGGTTGCGCCGAAAAATTGCCCTTCGACCAGCCGCTGGAACAGTGGAAAGACGAGCTGTTCAACCGGGTGGATGCCGGCATAACCGGCTGTCACGGCGCCATTGCCGCCACAGGTACCCTGGTACTCTGGCCCGGCTCGGCAGAACCTCGTACCCTGTCGCTGGTGCCTCCCTGCCATATCGCTATTCTCAAGGCCTCGACCCTGCACGCCAACCTGCCGGCGATGATGGCGGACCAGGGCTGGGCAGAAAATATGCCCACCAATCTGCTGCTGGTCTCGGGGCCATCCAAGACCGCCGACATTCAGCAGACTCTGGCCTATGGCGCCCACGGCCCGAAGCAACTATTGGTGCTGATCCTGGAAGACGTCTGATGGATACACCAATATCGAAATCACTTAAGCGCTTATATTAAAGGACCTTTAATGGAACAACGCTACCGCCTGCTGGTTGACGAACTGAGCCGGTTTTTGCCCGATAATCGCATCATCACAGACCCGTCGCTCTGTCTGGCCTACGGCACCGACGCCAGTTTTTACCGGCTGTTGCCGCAGCTGGTATTACGACTGGCAAGCACAGATGAAGTGGTGCGGGTGCTGCAGATCTGTGGCGAGCATGGCATCCATTGCACCTTCCGCGCCGCCGGCACCAGCCTGTCGGGCCAGGCGGTATCCGATTCGGTGCTAATCACCCTCACCAACGACTGGCGCCATCATGAAGTGCTGGACGACGGCCACAGGATAGCCCTGCAACCCGGGGTGATCGGCGCCGATGCCAACAAGTATCTGGCCCCCTTCGGCCGCAAGATAGGCCCGGACCCGGCGTCCATCAACAGCTGCAAAATAGGCGGTATCGCCGCCAACAACTCCTCGGGCATGTGCTGCGGCACGGCGCAAAACTCCTACCGCACCCTGGCAGGCATGAGTCTGGTGCTGGCCGACGGCAGCCTGCTGGACACCCGGGATGAACAAAGCCGGGCCCTGTTCGCAGAACAGAAGCCCGAGTTGCTGGCCGGACTGCGGCAGCTGGCCGACGAGGTAAAAAACAATGCGACGCTGGCCGAGCGTATTCACCACAAGTACCGGCTGAAGAACACCACCGGCTACAGCCTCAACGCCCTGATCGACTTCGACGACCCCTTCGATATGCTGGCGCATCTGATGATCGGCTCCGAGGGCACCCTCGGCTTTATCAATGAAGTGACTTATCACACTGTGCCCGATCATGCCTTCAAGGCCTCCTGCCTGCTGGTATATCCGGACATCGAAACCACCTGTCTGGCGGTGACCGAACTGGCCAATACCCAAGTGGCTGCGGTAGAACTGATGGACGGGCGGGCGCTGCGATCCATCGCCGACAACGCCGCTATGCCGGACTTCATCAAAGAACTGGATCTGGAGGCCGCCGCCCTGCTGATTGAGGTACACGGCGAAAGCGAGGCGCAATTGCTGGCCCGGTGCGAACAGGCGATGGCGGCGATAGTGGACTTCGCTCGGCTCAACGAAGTGCCCTTCACTCAGGACAAGGCGGTCTGTGCCACCCTGTGGGCCATGCGCAAGGGCATGTTTCCGGCGGTGGGTGCGGTGCGTGAAACCGGCACCACGGTAATCATCGAAGACGTGGCGTTTCACGTGGAACAATTGGCGTCGGCGGTACGCAGGCTGACCGAGCTGTTCGACCGTTTCGGTTATGATGAGGCCATCATCTTCGGCCACGCCCTGGCCGGCAATCTGCATTTCGTGTTTACCCAGGGCTTCGACTCGCAGGCCGAACTGGACCGTTACGGCGGCTTCATGGACGCGGTGGCCCAGCTGGTGGCGGTGGAATATCAGGGATCGCTCAAGGCCGAACACGGCACCGGTCGCAACATGGCCCCCTATGTAGAGCTGGAGTGGGGCCAGGATGGCTATAGGCTGATGCAACGCATCAAGGCGCTATTCGACCCGCAGGGCATTCTCAATCCGGGCGTCATCCTCAACGAGGACCCAGAGGCTCATCTGAAAAACCTCAAACCCCTGCCTGCCGCCGACCCCCTCGTCGACAAGTGCATCGAATGTGGTTTCTGCGAGGCGGTGTGTCCGTCCCGGGATCTGAGCCTGACGCCGCGCCAGCGCATCGTGCTCTATCGTGAGCTGCAACGTCGGGAAGCAACCGGTGACCGCATCGACGACTCGTTACAGCAAGTGTTCGACTATCAGGGCGTCGACACCTGCGCCGCCACCGGCCTTTGCGAACAGCGTTGCCCGGTGGGCATCAATACCGGAAACCTGGTACGAAAGCTGCGCACCGCCCGTTATCAGAAGTTTGAACCCATTGCCCGCTGGAGTGCCCATCACTTCGCCGGCACCACCAGGGCGGTCGCCATCGGCCTGAATACCGCGGACATGGGCCGCTGGCTGCTGGGCGACCGTGCTGTTGCGGGAATGAATCTGGGTCTGCGCACGGCAAGCAAGAACAAGGTGCCGCTATGGTTGCCGGAAACGCCGGCCGCCAACCGGCATCGGCCACAGTGCTCGGATCAGAACAGGCCCAAGGTGGTCTACTTCCCCTCCTGCTCCAGCCGCACCCTTGGCCAGTCCCCGGCAGCCTCCGATCGCCGCTCGCTGACCGAGGTCACCCAGGCAGTGCTGGAAAAAGCCGGCTTCGATGTCATTCTGCCCCGGGAGCTGAACAGCCTGTGTTGCGGCATGCCCTACCAGAGCAAGGGCATGGCCGGTCTTGCCGACGACAAAACTCAGGAGTTGGAAGCTAGATTATGGCAGGCCTCGGAGCAGGGCCGCTGGCCGGTGCTGATGGACACCAGCCCCTGCGCCAAGCTGAGTCAGGACGGCTTCACCCTGCCGCTCACCGTCTATGAGCCGGTGGCCTTTGTGCTGGAGCTGGCACTTGATCGGCTGGCACTGCAGCCGGTGAACGAGACGGTGATGCTGCACATTACCTGCAGCAGCCGGCGCATGGGGCTGACCAACAGAATGCTGGAGCTGGCCCAACGCTGCGCCACCAAGGTAGTGGTGCCGGAACATATCGAATGCTGCGGCTTCGCCGGTGACAAGGGATTTACCCTGCCCGAGCTGAACGCCGCCGCCCTCAAGCCATTGAAGGAGCAGGTGCCCGCCGACTGTACCCGTGGATTCAGCAACAGCCGCACCTGCGAACTGGGTCTCAGCCACCACAGCGGCATCAACTACGAGTCCATCCTCTATCTGGTGGATGAAGCCAGCCGATAAGATGTCAGCCTGCCCGCCCTCGTGCGGGCAGTAAATTTTTGCCTTGCGTCCCTGACCGATTCTAAAATAGCCATCTCCTTCTCATCACAGACGCCGATATGACCAAGCTCACCACCACCAAACCAACCAAAAAAACACCCGGTGATCAGTTTCAACTGCTCTGGGAAAAGATCGAAAAACAGAAAACCCGCCTGGCAGGCCAGGAAAAACGGGTTCGCAAGATAGTGGATCGCTTCAATGACGAGATACTTCCTCTGGAGCGGAAACAGGCCAGAACCCAGTATCAGCTGATCGAGCGGCTGCTGACCTTTTTCTCCCGCAAATCCCTGACCCAGTGGCAAAGGGACGATCTGTTCCGCTGGATACAGGATGAGCTGGGCATGCTGTCTACCAATCCCTTTATCGAAGATGGGCTGAACCCATCCGAATTACTCATCCGCGCCGAAGAACTGCTCAAGCAATTCTACCCCCAACCCGAAGCGCCCGCGCTATCGCAGTCCGAGCGCGAGGATATCAGGGGTGATATATACCGGGAGCTGGGCCTGGAGATAGACGATGAAGAAGTCGAACTATTCCTGAACAGCCCGACCGAATTCATGCAGCGAATGATGGAGAAAATGCAGGCGGACGACCTGGACTGGCCGGAAGAAGAAGACGATGAAGAACAGGGCGACCGCTTCGATACCAAAGACGCCAAATCCGTCGACGGCCAGGCGGAAGGCAAGGCTCTAATCCACCGCCTTTACAAGCAGCTGGCAAAACGGTTGCATCCGGATCTGGAACAGGATGCCTCCCTGAAGGCCGTCAGGCATGAGCAAATGCAGCAACTTCTGGCAGCCAGAAAAGAAAACGATATTTACACCCTGATCGAACTGCACCGGCAGCACTTCGATACCGATGCGCTGGGCCAGCTGAAGAAGCAGGATCTGGACGACATCAATGAACTGTTACGCCGGCAGTTGCGCGATCTGGAGCGGCAATATGAACAGGTATTCATGAAAGACAGCATGGAGTCGACCATATGGAACCGCTTCCGGCATGTAGGCAGGATATCCAGCGACCAAAACTTCGCCGAACACACCAAGGCGCTCAAGGCAGATATCAAGAATAACAACAAGCTGCTCAAGCACCTGAAAACGCTGAAGGATCTGAAACAGTTTCTGGAAGACAGAATCTACGGATAATTAAACTCCACATCCGACAGGGGCACACAGCAGCAGGTCAGGATCACCCCAGCCTTCCGCTCCGCCGCCGACAACGCTGGCGCCTCGGGCTGATCCACCTCGCCGGATTTGAGGGTCTGCTTGCAGCTGCCGCAGATGCCGGCCCGACAGGACCAGGGCAGGCTCACGCCCTGGCCTTCCGCCTGGGTCAGCAGGTCCTGCCGATTATTGCCGACAAACTCGCGCTCGCCGATACGAATATTCACACTCAGTGTTTCACGTGAAACAGTCTCGGTTTGCGGACTGGCGAAATACTCCTGCCGCAGCATTCCCACCGGAACACCCAGCGCCAGCAGCCAACTGCGGGCCTGCTGCATGAAACCATCGGGACCACAAAGATAAACCCGGCGTTGTGGCAAGGCCGGTATTGCCGCCAGCTGGGCCAGGATCAGGCGACCGCCCTCGCCTCGCGCCGGTCGGGTCAGCACGAATTCAAGCGTCAGTCCCGGATGATCGGCGGCCAGCTGTTCCAGCTCGGCCCGGGCGGGAATGTCTGCCTCGGTTCTACATACATGAAGGAACACCAGATCCTTCAGCTGCTTCCGATCCGCCAGCGCGCGGACTATCGACAACATGGGGGTGATGCCGGAGCCAGCCGATAACAGCAGGTACCGTTCCGCCGGTTTGAGAATGAAGTCGCCGGTCGGCGCGTGCGCCAGCAGGGTGCTGCCCGGCTGAAGCGCCTCGGCCAGCCAGTTCGACACCCGGCCATCCGGTTGACGCTTGACGCTGATGCCATAACGGCCCGGTCGTGTCGGGCTGGAGCTCAGGGTGTAATAGCGCAGGTGTCTCCGCCCTTCGATATCCAGCGCTACCGGTAAATGCTGACCCGGCTGGTAATCGGCCAGGGGCTTGCCGTCCGTCGCCTCCAGCCAGTAGGTATCCATGTCCCGCGCCAGCGGTTCGCGCGCCACACAGCGCAGTGTCCGGCGTCTGGGCGCCGCGTCCGGATAGATGGGCGCACTGGCGTATTCCAGTACTTCCACCTCGTCATCCAGGCGAATGTGCCCTTCGTTGAGCGGCACCAGATTCTGACCAAAATAAACGTCGCCATCCTCTCCCCTCCGGTAACGCAGCAACGTCGCCAGCGGCTCCTTCATCCGGTTAAAGTGTTCGCTGTCCGGCTCTATGGTGGTCATCACACAACGGCTGCAGGGCTTGGCCACCAGAAACTCTACGTCACCGATACGAATGCGCCGCCAGCCGTCCTCTTCGAAGGGTCGGGTACCGGTCACCACCAGGTTGGTACGAAACTGGGACATTTCCTGCCGGGCGTCTGCGCGCAGGTTGAGATCGGTCAGTGAGGCTTCGGAGATCAGCAGCAGCGGGTAGCCGTCGGCAAAACTGACAGCGATCCCCAGCTTGTCGCGATAACGGCCGGATTGTTCACCCACCCAGAGTAACTGAACCGGTTGTTCCAGGATCTGGCTGAACCAGGCGTCATATTCAGAATGGGTACTCCAGGCGGTAAACTGATCGTCCCACACGAAGGTGGTTACCGGTTGCAGCCCAAACTGCTGGTGGCGCACTGCCAGCCGCTCATCGCCATATTGCAGGTCCAGCCCCCCGGCGACCGGCTTCACTACTATGGATTGAATGCGCGGGTGGGTACGGGCGGTCACGAAGCTGCCATCCGGCCTGGCCAGCATATAGCGTCGATCCCCTGTGAGCCCCTCGCGGGAAACCCAGGCCTCCATGACCGTCACCGCTGCCGCCGACTTGATCGGATAAAGATTCAGTCCCGTGATCACCGCCATATTATTTCACCTTGCTCACTAGTATCAGTTTACAACAGCAGCCCAACGGGTAAGGTTTGGTTCATACTGCCACTTTCATCGTATTTACGGAGTAGAAATGACTATAGAACGTCAACAAATTGGCCAGCGCATGAGCCGTATCGTCAAGCACAACGGTACCATCTATCTGTGCGGCCAAGTCTGCAAGGATGCCACCAAGGGTATTACCGAGCAAACCGTGACCATGCTGGACAAGGTGGATGAGCTGCTGCTGGAAGCCGGCTCCAGCCGCGAACATATGCTGTCTGCCACCATCTATCTGAATACCATGGCCGACTTTGCCGCCATGAATGCGGTATGGGATGCCTGGGTGCCGGAAGGACACGCCCCGGCTCGCGCCTGCGTGGAAGCCGCCATGGCTCGCCCCGAGTTGCTGGTAGAAATTTCGGTGATTGCGATAGAGCGCGAAGCCTAAAAAAATAAAAGCCCGGGACTACCGGGCCTTTAGACGTTGTTTAAGCGAGAGCTCGCTTACACCACGCCCTGCTCAATCATGGCGTCGGCAACCTTGCGGAAACCGGCGATATTGGCACCCAGCACCAGGTTGTGGGGTTCGCCAAACTCGGCCGCGGTTTCGCTGGCACTCAGATAGATGTTCTTCATGATCACCTTCAGCTTCTCGTCCACTTCCTCGAAGCTCCAGCGCTGCATGCTGGCATTCTGTGCCATTTCCAGCTGACTGGTGGCCACACCGCCGGCATTGGCGGCCTTGCCCGGTCCGTAGTGGATTTTGGCATCCAGAAACACCTCTACCGCATCCTGGGTAGAAGGCATGTTGGCCCCTTCCGATACCCCGATGCAGCCATTGGCGACCAGCGCCTGGGCGTCGGTTTCGCTCAGCTCGTTCTGGGTGGCACAGGGGAAGGCCAGATCGGCAGGCAGGCGCCATACCGCATTGCCGTCTTCCGGGTACTCGGCAATCGGAATAAACCTGGCATCCGGGTGCGCGGTCAGGTACTCGTTCAGGCGAACCTTACGCACTTCCTTCAGCTCTTTCAGGGTATCCAGATTAATACCAGCTTCGTGATAGATGGTGCCGCTGGAGTCGGAGCAGCTCACCGGAACCGCACCCAGCTGATACAGCTTCTCTATGGTATAGATGGCCACGTTACCGGCGCCAGATACCAGACAGCGTTTGCCGGCCAGGGTGTCGCCTTTGTTTTCCAGCATGTACTGGGCAAAGTAGACACAACCGTAACCGGTGGCTTCCTTACGCACCAGAGAACCACCCCACAATAGGCTCTTGCCGGTGAAGACGCCATCGTAGTTGCCGGTCAGACGCTTGTACTGACCAAACATGTAGCCGATTTCACGGGCACCCACGCCGATATCACCGGCGGGCACGTCTGTGGTCGGGCCTATGTGGCGATACAGTTCATTGATGAAGGACTGGCAGAAACGCATGATTTCGCCGTCGGACTTGCCCTTGGGATCGAAGTTGGCGCCGCCCTTGCCGCCGCCGATAGGCAGACCGGTCAGGGCATTCTTGAAGATTTGTTCGAATCCGAGGAATTTGATGATGCCGGCGTTAACGCTGGGGTGAAAACGCAGACCGCCTTTATAAGGACCCAGAGCCGAGTTGAACTCGATGCGATAACCCTTGTTGACCTGTACCTTGCCCTGATCATCAACCCAGGGAACCCGGAACATGATCTGGCGCTCTGGCTCAATCATCCGCTCGATAATGGAATGCAGCTGGTATTTTTCGCTGGTTTCCAGGATGGGCTGCAGCGAGTCGAGCACCTCCTCCACCGCCTGATAGAACTCTGCCTGAGCAGGGCTGGTTTTCTTGAGCTTGGCAATGGTGTCATGAATATACGTCACGATATCTTCCTTGTTATTTTTTTGTAAAACTTTTATCCGGTATACAGATTTAAGACCCGCCGCTATTGAAATATGGATGCCCTATCCGGTCAATGCCTAAATACCAAATATATATACCTAAAAGCAGAATATTTATTCCATATTGGTGCCAGAAATCCCGCAATTCACCCGACCAGCGGTAGCTCAAAGCCGTCTATGCTTGATCTCAGGCACAGGGAGAATCCGTATGGACACCGAAGGGACTCTATCGGCAGTAGAAGATACACGACTGGGGCAAACCCTGATAGAGCAGGGGCACATCTCGGATAAAGAGCTTGCCCGGCTGGAACGAATGCGCCAAAGGCAGGCCGATGGCGGCTCCCTGACGGCTTTGCTGCTGAATCTGGGCATGATATCGGAGCGAGACCTGGCCAAATGCCTGTCAGAGCTGACCCGGCTACCGCTGACCGCCGTCGAGGAATATCCGCTTTCTCCTCCACTCGAGGGCCCCCTGCCCTATCGCTTCCTGAAAGAACATCATCTGGTGCCATTGCGGCAGGACAACAATGAACTGGTACTGGCGATGGTCGATCCCAGAGACGACTTCTCCATTCGCGCCATGGCCATGATGTGCCAACAACCGATACGGTTGCAGGTGGGGGTCAGCTCGGAAATCACCTCCACCATCGAACGTCTCTACGGTGAAGGCCAGAGCAAGATGGGCGATATCCTCTCTGCGGTACAGCAAGAGGAAGAAACCGAAGAAAGCATCGCCCAGCTCAAGGACATGGCCAGCGAAGCACCCGTTATCCGCCTGGTCAACCTGATCATCCAGAAGGCGGTGGATCTGCGCGCCTCCGACATTCATGTCGAGCCGTTCGAAAACCGGCTCAACATCCGCTACCGCATCGACGGTGTGCTCCAGCAAAGCGAGGCACCGCCGGTGAACATGACCCCGGCCATTATCTCTCGCATCAAGATCATGGCCCGGCTCAATATCGCCGAACGACGCCTGCCCCAGGATGGCCGCATCGAACTCAAGATTCAGGGCATGGAGCTGGATATCCGGGTATCCACTGTGCCCACCATGCACGGCGAAAGCCTGGTCATGCGGCTACTCAACCGGGAGAGTGTCGTACTCGACTTCGACGCCCTGGGCTTTGCCGAACACACCAAGCGACGCTTTCAGCAGGTTCTGAAGATCCCCCACGGCATGGTGATGGTGACCGGCCCCACCGGCAGCGGCAAGACCACCACCCTCTATACCGCCCTTAATCAGCTGAACACCACAGAGCTGAAACTGATCACGGTAGAAGATCCGGTGGAATACCAGCTGGAAGGGGTCAACCAGATCCACGTCAAGCCAGCCATAGGACTGACCTTCGCCAGCGCCCTGCGCTCCATAGTGCGTCAGGATCCCGATGTCATCATGGTGGGGGAAATGCGCGACCTGGAAACCGCCCGTATCTGTGTGCAGTCGGCGCTGACCGGGCACCTGGTGCTGTCTACCTTGCACACCAACGATGCCGCCAGCAGCGTTACCCGACTACTGGAAATGGGGGTGGAAGACTACCTGCTCACCTCCACCCTCAACGGCGTGATAGGGCAACGTCTGGTGCGGGTACTCTGCCCCCACTGCAAAGAGCGCTATCAGCCATTGCCCGAGCTGGTGCGAGAGCTGAAGCTGACGTCGCCTGACTCGGGGGAGCCCATCCAGCTGCACAGGCCCGTCGGCTGTGCCCACTGTGCCGGCACCGGCTACCACGGTCGTCTGGCCATTCAGGAGCTGCTCACCATGAACGACGACATTCGCAAGCTGGTGCTGAGCCACGCCGACGCCGGCAAGATCCAGGAAGCGGCTGTCCGTAACGGCATGATCACCATGTATAGAGACGGTCTGCACAAGGCCCTGAGCGGAGTCACCAATATTGAAGAGGTGATCCGGGTCACCCAGGAGGCATGAGGTGGCACTCTATTATTTCAAGGCGGTCAGCCAGAACGGCGAGACCCAGGAAGGCCGGCTGGAAGGGCAGAACGAGCAGTCCATAGTGCTGCAACTGCAACAGCGGGGGCTGATCCCGCTCAGCGTAGAGCAGGATGCCGGCCAGCGCCATTCTCTGGGTGCCGGCTGGCTGCAGCGACGGAGCACCGGCGAGCGTCAGATCCAGGCCCTGACCCAGGATCTGGCCGCCCTGCTGAAGGCCGGCATCCCTCTGGAGCGCGCCCTGGGCATCATGATCGAGGTGCGCAGTCAGGCCGGCGATATCCGCCTGCTCAGCCAGATCCGCGAGGGCATTCAGCGCGGACAGGCGCTGTCGGTGGTGCTGGCCGAACAGGGCTCCGGCTTTTCTCCCTTCTATCTGAACATGATCCGGGCGGCCGAAGTCTCGGGCAATCTGGAACTGGGTCTGGCCGACCTGGCGCTCTACCTGGAACGCAGCCGTCAGCTCAGGGAGAAAGCCCTGTCGGCGCTGATTTACCCCATCATACTGGTACTGGTGTCGGCGGTGTCGCTGCTGATCATCCTGACCTACGTGATCCCCCAGTTTCAGCAGCTGTTCGCCGACATGGGCCAGACCATGCCGCTGTCTACCCGCATCGTCATCGGCAGCGCCGAATTTCTGCGCGATATGGGGCCATGGCTGTTATTGGCCCTGTTGCTGGCGCTGATCGCCGGACAGCGCCTGCTGGCCCGGCCCGAGCCACGCCTGGCCTGGGACGGCTTCAAACTGCGGCTTCCCCTGGCCGGAGAACTGATCCGCCGGCTGGAGGTCGCCCGCTTCAGCCGCAGCCTGGGCACCCTGATGAAGGGGGGCGTTCCCCTGCTCAATGCGCTCACCATAGCCCGCGATACCATCAACAACCGCCTGCTGGCACAGACAGTGGGCGAGGCCGCCGACAGCCTGAAAGAAGGCAAGCGGCTGGCCGATCCGCTGCAGGCCTCGGGTCTGTTTCCGCCACTGGCGATACAGATGATCCGGGTTGGCGAAGAAACCGGTCAACTGGAGACGATGTTGCTGAAGGTGGCCGATCGCTACGACCGGGAAGTGGAAAGTACCATTCAGCGCTTGCTGACCATACTCGAGCCGGTGCTGATCGTCGGCCTCGGCGTCATCATCGCCGGCATCATCATTTCCATTCTGGTGGCCATACTCAGTATCAACGAACTGCCCATATAGGGAGGTAGAAGGTGCATTACCAACATAAGACTTCTCGGCTCGGCTTCACCCTGCTCGAACTGCTTGTGGTACTGGTCATCCTCGGTCTGCTGGCCAGTCTGGTCGGCCCCCAGGTGCTGCGTCAGCTCAGTGGTTCCAAAACCAAGACTGCCGCCCTGCAGATCAAGGAGCTCGGTACGGCGCTGGATCTGTATCGGCTGGAAGTGGGCCGCTATCCCACCAGCAGCGAGGGCCTGTCGGCGCTCATCAGCGCCCCGGCCAACGCCCGGGGCTGGAACGGCCCCTATCTGACCAAGAAAGCGGTTCCCCAGGACCCCTGGGGCAACGACTACCAGTATCGCGCCCCCGGTCAGCAAGGGGAATTCGATTTGTTCAGCCTGGGCGCAGACAACCAGCAAGGAGGAACCGGTGAGGATCAGGACGTGGTCAGCTGGGAGTAATAGGAGCCAAACCGGTTTTACCCTGCTTGAGCTGCTGGTGGTGCTGACCCTGGCCGCCTTGCTGCTGGCGGTGGTCACTCCCCGCTTTGCCGCCCTGCTGCCCGGCGCCGAGCTTAAAAGCTACAGCCGGCAGACCGCCGCCCTGCTCAGACTGGCCCGCAGCCAGGCCATCGCCAGCGGAGAGGAAGTAATACTGGAACTCGACTCCGACGCCCGTTCTTCCCGGATAACGGGACAGAAAAAGCCCTCTTTCTGGCCGGAACAGATAGCAGTGTCTTTCGATGGGACCGCCAATGCTCGGGAGACCGATCTCGTCTTTTATCCGGATGGCAGCGCCAACGGCGGCACCCTGCAGATAGCCGGGCGCGAGCGGCGCTACCAGATAGAGGTGCACTGGCTGACCGGCAGGATAAGCCTTCATGACTAGACTACACATGACCAGAAAACCCATGACCAGGAAACAGGGTTTTTCACTGCTGGAAGTGCTGGTGGCCTTTACCATACTGACCATCACCCTGGGGGTGTTGCTCAATATCTTTTCGCTGGCCATTCGCACAACCCAGTCGGCCCAGCAGCAGCAGAAGGCCATGCTGCTGGCGGAATCGAAACTGACCGAGCTGTATGCCGGCACCACACTGCAACCGGGACGCGAGCAGGGCTGGCTCGACGAATATTACTGGTGGGAAACCCGGGTCGAGGAATTCGATACCCGGGAGCTGATGGACAACCAGTCCATGCTGCTTCCCTATCAACTGTCGGTGGTGGTGGGCTGGAGTCACCATGACCAGCAATATCGACTGACCACTCTGCGGCTGGTCAGGCAGGAGGCCAGATGAAACGACAACCAGGCTTTACCCTGCTGGAACTGGTGGTCTCCCTGACCCTGATGACCCTGCTCTCCGGGCTGATGTTCGGTGGCTTCCGCCTCGCCGGCCGGGCCTGGGAAACGGTAGGCGAGCGCAATGCCGACAACAGTGAGCAGATACAGCTGCAACTGTTTTTGCGCAACCTGCTGGAGCAGGCAGAGGCACGCGAGGTGCAGAATTATCGGCAGGCCCCGCTGCTGTCCTTCCAGGGAACCGAACACTCCCTGGTGTTTCTGGCCCCGCAGCCCCGGCGACTGAGCAGCTCCACCGAGCCGGTCTGGTTTTATCTGGCGCTGGACAGCTCAAATCCCGAACACCCGATGCTCTCACTCAAATCACAGCCACTGGTTGCCGAGACAGAGCCGCAAGAACAGACTCCGCCTTTCGACTGGTACCAACTGCTGGACGACTTTCGCCAGCCGGAGCTGATCCCTCCCCTGCTGGAACTGGAGGTAGCCTCGTTCAGCCTGCATTACCTGCCTGCAGAAGAACAGAACATACCGGCCTGGCAACCCGAGTGGCTGGAGCAGGAGCAACTGCCGGCCCTGATCCGCCTGCAACTGGGCCCGGACTGGCCGCCCCTGGTGGTCGCCTCCCGCCGGCACCGTTACGAGATCAAGGATGAATATTGAACGACACCGGGGCATAGCCCTGATCAGCGTGCTTTGGGTACTGACCCTGCTGACCCTGTTGGCCACCGGCCTGTCTGTGAACAGCCGCAGCCAGGCCCGGCAGAGCGCTAATATCACCCAGGCGGCCCAGGTTCGCCATGCCGCCGACGCCGGAGTGCAACTGGCCATGCTGATGCTGGCGCAACCGAAAGAGCAGCCAACCTGGCTGGCGGACGGCAGCGCCAACCTGATCATGCTGGACGAGATCGAAATCCGGGTCGCCCTGTTCAATGAAAACGGCCGTATCGATCTCAATGCCGCCGGCCCCGAGCTGCTCGATGGCCTGCTGGTCACCGCCGGGGTCGACGACGACCTGCGCGCCCGGCTGGTGGATGCCATCATGGACTGGCGCGATGGCGACGATCTGCGCCGGCTCAACGGTGCCGAAGCCGACGACTATCTGGCCGCCGGACTGGATTATGGCCCGGGCAACGCCCCCTTTCAGTCGGTGGACGAAGTGCTGCAGGTACTGGACATGACCCCCGACATTTACCGGCGGATCAGGCACAGCCTGACCCTGCGTAATCCACGCAACAGCATCAACCCGCTTTATGCCCCGCGCCAAGTGTTGCTGGCGCTGCCGGGCACCGACGAGATCACCGTCGATCAGTTTATCGCCGACCGACGCCGGAACCATGAAGCCGGCCAGCCCTTACCCGCCACAGATATTTTCCCCCGCGCCTTGCTCTCTGGCGGCTCATCCGGGGTCAACTACACTGTGCATACGGAAGCCCGAATGAATACGGTGTATCGCTATCGGCTGACAGCCAGCCTGCTTAATCGTCGCGGACGACCCATTCTGAAACAGATAACACAGGAATTCATCCCGCTGTTCACCGAACCAGACGCCTAACGGAGATCCCTATGGATGGGGAAAAATTTACCCAACAGCTGCATCATTACGGCCAATTACTGTGGCAACCTCTGGCCACATTCTGGCAATGGTGGAGCCGGCAGCTGTTCAGCCTCTTGCCCGCATCCATCAGTCATCGTCTGCTCGGCCAGAAACAACGGCTCTGTATCTATACCGGGCAGGAGCATTACCGGCTGGAGCTGACCCCTCACGGCGAACAGTTGCTGCTGGACGATCAGGCAGAGCAGAGCGGCTTGCTGGCTGACATGCTGCGCCAGGCAGACAGCATCCGGTTGTGCCTGAACAGCAAAGACGTGCTCTATACCCATGTCACCCTGCCCGCGGCCACCGCCGGCAACCTGGCCGATGTGCTGCGCTTCGAGATGGATCGGCATACCCCATTCAGTGCCGACCAGGTCTACTTTGGCTATCGCCTTGCCGAGCGGGATAAACAGCAACTCCTCATCCGGGTTGAACTGCTGCTGGCGCCGCGCGCACAGGTAGACTCGCAACTGGCCGAGCTGAACCTGCTCGGCCTGGTGCCCACGGCCCTGGCCAATGCCGAACATCCGCAGGCGCCGCTGATCCCGCTACAGGCTCCCACCAGCATCGCCGTCAGCAAGGCTCGGCGGTTGAAAACCCTGCAGGGTGCCCTGGTGCTTTTCATGCTGTTTCTGCTGATCGCCGTGCCGCTTTACCACCGACAGAACCGTATCGAGTCTTTGAGTACTCAGCTGGACATACCCCGGCAACGGGCCGAGCAGACCGCCGAACTAAAACGACAACTGGAAGAACTGCAGCAAAGCCGGCAGTTTCTGGCTCGGGAAAGAGCCAGGCAACCTTCGGCCCTGTTACTGCTGGATGCTCTGACCCGCCAATTACCCGACCATACCTGGCTCAGCCGTTTCGAACTGCGCGACGGTACGGTGCAACTGCGCGGCGAGTCGGCCAATGCCTCCGAGCTTATCGGCATTCTGGAAGCCTCTCCGCTGTTCTTCGATGTGCGCTTCAGCTCACCGGTGACCAATAATCCGGCCACCAGCAAGGATCGTTTCATGATCGACGCCCGTTTCGGCGAGGAGGATTCATGATCAATCTCGATCAGCGCCAGCAACAGGCGATCGCTCTGGGCCTGTTGATAGCGGTTCTGCTGCTGATATTCAGTCTGATTATCAGCCCCCTTATCGGCCTGTTTCTGCAACAGGGGGCTGCCATCCATCAGCTTGAAGATCAGCTCCATCGCTATCAACGGCTGTCGGCCGAACTGGAGCAGACCGAACAGTCATTACAGCAACTGCGCGACGCGACTCCCGATACCGGCCTTTATCTGCCGGAACGGCGCCCCTCCCTGGCCTCGGCCTGGCTACAGCAGCACCTGAACCGGCAGGTCAGCCGCAGTGGCGGCCAGTTGGTCAGTATTCAGAATGCCCAGCCCAGTCTCGAGAGTCCGCTGCAAGGCGTCATGTTGCGGGTCCATCTGCGTAGTGAAATCAATCAGCTGGTGCCCCTGATCCATGCGCTCGAGTCGGGGCAGCCGGCCCTGTTCATGCAAGACCTGGTGATCACCGCCACCCCTCGCCGATCGATGGCCCGCAGCAACCGGGTGATCCGCCGCCAGAGAGCGAACACACGGCAGATCCCCTCGCTCGACGTGCGCTTCGATCTCATCGGTTATACCCAAAGGGAGGCGCTATGAAGCCCTGCTTGTTGTTTATGAAGCCCTGGGTGTTATTGCTGGCCATGCCGCTGCTGTGGCTGTCACCCGCTCGCGCGCAGAACGATGGCGCCCCGATACCGGGCTATCCCCCTCTCGAGCAATTCGAGGAAATCATGGCCCGGCCCTTGTTTGACGACAATCGCCGACCACAGGAAGACGAAGAAGAGGAAAGTATCAGCGAAAGCGCCGCCGAAATGCGGGAAAAGTGGCGCCTGAGCGGGGTAGTATGGGAAAACGACCAGCAACTGGCCCTGTTCAGCGAACGGCAGGGAGCAGGGCGGGCACGCATCAAGATCGGCATGTATCTGGACGGCAACTGGCAGCTGGAAGACATAGACCTGGATGCCGTAACCCTGAGCGACGGCAGCCAGAGCCTGCGGCTGGAGCTGTGGGAACCCCGGCAGCCCTCGCCCCGGCCTGCCGCCGACACCGACACCGACACCGACACCGTAGAGTCTCCTGCCGACAATACCGGCGCCCAGAACAAGAATCCGAACGAAGCAAACGCCGAACCGGACACCGACTCTGCAGAAGCGACCAGGGCGGATGACAACAACAAACAGGGAAGTAACGGGGAGTCACAATGACCAACTCACATCAGACAAAATGGCTGCTTATCAATGTCTCCTGCCTGCTGCTGATCGCCTGCACCAACCCGACAGGAGACAGGGCCGCCCTCGACAAACCCTGGGGCCAGGCCGGCGTCACCAGCAATTACGATCCGGTGCGACTCCCCTCCCGTCACGACGACAATCTCCCCCGGGCTGCCGCCACCACAGCCGACCCGAACGCTCGGCCGGCCACCCGTTCCGAGATTTACCGCGGAACGGGAAATTTCGTCAAACTCGGTCAGACCAGCAAGACGCCGCTGAACACCGCCGCCCCCGGCGACATCACCCTCAACTTTCAGGGTTCCGACATTGCCGAGGTGGTGAAAACCGTTCTCGGCGACATACTGCAGCTGAACTATTCGCTGGATGAAAGAGTGCGGGGCCAGGTGTATCTGCAGACCAACACCCCCATTCGGGAAGACGACCTGCTGCCCACCCTGGAAAACCTGCTGCAAACCCACGGCGCCGCCCTGGTACACAGCAAGGGCCTCTTTACCGTGGTGCCCGCCAGCGAGGTTCCCACCTCGGCCCTCAATCCGCGGCTGACGCCCACCGCAGAACGCGGCTACCAGATGCTGATATTACCGCTGCGCTACATCGGCGCCCGGGAAATGGAAAAAATCCTCGAGCCGGTCAAGCCCCGCCAGGGCGCCATGATGGTGGACGACAGACGCAACATGCTCACCCTGGTCGGCAGCCGCGACGAACTGATCAACATTCGCGACACCGTCAATCTGTTTGATGTGGATCAGCTGCGCGGCATGTCGGTGGGCCTGTTCCGGCTGCAGGCCAGCAGCGCCGATGTAATTGCCAGCGAACTGCAGGCAATTTTCGGCGACGAGGCCGAGGGCCCCCTCGCCGGCATGGTGCGCTACCTGCCGATAGAACGACTCAATGCCCTGCTGGTGATCACCCCGCAAGAACGTTATCTGACCGACGCCCGGGTGTGGATAGAGCGGCTGGACAGGGCCGAAAACCCGCGTGGCCTCAACATGTACGTGTATCACGTGCAGAACGGCAAGGCCGATCACCTGGCTACCCTGCTCAACCAGCTGTTTGACAGCCAGCGCCGCAACAGCGCCGGTTCCCCTCTGCCGCCAGCCACTTCGCCCACGGAAGAGGGGGCGCCGCTGCAGATTACCACCGGCATCAATGCCGCCAACCTGGACGTGGGAGAAGTGAGCGTGATTGCCGACACCGAACGCAACGCCCTGGTGGTGATGGCCGCCAGCGCCGATTACCAGAAAGTGGAACAGGCCATCAAGCGGCTGGATCAGCTGCCGCTGCAGGTACTGGTGGAAGCCACCATAGTGGAAGTGAGCCTGGATGACGAACTGCGCTACGGCCTGCAATGGTACTTCAAGAATCGCCTGGGCGGCGGTCGCAGCGGTGTGGGTGCCATCGGCTCGCTGCCCATACCCTCTCCCTTCGACGGCGGTCTTGCCGCCAGCGCCAGCTACGAGGTGTTCAACGCCAGCGGTACCCGGGCCCTGCTCACGGCACTTGCCAGCGATTCCAAGGTCAACGTGATCTCCTCCCCCACCCTGATGGTGCTGGACAACCAGAAGGCGCTGATCCGGGTGGGTGATCAGGTACCCATTCGTACCTCGGAAACCACCAACCTCAACAGCGACGTGGGCAACGTGACCAGCACCATACAATACAGAGACACAGGCGTGCTGCTGGAGGTGACCCCCCGGGTGAATGCCGGCGGCATGGTGGTGCTGGAGCTAGTGCAGGAGGTGAACGACGTGGCCACCACCACCAGCTCCAATATTCAGTCACCCACCATCACCCAGCGCAAAATCGACACCCGGGTGGCGGTACAGAGCGGCGAAACCCTGGTGCTGGGCGGGCTGATCCGCGAGAACAAGTCTCAGGACAGCCAGGGCCTGCCCGGCCTGCGCCACATACCGGTGCTGGGCTGGCTGTTCGGCAGCAGCGGCACCAACGTGAAACGCACCGAGCTGGTGGTGCTGATCACCCCCACCGCCGTGGCCAACCCGGCCGACGCCCGCGCCGTCACCCGGGAATATCGCCGCAAGCTGCAGCAGGTGGCAATGTAAAAAGCGGTCGAGGCATACAGCCCCTTGCCGTCGGCTGTATGCCTATCTTGCTATATCTCCCTTGCAACAAGTTCATGCTAAAAATTATTCAATAAAATTAAACACTTAATCTTATTCAAAACAAAAATAGCAGGGGCGGCATCAGCCGCCCCTGCTATTTCTCCATTAGCCAGTATGAATAACTCTGGATAGACACAACAATAGACCATATGAGCCCATTAAAAGGCCACATATTCCCTTGTTGATAATCAGGCCTGTTATGAAGTTAACAACTTTTAAAAATCACAATCCATTGTAAATAAATGAAAATATCTGTTAACCACCATTTACGTGTATCAATAAATTAACACTTATCGAAAGTCTGATTAACTCGTCAAAATGAAGCCCATTGAAATCAGCAAGATAAACACATGGTACAAAGCTTGCTTCAACCCTCTTGTCTGTCATGTCCGGCCTGATAGGTAGATAGCTCTATTTACCCGGTCCGTATGGTAATTCACTCCCAACTCATCAGTTGAAGAGTCTGGATAAATTGCTTTACAAGGATGTATTTTCGCGATGCGCCAATGGTCGTCGTTCCGATAAAAAGCCAGGCGCTGATACTTGCTTCAAGAGTAAATAACAACCTGGCAGCAAGCTTACCATCTTGCATAAGAGTTTCGTCAGGTCGAGTGTTTATACATTCGGGCCGGCTCCCCAGCCAAAGGTCCGGAGCTCATATCCACCAGGTTCGCCCCTGGTCTTGGAGGTATAACATGAAACGAACAGATAACTTGCCAGGCACTATCTCTGCCTGGTTACTGGGAGCCTTGCTATGTATGGGCTCGCTATCGGTCATGTCCGCGCCGGTGGAAGATCTCGGCCTGTTTGAACTGGACGGCAACGCCCTTCAGGATGGCAATCCGCCACCGCCGGATGACTGGCAAACCCTCTATAATGGAGGGCTCAACAACGGTGGCTCACCCGAGGTCTTTACCGGCGTCAACCCGGATGCGGCCCCGGTGACTATCTTTGACGGGGGTAAAAAGGATATCCAGCCTATCGGCGACTGGAGCCATAAAAACGGCTCCGTGCCGGACAAGGACGATATCACCAACGCCTATGCCGCTTCCTATACGGATTCAGCAACAGGAGACCGAATCCTCTACTTCGGCGCCGACCGTTTCAGCAACGTGGGCGATGCCTTTATGGGCTTCTGGTTCTTTAAGGACGAAGTGAAGGCCGAGGACGACGGCAGCTTCAGCGGAGACCACCAGCTGGGCGATACCCTGGTGCTGGTGAACTTCCCCCAGGCCAACAACGCCGTGCCCCTGATCCAGGTGGTGGAATGGGTCGGCAATGGCGAATTTAGCGGAGATGGCGAGTTCGGCTGCTCCAAAGCCGCCAACAACAACCCCCAGCCGGGCCAGTGTATCGCCAAGAATCTGCGTCTGATCGCCGGGGAATCCGGTGACGGCGCCATCTGTAACAACGGCGGCATAGATGAGGCCTGCGCCATCACCAACGAGGTTACCGAGACCTCGCCCTGGCCCTATACCGCCAAGAGCGGCTTGGTCGGTGCCTTTCCGTTTGAAAGCTTCTTCGAAGGGGGCATCAACCTGACCCAACTGATCCCGGGCGACGGCTGCTTCGCCAGCTTCATGGCCGAGACCCGCTCCTCCAGCAGCTTTACCGCCACCCTCAAGGACTTCGTGCTGGATTCCTTCCCGATCTGCTCTACCAACATCAGTACCGCCATCCACTCGGGCGCCGACCATGTGACAGACCTGCAAGATGGCGCCATCAGTGCCGGCTCGGGCATCCATGACCAGGCCACTGTCAGCTTCTCCGGCCCCACTGGCCTGCAGGTGCTGGGTACAGTGACCTTCGATACCTACGCCGCCACCTGTAACGATCTGCTCGATGAAAACGGCGACCCGGTCGATCCGCTGCCCGATGCCCTGGCTAATCACTCCACTGCCGTGGACTACACCCTGGACGGCACGACCAACAGCGTACAGGTGGAATCCAACGGCCTGACCAGTGACGATGCAGGCTTCCCCAGCGATACCGATACCGATGTTCCGAACCCGGGAGCCTTCGCCTATCTGGTACGCTTTGTCGCTGCCGCCAACAGCCCGGTACCGAGCTCCGCCTATCACTGCGAAGAATTGCTCGTCAACCAGCTGACGCCCGGCGTGGCCACCGAAATCCACGAGGGAACCGGCCACAGTCCTGATATACAGGACACCACCCAGGCCGTCGGCATCAGCCTCCACGACTTGGCCAATGTCACTGGCTCCAACGGCTTGCTGCCCACCGGAACGGTCACCTTCGTCTTCTATGACAATGCGACCTGCGACGGAAGCGTACTGGCCACCCACAGTAATAAAGCCCTGAGCGGCTCGGGTGTACTGGCAACGAACGAGTCCGACAGCTACAGCACCGTCGGTTATCTGACCACCGCCAATACCCGGGATCTTTCGATCAAGGCCAGCTATAGCGGGGATACCAACTATGCCCCCGCCCAGGCTCCGTGCGAAGACCTGACCATCGCCAAGCGCAACCCCAGCATAGAGACCCATGTCATACTGCTGGATCAGGCCAAGGTCGAAGGGGATGGTAACACCATCGTCGGTGTGGGCGAGCCCAGCGGGGTGGTCGACTTTACCGTCTATGCTTCAGACAACTGCTCCGGCACCGTCCTGAATACCATCACCGGCGTGTCTCTAGTGGACGTCAGCGGCGAGCTGATCGCCCGTCTGCTGAGCACAGATGAAGAGATCGTCAAGACGCTGGATGCAACCAGCCATGTCTCTTATCTGGCTGCCTACCAGGGCGACAATAACTACAAGGCCGTCACCCATGGGTGCGAAGTGGTGAGCGTCACCCTGCCCGCCAAGACCACAGCCCAGTAATCCTGCCTGGGACAAAAATAAACGCGGTGGCGCAATGCCACCGCTTTTTTTTAAGCTATTTTTTACCCTTACCCGGCCCACCGCCGGTGCCGCCGGTACCGGTCAGGCTGATGCGGACCCTGGCCTGGGCACTGTGACTGCCATTGGTGATCTGATAGTCGAAGCTGTCACCGTTTTTGAAATTACGCGCCGGTGTATAGCTCAGGCTGCCGTCGCCATTGATCACCACGCTACCCTTAGCTCCCTGGGTAACCCCGGACACCCTCAAGGGCGCTTCGGCCGGATCCCAGTCATTATTGAGCACATAGATAACGATCGGCTGCTTGCTGTCCATCTGGGCATCGTCGTCCACCGCCACCGGCGGCAGGCTGTCGGCCACCACCCGGTAGACCAGTTGGGTGCTGGCCTCGGCCTCGCCACTCCAGGCACTGACTATGATGCCATGGTCCCCCGAAGCGGCATCGGCGGCCGAGGTCACCGCCAAACTGGTGGTGACCGTCTCGCCCGGAGCCAATGACAACAGGCTGTCGGCCTGCTGTACCGACCAGCCGGTCGGCCCCTGAACGTCAAGGGCGATATCCAGTGAGCCACAATCAACGCCATTGGGGTTAGTTACCCGTAACTGGTAGCTCAACGTCTCCCCCGGAGCGCCCTGCTGGCTTGCGGATATGGCCTCAACAACCCCCGGCTGGCTGACACAGGGGCTATCGAACAAACGGATATCGACGACGGCTTCAGTGCCATCGACCCTAATCGGGGTAAATTCGAGCAGGCCATCCGGATCGACAAAGGTGCTGCCCGCCTCCAGCGCCGGATCCCGGGTGTAGAGATCGCCATTGGTTTCCGGCGTCATATCCAGCAGATAGACGCCATTGGAAGCCCCCCCTTCGTAGTGCACCCGCACCGTCACCCCATTGGTTACATTTTCCGTATCCATCATGCTATCCGCAGCCGCGATAGAACCATCGAAGCCGATGGGCTGGCGATATTCCAGGTAATACCAGGTCTTGCGCCCGTTCTCATTGATATTTTTCAGTATTTTTAGGGCCTTGACTCCGGCCTGTTGAGCCGCCACCGGAGACAGGCTGTACTGGCCGCTGTCGGTCACGGTCAGCACTTGTTCGTCATCCAACCAGCCCAGCCGCTGCTTTTGCATCGCATTGAAATGGCCGGAAGCTGCCCAGCCCATCACATCCAGGCCATCACCGTATTCCAGGTTGGTACAGTTTGGCCAGGGGGTCGCACCCACGGCACCGCCGCCGGCGCCGACACTGGTACCATCGTTACACACCAGGGAGTGGGCATGGACTGTGCCCAGATTATGGCCGAATTCATGGGCCATGGTAGTCAGGGTCAGGCTCTGGTTTATCCAGGCTTGGGAAGGGGTTCCCCCCACGGTGGCCGTGCCGGAAAAGCCACAGGAATTATTTGGAAAAACATAGATATAACGATTGTATTGAGACAATTCGACGCCGGCTTCGACAGCCTCATCCTGAGCCTGTGCAGCCAGTGTCTGCACGTCACAGACCTGGCTGGACAGCGGTATGGTGAACCAACCCGCCACCTCTCCCGTCAACCAGCTACGACGGTAGGTATTCTCCTGATAATAGGCATCGACCTGGCCGAAAATCAGCTGACTAGCCTCTTCCCTGGTATATGGCTGTTCGGCTTTGTCTGTAAAGTTGACCAGCATCACCAGGGTCTTTTGTTCGCCCAGACTGGGGCCGGAGCTCGACATCACCGAGGAGCCGGTTGCGGTGCCATCACCACCGATTTGTAGTAATTGCAGCCCGCCATTCACCACCCCGGTCTCGTCTACTACCCCTTCCGCCTTGGGCAGCAACCAGCCCTTGGCCTTGACCCGACTGCCGTGAGGTAGTTCGGCCTGGTTGTCGGTGGCAAGCAGGGTGACTTCCTCTCCATCTGCCGTCTTCAGCCGGTGCAGCAGGCGGTGACCACCATCAGCATCATCTTCATAACGCGCTTCCAGCTCTCCTTCCAGCTCGAAACGCTGCTCCAGCATGGCCCGAATATCGGCCGGCATGCCCTGCCGCTGTTGCTCGGAAATGGCTGTGTCCAGCACCGCCCGCGGATCCGCTGCTGCCAGCTCGGCCATCATAGTGCCGCGGGCATCGGCCAGTTCCGTCAGGGTTAACAGGGCACGGGATTTGTCTGCGCTATTGGCGGCGGCCTGCCAGTACCGGTATTGCGCCAGCAGGGCGCCGGTCTGCTGCTCTGCCTGCTGACGGGCATCTTGCGCGGCGGCCGCCGATGTTTCGGCAACGGAATGATCCTGATGTTCCGGTCCGGCAAAGGCGGGTAACGACATACTCAGCGCGGCGGTAATACCGCCAGCTGCCAGTAAAGAGGCAATAGCAGGCCTGGAGAGGCGCATCGGTTTCTCCCAAAAAACAAAAAAGAATGCCTGCCCCAACTAAGGAGCCATTCAAATCTTTAATAATGAATTGCGTACCAGGATGGCAGTAGTTACTGCTCTGGCGAATGGCGGTTGCAAGACACTCAAATGGTGCTCAGGCAACCGAACGGCGGGCACTATAGCATTCCGAACTGGTTACTTTTTATTCCACATTGGTATAAAAACAATCATGACGGTTAAATTTAAAGCACATGGAGTCTATTGAATATGATTATGAAATGTTAAGTGACTAATATCGATGGAATATCTTAACTGGTTATTTTTTAATCACTTGCACGCAAAGCTATCGACTCAACTATTCAATACCATCTCTGTACCGTCAGTTTTTGTCATGGTTATTTCCGAATGAAACTGAACGTTATCACGGGTTTTACAGGCTGTTTCAATATCGGTGATAAAGCTCGTCCCACAGATCAATGTGCGGGCAGCAATGGCGGCGGGGATAATAACGGCAGTAGAGATGCGGGCCACAGCGAAGACAGACCCGAATGAGCTTTTTTCTTTTGCTGTCTGCCTGCGATGCTTTTTTCACTCTTTCATGCTTCATGGTGTTATGCCGGATAACTCTACGTCAGGAAAATCGATGCGTAGAATAAACAAAGCAAGTTTTACACCATATTTAAATATCCCAATATAATCAGATATTTTTACTCGTTTTCAACTCCTGTTATAGAAAACGGTTATCGCAAACTGTTAACCACAAGAAACAGGATCAGTTTTTTCCGGCCTCATTCAGCCGATGCTTTTCCATCAGCCGATACAAGGTGACCCGGGATACTCCCAGCATACGGGCGGCAGAAGTCACATTATGATCGGCTTTTTTCAGGCTGCACCGGATGGCCTGCCGCTCGGCCTGATGGCGGGCCTGCTCCAGGGTAGGCACAGTCCCTTCGCTCCCGCCCTTGTTCAGCCCCAGATCGGTGGCGGTAATCAAGCGGTTGTCACTCATCACTATGGCCTTGCGCACCCGGTTGATCATCTCGCGCACATTTCCGGGCCAGTCGTGCCGGTTCATGGCGGCCATGGCCTTGCGGCTGAAGCCTCTGACCTTGTGCTGCCTGCCCTCGGTAAACTTGCGAAAGAAGAAGTTGGCCAGCAGCTCTATATCTCCGTCCCGCTCCTTGAGATCCGGCACTTCAATGCTGAGCACGTTCAGCCGGTAATAGAGATCTTCCCGAAAGGCGCCCTGTTTTATTTCGTCCTCCAAATCCCGGTGGGTGGCGGCAATGACCCGGGCATCGATGTACAGGGTTTCATGGCCACCCAGCCGCTCTATGGTTTCTTCCTGCAGAAATCGCAGCAGATTTACCTGCAATGACAGCGGCAGATCACCGATTTCATCGAGAAACAAGGTGCCGCCGGTGGCGGCTTCAATTCGCCCTATCTTGCGGCAATGGGCACCGGTAAAGGCACCTTTTTCATGACCGAACAGCTCGGCCTGCACCAGATTCTCCGGCAGGGCGCCGCAGTTCAGTGCCACAAAGGGTCCGAGTCGACGCCGGGAGCGCTGATGAATGGCTCGGGCAACCAGCTCCTTGCCGGTGCCGCTGTTGCCGGCGATCAGCACGGTGGCATCCACCCCCGCTACCTTGCGGATCTGGCTGAACACCAGCCTGATGGCCGGGCTGGCGCCCACCATCTGGCATTCTTCCTGATAGCGTCGCTGCTCATGCTCGGCATCACACAAGGCTCCCAGGCCATAGGCATGACCCAGGGTAGCCGACAGAAAGGGTATCTTGTCGGTAAGCGGCAGGGTGTAATAGTCGAAGAAATAGTCATAGATCAACTGGCTGAAGGTACTCTGCTCTGCGCTGTCCGCATCGATCAGGGCAATCCAGTACAGTGGCGGTGATTCCTCCACCAGCTGTTCGAAGGCCACTTGCCGCTCATGATCCAGCTCTCCAAAACGCACCAGCGCCACTCGAAACGGACAGTCCTGCATGGCCGCACGCGCCTCCTGAACCGAGCCAACCCGGATCACCTGCCAGTCATCCAGCAGCTCGGTCACCTCCTCTTCCCGCGCCGATGACCAATGAAGGTAAAGCACCTTTCTCTGGGTCTGCTCCGGTTCACGTGCCCGGCATCGAGATGTGGTTTCTGTTGTCATTATCTATCGCCATCCTTGAACAGATACCAACCAGTTTAGTACAGCCGAAATTTAATCCCGCATGGTAAAGCCGCTACCGGATGAGCGGGTTGAGCAGACGACTTCTATATTTATACCCATGTGCACCCAGGGACGGCCATCATGTACGACTCTTATTTCGGCCTCAGCGATCTGCCTTTTTCCATTGCGCCCGATCCGCGTTATCTCTACCTCAGCCAGCAACACAGAGAGGCGCTGGCTCATTTGCAGTATGGACTCGTCTGTCACGGCGGTTTTGTACTGCTGACCGGTGAGGTCGGCACCGGAAAAACCACGGTGTGTCGCTGTCTGCTGGAACAGGTACCGGAGCAAACCGATCTGGCGTTTATTCTCAACCCCGGCTGTTCGGTACAGGAGTTGCTGGCCGCCATCTGTCAGGAGCTGGCGATAACGGTGCCGGAACCGTCCAATGGCAGGCAGCTGACCGATGCCATTCATCATCATCTACTCGAGACCCATGCCCGGGGCCGCCAGACGGTGCTGATCATCGACGAGGCCCAGAATCTCTCCACCGAGGTGCTGGAGCAGATCCGGCTGCTGACCAACCTGGAAACCGATACCCACAAGCTGTTGCAGATTATCCTGCTTGGGCAACCGGAGCTGGCGGACAAGCTAAAGCAACCCGAACTGCGTCAGTTATCCCAGCGGATCACCGCTCGCTACCATCTGGCTCCCCTGACCTTCGCGGAAATGAAGGCCTATATTGCCCACCGGTTATCGGTGGCGGGCATAGAAGCGGCACTGTTCCGGCACAACAGCCTGCACCGGCTGTATCGCCTGACCGGCGGCGTGCCCCGGCTTATCAACGTGATCTGCGACCGGGCCTTGCTGGGGGCCTATGTACAACGGCTACCCCGGGTCGACCTGGCCACCCTGAACCGCGCCGCCGTTGAAGTGCTGGGCGTTTCGCCGCCACTCGCGCGCTGGCGGCTCCTTGCCATTGCCGCCGGCCTGCTCGCTCTGGTTGTCACCGGTGGCTGGCTTGCTCAGTCAACATGGCCGGCCATTTCAGACATCGCCAGGCTGGCAACGCCGATGTCCATCGATGTCGTCCGCCCGCCACAACAGATGGAGCAAGGCTCCGAACAACGCCCTGAACAACGCATCACCGGCGCTCTCGCCCCGGAACCCGCTCCGCCGGCTGAAGTAACACCAACGCCGAGTGATAGCGCAACGCCGCTTGATCCATGGCAATGGCCTGCGGCCCTGACCACCGACCTGAGCCAGGTTATGGCATATCAGCATCTTTTCTCGCTGTGGGGGCTGGATTACGACCCCACGGAAGATCCGGTGGTGTGCCCTTTTTCGCGCCGGCATCGGCTGGAATGCGCCTTTCAGAACGGTAATCTCGCAACGGTGCGGCAACAGAACCACCCGGTCATTTTTCGCCTGGAGTACCCAGAAAAGGGAGCCGTATATGCCATTCTGACCCGTATCGATGGTGAACGGGCAGAACTGATGGTGGGCGGTCAGCTCAAGCGCATGTCACTGACGGAGCTGGCCGCCAGCTGGCCCCACAGCTACGTTCTGCTGTGGCAGTTGCCGCCGCATTATCAGGCACCACTGTACCCCGGTAGCAAAGGAAAAGTCGTCGCCTGGCTGGAACAGCAAATGGCGAGCTTGCAAGAACGAGCACCTCGTCGGCAGCACCAATATTATGACGAGGTACTCGTCGGTGATATCAGGGCATTTCAACGCAGCAAGGGGCTGACCGCCGATGGCATTTTCGGGCCACAAACCAGCATTTATCTCAGCGCCAGCCTGCTTAACGACTTGCCCGGACTTGCCGGTCAACAGGAGATAACCAGTGTCATACATCCTTGATGCGCTTAAACAATCGGAACGAAAACGAGGCCAACAGACATCGGCGGCGGGAAACCATACACCGACGGAAACGCCGAGTTTACCGCCAGCTCCCCGCTATCGGCGACGATTATGGTGGCTGCTTGCCGGCGTGCTGCTGGCACTGATGCTGGGATATGGCCTGGGTAAAATCGGCTCGGCATGGCTGCAATCGCCACAGCAAGCCATCCCTTTACCTAAGCCCTATCCCGGCTCGGCGCCTCCCGAGAAGACTGCACCCGCGCAACCGGCCACCACCACGGCCAGAACGCCGATTGCGCTTGGCTCCGTACCGGTACGTATCCTGCTTGACGAGCCTCCCGCCCTGACCATGAATCCCGCCCCGCCAGCCGGCACCATGGCGGCGCCCACCACCGTCATTACCGGGCCCGAGCCGGTAGCGGCTTCCGACCCGGTGTCCGTTCCCGAACCGGCGTTCGACCCTGGTGTGCCTGATCTGCGCGAGCTGCCGGCCAACATTCGGTCGAAGCTGCCCGCACTGACGCTGTCGGTTCATATCTACTCTAAAACCGCCAGCAGCCGGATGGCCAGCATCAACGGGCAGATGCTGCGTGAAGGCCAGCAATTCGGGGCCTTGCGACTGCAAAGCATTACTCCCAGGGGGGTAATTCTGAGTTTTGACGGGCAAGAATTTCATTTGATATCCGTAGGGGGATAGACAGCGAATTCGCCATCGCACGCTATCCGCGCTATGACAGTTCCGGGCAGGATATGTGCCGAACGGCTCACATCCTGAGCCACAGTTCTCCCCGGATGATGCTAAAATCGGCGCCATTGTCTTTATCAAGGAACTGTATGAGTCACTTCACCCTGTTGGTGGGCTCCACCCTCGGCAGCGCGGAAGATCTGGCCGATGAACTGGCCGGGATCCTGCAAAACCACGGTCATCAAACGGTTATTCACACTTCTCCCCAGCTTGATCACATCTTGATCAGGCCCGATCATTACCTGCTGCTGGTCTGCTCTACCCATGGCGCCGGCGACCTGCCCGACAATATTCAGCCCTTCTCTCAGCAATTGAACGAACAAGGGCCGGATTTGACCGGACTGGCGTATCTGGCCGTCGGCCTGGGTGATTCGGCGTACGATACCTTCTGCCATGCCATTCAAACACTGGATCGACAGCTTGAGGATCTAGGCGCAGAGCGGATCGGGGATCGGCTGGACATAGATGTCAGTCTGCCGGATCCACCGGAGGCGATCGCCACAACGTGGCTGGGTCTATGGTTATCGCAGCACTAGATCCTCGTTTTTACTCGGGTGTAGCGGATCTGGTCACGGCAAGATCCGCTACCCGCTAAAATTCTTTCCACCAAGTTATCAACAGATCCCGCCGTTAGATCTCCCTCTCTCCAGCCGACTATAAAAATCAGCATTGTGTATAACCAGGCTTGAATCCGGTGTTAAACCTATAGTTATCCTATGAATTAAATAAAAGCTCACGGCCACCTGTTGATAACTATGCAAGTTACCCACCGGTCCAGGGGGAGCTCCCGCAAGGTTGTACACATCAATCGATCGTTACTAACCGCATGATCTTAAAGATCAAAAAACGGTTATTCACAGATCAGGTCGTCCCTAATAATAGATCTAACAGAAGATCTCTCTAGAGATCTAAGATCTATTAACGATCACGAGATCCTCTCGATCCGGTTTCCATCCTCTCGCTAAAAAAGCTAAAATGACCGCCCTTCGGGATCCTTACACCTGCCTGTCTCAAGAGTATCTGTTATGCAATTTGAAGAATCGTTTGACGTCATTGTTGTGGGTGGCGGTCATGCCGGCACAGAAGCCGCCGCTGCTGCAGCTCGTATGGGAGCAAACACCCTGTTATTGACCCATAACGTAGATACTTTGGGGCAGATGTCGTGCAATCCAGCCATCGGTGGCATCGGCAAGGGCCATCTGGTCAAGGAGATCGATGCCCTCGGCGGGATCATGGGCATCGCCGCCGATCACGCCGGGATCCAGTTTCGAACCCTCAATGCCTCAAAAGGCCCCGCCGTTCGAGCCACCCGTGCTCAGGCGGATCGTCAGCTGTATCGGCAGGCCGTAAGAACCCGGTTGGAAAACCAGCCGAACCTGAGGATCTTCCAGCAAGCCTGTGATGATCTGCTGCTGGAAGGCGATACTGTCGTCGGTGTCGTGACCCAGACCGGTCTTAAATTCCGCGCCAAAACCGTGGTGCTGACGGTCGGGACCTTCCTCAACGGCTTGATCCATATCGGCATGGATAACTACAAGGGCGGACGCGCCGGAGATCCTCCGTCCATCGCCCTCGCCCAGCGTCTGCGTGAACTGCCGCTGCGCATCGATCGACTGAAAACCGGTACTCCGCCCAGAATCGATGCCAACAGCGTGGATTTCTCGGTGATGCAGGTTCAGCCAGGTGATAACCCGACGCCGGTCTTTTCGTTTATCGGCAGCCGTAAGGATCACCCGCAGCAGATCCCCTGTTACATCACTCACACCAATGAAAAAACCCATGAGGTGATCCGCAAAAATCTGGATCGCAGCCCCATGTACGCAGGTGTGATCGAAGGGATCGGCCCGCGCTATTGCCCCTCGATCGAAGACAAGATCACCCGGTTTGCCGACAAGGCCTCCCATCAGATCTTCGTCGAGCCTGAAGGCCTGACCAGCACAGAGCTGTATCCCAACGGGATCTCTACCAGCCTGCCCTTCGACGTGCAGCTGGCGATCGTGCGTTCGATCAAGGGTTTCGAGCAGGCGCATATCATGCGGCCTGGTTATGCGATCGAATATGATTATTTCGATCCTCGTGATCTGAAGATCAACATGGAAAACAAGTGTCTGCACAACCTGTTTTTCGCCGGTCAGATCAACGGCACTACCGGCTACGAAGAAGCCGGAGCCCAGGGCCTGCTGGCCGGTCTGAATGCAGCCCTGCGCGCCTTCGACAAGGAAGCCTGGTCACCTCGCCGGGATCAGGCCTACCTGGGCGTCATGATGGACGACTTGTCCACCCTGGGTACCGAGGAGCCCTACCGCATGTTTACCAGCCGGGCCGAATATCGCCTGCTGCTGCGGGAAGACAACGCGGATCTGCGCCTGACCGAAGAAGGCCGTAATCTGGGTCTGGTGGACGATCATCGCTGGGCCATGTTCTGTGACAAGATGGAACGCATTACCCAGGAAGGTCAGCGCCTGCGGACAAACTGGATCAGCCCCGCTCATGCCGCCGCCCCGGCGCTGAATGAATTGCTGAAAACGCCACTCAGCCGTGAGCACAACCTGGAAGAATTGCTGCGCCGACCCGAGGTGACTTACGCCAGCCTGATGGCGGTGGACGGCATCGGCCCCGGTATCGATCACGAACAGGCCGCCGAACAGGTGGAAATCCAGATCAAGTACGCCGGTTACATCGAGCGGCAGAAAGACGAAATTCAGAAGCATCTGCGCAACGAACACACTCGTTTGCCGCTGGATCTGGATTATGGCTCGGTGCCCGGTCTGTCCCATGAGGTGATCACCAAGCTGAATCTGGCCAGACCCGAAACCTTAGGCATGGCATCACGTATTTCCGGTGTGACGCCGGCGGCGATCTCGATATTACTGGTTCATCTCAAGAAGCGCGGTTTGCTGCGTAAGTCGGCATAAGAAATATGATGAGAAACAACAATATGCACGACCAATTACAGGAAACACTAGGGCGCTTGCTGGGCCAGACCGAGCTGTCGGTTACCCCGGAGCAGGCCGATAAACTGGTGACACTGGTTACCCTGCTCGACAAGTGGAACAAGGCTTTCAACCTTACCTCCGTACGGGACCCTATCGCCATGATGGGCCGTCATATCGTGGACAGCCTGGTAGTGAGCCCTCACCTGCAGGGACAGCGTTTTATCGATGTAGGCACCGGCCCCGGCCTGCCGGGCCTGCCTCTGGCTATCATCAATCCCGACAAGCAGTTCGTGCTGCTCGACAGCCTGGGCAAGCGCATCCGTTTTATTCGTATGGTGGTCCATCAACTGGGACTGACCAACGTCGAGGCTGTGCAGAGCCGGGTGGAAGATTTCAACCCGGAGCAAAAGTTTGATGGCGTGCTGAGCCGGGCCTTTGCTTCGTTGGATGACATGGTAAGCTGGTGCGTTCACCTGCCGACCCCCGAAGGCCGCTTTCTGGCGTTAAAGGGGCAATATCCTGAGCAGGAGTTACAATCATTGCCTGCTCATCTCGCGTTAGACCGGGTTTATCCGTTAACCGTGCCCGAGCAGGAAGGAGACCGCCACCTGGTGGTCATCAAACTAGCCAGCCAGTAGAGGTGTTCGGTGGGAAAAGTCATCGCCATTGCCAACCAGAAAGGGGGCGTGGGCAAAACCACAACTTGTGTCAATTTGGCGGCGTCCATGGCCGCGACCAAACGCAAGGTGCTGGTGATAGACCTGGATCCTCAGGGCAATGCCACCATGGCCAGCGGCATCGACAAATATCAGGTCGCCAACACCGCCTATGATTTGCTGGTGGACGAGGTGCCGGTCGAGCAGGTCGTCGAACGGGAAACCAGCGGTGGTTATGATCTTATCGCCGGTAACGGCGATGTCACCGCCGCCGAAATCCGGCTGATGGAAGTGTTTGCCCGAGAAGTTCGCCTGCGGAATGCCTTGGCGCCGGTACGCGATTATTACGATTATATTTTTATCGACTGCCCCCCTTCCCTCAACCTGCTGACGGTAAACGCCATGTCGGCGGCGGACTCGGTACTGGTACCGATGCAGTGCGAATATTTCGCCCTGGAAGGACTGACCGCGCTGGTGGATACCATCAGCAAGCTGGCGTCGGTGGTGAATCCTGCGCTCAGGATCGAAGGCATACTGCGCACCATGTTCGATCACCGCAACCGGTTGTCCAATGAGGTGTCCGATCAGCTTAAAAGCCACTTCGGTGACAAGGTCTATCGCACCGTTATTCCGCGTAACGTCCGTCTGGCCGAAGCCCCTAGTTTTGGTCAGCCGGCCATGTATTACGACAAATCTTCATTGGGCGCCAAAGCCTACCTGGCCCTGGCCGGTGAAATACTGCGCCGGGAAGAACTGGCTCTGGATTCTTCTGAACCTTCGGAACAAACAGCATGACCATCAAACGACGTGGTCTGGGCAAGGGCCTGGATGCACTGCTCAGTACCAGCTCGGCCGCCAATCTGCGTCAGTATCAGGCCGATCCCCATTCCTTGCCCGGCGCCAATGGTGAGCTGCAAACTCTCTCTCTGAACGAGCTACAACCGGGCAAATATCAGCCCCGCCGGGACATGTCCCAGGTAGCGCTGGAAGAGCTGGCTACCTCAATCCGCCAGCAAGGCATCATTCAGCCCATCGTCGTGCGACCCCTTGAAGCCGGCGGTTACGAGATCCTGGCTGGCGAGCGCCGCTGGCGGGCAGCCCGGCTTGCGGGTCTGAGCCAGATCCCCTGCCTGATCAAGGCGGTGGCGGATCAGGAAGCCATGGCCATCGGTCTTATCGAGAATATTCAGCGCGAAGATCTGAACGTGATCGAGGAATCTCGTGCCCTGCTGCGGCTGATCGAAGAATTCGGTTTTACCCATCTGTCGGTGGCCGAGGCGGTGGGCAAGAGTCGCAGTACCGTCTCTAACCTGTTGCGTCTTGCTCAGCTGAACGACGAGGTGAAGCAACTGGTGGAACACGGCTCGCTGGAGATGGGGCATGCCCGGGCGCTACTGGCGATCACCGGCGAACAACAGACCGAACTGGCTCGGTTGGTGGCCCAGAAAGCGCTGACGGTGCGGGAAACCGAAAAACTGGTCAAGCAGAGCCTGACACCGAAAAAAGAGAAAATCGAGCAGCCCGGATCCTTGCTGATGAGCCAGCTTGAGCGGGAAATCGGTGAAAAACTGGGGTCAAAAGTAGAAATCAAGTCGACCCACAAGGACAAGGGGAAACTGGTGATTTCTTATAACTCATTGAATGAACTAGATAAAATAAGTCATTTTTTCGGTATTAACGACACGCCCGAAGTCTGAGTCGTGAGAAATGTTCAATGAGTTTAACCCGTTGTAAATGGTCGGAAAAACCGCAGTAATCCGGTGAAAATAAGGTTTTACTGCAATTGCATTTACGCCGCGCACGGGTATAATTTGACCTGCTTTTTTGGGGCTTAACTGACAACACCTCGGTGTGACCAGCAAGCCCCTAACTGTATCAGGAGTTTTTGTGAAGCAAATGAAGCGGCACCTGAGCGACAAGCAAATGGCGCTGGTGATATTGTCTTGTCAATTGCTCCTGGTGGTGGCTGTCGGCACCCTGTTTTTTTACCAACAGGGAGAGGCAGCCGCCCGTTCCGCCCTCATAGGGGGCGGAATCTACTGGGTTCCCCAATGTCTGTTTAGCGTACGGGTTTTGGCGTTCAGCGCCGAGCACGACACGCCACGCAGTGTTGTGGCGGACTTTTACAGCGGGGCAGGGATTAAGTTTGGCAGCACTATCTTGTTGTTTGTGATAGCGCTCAAGTACATAGAGGTGCTTCATGCCCCTCTGTATACGGCTTACGCCCTAGCATTGCTGATGCAGTGGATTCTTTCGTTCACTCTCAACAACCGTTACTAGGAAAACACATGGCTGCAACAGGAGATGTCTTAACTTCCCAGGGTTATATCTCTCACCACCTGCAACACCTGCAGATTGGTTCGGGGTTTTGGGCGTTAAATATCGATTCTTTGCTTGTTTCCGTTGTCCTGGGAATGCTGTTCTTGTGGGGCTTCAACAAGGTTGCATCTCGTGCAACCAGTGGAGTTCCCGGCAAGTTGCAATGTGCCGTTGAGCTGCTGGTCGAATTCGTGGATAAATCTGTCAAGGACGTCTTCCATGGTAAAAATGCGTTAATTGCGCCTCTGGCGCTGACCATTTTTGTCTGGGTCTTCCTGATGAACCTGATGGATTTGCTCCCGGTCGACTATCTGCCCTATGGCGCTCAATTGCTAGGTGTTCCTTACCTGAGGGTTGTTCCTTCCGCCGATGTTAACATCACCATGTCCATGGCGTTCTCCGTGTTTATCTTGATCATTTTCTACAGCATCAAGATGAAAGGCTTGTCCGGCTTCGTTAAAGAGCTGACCATGCAACCGTTGAACCATTGGTCCATGATCCCTGTTAACTTGGTGCTTGAGACCGTATCACTGATCGCTAAGCCTATCTCTCTGGGTTTGCGATTGTTCGGTAACATGTATGCCGGTGAGATGATTTTCATCTTGATTGCCGGTCTGCTGCCGTGGTGGTCTCAATGGGCCCTTAATGTGCCTTGGGCGATTTTCCATATCCTGATTATCACCCTGCAGGCTTTCATCTTCATGATCTTGACCGTTGTTTATCTGTCAATGGCACATGAAGAACATTAATAACAAAAGATAACAATATATTAACAAGCAGTCGTTCTAACCGCTAACAATTGGAGAAAAAAAATGGAAATGATTTTTATCGCTGCCTCTCTTATGCTGGGTCTGGCTTCTATCGGTGGTGCTATCGGTATTTCTATGCTGGGTGGTAAGTTCCTGGAAAGTGCGGCTCGCCAGCCGGACATGCTGCCTGCTCTGCGCGGCAACTTCTTTATCGTGGTTGGTCTGGTTGACGCCATCCCCATGATCACCGTTGGTATGGCTCTGTACCTGATCTTCGCCGTAGCTTAATGGCTCGGTCTATCAATCAGTCTGCTAACCATTTTAAAGGAGAGTTGCGATGAACATGAACGCAACAATCCTCGGTCAAACGATCGCGTTTATCCTGTTCGTTTGGTTTTGCATGAAGTTTGTATGGCCGCCTCTGATGGCAGCCATTGAAAATCGCCAGAAAGAAATCGCCGAAGGCTTGTCCTCGGCGGAACGGGCCAAGAAAGACCTGGCTCTGGCGCAAAACAATGCAACCGAACAGTTGAAGGAAGCCAAGCTGCAGTCCGCTCAAATTGTTGAGCTGGCTAACAAGCGCAAGGCCCAGATCGTCGAGGATGCTACACGTGAAGCTCAGGCTGAGCGTGAGAAAATTCTGGCACAGGCCCAGGCTGAAGTTGAAGCCGAACGCAATCGTGTCAAAGAGGAACTGCGTAAGCAGGTTGCTGCTCTTGCCCTGGTGGGTGCAGAGAAGATCCTCGAGCGTCAGATTGATGCCGCTGCTAATAGCGACATTGTTGAGAAAGTAGTAGCTGAACTGTAAGGGACATAGAGCTATGGAAATGAAAACCATTGCTCGCCCCTATGCCAAAGCAGCTTTCGATTTTGCCGTTGAGAAAAAAGCGGTTGATAACTGGTTAACCATGTTGAGTTTTGCCGCCGCTGTGGTGCAAAACAAACAAATGGACGACGTTATCAACAGCAATCTGAACGCGGAAAAGATGGCCGACGTGTTTTTGGCTGTCTGTGGCGAACAGCTCGATGAGCAAGGCCAGAACCTGATAAAGGCGATGGCTGCTAACGGACGCTTGAGTGTGTTGCCAGCAGTGGTACTGGAATTCGTCGCGATGAAGGCGGAGCTGGACCGGGAAGTAGAAGCCGATGTGGTTTCTGCTGCCAAACTGACCAAGCAACAAATGGCCAAGATTCAGGCTTCACTTGAAAAGCGCCTCGAGCGCAAGGTGAAGCTGAATTGCAGTGTCGATAAGAGCCTGATGGCCGGCATCATCATTAAAGCCGGTGACATGGTAATCGACGGAAGTGTTCGGGGCAGGCTGTCCCGCTTGGCTGAAACGCTGCAATCTTGATTGGGGAATAGAGCATGCAACTGAATTCAACTGAAATTGCCGAGCTGATAAAACAGCGTATCGAGCAATTCAACGTTGTCAGTGAAGCACGAAACGAAGGTACCATCGTCTCTGTAAGCGATGGCATCATTCGTGTTCACGGCCTTGCTGATATCATGCAAGGTGAAATGATTGAACTGCCGGGTGGTCGTTACGCCCTGGCATTGAACCTGGAGCGTGACTCCGTAGGTGCCGTGGTAATGGGTCCGTATGCGGATCTGGCCGAAGGCATGAAGGTTCAGTCCACTGGCCGTATCCTGGAAGTACCGGTAGGTCGCAACCTGCTGGGTCGTGTGGTTAACACCCTGGGTGAGCCCATCGACGGTAAAGGCGCTATTGAAGCCGATACCTTCTCTCCGGTAGAAATGATTGCACCGGGCGTTATCGACCGTCAATCGGTCGATCAGCCGCTGCAAACCGGCTATAAGGCTGTTGATGCCATGATCCCTGTGGGTCGTGGTCAGCGTGAGCTGATCATCGGTGACCGTCAGGTAGGTAAAACTGCCCTGGCCGTCGATGCCATCATCAACCAGAAAGACTCTGGCGTTAAGTGTGTGTACGTGGCCATCGGCCAGAAAGCGTCCACCATCTCTAACGTGGTACGCAAGCTGGAAGAACACGGCGCCCTGGCGAACACCATAGTGGTAGTTGCCTCTGCTTCCGAATCTGCTGCCCTGCAGTACCTGGCACCTTACTCCGGTTGTGCCATGGGTGAATTCTTCCGTGACCGCGGTGAAGATGCCCTGATCGTATACGATGACCTGTCCAAGCAGGCCGTTGCTTACCGTCAGATCTCTCTGCTGCTGCGTCGTCCGCCAGGTCGTGAAGCTTACCCAGGTGACGTTTTCTATCTGCACTCTCGTCTGCTGGAACGCGCCTCTCGCGTGTCTGTCGACTACGTAGAGAAGTTCACCAAGGGTGAAGTGAAAGGCAAGACCGGTTCTTTGACCGCACTGCCAATCATCGAAACCCAGGCTGGTGACGTTTCTGCCTTCGTACCGACTAACGTGATTTCCATCACCGATGGCCAGATCTTCCTGACCACCGAACTGTTCAACTCCGGTATTCGTCCGGCAGTTGATCCGGGTATCTCCGTATCCCGTGTTGGTGGTGCTGCGCAGACCAAGATCATCAAGAAACTGTCCGGTGGTATCCGTACCGCTCTGGCTCAGTATCGCGAACTGGCGGCCTTTGCTCAGTTCTCTTCCGATCTGGATGAGGCGACTCGCAAGCAGCTGAGTCACGGTCAGAAAGTGACCGAGCTGATGAAGCAGAAGCAATACCGTCCTATGTCCGTCGCCGAACAGGGCCTGGTTCTGTTTGCCGCCGAAAATGGCTATCTGGACGATGTTGAGCTCAAGCTCATCACTACGTTCGAAGCCGCCCTGCTCGCTTATGCCAATTCAGAACATGCCGCCGTGATGGCGGAGATCAACGAGAAAGCTGACTTCAACAAAGATGTTGTTGCCCAGCTGACTGCGTTGCTGGATAGCTTCAAGGCTACCCAGTCCTGGTAACCATGTGGCAGCGTTTGCTGCCACCTGAATTGGAGAAGCGACATGGCCGGCGCAAAAGAAATACGTAGCAAGATCGGGAGTGTCAAAAACACTCAGAAGATCACCAGCGCTATGGAGATGGTGGCCGCCTCGAAAATGCGCAGAGCGCAGGATCGCATGGACCACAGCCGCCCATACGCTGAAACCATACGCAAGGTGATCGGCCACATCGCGCAGGGGAACTTGGAATACAAGCACCCCTATCTGGCAGACCGCGAGGTCAAGCGCGTTGGGTTTATTATCATCTCGACCGATCGTGGCCTCTGTGGCGGTTTGAACATTAACCTGTTCAAGCAAGCCATGAATGAAATGAAAGCATGGTCCGACAAAGGTGTAGGCGCTGACCTGTGCCTGGTCGGCAGCAAGGCGGTAAGCTTTTTCAACCGCCATGGCGGCAAGGTAGTCGCACAGAAGAGCGGCCTGGGTGATAACCCGTCGCTGTCTGAGCTGATTGGCTCCGTCAATGTCATGCTAGAGGCATACAACAAGGGTGAGATAGACAAGCTGTATCTGGTGTACAACAAGTTTGAAAACACCATGGTTCAGAAACCCACGGTCGATCAACTGTTGCCCTTACCTGCATCGGAAGAAAACGTGGCCAGCCACAGCTGGGACTACCTCTACGAGCCTGATCCAAAATCATTGTTGGACAAGCTGCTGGTACGCTTTGTGGAAGCACAGGTGTATCAGGGTGTGGTAGAAAACCTGGCCAGTGAGCAGGCTGCACGTATGGTGGCGATGAAAGCCGCCACCGATAACGCCGGCGATCTGATAGAAGATCTGCAATTGGTGTATAACAAAGCCCGTCAGGCTGCGATTACCCAAGAGCTGAGTGAGATTGTTGCCGGTGCCGGTGCCGTATAAGGCAAGGGTATTCAAAGGTTTAGAGGATTTGACATGAGTAAGGGTATCATAGTCCAAATCATCGGCGCCGTAGTAGACGTGGAATTTCCGCAAGATGCGGTTCCCCACGTATACGAAGCGCTGAAGATCACGACTGAAGGCCAGAGCCAGGGCCTGGTTCTGGAAGTTCAGCAGCAAATTGGCGGCGGCGTTGTGCGCTGTATCGTCATGGGTTCCTCCGACGGTCTGCGCCGCGGTCTGGAAATCGAACGTACCAACAACCCGATCAAGGTGCCGGTAGGCATCAAGACTCTGGGTCGTATCATGGACGTACTGGGCAACCCTATCGATGAGAAGGGTCCTATCGGTGAAGAAGACCGTTGGTCTATCCACCGCGAAGCGCCCAGCTACGAAGAACAGGCCAACAGCTCCGAGCTGCTGGAAACCGGTATCAAGGTTATCGATCTGGTTTGTCCGTTCGCCAAGGGTGGTAAAGTTGGTCTGTTCGGTGGTGCCGGTGTTGGTAAAACCGTCAACATGATGGAACTGATCCGTAACATCGCCATCGAGCACAGCGGTTATTCCGTATTTGCCGGTGTTGGTGAGCGTACCCGTGAAGGTAACGACTTCTACCACGAAATGACCGACTCCAACGTTATCGACAAGGTATCGCTGGTATACGGTCAGATGAACGAGCCGCCAGGAAACCGTCTGCGCGTGGCACTGACCGGTCTGACCATGGCCGAGAAGTTCCGTGACGAAGGTCGTGACGTACTGTTCTTCGTGGATAACATCTATCGTTACACTCTGGCCGGTACCGAAGTATCCGCACTGCTGGGCCGTATGCCTTCTGCAGTAGGTTACCAGCCGACTCTGGCCGAAGAGATGGGTGTACTGCAAGAGCGTATCACCTCCACCAAGACCGGTTCCATCACCTCCGTACAGGCCGTTTACGTGCCCGCGGATGACTTGACCGATCCGTCTCCGGCGACCACCTTCGCCCACCTCGACGCTACCGTGGTACTGAGCCGTCAGATCGCCGCCCTGGGTATCTACCCGGCCGTTGATCCGCTGGACTCCACCAGCCGTCAGCTGGATCCGCAGGTTGTTGGTGAAGAGCACTACTCTGTCGCTCGTGGCGTACAGACTGTGCTGCAGCGCTATAAAGAGCTGAAAGACATCATCGCCATCCTCGGTATGGACGAACTGTCTGAAGACGACAAGCTGACTGTATCCCGTGCCCGTAAAATCGAGCGTTTCCTGTCCCAGCCTTTCTTCGTGGCCGAAGTATTCACCGGTTCTCCCGGTAAGTACGTGTCCCTGAAGGATACCATCAGTGGTTTCAAAGGCATTCTGGACGGTGATTACGATTCGCTGCCCGAGCAGGCGTTCTACATGGTTGGTTCCATCGACGAAGCCGTCGAGAAAGCCAAGAAACTGTAAGCCTCGAAGGAGTACCTGATGGCTGAATATAGCTTTCACTTGGACATCGTCAGTGCCGAGGAGCGTTTGTACTCCGGTTCTGTCAGTGCGGTGACTGTATCCGGCTCTGAGGGTGAATTGGGGATCCGTTACGGACATGCCCCCTTGCTGACGGCTATCCGTCCCGGCCTGGTGCAATATGTCACCAAAGCCGGCAAGCAAGAAGTTCTGTATGTTTCCGGCGGTATGCTGGAAGTGCAGGGCAGCAGTGTCATGGTTTTGGCCGACACTGCGATTCGCGCCGAAGATCTGGATAAAGCCAAGGCCGAAGAAGCCAAACGAGCGGCGGAAGCCAAACTGCAGAATTCCTCACACGATGTGGATTATGCAGAAGCGGCCGCCGATCTGGCCCGGGCTCTGGCGAAACTGCGCGTGCTGCAGTTGGTTAAAAGATAACGTGCGTTACTAGCCGTGCGTAAAAAAGCGACCCCAGGGTCGCTTTTTTTTTACAAAAAAATCAGAATGACGGCAGTTTTTTTGATGGTGGCGCTTTCGCAGATGGGCTGCTTTTTATTGTCGGGCATCACCGACATCTTCAGGGCGTAAGAAGGAAGCAGTTAAGCCGACCGTGAAATGCCAAGGACGGCATTTCCGAGCCCCCATGGATGGGTTTTGGCGGGTTGGCGTACTGTTCCTTCTTACGCCCGGGCACGAAGTCCGCATATTGCTTAAGCGAACCGCTTCTTTATCGACGGGATATTCAATTTTATGAAAACACAGGCAGTGATTCTGGCGGCGGGTAAGGGCACCCGCATGCGTTCTTCCTTACCCAAGGTATTGCACCCGGTGGCGAATCGGCCCATGGTCAGTCATGTCATCGCGGCGGCCCGGGCTTGCACGGTAGACGGTATTCATCTGGTCTATGGCCACGGTGCCGACCAGCTCAAGGCGCGCATCGATGAGCCGGGCATCGGCTGGGTGCACCAGGCCGAGCAACTGGGCACCGGCCATGCGGTGGCGGTTGCCTTACCCGAGATTGCCGATAGTGATGACGTGCTGGTGCTGTATGGTGACACGCCGTTACTGCAGCCAGATACCCTCAAGGCCTTGTTGGCAGCCAAGCCAACCGGCGGCGTGGGTCTGCTGACCGTCAAGCTCGACAACCCCACCGGCTATGGCCGCATCGTGCGAGAAAATGGCAAGGTAGTCGGTATCGTCGAGCAGAAAGACGCCAATGCCGAGCAGCTGGCGATTAATGAAGTGAATACCGGGGTGCTGGTGGCCGAAGCCGGTCTGCTCAAGCGCTGGTTGGGCGCGCTTAACAACAATAACGCCCAAGGTGAATACTACCTCACCGACATCTTCGCCATGGCCCATGCGGACGGTTGCGAGATTGCCACAGTTCATCCTTCCAGCACTGCGGAAGTGGAAGGCGCCAACGACCGGGTACAGCTGGCTGGTCTTGAGCGTGCCTACCAGAAGATGCAGGCCGAGCGACTGATGCGTGATGGCGTGACTCTGCTGGATCCGGCCCGTTTCGATTTGCGCGGTACGCTTACCGTAGGTGAAGAGGTCACCATAGACGTCAACGTCATCATCGAGGGCAAGGTAACGCTGGGCAACAGAGTCAGCATCGGTGCCGGCGCCATCCTCAAGGATTGCGTGATCGGTGACGACGCCGTAGTGAAGCCCTACTCGATCATCGAAAATGCCGAGCTGGGCACCGCCAGCAGCGCCGGTCCTTTCGCCCGTCTGCGGCCCGGTGCCGTGCTGGGCGAGGATGCCCACGTCGGCAACTTTGTCGAAATGAAAAAGTCTCGCCTGGGCAAAGGCTCCAAGGCCGGTCACCTGAGCTATCTGGGCGATGCAGAGATCGGCGACGGTGTGAACATCGGTGCCGGCACCATCACCTGCAACTACGATGGCGTGAACAAGTTTAAAACAATCATCGAAGACGGCGTCTTTGTCGGCTCCGATACCCAGCTGGTGGCCCCGGTACGCATCGGCAAGAACGCCACCCTTGGGGCCGGCAGCACCGTTACCAAGGACGTGGCCGCAGATGAGCTGGTGATAACGAGGGTACGCCAGCGTCATATCAAGGATTGGCCACGGCCCGTCAAAAAGAAGCCGTAAGCCTGTTTCTTGGTCACAAATCAGCTAGTGGGAGAACAGCTTGGTTTTTTAGCTCGATGTTTGCACATCGGCCAAAGGGCCAGCTCCGCCGACTCGCCGTGAACCCCTCCCTGGGGGCTCAGCCGCGCCATCCTTGGCGCGGATGGCCGGCTGAGCAGATCCCTTTGTCCTCCTTGAAACCCCGGTATCGCCTGTTGGTGATGCCAACAGCTAACTCGGGCGTCAAGAAGAGGCTGCAGAGATTGCCTCAGCCGACCGTCACATAACAGGGATGTCATGTGCTGAGCGTTACATGGATGTACTTGGAGCGTGTCGGAGGAGGCAACTCTGTTGCCTCTTCATATCGAATCCCCAATCGCGAAACTATCGATTGATCCCTTATCTTTTGATCTGCTAGCATCAGGTTTCAAATCGAAACTTAGCTAGATCATGTCGAAACGTAATACCCAACAACGCCGCCATACCATCGTTACCTTGCTCAACGAGCAGGGCGAAGTGACGGTGGACGAGCTGTCGCAACGCTTCGAAACCTCCGAGGTCACCATTCGCAAGGATCTGACCGCGCTGGAAAAAAATGGTCTGCTGCTGCGTCGCTATGGCGGTGCCGTGCCGGTGCCGAGTGAAATGGTGGCGGAAAATGCCGGTGAGCCGATTTCGAAACGAAAGCAGGCGCTGGCTAGGGCGGCGGCCGGACGGGTGCGTGACCATAACCGCATCATCATCGACAGCGGCAGTACCACGGCGGCGCTGCTGGGTGAGTTGGGTCAGAAGCATGGCCTGGTGGTGATGACCAACTCTCTGAATATCGCCAATGCCCTGCGCGAGCTGGAGCCGGAACCGACCCTGCTGATGACCGGCGGTACCTGGGATCCTTCTTCCGAATCCTTTCAGGGCCAGGTGGCCGAGCAGGTATTGCGATCCTATGATTTCGATCAGCTGTTTATCGGCGCCGATGGTATCGATCTCGAGCGGGGTACCACCACCTTCAACGAGCTGACGGGCCTGTCGCGGGTGATGGCGGAAGTCGCCCGCGAGGTGGTGGTGATGGTGGAGTCCGACAAGATTGGCCGCAAAATCCCCAATATGGAGCTGCCCTGGGGCGTCATTCATACCCTGGTGACCGACGACGGCATAGCCAAAGAATATCAACAACAACTAGAGCACAAGGGCATTAACCTGATTATTGCCACGGATACTGAGGAATAATATATGTGTGGAATTGTAGGGGCTGTAGCCCAGCGTGATGTGGCAGAAATTCTGGTAGAAGGCCTGCGCCGTCTTGAATATCGCGGATATGACTCGGCGGGCGTTGCCATTGTTGACGCTCCGGGTCAGTTGGGGCGTTTGCGCCGGTTGGGTAAGGTAAAGGCGCTGGCCGATGCCCTCGAGCAGCATCCGCTGGCCGGCGGTACCGGTATTGCCCATACCCGTTGGGCCACCCATGGCGAGCCGTCCGAACGCAATGCCCATCCTCATGTGTCCGGCGATATCGTGGTGGTGCATAACGGCATCATCGAAAACCATGAAGAGTTGCGGGCAGAGCTGCAAGGCAGAGGCTACGAGTTCAGCTCCGACACCGATACCGAAGTGATTGCTCACCTGGTGCATTACCACCGTCAACAGAGCGAGTCACTGCTGGCGGCGCTGCAAACCACGGTAAAAGAGTTGCGTGGCGCCTACGGTACGGTGCTGATGGATGTGCGCGATCCCTCTCGGGTAGTGGTGGCACGCTCCGGTTCGCCGCTGGTAATTGGTCTGGGGCTGGGCGAGAATTTCATTGCCTCGGATCAGCTGGCGCTGTTGCCGGTGACCCGCCGTTTCATGTTCCTGGAAGAAGGGGACGTGGCGGAGGTGACCCGTCGCGAGGTACATGTCTTCGATACCGACGGCAACCCAGTGGTGCGTGAAGAGCTGGAGTCTGACGTCACCCATGATGCGGGTGACAAGGGCGAATATCGCCACCATATGCTCAAGGAAATCCATGAGCAGCCCAAGGCGATTACCGACACCCTGGAAGGCCGGATCACCGAATCGGCGGTGGTGGTGGAATCGTTCGGCAATGGCGCCCGCGAGATCTTCGAAAAGGTCGAGCATATCCAGCTTATCGCCTGCGGCACTTCCTACCATGCGGGCATGGTGGCCCGTTACTGGTTCGAAGCCTTGGCCGGCGTGTCCTGCGATATCGAAATTGCCTCCGAGTTCCGCTATCGCAAGTCGGTGGTGCGCCCCAACAGCCTGCTGATCACCCTGTCCCAGAGCGGTGAAACTGCCGATACCCTGGCGGCGCTGAGGCTGGCGAAGGAGTCCGGCTTCATGAGCAGCCTGGCCATATGCAACGTGCCCGGCTCTTCCCTGGTGCGGGAATCGGATCTGGCCTTCATGACTCGGGCCGGTGCCGAAATCGGCGTGGCGTCCACCAAGGCGTTCACCACCCAGCTGGCCGGTTTGCTTATGCTGGTGGCGGCGGTGGGCCGTTGTCGCGGTAACATGACGGCGGAAACCGAGACCGGGCTGGTCACGGCACTGCGCGCCTTGCCGGGCCATATCGTCGATACCCTGGCCCTGGCCGGTGACATTGAGGTGTTGGCGGAAGAGTTTGCCGACAAGTACCATAGCCTGTTCCTCGGCCGGGGCGAGCAGTATCCCATCGCCATGGAAGGGGCGCTCAAGCTCAAGGAAATCTCCTATATTCATGCCGAGGCCTATGCGGCCGGCGAGCTCAAGCACGGCCCGCTGGCGCTGATCGACGCCGACATGCCGATTATCGTGGTGGCCCCCAACAACGATCTGCTGGAAAAGCTGAAGTCCAACGTCGAAGAAGTGCGCGCCCGTGGCGGTATTCTCTATGTGTTCGCCGACAAGCAGGCCGGCTTCAAGGGCGATGCCACCATGAGGGTGATGCAGGTCAACCATGTGGAAGAGGTTATCGCACCCATCGTATACACGGTGCCGCTGCAGTTGCTGTCTTACTATGTGGCCCTGATCAAGGGTACCGATGTGGATCAGCCGAGAAACCTGGCAAAGTCGGTCACGGTCGAATAATCCAGCGCTGTTTTTGAACCACCTGTGGGATGAAAATAAAGTGTCATCCCATAACCTTAAGCGGCCTTGATCGAAACCATATCGACCAGGACCGCTTTTTTATGGCTATTGATCTTTTTCAACCAGGGGACAGCTTTCCTGTAACAGTTTATCCATATCTGCGGCTGGCATGGGCCTGGCAAGAAAATACCCCTGTCCTTCATCACAGTTCAGTTGACGCAGGTATTCAAGCTGGGCTTCATTCTCTATGCCTTCGGCGATAACGGCGATACCCATGTTGTGAGCCAGGTTGATGATGGCGCTGATAATGGCGGTATCTTCAGTGTCTGCTGTCAGATCCTGGACAAAGGATTTATCTATTTTGAGCCGGCGCACCGGAAAATTCTTCAGATAGGCGAGGGAGGAGTAACCGGTTCCGAAGTCGTCTATGGCCAGGTGTATCCCCAGTTGGTTCAGCTCTGACATGGTGGTGATGGCGGTATTCATGTCCTCCATCAGCATGCTCTCCGTTATTTCCAGCTCCAGCATATCGGCATTCATCTCCTGTTGCTGCAATATGCCGGCGATATCACTCGCCAGGCTGGGCTGTCGGAGTTGACGGGCCGACAGGTTGACCGCCATCCGGATGTTGTTAAATCCGGCCTGTCGCCAGGCACTGAGTTGATGGCAGGCTTCTTTCAGCACCCATTTACCCATGGGGACTATGATCCCGGTTGTTTCGGCAAGGGGAATGAAATCCCCTGGGTAGACCAGCCCAATCCCCGGTTTGTTCCAGCGCACCAGAGCCTCGACCCCGACCAGGCTGCCATCGCGGAGACAAAACTGGGGTTGATAATGGAGTTCCATCTGTCCCTGCTCAAGGGCAATCCGTAATTCGGTGGTCTTCTTTATCTGTATCTGGGTCTGCAAATTCATCCCGGCGTCAAATATCTGTACCTGATTACGTCCCTGCTCCTTGGCCTGATAGAGGGCAGTGTCTGCGTTTTTCATCAGAGTTTCTTGATCCCTGCCATGTTCTGGATAGCAAGCGAGTCCGATACTGATGCTGACGTAACGGTATTGTCCTTGTATCCGGAATGGTTTGTCGGAAAAGGCATTGACGAGACGCTGTGCTGCGCACATGGCCTGTTGGTGTGACAAGGGACTGGTGAGTACCAGAATAAATTCATCCCCGCCAAAACGGCAGAGTATATCTTCGGTTCGGCTATGATGCTGAATTCGGCGGGCTGCGGCCTTAAGCAGCTCATCTCCCGCAGCATGTCCCAGACTGTCATTGATATGTTTGAACTTATCCAGATCGATAAACAGCATGGTGAGGCTGGTGTCATGGCGCGCAGCCCGGCTCAGGTTATGGTCGAGCAATTCATTGAACAGACTGCGGTTGGCAAGGCCCGTCAGCGGATCATAATGAGCCATTCTCTGCAGTTGCTGCTGGGTATCCTTGAGTATGGATATATCCGAAAAGACGACAACATAATGGCTTATCTCGTTGTCGGTGTCTCTGAGGGAGGTAATAGACAACCACAGAGGACTAGGGCTGCCATTTCTTATTCGGCCAGATATCTCTCCCTGCCAGAAACCGGTCGCATTGACCGTTTGCCATGGGAGCTGCAGCGACGTGTCGCCCGACTCAAGGTGTAAGGTGCGGTATGGTGTCTGGCCTGCGATTTCATCCAGACTCTGGCCGGTAATCTTGGTATAGGCATGGTTGACATATATGAGGTGGTGAGCGCGATCGAAAATCACCACTGCCTCCATCATGTTTTCGAGCACCAGCCTGTGAAGACGCAGTGATTTTTCGGCCTGTTCCAGGCTTGTGCCCAGAAGGTTGAATTCCTCGATGCAATCAGGCTGAAAAGAGACCGAGTGACCACGGCTCACCTGTTCGGCAAACAGGGTGAGGCTGGCCAATGGTGAGGAGATAAGCCTCAGGGTATAGAGTGACAGGGCCAGGGCCGTGCTTAATACCAGTAGCAACGCCAGCAGGGTGTGATAGCCGTAGGTCTGTTGTAATTGCTGGAACATGGCGTCATTGGTCAGCAGCAACAGTTGCAGTTCGCTCTGCTCACCATTGATAAGCAGGGGCTGCAGGCTGAAATAATGGCCCTGGATCTGGCCCTGGAGGCGCTGGCTGGACAGGACCTGAGTGAACAAGTCGGAAGGTATGTCACTGTTGATAAGGGGCGGCCCCACCGGTTTTCCGCGCAACACCAGCTGTACATTGATGTTTTCGAGTTCCTGCCCCAGCAAGCTTAACAGGGTAAGGTTGTCATTCAGCACCAGGCCTCCGAACAGGCTGCCTGTTATCTGTCCCGAATCCGGTGACAGTACGGGATAACGCTGTATCAAGGCCGTCAAGGGGCTGGGGGAGGGCTCCAGCTCGATACTGGACCATTTATTAAAGAAGGGGGTGTCGGCAATCAGCGATGGTAGCCGGTGTTCCAGCATATAGAGGGGCGAGTTCATGTTTACCCAATACTGACCCTGTCGTGTCAGTATCAGCAGATCCAGGTATTCACCGTGGCTATTATCCAGCGTCTTCTGTAATTGTGTCCTGGCGGCTTGCCGGTCGTCACTCGATATGATGGCGGCCAGCACCGCTTGCTCGGCAGCGGTCGACAGCAGGTTATCCAGACCATTCAGGTAGCTGTCGAGGCGGCTCTGCAACCGATGGTGGGTTTCCTGTAACTGATGGTGAACACTTTCATCGACCATCTTTGACGTGCTGTTATAGGTCAGCGTCAGCAGGGCCACGGCAAGCAACAGAAATGCAGGCAGCAGCGCCATCAGCATCAGCCGGAGCAAGCGCCTGGCGCGGGGGCTACTGCGAGTAACGGAAAGCATTGGCTTTAAGGCGCTCCAGTTCTGCGGTGGGGGTATCTTTGTCAACGACGGCGAAGTCCCCGCTGTAGACCTGGGGGATCTGGCTGGCCTTGCCCTCCTGATCGAGGCGGATGGCTTCCGCCATGGCAACGCCGTTATCATCGTTCATACGCATCACGGTCAGATCCAGACTGCCCTGGGCCAGGGCATCGAGCTCGGCGCTGCCTCCTCCCCATCCGTTGAGGATAATCTTGTCTTCCCTGTTCAGTTGTTTCAGGGCGTCGATGGCGCCGAGGGCGATATCCGTGGTGCAGGCATAGATCAGGTTGATATCTGGGCTGGTTGCCAGCGTTTGCAGTACCGCCTGTCGGGCTTTTTCCCGGTTTACATCGGTATAAAAAGCCTGGCGCAGGGTAAAACCGGGCTGGTCTGATGTCAGCCGGATAAACTCATCCCCTCTTGCCTGGCTGACATACCCCCGGGTGCCATACAGCATCAGGTAGTTGGCCTGTTTTCCGGTCATCTTGCTAATGGCATCGGCCAGAAGCCGGGTTCCTTCCGCGTGATCAAATCCTACATAGAGAAACGGCTGGTTTTTGCCCCAGTGTTTCAGCGGGGTAGTGACATTCATCAGGATAAGTTTGGGTCGGCCACGGGCCATTATCTTGTCTATCAGGACCCGGTGACGCAGCGAGTTCAGGGTAAAGACGAGGTAGTCTGGATCGCCGTTCAGAGCCTCAAGCAGCTGCTGTTCCTGTACCCGGCTTGTGGTTTCCGGATGGGATGAGTAGCTTTTCAGGGTAAAGGGCAGGCCTATTTCCTGCAGACGGCTGGTGAAGCTTTTCTGGTTGCGAGACCAGTAATCCGACACCTGCTGGTCGGGGATAAGCATGGCGATACGTACCGGCCTGTCTGTTGATGCAGTCCAGGGCTCGGCGGCTTGCCGAATCCGCGCCGAAAAGGCGTCGGACAGATTGCGCTGGTGCGGAAACGCATCCAGATATTCCTGAAAAGACCAGTGGTCCAGGGTGTGATCCGAGGCCCATACGGGCAGCGTCAGCCCGGACAGTATCCAGCCGAGTAATAATCGCCTTATCAACATTGGTATTATCCCTGTGCTTGATTATCTGAATGATCTCGCCACAACGGACAGACTCATTGTGGGCTTTTTTTAGTCGAATGATAGCCAGTATCACGACAATCTTTTTCTTTTTACAGCACTTTTTTGATATCACCCCGGATCCTGTCTGAAACCACTGGCCGGCTTCTGTTAAATTCCATACGCCATGATATCCTGAGCCTGTTTTTTCGGCTTTTGCCTCCCTTTATTCTTACCGGTGTACATCACTATGACGTTATTTGAGAACCTGCTGATACTCGTTCTGCTGGTCGCTATCAGTTCATTCTTTTCGGTATCGGAGATTGCCCTGGCCGCATCAAGAAAAATGAAACTGCGATTAATGGCCAGCGATGGGGATCCCAATGCCGAAAAGGTGCTGATGCTGCAGGAACAGCCGGGTAACTTTTTTACCGTGGTTCAAATTGGTCTCAATGCCGTGGCGATTCTGGGGGGTATCCTGGGTGAAGCCGCCTTTACACCTTTTATCACCGAATTACTGAAGACGTTCTTCGAGGGCGTCTGGATCGAAAAAACGGCGTTCTTCCTGTCCTTTTTCGTGGTGACCTCGCTGTTTATCCTGTTTGCCGATCTCATGCCCAAACGGCTGGCGATGATAGCGCCGGAACGCATCGCCATTTCCGTGGTGCGACCGATGTCGTTCTTTATCGTTTTTCTCAAGCCACTGGTCTGGTTTTTCAATGGTCTGGCCAACCTGTTCTTTCGCTTGTTCAAGGTGCCGACCATGCGCAAGGACGAAATTACGCCGGAAGACATCATCGCCATGATGGATGCAGGGGCTCAGGCCGGGGTGTTGCAGGAGCAGGAACATCACCTGATTGAAAATGTGTTCGATATGGAGTCTCGCACCGTAACCTCGGCGATGACCGCACGGGAAAGTCTTATCTATTTTATCCTCACCGAGAGTCAGGACAGCATCAAGGCCAAGATAGCCGAGCATCCCCATGCCAAGTTTCTGGTATGTGAAGACAGTCTGGACAAGGTGGTCGGATACGTCGACTCCCGCGATATCCTGATGCAGGTGCTGCACCAGCAGCCCATATCACTGCAAAAAGAAGGCATCATCCGTAGCCCTCTTATCATTCCGGATACCCTGTCCATGTATGAGGTGCTGGAGCACTTCAAAACGGCGGGGGAAGATTTTGCCATTATCATGAACGAGTATGCGATGGTGGTCGGCATCATTACCCTTAAAGACGTCATGAGCATCGTCATGGGTGAACTGGTGCAGTCTCAGGAAGACAATATAGTGTCTCGTGATGCCAACTCCTGGCTGGTAGAAGGCTCGACACCGCTGGAAGATGTAATGCGTGTGTTGGACATCGACGACTTCCCCAATGATGAAAACTACGAAACCATCGCCGGCTTCATGATGTACATGCTGCGCAAAATCCCCAAGCGCACCGATTTCGTACTGCACTCGGGCTACAAATTTGAAGTCGTCGATATCGACAGTTACAAGATAGACCAGCTGCTGGTGACCCGCATAGGCTCGCCCGAACCCGTTCTGGAAGACGAAACGTACTAAAAATGACCTTATTGGTGTAACTTTACGCAAGTGGTGCGAAAGACGATGTTTTTATCAAAAAAG
>NZ_MPZM01000005.1 GCF_002936955.1 Oceanisphaera arctica | reverse complement strand
GAGGCATTGCTTGAATGCGAGGCGCATGTTAATGGCTGCTCTGGGAGCTGTCAACACTCAAAACCACTTTGTCAGTGAAATCAGTTTGTTTGCTGCAAGAGTATGCAATAACGGGTGAAATCAGCACCGGTCGGTGTGAAAAAGGGGCGGTAGATCCCATCTGGACTCAGCTGTTGCCGGTTTGCAGAGGAGTCGGAGCAACGCTATCGATTATGAAGTACGACTATATAGATAGGTTATACGGTTTCTGTACGGACCTTGTAATAGTCATGGGTAATGGCTTCAGGTCAGAGAGCCCGGTTACCCCAGAGAGAGCACTTTTGGGGCTTTGGGACAACAATGTCTGGGACATCACAGGTCAGAGGCTTGACCGGATAGCCATAACAGAATGACTTTCAGGCTGGTGCCTGTGGTCGAGGGTGAAGGGAGTATTGAATCCGACTATCCGTTGACGGAGCAGGCCGAACAGGGTGGAGTGGCGGCAACTACTTTTGTAAATCACTGTTACTTTTACATATTCGCTATACGGGTTTGCTAACTATAAGTCACTTATTTTGACAGAGAACAAAAAGGATGTAATTTAGCGAGTTGCAAAATAGGTGCCGGCGGCATGTATATATCAGGACGTCATGAAAGGTATATACATATAGTGGATTTTATTTGATGTTAGTAGGAGTAGGTTTTTTATCTACCCTTTGGTTTCTGGTGGTTTTTTGTCTTGCGTTAGCCTCGGTTTTTAGCGTCTAATTTTTTTTTTGATTTTAATAAAAAATAAACTCAAGTTAATATGTTTGTCATGAAAACAGGCTTATAGTAGTCATACAGAGTTGGCAAAGCCTTGGCTGTAAATTCAGATTTTTTATGCGTTTATTTAACGGGGTATGAACGCGCCGACTTCAATTTTTTAAGCTCAGTACGACACTGATTTTTTAATAGTATAGAAACAAACAAAGGAGTGTTTTGATGTCGGATAAAAAAATTGTGCTGGTTACCGGTGCTGCAGGCGGAATCGGCACAGAAGTGTGTCGCTTGTTCTTAAATAATGGATACAAAGTTGTGGCGACACATCGTCCAGGTAAAGAACAACAAGCAGCCAGCTGGTTGCAAGAAGAAAAACTGGCCGGCAACGACATTCAATTGCTGGCCCTGGATGTCAGTAACCACAAGGCCGTCAGTGAAGTTCTGCCGGAAGCTCTGCGCGAGCTGGGTCGTATCGACGTCCTGGTAAACAATGCCGGCATCACCCGAGACTCCACCTTTAAAAAGATGTCTTGGGATCAGTGGCAGCAAGTCATGGAAACCAACCTCAACAGCCTGTTCAGCGTGACACAGCCTATATTCAACCTGATGTGTGAACAGGGTAGCGGTCGTATTATCAATATTTCTTCAGTCAACGGACTGAAAGGTCAGTATGGCCAGGTAAACTATTCTGCCGCCAAAGCCGGCATGATTGGTTTTACCAAGGCGCTGGCTGCAGAAGGTGCTCGCTTTGGTGTTTGCGTTAACGCCGTCGCCCCCGGTTATACAGCAACACCGATGGTTACTGCTATTCGCGAAGATGTACTGGATTCCATTAAAGCCACCATTCCCATGAAGCGACTGGCAACCACAGAAGAAGTGGCCGGTGCCGTCTTGTATCTGGCGGGTGAACATGGCGGTTACGTTACAGGTGAAACACTGTCGGTAAACGGCGGCCTTTACATGCAGTAAAAGCATGTTAAAGAGTATGTAATAAGTCAAAGTCCCCAGAATTTGTTATTTAAAGAGTGAATATAATTTATGGCTGAATCTGTATACATTGTTGCGGCAAAACGTACACCTATTGGTAGTTTCTGTGGTGCATTGAAAACCATTCCGGCGGCCGAGCTGGCCGGTATTGCCATTAAAGGCGCTTTGGCCCAGGCTGGGCTTGCGGCCGAGCATGTGAACGAAGTGATCGTCGGCAACGTGATCAGCGCTGGCCAGGGCATGGGCATTGGCCGTCAGGCTGCCTTGGCCGCCGGTATTCCGGTTGGCGTTCCTGCTTACAGCCTGAATATGGTCTGTGGTAGTGGCATGAAGACACTGATGGATGCCTGCGCCCATATCAAGGCCGGTGATGCCGATGTGGTCGTGGCCGCCGGTTGTGAAAACATGTCGCAAATTCCTTTCGTGGTGAAAGGCGATCTGCGCAACGGTCACAAGATGGGTGATATGGCGCTGTCCGATCTGCTGATCAACGACGGTCTGACTGACGTATTCAATAAATACCACATGGGCGTGACCGCCGAAAACGTGGTAGCGCAGGAAAATATCAGTCGCGAAGAGCAGGATGCACTGGCTGTTGCCAGCCAGGCGAAGGCAGTGGCAGCCATCGAAGCCGGTCACTTCAAGGCCGAAATCGTGCCGGTAGAAGTGAAAACCCGCAAGGAAACCCTGACGGTTGATACCGATGAGTATCCCAAGGCCGGAACCACGACCGAGTCTCTGGCGCGTTTGCGCCCGGCGTTCAAGTCCGACGGCTCTGTCACCGCTGGTAACGCCTCCGGTATCAACGACGGTGGCAGTGCCATTATTGTGGCCAGCAAGGCGGCAGTAGAAAAATATGGTCTGACGCCGCTGGCGGAAGTGGTCAGCTATGGTCAGGGCGGTATTAACCCCGAAATCATGGGCCTGGGCCCAGTACCGGCTATCGAGCAGGCGCTGACGCGTGCCGGTCTCACCCTGGCACAAATGGAGCGACTGGAGCTTAACGAAGCCTTTGCCGGTCAGGCACTGGGTGTGGTCAAGCAATTGTCCGGCAAACACGACATCGCCGAGCAGGCGCTGCTGGAAAAAACCAATATCAACGGTGGCGCTATCGCCCTGGGTCACCCGCTGGGTGCTTCCGGTAACCGTATTCTGGTGACCTTGCTGTATGAACTGCAGCGTAGCAACAGCTCGCTGGGTCTGGCCTCACTGTGCGTCGGTGGCGGCATGGGCACGGCTGTAGTGTTGAAACGAGTTTAATTGGGTCTGGTTATTAGCTTCTAATATTTAAGGAACAAGTTATGTACACGAATATTTTCCAGAACTTTAACGAGCACTCCGAAAAAACCTTTGCTCCGCTGCTGAAATTCAATCAGCTGGTCGCCAATAACTTTACTGCACTGACCAATCTGCAGCTGGACGCCGCCCGTCAGTATGCGGACATCGGTCTTTCTCAGCTGCAGGTCAGCACTCAGGTGAAAGATGTGCAGGATCTGGTGAGCTGTGGTTCCAAGCAGTTGGAAACCATGACCCGAGTCAGCCAGCAGATGGTAGAAGATGGCAAAAAACTTGCCGAGCTGACGCAGGAATTCAAGTCCGGCCTGGAAGCTTTGGCGGCAGACGCACAGAAAAAATAAAGTCTGTTAAGGGTTAACCCTTCAGCTAGTGCATATTGCAGGGAAGGGGCTTAGCGGCTCCTTCCCGTTGTCGTTGCTGTTGGGTAGGCGAAATCTCTATCAGGGAAAGGCAATGCAACAAAATACGTTTAACAATAGTGACCCCATAGGCCAGTTTTTTAATTGGAATGAAACCATGTGGTCAGAAATGCAAAAGGCCAGAATGGGTGATAACCCGGTAACCGACGCATTATCACAAGTCAATTCCGATGATTTGAAGGTTTTTTACCAGGCGGTTTCAACCAATCCGATGCGACTGCTCGACATGCAGATGCAATGGTGGCAGGGACAGCTGGCTATCTGTCAGAACAGCATGATCAAAAGTATGGATAACAGCACCGAAAGTCTGGTGCAGAACCCTCCCGGTGATCGACGCTTTCAGCATCAGTCCTGGAAAGATGATCCTCACTTTGATTTTATGCGCCAGTCTTACCTGCACTTCGCCAAATCACTCACCGAGATGCTGGAAGTGATCGAAGGCATACCGGAACCGGTTCGCCAGCGGCTGAGTTTTACCTTTCGTCAGACCATCAATGCGCTTGCGCCGACCAACTTCATCTGGAGTAATCCAGAGCTGTTACAGCGCACCCTGGAAGAAAAGGGCGCCAACCTGGTCAAGGGTATAGAGCTGTTTCAGGAAGACATGGCCGCCAGTGCCGATATGCTGAAGATTCGCATGACCCGCCAGGGTGCCTTTACGCTGGGACAGGATCTGGCGACCACGCCGGGTGAAGTGGTGTTCAGAAACGATATTTTCGAGTTGATCCAGTACGGTGCCAGTACCGAGACCGTGCATCAGACACCCTTGTTGGTGATCCCGCCTTTTATCAACAAATTCTATATTCTGGATTTGAAAGAACAGAATTCGCTGGTCGGCTGGCTGCGTGATCAGGGACACACCGTCTTTATCATGTCCTGGCGCAACCCGGGCAAAGAACAAGCCAGCATCGGTTTTCCGGATCTGATCCATTCCGGCACCATGGAAGCCATTCGCGTCATCGAGCAAATCACCACCGAAAAAGAAGTCAACGCCATTGGTTATTGCATCGGTGGTACCTTGCTGGCTTCTACCATGGCCTTGTACGCAGCACGGCGCATGAAGCCCCGCGTGAAGAGCGCTACCTTTCTCACCACGCTGCTGGACTTTACACAGCCCGGTGAAGTCGGGGTCTTCATCAACGATCCCGTGGTGAGCGCTATCGAGAAAATGAGCGAGACACAGGGCTTCTTCGATGGCCGCCAGATGGCAGTGACCTTCAGTCTGTTGCGGGAAAACAGCCTGTACTGGAACTACTACATCGATAACTACCTCAAGGGTGAAGAACCTTCTGACTTCGATATCTTGTACTGGAACAGCGACAGCACCAACCTGAGCGCGGCCTGTGCCAGCTTTCTGCTGCGCGAGCTGTATCTCAACAATCGTCTGAGTCAGTCTGGCGAGGTCAAGGTTGGTAACTTTGGTATCGATCTGGGTAAGGTCAAGACGCCGAGTTACTTCCTGTCTACCAAGGAAGATCATATCGCCCTGTGGGACGCGACCTTCGGTGGCTCTCGTTTGCTCGGTGGTGATACTACCCTGGTACTGGGTGAGTCTGGTCATGTGGCCGGTGTGGTCAATCCTCCGCACAAGAACAAATACGGCTACTGGCTCAGTGATGCCGACTTCGACAGCCCGGATCAGTGGCTGGCGTCGGCCAGGCGGGAAGCGGGCTCCTGGTGGACACACTGGCAACAGTGGGCCACTCCTCATCTTGGAGAGCAATCGGTTCCGGCTCGTGCCGTGGGCTCTGAAGAATGTCCCGGTCTGATGCCGGCCCCGGGTCAGTACGTGCAGCAGACGCTGCCGGTTGAAGACTAAGACGGACCTGCAGGCGATGTGATTAACATCGTTTCAGTAATGTAGTTAACGGGATGGGCGTGAGCCCATCCCGTTTTGCATTCAACTGGCGGTCATTTCGCCAGCATCCGGTTTTTTGGTTGGCAAAACCGGTTATTCCTGCTCTGGCTATTGAGCAGCGGGGGGAGATCATGGATCATGGGCGTTTGATTATGGCATTCCCACGTTCGAGGTGCATGAATGAGTCAGGCGGACCATCGTCCCAGCAATTTTATTCGTCAAATCATTGATGAAGATTTAGCCAGTGGCAAACATCAGTCGGTGCAGACCCGCTTTCCACCCGAGCCGAATGGATATCTGCATATTGGACATGCCAAATCCATCTGTCTGAATTTCGGTATCGCACAGGATTACCAGGGACAGTGTAATCTGCGCTTCGATGACACCAACCCGGAAAAAGAGAGCGTCGAATACGTCGAGTCGATCCAGCGCGATGTGCAATGGTTAGGCTTTGAATGGAGTGGCGACATTCGCTATTCCTCCGACTATTTCGACCGACTGTACGGCTATGCCGTTGAGTTGATCGAGAAAGGTCTGGCCTATGTCGATGAGTTGACCCCCGAGCAGATACGCGAGCATCGCGGTACCCTGACCTCTCCGGGTCGCGACAGCCCTTATCGGGATCGTCCGGTTGAGGAAAACCTGAGTCTGTTTACCCGCATGCGCAACGGTGAGTTTGCGGAAGGCACTGCCTGTCTGCGGGCCAAAATCGACATGGCGTCACCCTTTATGGTACTGCGCGATCCCGTGCTGTACCGGGTCCGTTTCGTCCACCATCATCAGACCGGTGACAAGTGGTGCATCTACCCGATGTACGACTTTACCCACTGTATTTCGGACGCCATCGAAGGCATCAGCCATTCGCTGTGCACCCTGGAGTTTCAGGATAACCGTCGTCTCTATGACTGGGTGCTGGATAACATCAGTATCGGGTGCCACCCGCGGCAGTACGAGTTCTCTAGGCTCAATCTGGAATACACAGTGATGTCCAAGCGCAAGCTCAACCAGCTGGTGACCGAGGGTCATGTGGAGGGCTGGGATGATCCGCGTATGCCGACTATCTCCGGTTTGCGTCGTCGCGGTTATACCTCGGCTTCCATCCGTGAGTTCTGCCAGCGCATCGGCGTAACCAAGCAGGATAACACGGTGGAAATGAGCATGCTGGAAGCCTGTATTCGTGACGATCTGAATGACAATGCTCCGCGTGCCATGGCCGTATTGCGGCCGGTGCGGCTGGTCATCGAAAATCTGGCCGAGGATCATGAAGAAACGCTGACGGCGCCCCGGCATCCGAACAAGCCGGACATGGGTACCCGCGAGCTACCCTTTACCCGCGACATCTATATAGATGAAGCAGACTTCCGTGAAGAAGCCAACAAGAAGTACAAGCGGTTGGTGCTGGGCAAGGAAGTGCGGTTGCGTAATGCGTATGTGATCAAGGCCGAGCGGGTAGAAAAAGACGCTGATGGTAACATCATGACCATTTTCTGCAGCTACGATCCCGACACCCTGGGCAAGGATCCGGCCGACGGTCGCAAGGTCAAGGGCGTGATCCACTGGGTGTCGGCCCGTCATGGGGTGCCTGCCGAGGTGCGTCTGTATGACCGGTTATTCAATGTACCCAACCCGGGTGCCGCCGAGTCGTTTGAACAGGCGCTGAATCCGGGTTCGTTACAGGTGCTGAGCGGCGCCGTGGTTGAGCCGTCATTGTGTCAGGCCGAGCCTGAGCATGCGTTCCAGTTTGAGCGCGAAGGGTACTTCTGCCGTGATAGCAAGGCTGAAGGCATGGTGTTCAACCTGACGGTGGCACTGCGTGATTCCTGGGGCAAGGAAGAGGGCTAATACCAACCATAAAAAAAGCCGCAGTAAACTGCGGCTTTTTTAATATTGATGGTTGCCCATTAACTATTTTCGTCATTATGGTTGCATTCATCGTTCAGGCAGTGTCCATACAGGTACAGGCTATGATTGGTTAGCTTGATATTGTAATGAGCGGCAATGTCGCGCTGACGCTGCTCTATGGTCTCGTCGTGGAACTCGATGACCTTGCCACAGTCGAGGCACACCAGATGATCATGATGTTCCTGGGTGGCCAGTTCAAATACCGATTTTCCACCTTCGAAATGGTGACGGGCTACAATGCCGGCGTCGTCGAACTGATTCAGTACTCGATAAACGGTAGCCAAGCCAATCTCTTCACCCTGTTCAATCAGTAGCTTGTACAGATCTTCCGCACTGACGTGCTGGGTTTCGGGTTGCTGCAGCAACTCAAGAATCTTCACGCGGGGGAGCGTGACTTTGAGACCTGCTTTTTTCAGAGCTTGATTATTGTCAGCCATAAGAATAATGTTTCGCATTTCGTTTGGTTATTGCTTTCATTGTGCTTGTTCCCGACCCTAAAGGCAACCGCAATCTGGCCTTGCCATCAGAGCCATGGACCTGGCAAGAAGCCTGCCCATTCCTGCTTATCTTTGTTAATATCTGACATAGCCATACTGGTCGGATGAGATTAATGAAACTGATATTTTCCTGCCCTCGATTACTGAAAAAACTCTTTAACTGCTGGCCGCCTTTCTGGGGGGCTGGTATCCGCATCGAACAGCTCAGCAGTGATTACAGTTACTGCCGGGTAGGGCTGGTACTGCGTTGGTGGAATAAAAATGCTAACGGTACCCAGTATGGTGGCAGCCTGTTTTCGATGACGGATCCTGCCTACTCGATGTTGTTGATGGCATTGCTGGGGCCGGATTATCAGGTGTGGGACAGAGCCGCCAGCATTACTTTTATCAAGCCGGGCAGGGGGCGAGTCTATGCTGATATTCATTTGAGTCGAGAGCGGCTGGATGACATACTTAATGCGACCGAAGGTGGCGACAAATATTTTCCGCATTTCCGCATCAATATCGTGGATGAACAGGGAAATTTGGTCGCCGAAGTCGAGCGTACCCTCTATGTGCGTAAAAAATGAACAAATTGATGATGTATCAGGATCTTAAGCAAAATTTCCTACTGTCATGATTTGTAAAATAATTTGCGATAAGCAGGGAACTTCGTCCATACTTAGCTTGCCTAAGTGGTCTTTTTGACTCCCATACAAACAAGGAGCTTGTAATGCGTAATAAAATGATGTTGGTTGGTGGTGTTGTTGGTACTCTGCTGCTGGCAGGTTGTAGCTCTACCGACGCTCTGGAAACCAAAATGGATAGCCTGGCTCAGGACGTACAAGCCGTTCAGCAAGGCCAGCAAATGAACTCTGCCAAGATCGATCGTCTGGCTGCCGACGTTGCCGAAGCCCGTGCTTCTGCCGACCGCGCCAACTCTCGTCTGGATCAGATGGGCCGTTACACCAAGTAATTTGGTGGTACGGAAAAAAAAGCCTGGCGTGAGCCAGGCTTTTTTATGTCTGTCATCCCGTGACGGGGCTTAGGGTAACTGCCCTACCAGTTGCGGCATACCTTGCTGGTTCTGGATTACCTGCTCAATCAGTTTACGGTCTGCTCCCTGTTCCAGCAGTGGCATCAGCGCCGTCATATCCAGCGGCCGATCATCGGCCAGGCCTTCGGGTGTCAGTGGCTCGTGGGCTTCAACAAAGGTCTGACCGTATTGATCGGTACTGACCTTGAGTGCCTGATTAACGACTTGCACCTGGGTGCCGCTGTCGACCTGAGCAAACAGCCATTCCACATGCTCAGGGTACATACGAATACAACCGGCGCTCGCACGCAAACCCACATCCAGCGGGTCATTGGTGCCGTGGATCAGATATTCACCGCTGCCGTAGGCCAGACGCATGGCATACTCACCCAGAGGGTTATCGGGCCCTGCGGGAACCACTGCCGGCAATGGCTTACCTTTTGCTTCATACTCGCGTCGGGTGGTGGCGGTCGGCGTCCAGGTCGGATTCTTGCGCATCTGGCTGATACGGGTGATCATCTCCGGGGTGGCCCGGCCGACCCGGCCGATACCGATGGGAAACACATAAACTTCACCACCTTGCTCCGGGTAGTAGTAAAGTCTCAACTCGGCAAGATTGATGACGATGCCTTTGGTTTCTGCCCGGGGCAGTAACAGTTGGTTGGGAATCACCACCTGTTGCCCCGGTTTCAGCAGAAACAGGTCCTGCTCCGGGTTGGCAGCCAGCATCAATATCGGGCTGACGCCGTAATAGCGTGCCAGACTGGCCAGGGTGTCACCTTCCTGAGCGGTGTGCAGCAGTATCTGCCCTACCGGCTGTCCCCTGTCTTCCGGAAGGGGGAGTGGATTGATGTTGGCTTGGGCCAGAGCGGCCGGCAGCAACAGTATCAACAGTAAAACACTTAACCTTTTCATCTGTGTTCTCGTGAGTATGTTTGGGTGATTGAATAACGGTCATCGTATCATGGATACAAAAAAGGGACGCGTCCACCGCATCCCTTAGTAGACCTGAGTAACAGGCTTAAGCTTCCAGCTCCTTCAGGCACATTTCTTCATATACCTGTTTGCACCAGTCTTTTACCCGGTTCTGAGTTAGCTCGGGCTGGCGATCTTCGTCGATGCCCAGACCAATGAAGTGGGCGTCGTCCACCAGGGCGCGAGAGGCTTCAAAGTCGTAGCCTTCGGTCGGCCAGTGGCCAACGATAATAGCGCCCTTGGGCTCGATGATCTCACGCAGAGTGCCCATGGCATCGAGGAAATATTCGGCGTAGTCTTCCTGATCACCACAACCGAACAGTGCCACCAGCTTGTCGTTGAAGTCGATGTTCTCCAGCTCCGGGAAGAAGTCGTCCCAGTCAGCTTGGGATTCACCGTAGTACCAGGTCGGAATACCCAGCAGCAGCAGATCGAAGCCGGCGATGTCCTCTTTGGTGCTCTTGGCGATGTCGTGCACCTCTATCAGATGCTTGCCCAGCTCTTTCTGGATCATCTTGGCCACGGCTTCGGTGTTGCCGGTGTCACTTCCAAAAAACAGACCTACACTTGCCATAATAATGCTGTACCTGTCGAAAATGTGGATGGTCAGGCCGCCCGGCCTAATTGCTGTCCTGCTGCTCAAGCTGTTGCAACAGCATGGCTTGGATCAATTCGGCCCGGCTGAGCTGTTGCTCTGCGGCCAGTAAGTTCAATCTGCTCAACAATTGTTCGTCTACTTTCAGCTCTATGCGCCGAAGACCGCGCTCGCGATCGCGCTTGAGCTGATTGCGCTTGTTGAGTTTGAGTTGGGCTTCCCGGGGCAGGGGATTGGTCTTGGGCCTGCCGCGCCGGCGTTCGTCGGCGAACAAGTCCAGCGTGGTTCTATCTGTATCTTGCTTGGCCATGAATTAACCGACACCGCCTCCTTCCCAGACGGCCTCGATAATGCCCTTGGCCACAAAGCCGGCACAGCCCAGAAACAGGACAGTCCAGACGATGTAACGACCAAATTTGGGTACCTTGCCTCGTTTGAGTACATCCTGAATAGCCAGTCCGATCAACAGGAATATCGCCACGAAAAACAGTTTGAGACCGAGGCTCTCCAGTAGCTCGATTTGTTCCAATGACATCATGTTGTCCGACCCTGTAAATTGATCGCCACTATATCACAAAGGATTTGAGCCTGTTAACTGGCCTCGGCCAGGAAATCCAGCACCAGACGATTGAACAGCTGGGGCTTTTCCGCATGCAGCCAGTGACCGGTTCCCGGGATTACCTTGGCCCTGGCCTGGGGGAACTGTTGTGCTACCTGCGGCTGGTGCTCGGGCAGCAGATAGTCGGACTCGCCCCCCTTGATAAACAACACAGGGCCCGGGTAAGGCTGGCTGACCCCGGGCCAGCTCATGATGTTGCGATAATGATGGAACAACACCGGCAGGTTGAAGCGCCAGGGATCGCGGTTATAGGGGACAAAGGATTTCAACAGAAACTGGCGGACCCCGGCAATGTTCACATGACGGCTCAGCACCTCGTCGGCGGTTTTTCGGTCACGGCAACCGGCCTCGGTCACGGCCTGTAACCCCTTGAATACCTCATCATGCCGGGCCTGGGTATAGGCCACTGGCGCTATGTCGGCCACCACCAGACCACCAATGGCGGCAGGTGCCAGCCCGGCGGCCATCATGGCAATCTTGCCACCCATGGAATGCCCGACCAGCATGGGGCGCTCGAGTTGCAGCTGCTCGATCAGGCGCAGAATGTCTTCGGCCATGTCGTGATAATGCATCTGGTCACTGCGCGGTGACAAACCGTGATTGCGTACATCCACGGCGATAACGTCGAAGTGCTCGGACAACGATTTGCTGAGTCCGTTCAGGTTATCCAGGCTGCCGAACAGACCGTGGATCACGATCACCGGTCGACCTTGCCCCTGGCGGCGAAAATTCAGTTGCATATGTATTTCCAGACGAGGAATCAAGGACGATATTGTTGCCTGCCGATGTCGGCGGCGCAACCCGCTTGGGCCCATCGCCTGCACCATGTATAATCAGACTCCGTCATTGGGAGTGGACATGCCAGAAAACATGATGAAAACCATAGAGGTGGATGAAGATCTTTATCGTTATATTGCCAGCAACACCCAGCATATCGGTGAAAGTGCCTCGGATATTTTACGGCGCCTGCTGAAGCTGGACTCGACGTCGGCTAATCCGCGGGAGCCTGCTGCTGCGGTAGCGCCCGTTGTCGAGGCGGGTCGGGGTGTAGAACAGATGCTCGATGGTGGTGAGTTGGCGGACCAGGAGTCTGCCATCGACCGCTTCATGCATATCCTGTCGGTGTTGTATCGAGAAAATCCGATGGCCTTCTCTCAGGCCAGCGATATCAAGGGACGCAAACGTATTTATTTTGCCGACGACGAAGCGGCGCTGTTGGCCAGTGGTAATACCACCAAGCCCAAAGCCATCGAAGGCAGCCCTTACTGGGTGATTACCAACACCAATACCGGTCGCAAACGCAATATTGTGGCTCAGCTGATGGCGGCCATGGGTTATCCCCACGGATTGATCGAACGCGTGTGCCACAGCATTTAAAACCAGCGTAAGCAAAAGGACCATTGTTATGGGCATAGTTATGAGCACCGATATGAGCACAGATCTGTTATGAGCACACATCCCAGAGCCGGCATGCCGGCCAACGCCGCCGAACTGGTGAATGTTCCCCGGCTGATGTCGGCCTATTACCAGCTGCAGCCCGATGTGGAGCAGGCGGCGCAGCGGGTTGCCTTCGGTACCTCGGGGCATCGGGGTTGTGCCCTGGATCTCAGCTTCAATGAGATGCATATCCATGCCATCTGTCAGGCCATTGCCGATTACCGCCGCCAGCTGGGTCTGACTGGCCCGCTGTTTCTGGGCATGGATACCCATGCGCTGTCGGAAGCGGCTTGGGGATCGGCGCTCGAAGTGCTGACGGCCAATAAGGTGGAAGTCAGAATTCAGCCGGAGCGGGGCTATACGCCGACGCCGGTGGTGTCTCATGCCATTCTGACTCACAACAGAGCCCATCCCGATGCGCTGGCGGACGGCATCGTGATCACCCCCTCTCACAATCCCCCCCGGGATGGTGGCATCAAATACAATGGTCCCGACGGTGGTCCGGCATCAAGCGAGGCTACCGGCTGGATCCAGGACAGAGCCAACGCGCTGATTGCAGCTCATGGTGACGGTATTCGTACCCAGCCACTGGCAACGGCATTGGTCCAGGCTATTCCCTTCGATTATATAGCGAACTATGTCGCAGAGCTGGGGGACGTGGTGAACATGGCCGCGATTCGTGACGCCGGCATTCGCATCGGTATCGACCCCCTGGGCGGTGCGGGTCTGGCCTACTGGCCGCATATCGCCGTACGTTACGGTCTGGATATCACCGTGGTCAACCCATGCCAGGAGCCCACCTTTTCCTTCATGACCCTGGATCATGACGGCAAGATCCGCATGGACTGCTCCAGCCCTTACTCCATGGCCAACCTGCTGGCGATGAAGGATGATTTCGATATCGCCTGCGGTAATGATCCCGATTACGACCGTCATGGCATCGTCGACGCAGACGGTCTGATGAACCCCAATCATTATCTGGCGGTGTGTATTCATTATCTGTTCACCCACAGGCCGGACTGGTCGCCGAGTCTGGCGGTGGGCAAGACCCTGGTGTCTTCCTCCATGATCGACCGGGTGGCGGCCCAGCTGGGACGCCGGCTGATGGAAGTACCGGTCGGTTTCAAGTGGTACGTCAAGGATCTGATGGACGGTCAATTGGGCTTTGTCGGGGAAGAAAGCGCCGGTGCTTCCTTTTTAAGGATGAACGGCGAAGTATGGAGTACCGATAAAGACGGCTTTATTCCTTCTTTACTGGCGGCGGAAATACTGGCGGTCACCGGGCTGACACCGCACCGCTATTATGCGCAGCTGGTGGCCGAACTGGGGCAGCCGGTGTATCGCCGCGTCGATGCGCCCGCGACCCCGGCCCAGAAGCAGGTTCTGGCGAAGCTGGATGCCGATGCCATCGATGCCGACACCTTGGCCGGAGACGCCATTATCGCGCGCTTGACCAAGGCGCCGGGTAACGGGGCCGCCATTGGCGGGCTCAAGGTGGTGACCGAGCAGGGCTGGTTTGCGGCTCGTCCCAGCGGCACCGAGCAGGTCTACAAGATCTATGCGGAAAGCTTTAGGGGCGAGGCTCACCTCGAGACCCTGATCCAGGAAGCACAAGAGCTGGTCAGCGCCACCTTCGCCAAGGCCGGCGTTTAACCGATCGATCAAGGGGCAGCCATGCAGCCCCTTTCAGCTCAATGACAAAACAGGGTAGGTCATCTCCGCGAAGGCGGAGACCCAGGGCATAGGGCACTGGATTCTCGCCTTCGCGGGAATGACGGCAGAAGACCCTGGTGCTTTGTTTTCAGTCTACTTTGACTTGTCCTCGATTTTCCACTCCCAGCCATTCTTTCCGTGTTTATTTTTCAGTCTCATCGCAGCCTGTGCAAGATGCATAATCATACGGAGATGGCGTTCATAACTGCATGAATCATCATCATTTATGACCGTTTAAATCATTCTGATCCTTTGCCAGCCTCATTTCCCTCCACCTTGCAAGCGCACGGACTGCGCCATCGCTAGACTTTAGTACTGCAATCGTGTCTTATCACAATCTGATATTTTGATTTTATCGGTATTATTGGAGGTAAATGTGAACGGAAGCCGGCTCGATGACTTTTTAGCGCTCAGCAGGGCGAACCCCTGGGAGCTTGCTCCCTTTCAGGAATCGTTGCCCGATGGCAGCCAGGTTCAGGTATGGGATACCGGGGTTATTTGTATCGAGCCGGCGGTGCCGGGAAACCGGGATCTGGTGCTGTCTTGCGGTATACACGGTAATGAAACCGCGCCCATCGAGCTGTGCGAACGGCTGCTGAACGCCATACTGAGCGGTCGTTTACCTTGTCGGCAGCGACTGCTGTTTATCTTCGGTAATCTGGCGGCGATGAATCTGGGTGTGCGTGAAGTGGAAGAAAACCTCAACCGGCTGTTTTCCGGCGCCCATGCCCGGGGTGAACGGCGTAATAACGAGCGCGAGCGGGCGGACCGGCTGGAGCAGTACGTCACGCGTTTCTTTCAGGCCCGGGACGGCGCCGAACGACTGCATTACGATCTGCACACCGCGATCCGGCCGTCGGCACACGAAAAATTCGCCATCTATCCCTTCACTCACGGTGCGCCTTACAGCCGCCGGCAGCTGGCTTTTCTGTGCAGCAGCGGGGTCGATACCATACTGCTGGCTCATGGCCCGACCACCACCTTCAGTTATTTCAGTGCCCAGAGCTTCGGCGCCCATGCCTTTACCGTGGAGCTGGGCAAGGTGATGCCCTTTGGACAGAACGACGCCCGCCGCTTTGCCGCCATGGAGCGTAATCTGGAACACTTGATCGGAGAGCCCGCCTGGCGACCGCCCGTGCTTGACCTTGACCAGGTTCGCGTCTTCAGGGTATGCCAGGAAATTATCAAGCAGAGTGAACAATTCTGTTTTCAGTTTTCCGACTCGGTGGCCAACTTCAGTGCCTTTTCGGCCGGTGCCCTGCTGGCCGAGGACGGCGAGCAGCAATGGCATGTCCGTGAGTCGGAAGAGGCGGTGGTGTTCCCCAATGCCGGTGTAGCCAAGGGGCAGCGGGCCGCACTGATGGTATCGGCCGTTGAACTCACCGCCGATATGCTAGAGTAAATCGATGCCGCATGGAGCCAGAAAAAACTGCCAGAAAAACAGACGCTGAAAAGGGGAGGGAGAGCACGGATGCGACATACTGTGTAATATTTCTATGTTTTTTGTGAACAAAATGTAGATTTATGGTGTCGGTCTGTGTAATTATTTTTGTGCTGAAGATAAAAGACAGACAAACCACGGCCTCGTTTAAATGAATAAAAATCAGGACGTCATACTTCAAGAATGTGAGGGAATCACGAATATGAAGCAACTCAGTAAGCGCGTTTTCACCATCTCCGCTCTGGCCCTGGCCGTTTCTGCCGCCCCCCAGGTGAGCGCCGCCATCTGGTCTGATACCTATGTCGGCTACCGTTACGGCTCTGATTTTACCGAGCCAAGTAATCCCAACGATGTAGAAAAACATGTGCTGCAGCTGACTCACGCCAGCGGCTACGCCTACGGCCAGAACTTCTTCAATCTGGATATTCTGCAGTCTGACGATATGGACCCGGCTAATGGTAGTGCTCGTGGCGAGGGTGACGGCGCAATGGAGGCTTATCTGACCTACCGCCACCAGCTGCACCTGGGCAAGGTGCTGGACAAGGATCTGAGCTTCGGTCCGGTCAAGGAAGTGGCACTGAGCGCCGGCTTTGACCTCAATACCAAGAACACTCAATTTGCACCGCGCAAACAGCTGTTGGTAGTGGGGCCGACCCTGAAGTTCGGGTTACCCAAGGGCTTTGCCGATCTGAGCCTGTTCTATGCCTACGAGCGGAACCACTGCGGGGCTCCCTTCTGCCAACAGAGCGATATCAGCTTCGACCCTTATTATGTGATCAACCTGGCCTGGGGTGTGCCGTTTAATGCCGGCCCAGTACCGATGAAATTCCAAGGTTTCGGTAATTATAACGGCGCCAAGGGTGAGGATTACAACTTTAACGAAACCAAACCCGAAGTGCTGGTACGTACCTCGCTGATGGTTGATGTAGGTCAGCTGGCCTTCGACAAGAGCAACACCCTGTGGGCCGGTGTGGGCTATGAATACTGGGACAACAAGTTTGGTAACCACGGCAAGGATGGTGTCGATACCCGTGCGCCGACCTTCAATATGGAATGGCATTTCTAAGCCGAGCTCAGTCTCTGCGATATCTGTCCCCATAAAAAAAGAGCGCCTCGGCGCTCTTTTTGCTTTTTTACGCTGGCGTTATGACGACTCGTTCGCTCGACTTTCAGCGGTGGCCGATGCCGCCGGGCTGGCCACAGGTTGATCGGCGATCTTGGCCACCTTGGGACCGAAGGGGTAGCGGCGATGGGTAAAGATATAGTGATACAGGCTGGCAAAGCCGACCATGAAGAGACTGCCGATCAGGGTAGGCACCATGAAGTCCAGCGGTGGCAGGTGGGCGCCGGACAGATAAATCAGAATCGGGTTGGCCCCCGCCGGCGGATGCAGGGTGTCGGTCAGTACCATCAGGGTGATGCCGAGGCCAAAGCTGGTGGCCAGCCCCAGCATGGGGTCGGGTATCAGCGCCATGCCGAGCACGGCAATGCCGGTGGTAAGCAGATGGCCCAGAATGACGTTTTTGGGGCGAGACAGCGGGGCAGAAGGCAACAGCAGCAGCAGCACCAGGGTGGCGCCCAGCGGGGCGCTCAGCACCATCAAATGGGCCCAGCTTTTCAGGTAACTCAATAAAATAACGGCGACAAAGGCCGCCAGGCCGGCGAGGGTGGCGTCGCGCAGTCGGTGTTTGAAGTGCATAAAACCTCGATGATGGAAAAGATGGAGTGTGCGAAACTCGAGCAGCGGAGAGAAAGTGTATTCAAAATGCATAAAGAATAAAAGGTACGGCTGCTACTCTGAAGTTATAACTGGGCACCCCAATCTGACACCGGAGGCGATATGAACGAGCATGAGTCATTACGCAAGGCTCTGTCCTGGCTGCTGGAACAGCCCCAGCTGGATCAAGAGACGATTGCCGAGGCAAGCCGGCATTTCGACTTGTCTCCGGTCGATGAGGAGTTTCTGCACCGCTATTTTATCGAGGAACAGCAACGTCGGGCCGATATTCAGTCAAAAAACACCCGGAATGATGATTTAGACAGCAGTTGAATCCTGACCTGTTTACAGCGGCCATCGGGTTCAGTATTATTCACGGCGTTCGGAGGGGTGGCAGAGTGGTTGAATGCACCGGTCTTGAAAACCGGCATGGGTTTATAGCCCATCCAGGGTTCAAATCCCTGCTCCTCCGCCATATAGAAAAAGAAAACGCCGCCTGGTTCACACCAGGCGGCGTTTTTCGTTTTGTTTCTGCAAGTTATTCCAGCCAGCCCTTTTCCCTGAAATACCTGCTTGCACCGGGGTGCAGCGGCGCCGACAGACCGACACCGATCATCTGGGCCGGTTGCAGTGAGGTCAATGAGGGGTGCATACGGATAAACTGCTCGAAGTGGTCGAATACGGCTTTGGTCAGTTCATAAATCACCGGCTCCGGCACCGAGGCATGGGTCACCAGGTTGGCACTAACCTCAAAGGTGTGTATCTCTTCTTCGGTCCCTCGGTATTGCCCACCGGCAAGGGTGACAGGACGGTAGTAGCTGTGCTCGGCGACCAGTTTTTCGACCACCGCATCGCTTATTGACACCAGGTTTACCTCACAGGCACTGGCGGCTTCTCTGATAGAGCCGTTGGGATGACCGACCACGTAGACGAAAGCATCAATGCGGTTATTGCACAGTGCCTGGCTATGCTCTGCGGGCCTGAGCTCGGATACCTGACCGAAGTCGTCATGGCTCCAGCCATAAGCCTGGAGCAGGGAGTCCATGGTCTCGCGATGGCCCGATCCGGGGTTGCCGATGTTCACCTTTTTACCCTTGAGATCTTCAAAGCTATGAATGTTGGCCTCTTTGCGGGCCACTATGGTGAGGGCTTCACCATGCAAGGCAAAAACGGAGCGCAGCTCCTGATAAGGACCCTGCTCGGCAAAGGGTCCTGTACCCTGGTAGGCCTGATACTCTACATCCGACTGTACCATCCCCAGCTCCAGTTCACCTCGGCGTAGTGACGCTATGTTATGGGGAGAGCCGCCGGTGCTTTCTACCGAGCAGCGGATGCCGTGTTCTGCTCTGCCCTGATTGACCAGTCTGCAGATGGCACCACCGGTCGGGTAATAAACCCCGGTCATGCCGCCGGTGCCCATGGTGATAAACACGGGTTCGGCGGCCATGCCTGCCATCGGTGCGGACAGCGCGGCGAGCAGCCCGAACGTCAGGGCGAGTCGGCGGCTTTGGTTTTTTCTTATCGACATGCAGTCTCCTTATTGCCGGCACAAGGTTACCGGCGAGGCCGGCTTGTGCAGCCAAGTGATTAAAAGATAGCAAAAAGCGAGTGATGGTCTTTGGGCAGCAAGACGGGGAATAAGCGGCGGTCGAGATGTCGGGCCGTGACCGGCCCGACAAGAGAGAACTCAGCGATTGTTGATGGCAGCAATCATGCGGTGCAGGGCTTCATCAAGCATGGCGCGGGAGCAACCGAAGTTGAGCCGGACAAAATCGCTGCCGCCGAACTGGCCGCCGGGTGACAGGCCCACACCGGCCTGCTCGAAAAAGCCGATGGCATCATCCAGCTTCAGCGCACTGATATCCACCCAGGCCAGGTAGGTGGCTTCCGGTGCCAGCACCTTGATGCCGGGTACGTTATTAAGGCGCTCTACCAGCAGGTCCCGGTTCTGGCGCAGATAGACTATCTGGGCGTCCAGCCAGTCGTCGCCGTCCCGATAGGCGGCTTCGGCTGCCACAAAGCCGAGCAGGTTGACGTCGGCCATGATGCCCCGGGCGGCGCGGGTAAAGCGGGTGCGCAGCTCTGGGTTGGGGACGATGGCAAAAGAGCAGCACAAACCGGCGATATTGAAGGTCTTGCTGGGCGCCATCAGGATCACACTGCGGCTGGCGGCATCGTCGTCCAGGGCGGCATAAGGTATATGAGGCTTGCCTTCGTCGAGCAGCAGATCGCAGTGAATCTCGTCCGAGCAGACAATCAGGTTATGGCGTTTGGCAATGTCGTTGATGGCCAGCAACTCTTCTCGGGTGTAGATGGTGCCACCCGGATTGTGCGGGTTACAGAACAGCAGCAGCTCGCTGTCTTTGGCCTGCTCTTCCAGCTGCTCCAGATCCAGCAGCCAGCGACCGTCTTTTTCGACCATCTCCACATAGGCGGCTTTGCGGCCATGAAATCCCGGTGCATGCAGAAACGGATAATAAATCGGTTTGGGGGTAAGCACGGCGCTGCCCGGTTCGCTGAAGGTCTGGCAGGCCAGGTTCAGGGCGGGAACGACGCCGGGCATGTACACCAGCCAGTCGGCCTCGATTTTCCAGCCATAGCGGTCGGCCATGCGTTCGATGATCAGTTCGGTCAGCTGTGGGCTGGGCCGACTGTAGCCGAAAATACCGTGTTCCACCCGCTCACTCAATGCCTCGATAACGGCGGGGGGCGCCTTGAATTCGGTATCCGCCACCCACATCGGCAAGATATCGGTGCCTTCGTATTTCAGCCACTTCAGGGCACGGGTAGGGCGGCGGTCTATCCACTGATCAAAATCAAACATCGGGGTTCCTTGTCAAATGCGAGGCCATCAGCATAAGGAAGCCGCTTCGGCCTGGCAAGGTCAAGGTGTAGGAAGAGTCCCCTCACGAACGCTCGGGGTTTCTTTATTCTCGCCACTATTCTCGCTGTTCAATGCTCCTTCATGATCGCCATAATGATGGCGGATCAGGCTGAGCAGCAGGCTGGCGGCAGGGCCCGGTGGCATGGCCCGTGGCAATATCATATGGGTAAAGCGCTTGCGCAGAGCCTGATTTGCCATGGGCAGGCGTTGCAGCAAGCCACCGTCGATCATCGGCGCCACCACTTCCAGCGGTAGCCAGGCAAAGCCGACGCCACGGCGCAGCAGCGACAGGGTGTCGTGCAGATGGTTGATAATCCAGCGTTGTTCCGCCCGTTCCCAGCCTTCTTCCTGCTCGCTACCATCGGCCAGAATCAGCTCCAGCTCGGGGTCGAGTTCATGGGCGGTGACTTCATCGAGGCGGGCGAGGGGATGTTCGGGGGCGCAGACCGGCACATAAACGGTGGTGGCCAAAGGCAGGCTGGTCACACCGGTAAAGGCGCGGCAGGCAAACACCAGATCGGCGGCCTGTTTGCTAACCACGGCCTGGCAGCCAGAAGGCTGGGCTTCAACCAGGTGAATACGGCAGCCTCGCGAGCGGGGAGAAAAATCCGCCAGCGCCTGATACAGGGGCTGACGGGGGAGTGACGCTTCTACCACGATGCGCAGAATCGGCTCCCAGCCACTGGCCAGCACGCCGGCGAGCAGCTCGAGTTCTTCTATGCCCTGGGTCAGCTTGCGTGAACGGCGTAAAAAAACCTCACCTTCCGGAGTCAGATAGGCCTTGCGGCCCCTGACTTCCAGCAGTGGTACACCCAGCCCCTGCTGGAGCTTGGCTACGGCGTGGTTGAGTGACGACTGGCTTTTACTGAGTTTTTCCGCAGCCTGGGCATAACCACCACAGTCGACGACCGCTTGAAAAATTCGCCATTGCTCTACCGTGCTCTTGGGACGATACATGGTTGTTGCCTCATCCTTTTGGCAATGGGGTCAAGCTGTTATGACCCCGGAGTTAACGAATCCGTAAGCTTAGTTCTAGACGAAATTATGTCACCTGTCAGCTTATTGTCTGGCGCGCGGGCGGATTTTGTCCGGCTGGGCATCGAGCGACTGGCCGCTGATATGCTGGCTGTCGCTTCCCATCAGATACAGATAGAGGGGGATGATTTCTTGCGGGGTACGCAGGGTAGCCGGATCTTCACCGGGGTAGGCCTGGGCCCGCATGCCGGTGCGGGTGGCGCCCGGATTGATGCAGTTCACGCGCACCGTGGTGTTGTCCAGCTCGTCGGCCAGCACTTCCATCATGCCTTCGGTGGCAAACTTTGATACCGCATAGCTGCCCCAGTAGGCCCGACCCTGCTTGCCCACACCCGAGCTGGTATAGACGATGGAGGAGTTGGGAGTGGCTTTCAGCAGCGGCAACAGCGCCTGGGTCATCAGGAACTGGGATTTGACGTTGATCTGCATCACCTTGTCCCAGTCGTCTTCCCCGATCATCTCGAAGGGACCGAGCACGGCCAGATGACCGGCGTTGAACAGCACCCCGTCCAGACGGCCGAATTGCTGCTTCAGGGTCTCGGCCATGTCCAGATAATGCTGTTTTGTCGCGCCCTGCAAATCCAGCGGAATAATTGCCGGCTCGGGGCTGCCCTGGGCCAGCAGTTCATCGTAGACCGCTTCCAGTTTTTTCACGGTTCTGCCCAGCAGAATGACGGTGGCGCCATGAGCGCCATAGCTCAGGGCTGCCTCGCGGCCGATGCCGTCGCCGGCACCGGTGATCAGAATCACCTTGTCGTTGAGTAAGTCGGGGGATGCATGATAGTCGAGCATGTGCCTGTGTTCTCGCAGAAAAAATCTAAGTATTCAGATCAAACCAGACTCTGGGCACGGATGCCAGCTTCGAAAGCCAAAAGTTGGCAGGAAAAGTGGAAAGGAAAAGTCCTGGCGGTAAAAAGCTCGTTGGTGTTCGCCATGAGGGCTTTTACAATGGGGGTCGAATTAGGTCTCAAGGAAATCTCATGCTGGAATTTTTATACGAATATGGCCTGTTCATGGCCAAGAGTCTGACCTGGGTGCTGGCCATCGGCGCGGTGGTGGCACTGGTCTCCGGAGCTGCCATGCGACAAAAGCGGGGTGACGATCGGCTGGAGGTCGAGGATATCGGCGCCGGGTTGCGCCGGCAGCAGCAACGGTTGCAACTGGCCACGGCGGCGAACGACGGTGAACGCAAGGAACTCAAGCAGCAATTCAAGCAGCAGGCCAAGGCCGAGAAAAAAACGGCGGACAAGGGCCCTCGGCTTTATGTGCTCGATTTCAAGGGCAGCATGGATGCCCATGAGGTGAGCGGCCTCAGCCGGGAAATCACCGGACTGCTGCAGCTGGCTCGCGAAGGGGACGAAGTGCTGCTGAATCTGGAGTCTGGCGGCGGCGTGGTGCATGGTTATGGCCTGGGGGCCGCCGAGCTGGCACGACTCAAGGCGAAGGGTCTGCATCTTACCGTGGCGGTAGACAAGGTGGCCGCCAGTGGCGGTTACATGATGGCCTGTGTCGCCGAGCGCATTATCGCGGCGCCCTTTGCCATCGTCGGCTCCATCGGCGTGGTGGCGCAGTTGCCCAACTTCAATAAATTCCTCAAGAACAAAGACATCGACATCGAGCTGCATACCGCAGGCCAGTACAAGCGCACCCTGACCCTGTTCGGCGAGAACGACGATGAAGGTCGCGCCAAGTTCCGCGAAGAGCTGGAGGTCATTCACCACAGATTCAAGGACTTTATCGCCGAAAACCGACCTCAGCTTGCACTGGACAAGGTGGCCACCGGTGAACACTGGCTGGCGACCGACGCCCGAGAGCTGGGGCTGGTGGACGAACTGATGACCAGCAGCGACTATCTGCTGGCGCAAAGTGCCGACAAACGGATAATCCGCCTGCATTATCATCCGAAACAGACTATCAAAGACAAGCTGGGCAAGGCGGTGGAAGCGGGCGTCAGCCGGGGACTGATGAAGCTGGTGGAAGCGGGACAACGCCCCTTCGGCTGATTAAGTTCGGGGAATAGGGAATAGGGAATAGGGATCAGGTTTTGCCGGTCTTCCCCAGTCCCCAATCCCCGGTTTTTAACTACCGCTGGAAGGGGTAGACGGAGCCTAGTTGCAGGATTTGGGTCAGCTCGTCCAGGGCGGCACGAGACTCCAGCAACAAGGCCGGGTCACGCAGGTCGTTCAGGCTCAGGCTGTCGCGGTAATGCCGGTCTACCCACTGGTTGAGCCGGCCAAACAGCGCCTCGTTCATCAGGCAGGCGGGATTGGTGGCCGCATGTTCCGCTTCTGTCATCGCAACCCGCAGCCGCAGGCAGGCAGGGCCGCCGCCGTTACGCATGCTTTGTTTTACATCCATGAAGTGGACTTCCCGAATGGGCGTGTTCAGGGTCAGCAACTTGTCCAGGTAGGCCTTGACGCTGGGAGTGTCGGCGCATTCCGAGGGGGCGATAATCGCCATGTGACCTGGGCGCAGGGTCACTATCTGGGTGTTGAACAGATAGCTTTTCACCGCGTCCAGCACCGGTACTTCTGCGGTGGGCACCTCGATGAAGTGCAGCTCGGTATTGGGTAGCTTGCGGCGGATTTCGTCCAGGGCGGCGGCGGTGTCGAGAAAGGCTTGCTGATGGTAAAACAGCACATTCTGGTTGCCGACCGCGATTACGTCGTTATGGAATACCCCCTGATCGATAACCTCCGGGTTCTGGGCAATGAAAATGGCGGTGTCGTCATTCAGGCCGTGCAAGCGGGCCACGGCGCGAGAGGCTTCCAGGGTCTGGCGGGCTGGATAACGGCGCGGTGCCGGCCGGCTTTGATCGAAGGCGCTGCGGCCATAAACGAACAGCTCAACCCCGGCCTGGCCGTAGTCGGCGCACAGGCGAGTGTGGTTTGCCGCGCCCTCGTCACCGAAATACTCGTTGGTGGGCAGGGCGGAGTGATGGCTGAAATAACGCTCGTCGGCAAAGACTTGACCCAGGATGCGGCCGGTTACTTCGTGTTCTATCGAGCGATGAAACTTGTTGGTCAGGTTGGCCGGGGTAAAGTGAATGCGGCCATCGAGGGTATCGGCGCCGGGTGAGACGGTGGCGGCGTTGGCGGTCCACATGCTGGAAGCGGAGCAACAGGCGGCCAGCAGCACGGGATCTTCGCGAAAGGCTTTTTCCAGCACCTGGGCATCGCTGCCGGTAAAACCCAGCCGACGCAGGGTATGAATATCGGGACGCTCCTGGGGCGCCAGTACGCCCTGTACCAGGCCCAGATCGGTCAGCGCCTTCATTTTCTGCAGGCCCTGTTTGGCCGCCTGTTTGGGGCTGGATGCATCCTGCGCATTGCTTTGAGAGGCTACATTGCCGTAAGACAGGCCGGCGTAGTTATGGGTAGGGCCAACCAGACCGTCAAAGTTAGCTTCAAACTGTACCATTATATTGTCCTTTTAAATGGTGGAAATGACCGAGATAATTCTGCGTTGCGCCATTATATGTGGATTTTTAGAAGAGATGTAACCCGAATTTAACAACAGATTATGCCTTAATCATAACAATGCATAAAAAGCGGTCGAACAGGCAACTTAATCAAAAAAGCGGTTGATTCCTGCAGGTATGAAGGTGTTAATAAGTAAATATAAATTCACTTAACTTTTTTCCGGCCCTAGCCTGGCAAGTTTGCTTTTTACGGCTTTTTCACTTATACAGCCGTCATTACCTTGCCGCCGGACCCCTGAGTGGGGGCCAGACCTTAAGGACTTATACGCGCTTTATGAGCAAATCCCTCGTTATAGTGGAATCGCCCGCCAAGGCAAAAACCATCAACAAATATCTGGGTAAAGACTTCATCGTCAAATCCAGTGTCGGCCATGTGCGTGATCTGCCCACCGCCGGCTCCTCTGCCGCCAAGAAAGCCGGAGGGAAAAAAGCCGACACCAAGCAGCTGAGTCCCGAAGAAAAAGCCCGGCTCAAGCAGCAGAAAGAGCAGAAGGCGCTGATCGCCCGCATGGGAGTCGATCCCAATCATGGCTGGAAGGCGAACTATCAGGTGCTGCCCGGCAAAGAGAAGGTGGTTACCGAATTACAGGCGCTGGCCGAAAAAGCCGACACCATCTATCTGGCAACGGATTTGGACCGCGAGGGGGAGGCGATTGCCTGGCACCTCAAGGAACTTATCGGTGGTGACGATGAGCGTTTCAAGCGGGTGGTATTCAACGAAATCACCAAAACCGCCATTCAGGATGCCTTCAGCCGTCCGTCCGAGCTTAACCAGAACCGGGTGAATGCCCAGCAGGCACGCCGTTTTCTGGACAGAGTAGTGGGCTATATGGTTTCGCCCCTGCTGTGGAAAAAAGTGGCTCGTGGCCTGTCTGCCGGTCGGGTACAGTCGGTAGCGGTACGTCTGCTGGTAGAGAAAGAACGTGAAATCAAGGCGTTCGTGCCGGAAGAATACTGGGACATTCAGGCCAGTCTGAGTAACGAAGACAAACTGGCGTTGTCGATGGCGGTGGCCAAATACCAGGGCAAGGAATTCCGCCCGGACAACGAAGCCCAGACCATGGCCGCAGTCGATGCGCTCAAGGCGAGCCGCTTCGAGGTTATCTCGCGGGATGACAAGCCGACCCAGAGCAAGCCGCCGGCGCCCTTTATTACCTCGACCCTGCAGCAGGCGGCAAGTACCCGGCTGAGCTTCGGTGTCAAGCGCACCATGATGCTGGCCCAGCGCCTCTACGAGGCGGGTTACATCACCTACATGCGAACCGACTCGACCAACCTGAGTCAGGAAGCGGTGTCCGGGGTACGTGAATTTATTCAGGAACAGTACGGCCCGAATTATCTGCCCGAAAATCCGAATGTCTATAGCGCCAAGGCCAATGCGCAGGAAGCACACGAAGCGATTCGTCCTTCCGATGTGGCCTTGTCTGCCGACAAACTTGATGGCATGGAAGCGGATGCCAAGCGGCTGTACGACCTCATCTGGCGCCAGTTTGTGGCCTGTCAGATGGTGCCGGCCCTGTACGACAGCAGCACCATTACCGTGCGTGCCGGCGACTACGATCTCAAGGCCCGTGGCCGCATCCTGCGTTTTGCCGGTTGGACCAAGGTACAGGCGGCCGCGCAGGGCCGCAAAGGCGAAGATACGGTATTGCCCGCCGTACAGGCAGGCGAGGTGCTTACGCTCGAACAACTCGATCCCAAGCAGCACTTTACCAAGCCACCGGCGCGCTTTACCGAAGCGGCGCTGGTGCGCGAGCTGGAAAAGCGCGGCATCGGCCGGCCTTCCACCTATGCGTCCATCATTTCCACCATTCAGGACCGGGGCTACGTCAAGGTTGAAAGCCGCCGCTTCTATGCGGAAAAAATGGGCGAGATCGTTGCCGATCGGCTGCAGGAAAGCTTTGCCGAGCTGATGAACTACGACTTTACCGCCCAGATGGAAAGCAAGCTGGATGAAATTGCCGGCGGTAGTCTCAACTGGACTCAGGTGCTGGACGCCTTCTATGCGGAATTCAGCGAAGATCTGGAAAAGGCCGAGCGCCCGGTAGACGAGGGCGGCATGCGCGCCAATGAAATGGTGCTGACCGACATCGACTGCCCGACCTGTGGCCGCAAGATGGGTATTCGTACCGCCAGTACCGGGGTGTTTCTCGGTTGCTCCGGCTATGCGTTACCGCCCAAGGAGCGCTGCAAGCAGACCATCAACCTGATCCCTGGTGATGAGTTCGTGCTGGCCAACGACGAAGAGGCGGAAACCGATGCCCTGCGTGCCAAGCACCGTTGTGACAAGTGCGGTACCGCCATGGACGCTTATCTTATCGATGACAAGCGCAAACTGCATGTGTGCGGTCAGAACCCGGATTGTGACGGCTACGAGCTGGAGCAGGGTCAATTCAAGCTGAAAGGCTATGAAGGCCCGGTGATCGACTGTGATCGCTGCAGCGCCGAGATGCAGCTGAAAAACGGCCGCTTCGGCAAGTACATGGCCTGTACCAACGAGGAATGCAAGAATACCCGCAAGATCCTCAAGAACGGCGAGGTAGCGCCACCCAAGGAAGATCCGGTGCATCTGCCCGAACTGCCCTGTACCCAGTCTGACGCCTACTTCGTGCTGCGTGACGGTGCGGCGGGTATTTTCATGGCGGCCAGCAACTTTCCCAAATCGAGGGAAACCCGGGCTCCACTGGTGGAAGAGCTGGTGCAGTTCAAGGACAGACTGCCGCCCAAGTTCCTGTATCTGGCCGAGGCGCCGACCCAGGATCCTGAAGGCAACAAGGCTGTTGTACGCTTTAGTCGTAAAAACAAGGAACAATATGTCATGACCGAGGTCAATAAGAAAGCGACCGGCTGGACGGCACATTATGTTGACGGCAAATGGCAGCAAAGCCAGAAGGGAAAATAACCGCGATCCGGGCCGGCAGGTAAGCGCTGGCCCGGGCAAGTCGGGTTATTGCAATATAATGAAAGAGTGCAGCACGATGAAACAGGGACGTTAATTCAACGCAGGCATGCCTGCTAATGGAGACTGAATATGGATATTCATGACATCAGGCCGGGCATGATCTGTCACACGCCGGACGGCTCCGGTTACGTGCTGGAAGTCGATATCAACAATCAGCTGGTCTTGTTACAGCGCGAAGACGAGACAATTCCCTTCCAGGTTCATGTCAGCGAACTGCTGGAAGAAAGAAGCTGAGTTCATTGCAAGACCATTAACTTACTGATCCATCAACATCAGGATAGCGGCCAGATCGGGCCGCCATCTGTATTGCTCCATCGACACCCGGTCTCCTTTCAGTAATATCCCCTCTGCCTGCAATCGTTGCCGTTGCTCATGCCAGCCATCACTGCCCCTGGGCAGGCTGATGCGGCCATTGGCGGCCACCACCCGGTGCCAGGGCAGCATTGAGGTATCTTCGGTACGCAGAATGCGTCCGACCAGCCGGGCTCGTCCCGGCAGGCCGGCCAAGTCCGCCAGTTGCCCGTAACTGACCACCAGCCCCGGGGGAACCAGGGCAAGCAGGGTCAATACTCTATAGTGGTTGTCGGTCATGGATCAGTCTGCGGCCAGCGCCATGCCTTCTCGCCGGGGATCGGCGGCGGCACTGAGATGGCCCCCGTGCAGCATGATGCCGTGCAGGCCGGAGTTGAGCTCGGTCAGACGGGTGTCAAAGCCGAGCTGTGCCATGGCCGTTTGCAACGCCAGGTTTCTCCCAGCCGGCTCCATTTCCAATACCCCGCCGCGATGCAGCACATGGGGTTGATGCAGCGCTTCCTGCAGATTCATGCCCCAGTCGAGCACGTTGATCAGGCTGTGCAGTACATAGCCGATGATACTGCTACCGCCGGGGGAGCCAATCACCAGCAAAGGCTTGTTCTGATGCAGCACTATGGTGGGCGACATGGAAGAGCGGGGCCGCTTGCCTGGCTCCAGCCGGTTGGCGACCGGTATACCATTCAGGCTGGGGCTGAAGGCAAAGTCGGTCAGCTCGTTGTTGAGCAGAAAACCCTGCACCATCAGGCGGGAGCCGAAGCCGTTTTCTATGGTCGAGGTCATGGACAGGGCATTGCCTTCGGCATCGACGATGCTGATGTGCGAGGTGGACGGGAACTCGGGGGACTGGTCGGGCGCCCGGTGGCCGAGAGAGGGCACCGGTGTGCCGGGGCTCACCTGTGGCAGGGCGACGGAGCCTTCGCTGATAAGCTTTGCCCGACCGGCAAGATAGTCGGGGGCAAGCAGCTCGGCCACCGGTACCGGGACAAAGTCGCTGTCGGCGGCATAAAAATGACGGTCGGCAAAGGCCAGACGCGAGGCATCGGCAATCCACCTCCAGCTGTCGGGAGAATTGGGTCCTGCCGTGGCCAGACTGACATGCGACAAGATGCCGAGTATCTGCCCCAGGGCCAGGGTGCCGGAGCTAGGCGGCCCCATGCCGCAAATCCGGTATTGACGATAGGGGGCACAGAGCGGCGCGCGTTCCTTGACCCGGTAATCGGCCAGGTCGGTCAGGCTCAGGTGGCCGGCCGGGCTGGCCTGACGTACCTTGTCGACCATGGCGGTGGCGAGCTGGCCCTGATAAAACGCCGAGGGACCCTCAGTGCTGATCCGGCTTAGTGCTGCGGCCAGCAGGGAGTTGGTTTTTGTGCTGCCGGCCTGCAGGGGGCGGCCTTTGTCATCGAAGAAATATCGACGGCTGTCGGGGTCCCGTGACAGATAGTCCTGGTCTTCCGCGACCAGCCGAGCCAGACGCGGTGATACGGTAAAACCGTTCAAAGCCAGGGTGATAGCGGGTTTGAACAGTTCGCGCCAGGGTAGGATACCGAAGCGTTGATGCGCCTGCCACATCAGCATAACGGTGCCGGGCGTGCCCACCGACTGCCCGCCGACCACGGCGTCGAAGAAGGCCTGTGGCTGACCCTCTTCATCAAGAAACAGATCGTCCGCTGCCGCCATAGGGGCCGTTTCCCGACCGTCCAGGGTGGTTAGCCGGGCCTGCTCTTGTTGCCAGTACACCAGAAAGGCGCCGCCACCGATGCCCGAGGATTGGGGTTCAACCAGAGTCAGCACCGCCTGGGCCGCGATCATGGCATCGACCGCACTGCCGCCTTGTTGCAGCATCTGTTGTGCCGCCCGGCTGGCATAGGGATTGGCCGTGACCACCATGGCCTTGTCGGCGGTGACCAGCGGCTTGTTACGCCAGCCGGTGGCTGCCTCCGGTGCCGGCGTATTAGTAGGCGTGTGCATGGGCGCACTGGTGTCGGCCCGAGCATGATACAGGGTGAGGGGAGCCAGCAAGATGAACGTCAGTAAAAGCAGGGGCATGGGAGTCACTCCATAGAACAGGATGTCTGCAAGCTTAGCCAGTTCTGATTGAGCGGCCAAGGTATCAATCCGTTAAAAAATGTTCAACATGCTGAAAATTAAAGCGAATAAACCCGGCGCCATAAAAATGACTTGTATTGTCTGGTGGTCTGTCTATAATGCGCAGCCATCGGAAGGCAGCAACTGCGGTTCGATGCACCAGTTTTAAAGCGGGAATAGCTCGGTTGTTAGAGCACAATCTTGCTGAAGTTGAAAGAGGGTCGCTCGCGGCACCTTACACGGCTTCACAGGAATACAGCAGTAAAAACCAGTAAAAGATTAAGCGGGAATAGCTCAGCTGGTAGAGCACAACCTTGCCAAGGTTGGGGTCGCGAGTTCGAATCTCGTTTCCCGCTCCAAATTTTGCAAAGGCGCGTTAGCAAAGCGGTTATGCAGCGGATTGCAAATCCGTTCAGTCCGGTTCGACTCCGGAACGCGCCTCCATATTCTTCGTTGTATCCTCGTTTCTTATTTCCTCTCGTTAAGCCATTCAGAATCTACCTTAATATACCAGTTACCTTTTTTGTCCTGAAAATTCTGTCTTCTATCCTGATGTTCGCTGTGTCGTCCACCTGTTAGCCAACCCAGTTTTTGCTGTGGCTTAAAAGAAGCGTCCGGAAGCTCGACCCCCCAGTGTCCACGCTCTCCCTGATCGGACAAAAATTGCTGGCAGGAGGGCGGATAATAGAGACGCCCTTTCATGATCAGTCGGGTGCTTTGTGGCATCAGCTTCTGGAGCATGAGACGTTCACGGATCTGCGGATGTTGACTGAGTCTGAGCTGATGATGGAGCATATGCTCGACTTTGTGTCGTAACTTGTCGCGAGTATTTATGCCGCAGGCCTGATCGTAGGCGTCATTCGGGTTGCTTATCAGGTAGAATTTGACCGCCAGCTCCCAGTGTTCGATACGCTGTGACTGCTGATCCCAGACGATAAAATCGAAGGCACCCAGGGTGGTGCCGTCGATCACCTGCTGCCAGTTATGGGCCAACAGTTGAAAACGGGAGTGGTCGAGCAAAAAAAAGTGCCAAAGTGCTTCGAAATACAGGCCGAGGCGGCGATAAGGTCGGCAATGGGCGTGAAGCACCTCGGGAGCGGCATCCAGTTCGAACAACCGCGATTGGTATTCGGCGAGTAGTTGCCGGTACCATTCATTATCGGGTGCCAGCGGTGAGCTTTGCAGCAGGTTGGGGCTGGCCAGCGCCCAGGCCAGATCCCGCACCACCGGGTCGGTCAGCTGCGTTAATAAAGGGCGGAGTGAATCGCTCATCAAGGGAACCTTTTGTTTTACAATGGGCCAAAGTCACGCGATGGAGTCAGCATGAACAATCTGGAACTCGAACGGCTGCTGAACAGGCAGCTCAACGTAGCAGCCATCAAGGATTATTGTCCGAATGGCCTGCAAGTGGAAGGCAAAACCGAGGTGAAGCATCTGGTGACCGGCGTTACCGCCAGCCAGGCGCTGATCGATCACGCCATCGAAGTGGGCGCAGACGCCCTGCTGGTGCATCACGGTTATTTCTGGAAAGGGGAAGACGAGCGGGTGCGCGGCATCAAGCGCCTGCGGCTCAAGGCCCTGCTCAGCCATGATATCAACCTTTATGCCTATCACCTGCCGCTGGACATTGCCCCCGAGCTCGGCAATAACGCCCGGCTGGCAGCCTTGCTGGGGATCCGGGTCGAAGGCCCGCTCGAACCGGACAATGCGCTTTCGGTGTCGATGAGGGGCGAGTTGGATCCCCCGCTCAGCGGCGTTGAGCTGAGCGAGCGGCTGCAACAACGACTGGGCCGGTCAGTATTGCATGTGGGTGATCAGGGTCCGGCGCTGATCCGTCGGGTGGGCTGGTGTACCGGCGGTGGTCAGGGGTATATCGATCTTGCCGCCGACCAGGGCATGGACGCCTTTATCAGTGGTGAGGTGTCGGAGCAAACCGTGCATGTGGCGCGAGAGCGGGGAATACACTTTTTTGCCGCCGGCCATCACGCGACCGAGCGCTATGGTATCAAGGCGCTTGGTGAATGGCTGGCGCGGGAGCTGGGACTACAGGTCAGCTTCGTCGATCTCGACAATCCAGCTTAGGTAGTAAAAGACGCAGGCATAAAAAATACCAGGGTACATGAATACCCTGGTTTCGCAGCAGCCACACAGGCTTAAAACGGTTGTCGTTACTAACACTAGCAATGAAAAAACAATGAAATGGCAGTCAATAAAACAGCAACGAGATGAGTGACAAATGAGTCGTACGCGGTGTTGAACTGATGTTAACATGAAGTTAATTTGCTGCAAGTGTTTTTTCGCGGACCATGTTTTTTCGTAGACCATGTTTTCAAAGATCATGTTTTCGAAGATCATGTTTGCGCAGAAAATGTGAAAAGACGAACCAGACGGTTAAGGGTGAGAGATAAAAGATGGTAGATGAGAGACTGAATGTCTTGTTGGTAGAGGATACGGCCTCCCTGGCGGCGCTGTATCAGGCCTATTTGCAGGATGAGCCGCTGTCGTTGACGGTGGTCAGCAATGGTCAGAAGGCGCTGGAACATATTCGGCGGCAACCACCTGATATTCTGTTGCTTGATTTGATCTTGCCCGACATGCCCGGCATGGAAATCCTGCAGTGGCTACATCGGGAGCAGCCAAATGTCACCACCATAGTGATAACGGCCCATGGATCGGTTGATGTGGCGGTGGATGCCATGCGCCTGGGTGCCCACGACTTTATCAACAAGCCAGTCGAGGCCGAGCGGCTCAAGGTGACGCTACATAACACTATGAAGTTTCGCCAGCTCAACCAGCTGGTGGACCGCTATCGTCACGAAATCGAACGGGAGCCCTTTCAGGGGTTTATCGGTGCCAGCCTGCCGATGCAGAAGGTGTACCGCCTGATTGAGAACGCCGCGCCCAGTACCGCGACTGTTTTCGTTACCGGTGAAAGCGGTACCGGCAAGGAAGTCTGCGCCGAGGCGCTGCATCAGCTAAGTGGCCGCAGCGAGGGTCCCTTTATCGCCCTGAACTGTGCCGCCATTCCCAAGGATCTGATGGAAAGCGAGTTGTTTGGCCATATCAAGGGGGCCTTTACCGGTGCCCTGCAGGACCGGGACGGCGCCGTGATCCGGGCCGATGGCGGTACCCTGTTCATGGATGAAATCTGCGAAATGGATCTTGAGCTGCAGAGCAAGCTGCTGCGTTTCCTGCAGAGCGGGCTGATACAGCCGGTGGGCAGTTCCCAGCAGATCAAGGTCGACGTTCGCATCGTCTGTGCCACCAACCGGGATCCGCTGGTCGAGGTGGAGCAGGGTCGTTTTCGGGAAGATCTCTATTACCGCCTGCATGTGATCCCCATCCATCTTCCACCGCTGCGGGAACGGGGAGGCGATGTGATCAGCATCGCCAACGCCCTGGTACGTCAGGCGTCCCGGGAAGAAAACAAGTCGTTTGTCGGCCTGTCGGAGGCCACCAAAGACCGGCTGCAGGGCTACCACTGGCCGGGTAATGTGCGTCAGCTGCAAAACGTGATCCGTAATGCGGTGGTGCTGCATCAGGGCGAATGGATAGAGCAGGAGATGCTGCCGGCCCCTCTGGATACCCCGCATGCGCAGAGCTCAACTGCTCAGCGAGTGACCGATGCCATGCCGGCCCCCATAGTGCCGTTATCGGTGATCGAACGGCAGGCGATAGAAAGGGCCATCAGCCATTGCCAGGGCAATGTTTCCCGGGCCGCCGCCCTGCTGGAAGTCAGCCCTTCCACCATTTACCGCAAGCTGCAGAGCTGGGACAACAACTGATGGCCGACTGGCAACGCCTGCAGGCACGGCTCCCCTTGCTCGATCAGCATCAGTTACAGCGGATGGAGGGAGAGCTGCGGGCCGAGGTGCTGACACGATTGCTGCGGCTCTTTGTTGAGGATGGCCGAACGCAGGGGGAGGCTCTGGAAGGGGCCTTTGCCGAACGGGATTATGCTTTGATGGCTCGCTGTTGCCATAGCCTGAAATCGGCCTGTGGCAGTTACGGCGCCCTGCGCTGTCAGTATCTGAGCGAAAAACTGGAACAGTCCTGCCATGAGCGGGATGACATTCAGGTGGAAAACCGGATGCGGGCATGGCAGCAAGCGCTGGAAGAAACCCTGCAGCAACTCGAAACCCGGCTGAATGCCGGATAGCAGGCAAAAAAATGGCCAACCCAAAGGGTTGGCCGAACTTCAGCGAGAGCTGAAGAGAGCACGGGATAAAAACAACTGCTGTTATATATGAAATAATCGTGCCAACTTTTCAAATGCAGTCATGACAGGGGTTTCCCATTCTCTCGGTTAAAATGTGAGCCAAGCATATTGCGAAAAATATTCCTTTTGCAATGTCTCGACTCTCATATTGAGAATGTTCACGCCTCACGCCTCACGCCTCACGCCTCACGCCTCACGCCTCACGCCAAAACAGTGAGCTCCCCCAGAGAATCCGGGTCGCTTTCATATTCTTCTTGATTTGAAGTTACGTTTGTACCTAAGGTGGTAGCAGAAAACCGAAAAACGTCAAAAACTCCGAGTCTGGTGGACCTACGTTGACCCAGGTCAATAAGGTTGCCAGACCGTTCAGCCACCGGCTGTAAGGGTTGGGAGAGAAATGTCCCTGCCTCCCGTATTTGGAAAGGTGTTTATGTTTGAATTACAGGATGCGTTTGCGCGCAAGTTCCAGTATTTGCGGCTGTCGGTCACCGATGTCTGCAACTTCAAGTGCAATTACTGTCTGCCGGACGGCTATCGACCCGATGGCCGCAAGTCATTTCTGACTCTGGACGAAATCCGCCGCCTGACCCGGACTTTTGCCGCCATGGGTACCAGCAAGGTGCGTATTACCGGCGGCGAGCCCTCGTTGCGCAAGGATTTTACCGACATCATCGAGACCGTGGCGGCGACGCCCGGTATCCAGAAGGTGGCCATGACCACCAATGGTTATCGCATGGCGAAGCAGGCGGCAGACTGGCGTCGTGCCGGCCTGACCGCCATCAACGTCAGCGTCGACAGCCTGGACCCACGCATGTTTCACCAGATCACGGGCCAGAACCGTTTTCATGAGGTGATGGCGGGCATCGATGCCGCCTTCGATGCCGGCTTCGAACAGGTCAAGGTCAACGCGGTGCTGATGCGGGGTCTCAACGACGGCGATCTCGGCCGTTTTCTTGAATGGATCAAGGATAATCCCATTCAGCTGCGCTTTATCGAGCTGATGCAGACCGGCGAAATGGACGACTTGTTCAACCGTCACCATGTGCGCGGCGCCCTTATCAAGGAGCAGTTGCTGCAACAGGGCTGGCAGCAAAAGCTGCGCGCCCATAACGACGGCCCGGCCGAAGTGTTCTGGCATCCGGATTACAGAGGCGAAATCGGCCTGATCATGCCCTATGCCAAGGACTTCTGCGCCAGTTGCAATCGTTTGCGGGTCTCGTCGCTGGGCAAGCTGCACCTGTGCCTGTTCGGGGACTACGGCGTGGACCTGCGCGATCTGCTGGCCGAAGACGGACAGCAGGCGGCGCTGCAGCTACGGTTGCGGGAAGCCCTGGCAGACAAGAAAGCCACCCACTTTCTCCATCAGGGCCATACCGGCATGACGCCGCATCTGGCCTCCATCGGCGGCTGACCGCCGGTGCCCTGAGTGAGTAACACTCTATTCATATTTTTTCCTGATTGAGAAAGAGGATTTCATGAGCCATGCCGATACGGCCTTTGTGCCTTTGAACATAGCGGTGCTTACCGTTTCCGACACCCGTAACGAAGACACCGACAGCTCGGGCCGTTATCTGGTCGAAGCGCTGACCGGCGCCGGTCACCGGCTGGCGGAAAAAGTCATTCTCAAGGACGACAAGTACGACATTCGCGCCCTGATTTCCCGCTGGATTGCCAGCGCCGAGGTTCAGGTGGTCATCATCACCGGCGGCACCGGTTTTACCGGCCGTGACACCACGCCCGAGGCGGTGGAACCACTGTTCGACACCCGGATCGACGGTTTCGGCGAGCTGTTCCGTCACATCACCTATCAGGAGCTGGGCACCTCGACCGTGCAGAGCCGGGCCCTCGGTGGCCTGGCTAATCGCACCGCCGTGTTCTGCCTGCCGGGCTCTACCGGTGCCTGCCGTACCGGCTGGAACGGCATTCTGGCCGAGCAGCTCGACGCCCGCCACAAGCCCTGCAACTTCGTCCAGCATCTGGTGACCGCATGAGCGAACTGACCCATATCAACGCCTCGGGCGAGGCCAACATGGTGGACGTTAGCGACAAGGCGGTGACGGTACGCGAGGCCCGGGCCGAAGCCTGGGTGCTGATGGCCGACGAGACCCTGCAGCTGATCCTGAGTGGCCAGCACCACAAGGGTGACGTGTTCGCCACCGCCCGCATCGCCGGCATCATGGCGGCCAAGAAAACCGCCGACTTGATCCCGCTGTGCCATCCGCTAGCGCTGTCCAAGGTGGAAGTACAACTGACGGCAGACGTGGAGCGGGGCGGGGTACAGATCAGCAGTTACTGCAAGCTGTCCGGTCAGACCGGGGTCGAGATGGAAGCACTCACCGCCGCCTCGGTGGCGGCACTGACCATCTATGACATGTGCAAGGCGGTGCAGAAGGACATGCGCATCGAAGGCGTCCGCCTGCTGGAAAAACGCGGCGGAAAATCGGGAGATTTCACAGCATGACGATCAAGGTGGTATTTTTCGCTCAGGTACGCGAATTGGTAGGGCAGGATGAACTGAGCCTGACGGAGGATTACGCCAACGTGGAGTCGCTGCGTCAGGCATTGGTCACCCGGGGAGACAAGTGGGCGCTGGCGCTGGCCAATGACAAATTGCTGGCGGCGGTTAATCACACCATAGTGCCGCTCGACACCCCTGTTAAGTCGGGGGATGAAGTTGCCTTCTTCCCGCCGGTTACCGGAGGTTGAGATGATTCGGATACAAACCGCCGACTTCAGCCTGGGCGACGAATACACCGCCCTCAGCCAGTCGCATCAGACCGGCGCCGTGGTCACCTTTATCGGCAAGGTGCGGGAAATGAACCAGGGCGCGTCGGTCAGCGGCATGACCCTGGAACACTATCCGGGCATGACAGAGCACGCCTTGCAACAGATAGTGGATCAGGCCCACGGCCGCTGGCCGCTGCTGGAATGCCGGGTGATCCATCGTGTCGGGCCCCTGGCGCTGGGCGATCAAATCGTCTTCGTCGGGGTGGCCAGCCAGCACAGAGAGGCGGCCTTCGAGGCCTGTCATTTCATCATGGATTACCTCAAGACCCGGGCGCCGTTCTGGAAGAAAGAACAAACCGATGATGGCGAACGCTGGGTAGAGGCGAAAGACAGCGATACCCAGGCGGCAGAAAAGTGGCACGAGTGATCTGACGTATATTCGTTCCATCCGCTGTCGGCCAAGAGAGCCATCTCCTCCTACACGCCATAAATACCTCCATGTAGGCTCGCAGCGCCATCCTTGGCGCGGCCGGGAAATGCTCCTGCCGTCCATGCATTCCCGCCATCCATGTATATGGACTCCTCCTAGATGACAACCTTTTTGAGCATAAAAAATAAACAGTAGAGTAAGGAGCATGCGTATATACGGACTCTCATTGGGGAGCTACCCCGGTCCCACGGTGTATGCGCACCTTCAGGTCTCTTCGGCGGTACGGCATTTGCTGCACACAAGGATGGTCAGACTGCTGAAGGTCGGTCTTACCTATTTATGTTCACGCTCTTTAGTGGTTGTCGTCTAACTCGGTTAATCGGTATCTAACTAAATGAATTCAACAGCATGCTGCTAGTGGCTGCGGCCCTCGATAGTCTTCACTGTTATGCAGCATCGCCCACGCGGTGCGTACTGTTTTATTGGCCAAGGCGACGGACGCTTTGCCGAACCCTCGTCGTTCTATCAGGGCGTTTATCCATGCTTCTTTGTTATTCGCGGGTCCTCTGCGCTGCACTTCTTTGAGTACCGCTCGTGCGCCTTGCACCAGATTGGCACGTAACCGTCGGTTACCCGATAACTTACCGATTTTACCCAGGACCACCTTGCCACCGGTACTGTGTTGTTTGGGGGTTAATCCTATGCAAGCAGCCGCTTCTCGGCCATTAGCGAAGTTACCCCCATTGTTACCCAGACTGAGATACAAGTTGAGAGCGTTGACTGGGCCGACACCTTCCAGTTTCATGAGCTTTTCACAGATATGATGCTGCTTGATAAGCTGATCACGTCGAACTTCTAACTCAGTGAAGCGGGTGGTGAGTAATTGGTATTCATGCCACAGCTCTGCCAACTCATGACGAAGTGCCATTGGAAGTTCGTTCTCGGCATCTTCCAAGATAAGAGGAAGCGTTTCTCGTAGTGCTTTCAGCCCTCTGGGGATGGTCATACCAAATTCAAAAACAAGAGAGCGGATCAGGTTGCTGGTCGCGGTGCGCTGATCTTGCAGGTGCTCTCGAATTCGCTCGATGCTTTGCAGCCCCTGTTGCTCAACCGTTTTAGGACTGACGGTTTTAAGGCCAGGATGTAACAGTGCAGCCGCAATGGCTTCGGCATCGTTGTGATCCGTTTTATGTCCGACCCGGAAGGCAGCCACTGTTTTAGGAGCGATAATCATGGCTTGATGACCCATACCTTCTGCGGTACGCGCCCAGAAATGTGCCGAGCCGCAGGCTTCCATCACCACCAGGCAAGGCGGATGCTTGCTCAGTAGGGCTATGAGCTTAGCGCGGGTATACGCCTTATTACGAATCGGTTTGTAATTCTTTATCTGACAAGCCTGAAAAGAGTTTTTTGCCAGATCGATAGCAATCGCAGTATGGTGTTTCATGTATGGACTCCTTCAGCGGTGTTGTTGGCAAACTTAACCGTAGCCCTCCAGGGGTGGAGGAGTCCATACATCGGCGGTCCGATGGTCGGCGGAGCAGATCCCTTTGCCTCCTTCAATATTTTCGTTGGCGTCCACAAAAGAAAAACCCTTCATTTTTCTTCTTGGCGTCAAACGGGCTCCTTGCTAGTATGGCCATCTAAATGTCTAAACGTTCAAGCATGCGTTGGTCGTTGCTGTCGTTCTCAAGGAGTTGTCATGCGTCGTACCCTGCTCAAATTGCCCCTGCTGGCCCTGGCTTTCGGTGCCTTTCCGGTACTGGCCGTCGATGCGGATAAAAAAGAAATCGTCATCGGTACTACCGTGGGCGACTTCGCCGATATGGTGACCGAGTCGATCAAACCCCAGCTGGAAGCCCTGGGCTACAAGGTCAAGCTGGTGGAGTTTACCGACTACGTTATGCCCAACCTGGCACTGGCGGAAGGAGCGCTGGACGTCAACTGCTTCCAGCACCAGCCGTATCTCGAGACCTTCAGTAAAGACCGGGGCCTGGAGCTAAGTCCCGTGACCCAGGTACCCACAGGCCCCATGGGGGTGTATGCCGGCAGGCAGGACAGTCTGGAGCAGATAAAGCGCGGCAGCACAGTGGCCATTCCCAACGATCCGACCAACCAGGCGAGGGCGCTGCTGATGCTGGAAGATCTTGGCTGGATCACCCTGCGTGACGATATCGATCCGCTGCGTGCCAGCGAATTCGACGTGGCCGAGAACCTCAAGGGCATCAAGCTGGTGGTGCTGGAAGCGGCGCAATTGCCCCGTTCCCGGCAGGATGTGGACTTCGCGGTGATTAACGGCAACTACGCGGCCTCCAGCGGTATTGCCTTCAGCGAGGGCCTGTTTCTCGAGCGCAGCTACGACTTCATCAACTGGGTGGTGGTGCGCAGTGAAGATAAAGACAAGAGCTTCGTGCAGGACGTGGTAAACGCCTACAACGCCGAGGCCTTCAAGGACTATGCGGTGAAGCGTTTCGAGGGCTACAAGTACCCCGAGAGCTGGGGCCGCTAAGCCTTGAAATATCAGATGCATCGTTCATGGCAGCTTGAGGTTCAGGGCCGTCGGCTGGCGGTCATGGAGTGGGGTGACCCGCAAGGGGTGCCGGTGGTGGCGCTGCACGGCTGGCTCGACAATGCCGCCAGCTTTACCCTGCTGGCCCGGCATTTACCTCATGTACGGCTGATTGCCCTGGATCTGGCCGGGCACGGTCTTTCGGATCACAGACCCGCCGGCCAGCCCTACTATATCTGGGACAATGTGGCCGATGTGCTGGCCTTGCTCGACGAACTGGCACTGGAGCGCGTCGCGCTGCTCGGCCATTCTCTCGGTGCCGGGGTGGCAACCCTGTTTGCCGGCACTTTTCCCGAACGGGTCAGTCGGATGATGTTGATAGACGGCCTGATTCCGCTCGATTATGCCGCCGACCAGTTGCCGGAGCTGATGGCCGAAGCACTGGTGAGAGGTGCGCGCCTGAGTCGCCGTTCACTGCGACCTTATTCCAGCGTCGAGCAGGCGGTACAGGCACGGATGAACGGCCGTTGGCCGGTGAGCAGAGAAGCGGCCGGCTGGCTGCTGGAGCGGGGGTTGCGGCAGCAGCCGGATGGCTGGACCTGGCGAAGCGATCTGGCCTTGACCCAGCCTTCCATCGTTCGCTTGTGCGAGCAGCAGATCACCGCTTTCGTGCGCCGGCTGAGCATGCCGGTGCTGCTGGTCATGGCGGAGCAGGGCATCGGCATCGAGCGGGTCGAAGCATTCCTCGAACTGATGCCGGCGCTGGAACTCAAGGTTCTGGCCGGCGGCCATCATCTGCACCTGGAAGAAAAAGCGGCGGCACAGATTACCGAGTGGATCGGCGAACGGCTGGCCTGAAGCCGAGAGTTAACGGGATCTACCCGAGCCCTGAACCTAGACGATAAACTCCAGAGCAATGCCATCTGTCTCTACCCGTACCACTTTCATCATGAGTGGTGGCAGGGTCTGGTCCCAGTCCGGGTCCAGGACTGTGGCCGCAAACAACATGCCAGTTGAGAAATCCGAAGTGGTGACGGCTTCTACAAAAACACCGTTTTCGGACAGGTTTCTGATGTTACCCTTGACTGGCCCAAAGTGTTTGTTACTCAGGCATATCTTGCAGACCGTTTTACGGCGCGGGTGACTGCGGCGATCTTCCATTAGCCTTTCCCCCCAGTGTATGGGTTTAATGCTTTCCGTTGGCATGAAAAGTGCCTAACGGGTCCCTCGAGTTTCAAGTATAGGCAGGCCCTGAGCACTTGAAGGGAATATCTGTAGAGAAGCAGAAATCCATGCTGTGGATTAACGCAGCCATCATCTGCATCTGGAAGAAGAAGCGGCAGGGCGTATTGCCGTGTGGATCGGTGAGTGGCTGGCCTAAAGCAATGAATCCTGAGGAGGGGTCTCCTGCTGGACGAGTTCCAGCTCCAGCTGTTTCTTGCGGACGGCGGCCAACACCCGGCGCTTGCGATCCTGGCACAGGCGAATGACCTCGCGCTTTTGCCCCGAGGTAAACTGCAGCCAGTTGAAACGTTCGTCCCGGCTGCGAAAGCAGCCCTTGCAGTAGCCTCTGTTATTGACCTGACAGACGCCGATACAGGGGCTGGGTACCTCGAAAAACTCCAGTTGCTCCATTTGTTCCCTCCCAACTCTCCCTAAATGGAGCATATTTCACCGTTTTCGGCAAGTGACTTGCGTCCAGTCTTTTGTCTAAATAAACATAGAGAATATGGCTTTCGAGCGATGATGAGACAATCGGACAAAGGGCCCGCTCAGTCGACTCGCCGTGAGACGTGCCACTCACCACTTTAGCCTGCTGCGAACATTCACTGGATGTTCGGTCAGACTAAAGCAGTTCGTCACGGCAGCAAGCTGCCCCCTCTAAGCTCAGCCGGCCATCCTTGGCGCAGATGGTCGGCTGAGCAGATCCCTTTGTCCTCCTTGATATGCTGGAGTCGCCTGTTTTTGCCGCCTGCAGTTAACTCGAATGCCAAGAAGAGGTGGCAGGGATTGCCTCAGCCGACCGTCAAATGCCAGGGATGGCATTTGTTGAGCGATACAGGGAGGTACTCGCAGCGTGTCGGAGGAGGCAACCCTGTTCCTCTTTATGCAGCACGCCTACAGCCAGTCCCTCATCCGGTACCAGGCCATGGCCAGCACCAGTGCCGGGGTGCGCAGTAGTCGACCTCCGGGAAAGTCGTGGTGCGGAATTTTTCCGAACAGATCGAAGCGCTCGGCGCTGCCGGCAATGGCATCGGCCATCAGGCTGCCGGCCATGCCGGTGAGGGCGATGCCGTGGCCGGAAAAACCCTGGGCAAAATAAACGTTGCCGTTCAGGCGTCCGAAGTGGGGCGCCCGGTTCATGGTGATGCCCACATAGCCGCCCCAGGTGTATTGCTGTTTCACGTCCTTGAGCTGGGGGAACACTTGACGCAGTCGCTGGCCCATGGCGCCGGCCAGGTTGAGCGGATCCAGCCGGGAATAGCTGACCCGGCCGCCGAATAGCAAGCGGGTGTCGGCACTGAGCCGGAAGTAGTCGAGCACGAAGTTGATGTCGGCTACCGCCATGTTGTTCTGGATAAGCGCTTGGGCCCGTTCGGCACCGAGCGGTTCGGTGGCGGTGATATAGGTGCCCACCGGCATGATCTTGCGCTCTATGTCGGGGGCTATGCCTTCCAGATAGGCGTTGCCGCACAGCAACAGATGACGACAGCGCACCCGGCCTCGGGTCGTGTGGGCCACGGGCGTGGCGCCTTGTTCGATGCGGGTGACGGCCGTCTGCTCATAAAACTGCGCGCCTGCCTGTTGGGCCGCCTGTACCAGCCCCAGAGTGTAGTTGAGCGGATGCACATGGCCGCTGTTGGGATCATAGAGACCGCCCAGATAAGACTCGGTGGCCATTTGTTCCTGTACCTGATTCTTGCTCCACAGTTGCAGGCTGTCGTAGCCGAAGTGACGGCGCAGATCCTCGGCCCAGCCTTCCAGCTCGGTCATGTGGCGGGGCTTGACCGCCGCATGCAGGTGGCCGTCGGCCAGATCGCAGTCGATGGCATGGGTCTTTATGCGCTGGCGCATCTGGGTCATGGCTTCAAGCGAGATGTCCCACAGGGCCCGGCTGGCGTCCTGGCCGACCATGTTGGTGAGTTTGGACTGATCACAGGCGTAGCCGAAAATCATCTGGCCGCCGCTGCGTCCGGAGGCGCCCCAGCCGACCTGGTGGGCTTCAAGCACCACCACCTTGTAGCCTTTCTGCGTCAGCGACAGCGCCGCAGAGGCGCCGGTGATACCGGCGCCGACGATACACACGTCCACATCCAGGTCTTGCTCCAGCGGCGGGTAGCTCAGGGACAGATTGAGGGAGGCGGCATAGTAGGAATCGGCGTGCTGTTGCATAAGGGCTCCGTTAATCACACTGTTGTTTTGCTTTAATATCCAGGGTCGCCTGCCTGATGTGGACGCTATCTTGTTACACCAGGTGTTGATACCACTGGTATTCCAGTGGGGTCACGTGCTGATCGAATTCGGCCAGCTCGAAGCGCTTGTTGATGAGGTAGGCGCGATGAAACTCCTTGCCCAGATACTGGGACAAACGATGGGACTGGGCGAAACGATCCAGTGCATCCTGCCAGCGATAGGGCAGTAACGGCAAGTCCATCTTGTTGGCGTCGCCCTGAATCGGGGCCGGGGCCTGCAGTTGTTCGCTGATGCCGTGATCCACCGCCGCCAGAATGGCCGCCACCACCAGATAGGGGTTGGCGTCGGCCCCGGCCACACGATGTTCGAGCCGGGTATTGGCCTTGTCGCCGGAAGGAACGCGCAGCGCCACGGTGCGGTTGTCGAAGCCCCAGCTGGCGTGTAGCGGCACAAACATGTGCGGCTGCAGCCGGCGGTAGGAGTTGGCGTTGGGGGCAAACAGCGCCATGCATTCGGGCAGCATGCTGCAGTTGCCGGCGATGGCCTGGCGCAGCAGCTCGTGATCCTCGGCGAACACATTGTTGCCTTCTTCGTCGAGCAGGCTGACGTGAATATGCATGCCGGAGCCGGCCTGGCCGTTATAGGGCTTGGCCATGAAGGTGGCGTACATCCCTTCCTTGTTGGCTACCGCCTTGATGGCGCGCTTGAGCAGCACGGCCTGATCGCAGGCATCCACCGCGTTGTGCTGGTGGGTCAGGTTGATCTCGAACTGGCCCGGCGCATATTCGGCCACGGCGTTGTCGGCGGGAATTTTCTGCAGCTTGCATACATCCGAGACCCGCACCAGAAAGTCTTCCCAGCTGTCGAGATCGTCGAGGGAATAGACCTGGGTGTCGTGCATGCGCTCATCGGTGCCCGGCAGAATCGGCGGCTGGGGCAGGCCATCGGGGCAGACCTGCTGATCCACCAGGTAGAATTCCAGCTCCACCGCCACACAGGGGTGCAGCCCCTTATCGTGCAGCCGCTGTATCACCTTCTGTAACACGTGGCGCGGATCGGCGAAAAAGGGACTGCCATCGGTCTCTTCCATGGACATCAGGATCTGGGCGGACGGGGTCTTGTGCCAAGGCACCGGTACCAGGGTATGGGGCAGCAGGCGGCACAGGCGGTCGCTGTCACCCTGGGCCAGCCCCAGGCCGGTATTTTCCACTGTCTGGCCGGTAATATCGAGGGCGAACACCGAGGCGGGCAGGCAGATGCCGTCGCTCAGGGCCTTTTCCATGGCGCTGCTCTGAATACGCTTGCCTCTGAGTACCCCGTTGATATCGCACAGCATCAGGTCGATGGACTGATAATCGGCCCAGGGGCTGTCGGGTTCGGAATGGTGGTGTTTTCGATGGTCCTTGTTCATGTCGTCATCCTTAACGTGCGTTTGCCATGCTGTCAGCTAATCATGAAAGCAGGTGTTTAATATATGGATATTTTGGTGAACCTTGATTTCGGTCTCGTCCCGGCTCATTGTGATGATGAGCTTGGTAATAATTTCTATGTATAGCATGACCTTAGCCAAAGGTAGTCTATGCTTCCCTTTATTTCCCACACCATGGGTATGAATGATGAGTGTTCAAGATCCTGAAAAGCGAGATATGGAATGGTTAAGGCTGTGGATGCAGAAACACGCCATTACCGAGGTGGAATGTCTGCTGCCGGACTTTACCGGTAATGCTCGGGGCAAGATCCTGCCCGCCAGCAAATTCCTCAAGGAAGGGGGCATGCGACTGCCGGAAAATATCTTTCTGCAGACCGTCAACGGTGACTGGCCGGACGATGAGAATATCGACTGGACCGAGCGCGACATGGAGCTGCACGCCGACATCAATACTCCCCGGCTGGTGCCCTGGGCCAGCGAGCCCACCGCTCAGGTGATCCACGATTGTTTCGACGCCGACGGCAATCCGGTCGACATGGCCCCACGCAGCGTGTTGCGTCGGGTGCTTAATCTCTATGAGGCCCAGGGCTGGCGGCCGGTGGTGGCGCCGGAGCTGGAGTTCTTCCTGGTCAAGAAAAACGAAGACTGGGATTACCCGCTGGAGCCGCCCATCGGCCGCAATGGCCGGCCCGAGACGGCTCGTCAGTCGTTCAGCATCGACGCGGTCAACGAATTCGATCCCATCTTCGAGGACATGTACGACTTCTGCGAGGCCCAGGGTCTGGAGGTAGACACTCTGATCCACGAGTCGGGCGCGGCGCAGATGGAGGTCAACTTTATTCACGGCGACGCCCTGGATCTGGCGGATCAGGTGTTTCTGTTCAAGCGCACCATGCGCGAGGCGGCCATGCGGCACGACGTCTATGCCACCTTCATGGCCAAGCCGATGAAGAACGAGCCGGGTAGCTCCATGCATATTCATCAGAGTCTGGTCGATGCCGATGGCAAGAACCTGTTTGCCAATACCGACGGCAGCCACAGCGAGCGATTTCTGCACTTTATCGGTGGCATGCAGCGCTACATTCCCAGTGCGGTCGCGCTGTTCGCTCCCAACGTCAACTCCTATCGCCGGCTGGCCTTCGGTGACTCGGCGCCGCGCAACATGGCCTGGGGCGAAGACAACCGCACCGTGGGCCTGAGAGTACCGCGCTCGGGGCCGGCGGACCGGCGTCTCGAAAACCGCTTCGCCGGGGCCGATGCCAACCCCTACCTGGCGCTGGCCGCGAGTCTGGCCTGTGGTTATCTGGGCATGATGAACAAGCTTGCACCCACAGAGCAGATACAGGGCAGTGCCTATAACATGCCTTTTGGCGTGGCCCGCAGCCTGGAAGAAGCGCTGCTTGAACTGGAGCAGTGCGATGAATTGTGTCAGTTGCTGGGGCCGCGCTTCGTCAGCGCCTTTATTTCGGTCAAGCGCAAGGAATACGAGGCCTTCTTCACCGTGATCAGCGCCTGGGAACGGGAGTTTTTGCTGCTGAACGTGTGAGGGGTACAAGAATGGAATGGGTGTCACGAACAGGGAGTCGAGAATGCCAAAGCCACAGAAGAGTCCGTTGCAACAGCTGGATGCGGCGCACCACCTGCATCCCTTTACCGACAGTCAGGCGCTGCATCAGAAAGGTGCCCGGGTCATAGAGCGGGGGGAGGGCGTCTATCTGTGGGATGCGGACGGCCGGAGAATTCTCGACGCCATGGCCGGACTCTGGTGTGTCAACCTGGGCTATGGTCGGGAAGAACTGGTGCTGGCCGCCGAGCGACAGCTTCGCCGGCTGCCCTATTACAATCTGTTCTTTCAGACCACCCATCCCAGAGCCACCGAGCTGGCGGCCAGCCTGGCGGCTCTGCTGCCCGGCGACATGGAGCACCTGTTTTTTACCGGCTCCGGCTCCGAATGCAACGACACCGTTATCCGCATGGTTCGTCACTACTGGGCCGAACAGGGGCAGCCCGGGCGCAAAACCATCATCAGTCGCTACAACGCCTATCACGGCTCTACCCTGGCCGGCGCCTCGCTCGGCGGCATGAAGCCCATGCATGCCCAGGGCGGCTTGCCGTTGCCGGACATAGTGCACATCGACCAGCCCTATCATTTCGGCGAAGGCCTGGGTCAGGATCCGTACCAGTTTGGCCTGGAACGGGCCCGCCAGCTTGAGCAGAAAATTCTGGAATTGGGGCCGGACAAGGTAGCGGCCTTTATTGGCGAGCCTATTCAGGGCGCCGGCGGGGTCATTATTCCGCCCGACAGTTACTGGCCGGAAATTCAACGTATCTGCCGGCAGTACGACATTCTGCTGGTGGTGGACGAGGTGATCTGCGGCTTTGGCCGTACCGGCCACTGGTTCGCCAGCGAACACTACGGCCTGGAGCCGGATCTGCTGTGCATGGCCAAGGGCATTACCTCCGGTTATATCCCGCTGGGTGCGGTGGCGGTGGGCGCACGGGTGGCTCATGGGTTGATAAAAGGCGGCGAGTTCTTTCACGGCTTCACCTATTCCGGCCATCCGGTGGCCTGTGCGGTGGCGCTGGCCAATATCGAGGTGATGCAAAAGGAACGGCTGGTGGAGCGGGTGCATGACGTTATTGGCCCCTATCTGCAGCAGGAATGGGCCAGCCTCGGCAGTCACCCCCTGGTGGGGGAAACCCGGGGCCTGGGGCTGCTGGCGGCGCTGGAGCTGGTGGCCGACAAAAGCGATAACCGGCGCTTTGCCGAGGGCGCCGGGGCCGGAATGATTTGTCGCGAACACTGTTTCGACCTCGGCCTGGTGATGCGGGCCGTGGGCGACACCATGATTATTTCGCCGCCGCTGGTGATCAGCCGGGCCGAAGTCGACGAACTGATCCGCAAGGCGCGCCAGGCGCTGGATCTGACGTACCAGACACTGATGAACTGACAAGGATGGAGAAACGCAGATGGTAAAGACAACCGCTTTTCGTGTAAGCATGGTAGCCGTTGGCCTGGGGCTGGCATTGAGTGCCCGGGCCGCAGAGCCACCCCAGGTGAATTTCTATAACTGGTCCGATTATATCGCAGAAGACACTCTGGCCGGTTTTACCAAAGAGACCGGTATCGAGGTCACCTACGATGTGTTCGACTCCAACGAGGTGCTGGAAGCCAAGTTGCTGGCAGGCAACACCGGCTTCGATGTGGTGGTGCCAACCAGCGACTTCATGGCCCGCCAGATCCAGGCCGGCGCCTTCATGCCGCTGGATAAGTCCAAACTCGGCAACTACGGCAATCTGGACCCGAAGATCATGGCCGTGCTGGCGGACAAGGACCCGGACAATACCTATGGCGTCCCTTATATGTGGGGCACCACCGGCATCGGTTATAACGTCGACAAGGTCAGAGAGGCTCTGGGTGAGGATGCGCCGCTGGACTCCTGGGATCTGGTGATGAAGCCGGAGAATCTGGCCAAACTCAGTCAGTGCGGCGTGGCCTTTCTCGATGCGCCAACCGAAGTCTTCGCCGCCGCCCTCAACTATCAGGGGCTGGATCCCAACAGCACCAATTCCGCCGATTACAAGGGGCCGGCCACAGATCTGATGATGAGCCTGCGGCCTCATATCACCTATTTCCATTCTTCCAAGTACATCAACGATCTGGCCAACGGCGACATCTGCGTGGCGGTGGGCTGGTCGGGAGACATACTGCAGGCGCGGGACAGGGCCGACGAAGCCAAGCAGGGGGTCAAGATTGCCTACCGCATCCCGAAAGAAGGCGCCCTGATGTGGATCGACATGCTGACCATCCCGAAGGATGCCAGACATCCGGATAATGCGCACAAGCTGCTCGACTATCTGCTGCAGCCGGAGGTGATTGCCGGCGTATCCAACTACGTTGCTTACGCCAACGCCAATACCCCCGCCAAGGCGCTGGTGGATGAGGACATTCGTAACGATCCCGGCATTTACCCAAGTGAGACGGCGGCAGAAAAACTCTATACCGCCAAGCTGTTGCCGCAAAAGGTCAACCGGGTGATCACCCGCGCCTGGACCCGGGTCAAGACCGGCAAGTGAGGCGAGGGGCATGACGACAACCGGTTGCAGTTATACCAATTTGAATAAACATCTGATCATGTTAACCCCCGGGATCAGAGGCAACACAGTCGCCTCCCACGACACGCCATAAACTCATCCCTGAGGGCTCGGGAAATGCCGTCCATGGCATTTCACGGTCGTGGTAGTCGATCTCTGTTGCCTCTTCTCGAGCATCGAGTTGTCTGTAGACGCGCTAACAGGTAACTCCGGTGCATCAAGGAGGACAAAGGGATCTGCTCAGCCGACCATCCGCGGCACGGATGGCGCGGCTGAGCCTCCAGGGAGGGTTCACGGCGAGTCGGGGGAGCGGGCCCTTTGTTCGACTTTTATACAAAAATGAAATCGATCATTTGTTTAGTGGATTGGTATTACAGGTTCTTTTGATGACAAAGAGTTTGATGAAAATATGGAGGTGAAAATGCCGGAAAACGAAAGCCAGCCCAAAGGCAATATCGCTCCTTTCCTGGAGGTCAGGGGGATCACCAAGCTGTACGACGGCCAGCCGGCGGTGGACGACGTCAGCCTGGGCGTGATGCGGGGGGAAATCTTCGCCCTGCTCGGCGCCTCCGGTTGCGGCAAGTCGACCCTGCTGCGGATGCTGGCCGGATTCGAGCCACCGAGTCGGGGGGAGATCCTGCTCGACGGGGTCGACATCGCCGAGGTGCCGCCCTATGACAGACCCATCAACATGATGTTTCAGTCTTACGCCCTGTTTCCGCACATGACGGTGGAGGCCAATATCGCCTTCGGCCTGAAGCAGGACAGGCTGCCGCGCGGGGAAGTGGCCGAGCGGGTGGAGCAGATGCTGAAACTGGTACACATGGAAGACTTCGCCAAGCGCAAGCCTCATCAGTTGTCGGGTGGTCAGCGGCAACGGGTGGCCCTGGCCCGCAGCCTGGCCAAGCGGCCCAAGCTGCTGTTGCTGGACGAGCCCATGGGCGCGCTGGACAAGAAGCTGCGCGAAGAGATGCAGCTGGAGCTGGTCAACATCATAGAGCAGGTGGGGGTGACCTGCGTCATGGTCACCCACGATCAGGAAGAGGCCATGACCATGGCCGGGCGCATCGCCATCATGAACAAGGGGCGGCTGATCCAGGTAGGCGAGCCGCTGGATGTGTATGAATTTCCCAACTGCCGTTACAGCGCCGAGTTTATCGGCTCGGTCAACGTGTTCGAGGGGCCGCTTGAGGCCAACGAGGCAGACAGCGCCCTGATCCGCTGCCCCGAACTGGAGCGTCCCCTGCGCATCAATCACGGTGTATCCATCGGCGAAGGCTTGCCCATCATGATAGCGGTACGGCCCGAGAAGATGTTTCTCTGCGCCGAGGCCCCTACAGAAGACTGCAACTGGCTCAGCGGCATCGTCGACGAAATCGCCTATCTGGGCAGTTTGTCGATTTATCATGTGCGGCTTGCCTCGGGTAAACGCATTCTGGCGACCCTGCCCAACATGGACCGGCACCGACGAGGCAATCCTACCTGGGGTGATCGGGTGTATTTGCGCTGGGAAGCCGACAGCTGCGCCGTGTTACTGACCTAGGGAGATACTGATGAATACCCGTTCCCGATACCGTCTTGGCCGTAGCCTGGTGATCGCCCTGCCTTACAGCTGGTTACTGCTGTTTTTTCTGATCCCCTTTCTGATCGTGTTCAAGATAAGCCTGTCCGAGGCGGCGCTGGCCATACCGCCCTACAGCGAGATACTGAGCTTCGCCGACGAACAGCTGCAGCTGGTGCTCAACCTCGGCAACTATCTGTTTCTGCTGAGCGACAGCCTCTATGTTCGGTCTTATCTGCAGTCGCTCCAGGTAGCCGGTATCTCGACCCTGCTGTGCCTGCTGATCGGCTACCCCATGGCCTGGGCCATCGTCCATTCCCGGCCCTCGACTCGCAACGTGTTGCTGATGTTGGTGATACTGCCGTCCTGGACCTCTTTTCTGATCCGGGTCTACGCCTGGATGGGCATTCTCGGTAACAACGGTTTTCTCAACAATGTACTGCTGACCATCGGGGTTATCGAGTCCCCGCTGCAGATCCTCAACACCAACACCGCCGTCTACATCGGCATCGTCTATGCGTATCTGCCCTTCATGATACTGCCGCTTTATACCGCCCTGATGCGGCTCGACTACTCGCTGGTGGAGGCGGCCTCAGACCTGGGGGCGCGGCCCTGGAAAAGCCTGTTGACGGTGATAGTGCCTCTGACCAAGGGGGGCATCATCGCCGGCTCTATGCTGGTGTTCATTCCGGCGGTGGGGGAGTTCGTGATCCCCGAGCTGCTGGGCGGTCCCGATACCCTGCTGATTGGGCGGGTACTGTGGCAGGAGTTCTTCAACAATCGTGACTGGCCGATTGCTGCGGCGGTGGCCAGCGTCATGTTGCTGCTGTTGATGGTACCCATCATGTGGTTCCACCGCATTCAACGCAAAGAAATGGAGGGCTGAGCCATGAACCAGATTCCCATCAGCCGCTCCCGGCTGCGACCGGTTATCCTGCTGCTGGGCTTCGGCTTTCTGTACCTGCCCATGCTGTTACTGATTATCTACTCCTTCAACAGCTCGCGGCTGGTCACGGTCTGGGCTGGCTGGTCCACCCGCTGGTACGGCGAGCTGTGGCAGGATCAGATGATGATGCAGGCGGTGGGCCTGAGCCTGACCATCGCCTTCTTCGCCGCCAGCACTGCCGTGGTGCTGGGCACGGTGGCGGGCTTTGTGCTGACCCGCATGGGGCGTTTTAGGGGCGAAAGCGGCTTCGCCTTCCTGATCACGGCGCCCCTGGTCATGCCCGAGGTGATCACCGGCCTGTCCTTGCTGCTGCTGTTCGTGGCCATGGGCGACTGGCTGGGCTGGCCGCAACAGCGGGGCATGGGCACCATCTGGATTGCCCATGTGACCTTCTGCACCGCCTATGTGGCGGTAGTGGTCAGCTCCCGGCTGCGCGAGCTGGACCGTTCGGTGGAAGAGGCGGCGATGGATCTGGGCGCACGCCCACTCAAGGTGTTTTTCATTATCACCCTGCCGATTATTGCGCCCGCCATCGTCGCCGGCTGGTTGCTGGCCTTTACCCTGTCGCTCGACGATCTGGTGATCGCCAGCTTCGTGTCCGGACCCAACGCCACCACACTGCCGATGGTGGTCTTTTCCAGCGTGCGGCTGGGAGTCAGTCCCAAAATCAATGCCCTGGCGACGGTGATTATTCTGATCGTGTCGCTGGTGACCTTTATTGGCTGGTGGCTGATGGCACGCGCCGAGAAACGGCGCGCCCAGGAAGCGGCGGCAGGTCGCAGTTCTGGCACCTGAAGGAGAAGAAATGATGGAGCTTGCCGAACGACTGAAATGGCTGCGGGGCCGACATGGCCTGACTCAGCGTGAGCTGGCCCGCCGGGCCGGGGTGAACAATAGCCTGATTTCGCAAATCGAGCAGGCGGCGGTCAACCCCTCGGTGGCTACACTCAAGCGGATACTGGATGGTTTTCCCATCACCATGGGCGCCTTTTTCAGCCTGGAACAGGAGCCGGCCAGACAGTGTTTTTTTCGCCAGCAAGACCTGCTGCCCATGTCCAGCGGCGAGGTGCAGATGTGGCTGCTGGGCCCGCTGCACCGGGGCCACAAACTTGCGCTGCAACGGGAGCTGTATCCGCCGGGCGCCGACACAGGCCCCGAGATGCTGAGCAACGAGGCGGAGGAAGCCGGTCTTGTTCTGAGTGGAGAAATAGAGGTCACGGTGGGGGAGCAGTGCTGCGTGCTGAGGGCCGGCGATGGCTATTACTTCGATACCCGCCAGCCCCATCGATTTCGCAATATCGGTAGCGAGCAGTGCGAGCTGATCTCGGCGGCGACCCCACCCACCTTCTAGCGGCGTGGAGCGCCGGCGTTTCCTCTCTCCCGTGGAGGATTGAATGTTAAAACGCAAACGCGCAAGATGAAGATAACCGGCTGCTCACCGGAGCCGCCTTGCGGCGTCGCCCCGGCCAGTGTCAATGACAAGTTTGTATAAAGAGGTGGATATGGATATCGGTGTTCCACGGGAAATAAAGAATAATGAATTTCGGGTCGGCATGACGCCCGGCGGCGTCAAGGAGCTGGTGCGCGATGGCCATAGAGTGCTGGTGCAATGCGGTGCCGGCAGCGCCATCGGTCTGCTCGATGAAGATTATGCCGCCGCCGGCGCCGAGCTGGTGAAAGAAGCGAGCGAGGTTTTTGTGCGGGCGGAGATGGTCGTCAAGGTCAAGGAGCCCCAGCCGGAAGAATACCGGCAGCTAAGGCCTGGTCAGCTGCTGTTTACCTACCTGCATCTGGCGCCGGATCTGGCCCAGACCACAGGGCTGCTGAAGTCAGGCTGTACCGCCATCGCCTATGAGACCGTTACCGACGCCCGGGGCGGCCTGCCGTTGCTGGCGCCAATGAGCGAGGTGGCCGGCCGCATGGCGGTACAGGCCGGCGCCCATTGTCTGGAAAAAGCCCAGGGCGGGCGAGGGGTGTTGTTGGGCGGCGTGCCGGGCGTGGCGCCGGGCCGGGTACTGGTGCTGGGCGGTGGCGTGGTGGGCATCAATGCCGCCCGCATGGCGCTCGGGCTGGGTGCCGATGTGACCATACTCGACAAGTCGCTGAACCGCTTGAAAGAGCTGGACAATCTTTACGGTCCGGGGCTGAAGACCCTGTATTCCACCACCGATAACATCGAGTTTGAACTGGCTCGCAGCGATCTGGTCATCGGCGCCGTGCTGATCCCGGGGGCGGCCGCACCCAGGCTGGTGACCCGCGACATGCTCAAGCTGCTGCCCCAGGGCGCAGTGCTGGTGGATGTGGCCATCGATCAGGGCGGTTGTTTCGAAACCAGCCATGCCACCACCCATCAGCAGCCGACCTTCGAGGTAGACGGCATAGTGCACTACTGTGTGGCCAATATGCCGGGGGCGGTGGCCCGCACCTCTACCTTTGCCCTGACCAACGCCACCTTGCCCTTCATTCAGGCGCTGGTCAACCGGGGCTGGCGGCAGGCGTTGCAGCAGGACCAGCACCTGGCTAATGGCCTCAACGTGTACCAAGGAAACATCACCTGTCAGGCAGTGGCCGAGGCTCATGGGCTGGACCATACCCCGCTGGCACAGGTGCTGGCCACGAGCTGAACAGGCCGGTTTTCTCATACAGGGGAGAAACGAGGATGGCATTGAGCAGAGAGCAGGAAGATCGGGCCCGGGCGCGATTTATCAATGGCATGGACGAGGTGGGCGATACCGAGCTGAATGAGGCGGCCCGGCAGGGTGATCACAAGCTGAACACATTCGGCGACAGGCCTCCGGGCTCACTGGCCGACTGGTGGCAAGAGCTGAAGCTGATGGTCAGCCTGCTCAATGATTATCGCAAGGGCGACTACCGGGCCGTGCCCTGGAAGGTGATCGCCGCCATCACCGGGGCCGTCATCTATTTTGTGTCGCCATTGGACGTGGTGCCGGACTTTCTGCCGCTGGCCGGTTACCTGGATGATGCGCTGGTGGTGAAGCTGGCGCTGGATCTGGCCCGCTCGGATCTGGCGCAATACGCACACTGGAAAGCACAGCGGCCGCATGAATGAACCGGATTTCGCTCTGCTGGCCGATCATGGCACCCTGATCCGGCTGGGGCTGGCCTTGCTGCTGGGGGCCCTGATCGGCATACAGCGCGGCTGGCAAAGCCGGGACAGTCAGTCCGGCCAGCGGGTGGCCGGGGTGCGTACTCATGCGTTGGTCGGTCTCTTTGGCGGTCTGGTGGCGTTACTCGGCAGCCATGTGGGCCAGTGGCTGACTGGGGTGGGGCTGCTGGGCATAGTGGCCCTGACCCTTGTGGCCTATCGGGCTCGCAGCCGGGATCAGGCCGACTACAGCATCACCGGCAGCATAGGTCTGGCGCTGACCTTCTGCTTCGGCGCCCTGGCACTGCTCGATGACCCGGCCATCGCTGCCACCGCCGCGGTGATCACCGCCTTTATTCTCGATAACAAGCGCGAAATCCACGGCCTGCTGCAAAAACTGCAGCAACACGAGCTGGATGCGGGGCTCAAGCTGCTGCTGATTTCGGTGGTGATGCTGCCGCTGCTGCCCAACCGGGCCATGGGGCCGGGTGGCGCCATTAACCCCTTTGAAATCTGGTGGATGGTGGTGCTGATCGCCTCCATTTCCTTTCTCGGCTATTTTGCCATCCGTCTGGGGGGGACCGAGAAGGGCATCTTCTTTACCAGTCTGTTTGCCGGCCTGACCTCGTCCACCGCCCTGACCCTGCATTATGCCCGGCTGTCACGCACCTCGCCGGTGCTGGCGCCGATGCTGGCAGCCGGCATCTTGCTGGCCTGTGGCACCATGTTTCCCCGTATTCTGGTGTATTGTGCGCTGATCAACCCGACGTTGCTGGCCGAGCTGTGGTTGCCGGTGCTGGTGATGACCCTGTTGCTGTATGGCCCGGCAGCCGTGATCTGGTATCGGAATCGGGGGGTGGATGCGGTGGATCAGCCCAGTCTTAATATAAACCCTCTCGATTTGAAGACGGCATTTTTCTTCGGTGGTCTGATCCTGGTGATCATGCTACTCGGTGAATGGCTGAAAGCGTTGCTGGGCAACGCCGGTATCCTGCTGCTGGCGTTGGCCTCAGGCGTGACCGATGTGGATGCCATTACCCTGTCTCTGAGCCGGATGTCACTCGCGAGCATCGATCACGGCACCGCCGTGCTTGGCATCGTGCTGGCGGCCTCGGTCAACAATCTGGTGAAAACGGCGATGGCGCTGACGCTGGGTGACAGCGCCCTGGGGCGGCGAGTCGCGCTGGCCATGGCGGCGTCGCTGCTGGGCGGGCTTCTGGTAGCCTGGGGATGAATTGAAAGGCCCGGAAAACCGGGCCTTGGTGCTTGCTGAAGTGAGCGGCGGTTACGCCGGCAGCAGCTCTCTGTGCAGGTCGATAATCACCTGATTGGCGTTGTCTTCCTGTACCAGGAAGCACAGGTTGTGCGGGCTGGCGCCGTAGCAGATCATGCGAATGTTGACGTTTTCCAGCGCCTGAAACACCCGGGTGCCGGTGCCATTGACTTCGCTCATGCGATTGCCGATCAGTGCCACCAGAGCCAGGCCCTGTTCGACCTTGAGGTGACAGTGTTTGCCGAGTTCGGCCTGTACCTCGTCGGTCAGCAGCTCGGCGCCGGCGTCCAGGGTCAGCGACACGCAAATTTCCGAGGTGGTGATCAAGTCCACCGAAATCTTGTGCTTGGCCAGAATGCCGAACACCTCGGCCAGAAAACCGTGTACCTGAAACATGCTCTGGTTGGTCAGGGTCAGCAACACCTGATTACGACGCAAGGCCAGGGCGCGGAACAGCGGCTGGCTGGGGGTGCTGTTGCGGATCCAGGTGCCACCGGCTTCCGGCGCCTTGCTGGAACCCACAAACACCGGTATCTGTTTGCGTACCGCCGGTTGCAGGGTAGCGGGGTGCAGCACCTTGGCACCGAAGGTGGCCATCTCGGAGGCTTCGCTGAAGCTGATTTCGGGAATGGCACGAGCCTCACTCACCAGTCGCGGATCCGTGGTGTAGATGCCGGGTACGTCGGTCCAGATTTGTACGGCGATGGCGTCCAGCGCCTCACCCAGAAGGGCGGCGGAAAAATCGCTGCCGCCCCGACCCAGGGTGGTGGTGCGGCCGTCGTTGGCGGCGCCGATAAAGCCCTGGGTCACCACCAGCTGGTTGTCACACAATGGCTTGAGTTCTCTTTCCACTTCGGCGCTCAGCAAGCCGAGATCGGGGGCGGCACGGCTGAAACGATCGTCGGTACGCATCACCTTGCGCACATCAAACCACACCGCCGGAGTGCCGCGGTGGCGCAACAGCTCCACGAACAGCCGGGTAGACATCAGCTCGCCCTGAGCCACGATTTCATCGTGCAGTGCCTTGGTGGGGCTGATGGCGGCGCTGTCGGCCAGCTCCTTGATATGGACCAGAATATCCTCGATATGCCGGGTCAGCATCTCGGGCTTGTTCAGGCTGTCGAGAATGCCTTGCTGAATATCGGTCAACTGTTGCAGCAGCGTGGCGCGCGCCTCGGGCTGCTGTTCGCCCGAGGCCAGGGCCACCAGCAGGTTGGTGACGCCGGAACTGGCGCTCAGTACTGCCAGGCGGGTATCGGGGTTTTGTTCGAGAATGGCGGCGCAACGGCTCATGGCGTCGGCATCGGCGACGCTGGTTCCACCAAATTTGGCAACGGTTAACTGACTCAAGTGCAGCTCCTTGATGTGTGCATATAGTAAGTAACGGGGAAACGGCTGCAGAGACGGAAAAGGTCACTTAGAAGCACGCCACCCACAGGTGACAACCCGAAGGATTCAGCCCTCGTGGCCGAGGATGATGCACTGCCCCGTATCACCCTCTCGGCGTTATCTCCCCTGACCGGCGATCCTGGGAGTGGGAGCTCCTCCTGCCGGCTGCCTGAATAACGCGCCTCTTCTCGCCCGACATGCGGGCTGCCATATAAGTACTGACTCTGTCTGTCGCTGTCAATAATTAAGTGGCCAAATCCATGTTATATCAGCGTTATACCAGATCTTTCATCATGATCTTGGAACGACGCTGGAAGTTGTAGAGCGCCTGTTTGCCCATCGGCAGGGCACTGACATCCACCGGCTCGAAGCCTCGCTCCCGAAACCAGTGAATGGAACGGGTAGTCAGGATAAACAGCCGGCTCATGCCGCGTTTCTTGGCCTGCTCTTCCACCTTTTGCAACAGCATGTCGCCCCGGCTGCCTCGGCGATAATCCGGATGAATGGCCACACAGGCCATTTCCGCCATCGCCTCTTCCGGGAAGGGATAGAGGGCGGCACAGCCGATGATGGCGCCGTCTTTCTCGATGATGGTGAACTGATCGACTTCCATTTCCAACTGTTCGCGGGAGCGACGCACCAGTACGCCTTCTTCTTCCAGCGGGCGGATGAGATCCAGGATGCCGCCGATGTCGTCGATGCGGGCCTGGCGAGCCTGCTCGGCGCTCAGGCTGACCAGCTGGGTACCCAGACCGTCACGGGTGAACAGTTCCTGAATAAGCGCCCCGTCTTCCTTGTAACTCACCAGATGGCTGCGTGGCACCCCGGCGCGACAGCTGGAGATGGCCGCACGCAGATAACGGGCGGTGCCGGACAGGGTATCGCCATCGGACATCAGGCGCTGCAGATGTTCTTCGGCCTGTTCGGGGAAGAGTTCCGGAATGGCCACACCCTCGTCGTCGAGCACGCCGCGCTGAGAGCAGAAGCCGATCAGCTTGGTAGCCTTGAGTTCGATGGCCAGGCGTCGGGCCAGCTCTTCGGAAGACAGGTTGAAGCTTTCACCGGTCACCGAAAAGCCGATGGGGGAGATCAGGACGGTGGCGCCGTTGGCCAGCTGATGATGAATGGTGTCGGTATGAATGCGGCGTACCCGTCCGGAATGCTGATAATCCACTCCATCGTCCACCCCCAGAGGCTGGGCGGTAACAAAATTGCCGGTGACCACGTTGATGCGGGCATTTTGCATGGGGGTATTGATAAGCCCCATCGACAGCCGGGCCATGATGTCCATCTGCAAGCCGCCACAGACATTTTTGATGATGCGAAAACTGTGCTCGTCGGTCACCCGGGTATGCTTGTGAAAAACATTTTCCAGCCCGGCTTCTTCCAGACCCTGATCGATTTGCGGGCGAGCGCCAAAGACGATGACCAGTCGGATACCGAGGCTGGTCAGCAACGCGATATCACTGATGATATTGGGGAAGTTTTCCTGATCGATGGCTTCGCCACCTAGCATGACCACGAAGGTGGAGCCCCGATGCAGATTGACATAGGGGCTGGATTGACGAAACGCCTTGACCAGGGCGGCATCGGTATCGCGCACGGGCAGTCCTTAAAGCGAAAAAACAAAGACGCATGATCGTGAAAAATAATGCAAAAAACAAGACTAAATATTTACTTTCCTGGCTGAATCCTCGAGGTGGCAGCCCGGTATTTTGATATGAGAAATGAGAGCGAGCGCCAATAAAGCGGCCTGTCTTGAACAGGGCTTTATGTTAGTCTTTTCAACGGGGTTGACCTAAGGATTAAAAGGCTCCCGGTAGCTATAGCCAAAATAACAAAAGCGAGAAAAAACAATGCAAAGGAAACTGTGCTTACTCACTCTGGGAGGGCTGGTAGCACTGTTCAGCTCCTCCGTTTTTGCGGCCGCGGGGCCACTGGACCTGACCTATTCTTCGGTCGGTATCTTTGCCGTCGTCATCTTCGTCATCGCCTATCTGCTGGTGATGGGAGAAGAATACCTCCATCTGCGTAAATCCAAACCGGTGCTGATTGCCGCCGGAATCATCTGGGTCGCCATCGGCTGGACCTATATCAATCATGATATTCCGGGCGTCACCGAAGCGGCCTTCCGCCACAATCTGCTGGAATATTCAGAACTGCTGCTGTTCCTGCTGGTGGCCATGACCTATATCAACGCCATGGAAGAACGTCGTCTGTTCGATGCCCTGCGGGCCTGGATGGTACGCAAGGGCTTCAGCTACAAGTCGCTGTTCTGGATGACCGGCTTGCTGGCCTTTTTTATATCTCCCATCGCCGACAACCTGACCACGGCACTGCTGATGTGCGCCGTGGTGATCAAGGTGGCGGAAGGAGACAAGCGCTTCATCAACCTGTGCTGTATCAATATCGTCATTGCCGCCAACGCCGGCGGCGCCTTCAGCCCCTTCGGCGACATCACCACCCTGATGGTGTGGCAGGCCGGTATCATCAAGTTCAACGAATTCTTCATCCTGTTCATTCCGGCGTTGCTCAACTACCTGGTGCCGGCGCTGGTGATGAATTTCTTTATCGAAAACCGCCACCCCTCCGCCCTCTATGAAGAGGTGGAGGTCAAACGCGGTGCCATTCGTATCGTGCTGCTGTTTCTGCTGACCATCGCCACCGCCGTGGCCTGCCATAGCCTGCTGCACCTGCCGCCGGTGCTGGGCATGATGACCGGCCTTGGCTACCTGCAGTTCTTCGGTTATTACCTGCGCGAAACCCTGCCGGGCTCACTGGCGCGCAAGCGGGTGATGGCCGAAAAGCGGGGCGATGAAGAAGCGCTCAAGCGGCTGGGCAGCGTGGTGCCATTTGACGTTTTCAACCGAATCGCGCGCGCCGAGTGGGATACATTGCTGTTCTTCTACGGAGTGGTGATGTGCGTGGGTGGCCTAGGGTTCATGGGTTATCTGGCGCTGGTGTCCGAGGTACTTTACGGCGGCTGGGATGCAGTCTATGCCAACATTGCACTGGGCGTTGTGTCTGCGGTGGTGGACAACATTCCGGTGATGTTTGCGGTGCTGAGCATGCAGCCGGAAATGTCGCACGGCAACTGGCTGCTGATCACCCTGACCGCAGGTGTGGGCGGCAGCCTCTTGTCTATCGGTTCGGCCGCCGGCGTGGCACTGATGGGCCAGGCCCGGGGCATGTATACCTTTTTCGGCCATCTCAAGTGGGCCCCGGTAATATTCCTCGGTTATGTGGCGAGTATTCTGGCGCACCTGTGGCTGAACGCCGACAGCTTCAAGGTGTTTGGCTGAGAAAAGTCGTCAGCGTTTAGATCGATTGTTTAATACCAAACTGATTAAATAACTGATCTATTTGGTTGCTCTGTAAAGGTCGGACAAAGGGCCCGCTCCGCCGACATGCCGTGAATACCTCCATGTAGGCTCAGCCGCACCATCCTTGGTGCGGCCGGGAAATGCTCCTGCCGTCCAGGCATTCCCGCCATCCATGGCGGTCAGATGGTCGGCTGAGCAGATCCCTTTGTCCTCCCTGATGCCGCAGAGTCATCTGTTGGCACTGTCTACAGGCAACTCGAAGCTCAGGAAGAGGCAACAGAGGCGGCTGTGCTGCCTCTGAGTTCGGACTTGAGAAAGATCAGATCTTTATTCAGATTGGTTTAATACCTGCTCATAAAAAAGCCCCGGCATGACTCAAGCCATTTACCTTTCGTGTGCATGGCTTGATGGGAGCCAAAAGAGCAGCTTAATGCTGCTCTTTTTATTTGTATTTTAAATCAATGTCTTATAAGCATATTTTGCTCTAGCAATGCTTTCTTGCCGCAAATCACCTGAAACCAGCTCTCAATACTGTATTGTCTCATCCTTATGGGTGCAGTATCTTCCTGATCTCTACTGGCCCCCTTGCCAGACCAAGCCGCTCAGCAGGTGTCTTCTTGTCTTTTCCTACCAGACAGAAGTTGTAATAAACCCGTAAGATCTGGAGCATTTTATCAACCATTGCCGGATTGTAAGCACTTTTCCCTGTCCATACTCTGCCATTGTTGGACTCCGAGTGCATGGGGCGCTCCAGTAAGGAGAGCCTTCGCCTGACCATCTGGAAGAAATTATCAATCGGGTGCAAAGAAGCTCGGTAGATGAACTCAACGAGCTTACCTTCAGAGAGCCGTTCAGCATCCGTTAGTACCGCCACATACTTGTCGCACTCGTAAATCCGGTTTATCGGGTTGTTGAACCAGACTTCTCTTGAGCCGTTCATTTCATAGGGAGCTTCAAGGGAATCTCTGATGAGCTGACGACTCTGTGAAGGGGATATGTTGAAATTTTGGCAGGTTGGGTTCACACAGACGTTCAGATCTACATTATCTGAGGTTTTCTCTGGAACCCTTGATTCTGAGGCTTGGCCGGATATTTGTCCCATGGATGCCACCTATAACTGTACATAATCACAGTATGGATGGGCATCCATGGGTTATCAACTACTCACCTATGCACACGAAAGGTAAATGGCTTGGGCATGACTGCCGGGGCTTTTTGGTTTTTATGACGGGTCAGATCAGCCGGCAGAGCCGGGTAACGGCTTTTGGCGGCGGCGTTGCAGCCAGACCACCAGACCGAGCAACAGGAAGCCGGGGATCCACATCAGCTCCTTGATCCAGCGCTCGGTCGGTGCGCGCACCAGCAGGATTTCCTGATCGAAATCCAGACCCGCATCGGCGGCGGGGCTGGCAAAGGCAACACTGTCGATCAGCACCTTGCCGTTATCCTCATAGAGCATCAGGCCGAGCTTCTGCAGTCGTTCCGCACCGCTGTCTCCTGCCGGTACCGGCAGTAACAGGCTGAACTCCTGCGGATCGCCTACCGCATCTACCCCGAGTATGCGCAGACGCAGCTTGCTCTCGGCATCAATCTCGCCGATTACCTGCTCCAGTTGGGCCGGTGGCACCTCGCGATAGGGATCGTGCAGCATGTCCATCCAGAAACCCGGGCGGAACAGGGTGAAGGCCACCAATAGCAGCAAGATCCCTTCGTACCAGCGGCTGCGCACCAGGAAAAATCCCTGGGTGCCGGCGGCGAAGATCAGCATGGCGGCGGTGGAGATCACGAAGATGAGCACACCGTGCCAGAAGCTCACGTCAATCAGCAGCAGATCCGTGTTGAAGATGAACAGGAAGGGCAGGGCGGCGGTACGCAGACTGTAGTAGAAGGCGGTCACGCCGGTCTTGATCGGATCGCCCTTGGACACGGCGGCCGCGGCAAACGAGGCCAGCCCCACCGGTGGGGTCACATCGGCCATGATGCCAAAGTAGAACACGAACAGATGCACCGCAATCAGCGGCACGATCAGGCCGTTTTGCTGGCCCAGGGTTACCACCACCGGCGCCAGCAGGCTGGACACCACTATGTAGTTGGCGGTAGTTGGCAGGCCCATGCCCAGGATCAGGCTGAATACCGCTATGAATATCAGCATCAGCAGCAGGTTGCCCATCGACAGCAGCTCGACCAGATCGGCCAGCACCAGGCCAACACCGGTCTGTGATACCGCGCCCACGATAAGCCCGGCGGCGGCGGTCGCGATACCGATGCCAATCATGTTGCGGGCGCCGGCCAGCAGGCCTTCGCGCAGATCGATGAGGCCGTCCATGAAGTTACCGTGCTCGTGCAGGCCATCGGTGCGCATCCAGCTCAGCAGCGGACGCTGGGTCAGCAATATGACCACCAGCATCATACTGCCCCAGAAGGCGGACAACCCGGGCGACAGACGCTCGATCATCAGACACCAGACCAGTACCACCACGGGCAACAGAAAGTGCAGGCCAGACAGCAATACGGCCCGGGTTTGCGGCAGGGCGTCGAGTGGCGCGCTGGGGTCTTCCGGCTCAAGCGGCGCAACGCTGGCGGCAATTTTTAGCAGGCCGAGATAGGCCAGCGCCAGCAGCACGCCGACACCTTCCAGCACATAGTCGCCCAGCACGGGTTTGAGCCAGCCGAGGCCGTAGTAGACGGCCAGCGACAGGCCGCTGATCAGCGCAGCGCCAAAGGCAAAGCCGGTCAGGCGGCGCAGCCAGGGTTTGGGCTGGTGGCCGCCGATCGGCTGCAGGCCGAGTTTGAGCGACTCCAGATGCACTATGTACAGCAGGGCGATATAGGATATGGCCGCCGGCAGAAAAGCGTGTTTGATGATCTCGACATAGGGCATGCCGATGTACTCGACCATCAGAAAGGCGGCCGCGCCCATGACGGGAGGCATGATCTGGCCGTTCACCGAAGAGGCGACTTCAACCGCGCCGGCTTTCTCGGCGGAGAAACCGGTGCGCTTCATCATGGGGATGGTGAAGGTGCCGGTGGTGACCACGTTGGCGATGGAGGAACCGGAGATCATCCCGGTCAGCCCCGAGGCGACCACCGCCGCCTTGGCCGGGCCGCCACGTAGATGGCCGAGCAGGCTGAACGCCAGCTGAATGAAGTAATGGCCGGCACCGGCCCGCTCGAGCAGGGCGCCGAACAGCACGAACAGAAACACGAAGCTGGTGGACACGCCAAGGGCGATGCCGAACACGCCTTCGGTGGTGATCCACTGATGGTTGGCCAGGGCAAAGAAGCTGACCCCGCGGTGGGCCAGCAGGTCCGGCATATAAGGGCCGGCCAGGCTGTAGATGAGAAAGACCAGAGCGATGATCGCCAGCGGCGGGCCCAGTGCCCGACGGGTTGCCTCGAGCAGCAGCGTAATACCGACACAGGCGGTGGCCAGATCGGCCGTAGTCAGGTTACCGGGGCGCTGAGACAGCTCCTGATAGAAGATGAACAGATAGGCGGCAGAAGCGGCGGCAACCAGACCCAGGACGATATCGAGCAGTGGCACCCGGTGACGCGGCGATTTACTGAATGCAGGAAAAACCAAAAAAGCCAGCAGCAAGGCAAAGGCGAGGTGAATAGAGCGTGTTTCTGTATTGTTGAGTACGCCGACACCAAAGATGAAGGGTAACGGCGAGGCGATCCAGAGCTGGAACAGTGACCAGCACAGGGCCAGTCCGGCGATCACCTTAGCCATGATGCCGCCCGGTGAGCGCGCGCCGACATCCTGGGCGATCAACTCCTCTGCGGACAATTGTTTATCTGACATAGGGGGATACCTATCTTGGTGGTGCAACAGAAAGGAGAAAACCTCTCCCGCTGTGGCAGGAGAGGTTGGTGGCTAGAAGATACCTGTGTCAGGCGGCACGCCCGTTGGCGGGTACCTCATGGCCTGCAGAGTCGCTGGCTGGCGGTTACAGCCAGCCTTTTTCCTTGTAGAAACGCTCGGCTCCTTCATGCAGCGGCGCCGTAATGCCGGCACTGATCATGTCTTCTGCCTTGAGCTCGGCAAAGGCGGGGTGCAGACGCTTGAAGCGCTCCAGGTTGTCGAAGACAGACTTGACCAGTTGATAGACCACGTCCGGATCGGCTTGCTCTGTGGTGGCCAGCACTGCCTTGCCACCGATGGAGGGAATAGGCTGGTCAACGCCCGGATAGAGGCCGGCGGGAATGTTGGCGCGGGTGAAGTAGCTGGCTTTTTCCAGCAGCTTGTCGACTCCGGCGCCTTCAACCGGGATCAGTTTGGCGTCGGCCGTGGTCAGCGCTTCCTGAATGGCGCCGCTGGGGTGGCCCACCATATAGGTGATGGCATCCAGGTTGTTGTCGCCGAGGGCGGCGGCCATTTCTGCCGGTTTCAGCTCGGCGGCAAGTGAGAAGCTGTCTTTGTTCCAGCCGCTGGTCTGCATTAACTCATCGAAGGTATCGCGGCTACCGGAGCCGGGTACGCCGATATTGACCCGCTTGCCCTTGAGATCTTCGAAGCCATTGATGTTGCTATCGTTACGCACCACTACGGTGAGTATCTCGCTTTGCAGAGAGAAGACGGCGCGCAGATTTTCTACCGGCTTCTTGTCAAAGGGAGCCTGACCTTCCAGCGCCTTGTACTGGTGATCGGACTGGATAAAGGCAAAGTCGTAGTCGCCGTTTTGCAGTGAGACGATATTGCCGACGCTACCTGCCGATGAGGGAGCATTACATTTTATGTCATGCTCGTCGGCGCCGCGGTTGAGAAAACGGCACACCGATTGGCCGGCGGTGTAATAAACACCGGTCTGGCCGCCGGTACCAATGGTTACGTAGCGCGCTTCGGCACTGACCTGGGTGCTGAACAGGAGGGCGGTCATGGCGCCGGTAAAAAGCTTGGTGACATTACGATTATGCATAACCATATTCATATCCTCGGGTTATTTTCCAATCATATGACTAACATATTTACTCATATGAAACCATATGAAGCAGTTACGTTAATGTAATACTTTCCTTTTGGCGAACCAAACAGGGCTGATAACAATAGTAGTGCCAATAAAAGCGTGAGAATAAATATAGCGTGAATAATACAGGCCAGTATAAAACTCAGGAGGCCAGTTGCAGGCCTTCCAGAGAAATAGCCGGGGGCTCACGATTAATCAGACTGGCCAGGGTATCGGCACTGCCACAGGCCAGGGTAAAGCCCAGACTGCCATGACCCAGATTCAACCACAGGTTCTTGATGCCGCTGGGTCCCAGTAATGGTGTGCCCTCGGGGGTGGCGGGGCGCAGGCCGGCCCAGACTGTGGCCGTTTGGTAATCCCCCGCATGCGGAAAGCAGGCCTGAGCCTGTTGGCGCAGTGAGGCAATTCGGCTGGCGTCGAGATCGGTATTCCAGTCGCCGATATCCACCATGGCGGCAACGCGCAATTGATTATCCAGGCGGGCGTAGACGATTTTACGGTCGTAGTCGGTGACATTGGTCTGCGGCACAAAAGCGTGATCGGTCACGGGCAGGGTCAGACTGTAGCCCTTCAAGGGATACAGCGGCAGTTTCAGTCCCAGTGGTCGCAGCAGGGCGGCGCTGCCAATGCCGGCGGCAACCACCAGATGATCGACAGCAACATCGCCGTCCGGCAGAGACAGGGCGCGGATCTGCCCGCGTTCGAGGTGCAGTTTGTTGACGGCTTTCCCGGTATGCAGCCTGAAGTTGGCATGTCCGTGCAGGCGCTGCAGCAGCTGCCGGCAGAACTTGTAGCAATCTCCTACTTCGTCGCCGGGAGAAAAAATACCGCCTTGCAGTTGCGACGCCAGACTGGCCAGAGCAGGCTCGGCCTCTATGCATTGCCGGCTATCCAGCAGCTGTTGTGGTGAGTCGGGGGCTATGCCAGCGGCGGCCTTTTGCAGGCTGGCGCCGTCACGATAAATGACCAGCTTACCGTTGGCCCGCCAGGCGAAGTCATCCAGGCCATCGCCTTCTCGCCAGCCACGCAATACCGACTGGCTGTGCAGTGCCAGTCGCAGCAGGTGCGCCCCATTGGACCGATTGACACTGCGGCGGCAGGCCAGCAAGAAGCGCAGGCACCAGCGCCATTGATCCAGATTCATGCGAGGTTGAAAACGCAGCGGCGCATCCTTTTTCAGCATCCAGCGCAGCGCCTGCAGCGGCACCCCCGCATCTGCCAGTGGTGACACGTAGCGATAGCTCAGCTGGCCGCCATTGGCGAAGCTGGTTTCCATGGCGACCGCGTTCCGTTGCTCGAAAAGCTCGACCTGGTGCCCTTTTTTTACCAATGCATAGGCGGTGGTCAAGCCGATGACCCCACTACCAATAATCGCGACTCGCATGCCTGACTCCCTTGATACTCAATCGCCTCAGCATAGGCATTTCCGGTAACTGTTCACCGAGACTAACTTGACGGGGACAATGCTGCCAGAATGGGGGATCCCTCTTCTCGATACAGGTCTGCACTATGGTTCGCAGCCACTGCTGAGGACAGCAGCTTAGCCGCTTAGCTGTTTCTACCAACGACAGAATACGCTGTCGAAACAGCTCCCCACGCTGGGACCATACACCATAACGGGCATCCGCATTGTTACCCCATGACAAACCCACCATCAACATGAAGGGTCTGCCCCGTTACAAAATTTGCCAAGTCTGACGCCAAAAATAACACCGGGCCTACTACATCGGCGGGTTGTGCCAACCTGCCTAAAGGGGTTTGCGCAATAATTAACTCTTTCACATCTTCCTTGGTGTACTTGCTGGCATCTGTGGGGAAAACCAAGCCTGGAGCAACACAATTCACCCTAATGCCCAGAGGTCCTAGCTCGGCTGCCAGATTCCTACTGTAACTGAGCACGGCTCCTTTTGCTGTTGTGTAGTCGAGATAGGGAACGACAGGGCGCGCGATTAAATTGGTGACGATATTGACGATGCTACCTCCACACTGTTGCTTCATCACCGGCATAACAGCCTGACTAACATAGTAAACCGAACGCAAGGAGCCATCTAATTGTGCTTGGTAATCTTCCCATGTCAGCTCCCAAGCCAGCTTGCGCTGTTCAGGGTTGAATTGATAAGGCTTAAAAGCATTATTAACGACGATATCGATCTTCCCTAAATCTAAAGTAATCTCTTTGATCATGCGATTTACTTCATCTTCAACCGTGACATCGGCTTTAATCGCCCAGGCATTCCCACCCAGTGACTGACAAGTGGCGACGACTTGTGCTGCCGCCTGATCATCTTGTAAATAATTGACAATGACAAAGGCGCCTTGCTTGGCCAAGCCTTTTGCTATTTCAGCACCAATGCCACGGCTTGAACCGGTGACCAATGCGACTTTTCCTGCTAAGTTCAATGGTGTATCTCCGCTCATTTGGTCAGCATATATTTCTTATTTACAACAGGAGTCAAGTTCAGTTTTTGACTAATTATTCCAAGCTCGTAATACATATCAGCGGCATTTTGTAAATTGCTCAGGCTCATCAGTCCAAGCTCTGCGACATCATTTGAAAGCGGTAAGCTAGACGCATTTCGTAACTCAATAATTTTTACGTTGTGCGCTTCATTTTTCCCGTCAATGGCATATTTAACTGCAAGTTTAGCGGCTTCTTCAGTATTTTCCATCATCCACTTCACACTTGCTTTATATCCTTCTAAAAATGCATATAGCTCATCTTTTTTCTGCTCATATGTTTTTTCTGTTACTACAAATAAATCGCTTGAATAGTTAAAGTAGTCCTTTACTTCCATCACTTCCACATCGCCAAGTCCCTTCGCCTTTCCCGTCGCCAGGCCGGTATCTGTCGCAGCCGTAGCATCAACCTGCCCCTGCATTAGAGGGGCGAAGTTAAGCACGCCTGTCTCAATGATTTCGACATCATCTTCGGTTAATCCTGCTTTGTTTAATAACACCAATAGATTCTGTCGAGTGCCGCTTGATAAACTGTAAACGCCAATTTTCTTTCCTTTTAAATCCTCGGGTTTGGTAATATTACTTTCTTTTAAAGAGACCACATTAAACACGTTGCGTGGATAAATGTCATATAAAGCAATTAGCTTTTCACCTTTGTCTAATGCTGAAAAAAGTGAACCTGGATCTGTAAATGCAATGTCTGCTTTTCCTGACGCAATGTTTTTTATTGCATCTCCGCCACCAGCACCAGGGATGAATTTAATTTCCATGTTTTGCTTGGAGAAGAAATCTTTATTTTCGGCAAGTATGTTGGTTTGCTCGGTAATTGGTTGGCTCCAGCTGGCAACTCGTAACTTTTCTGCGCCTTCCTTCTTGGCTGAATTTATATCATCACCGCAAGCGACTAAGGCTAAGCTTAAAAGCGCGAGTGTAGATAGTTTGCTTATTGTCTTGATCATTTTCCTTCACCTCGATAAAAGTATTTTTTTAATAAAAGATTTTCAACTAAGTTTACTAAACCATACAACACCATACCAAACAACGTGAGTAAAATTAAAACAGCAAACATTAACGGCGTATCCATCATACCTTGTGAAGCAATGATGAGTGCACCTAATCCCTTGTTTGCACCAATAAACTCACCCACTACGGCGCCTACCAGGGCTAAAATCACCGCGACACGAAGCCCACTCATCATGCTAGGCAGGCCTTCTGGTATTTTTAAGTGAATAAGCGTTTCCCATCTTGATGCTTGTAATACTCTAAATAAATTCTGCTTTTCTTTATTTGTTTGTTTAATTGCAGTCATGGTGCTTTCAAGCAGTGGGAAAAAGCAAATTAATGCGGTAATGATAATTTTAGAGGTCATGCCAAAGCCGAACCATAATACGAATAATGGTGCAAGAGCGAGCTTTGGCACAGCCTGACTGGCAATGATATAAGGGGATAACAAGCTTGGCAGCCACTTGAACTCTGCCATTAATATACCCATTACCACACCAAATATACTACCAATGAGCAAGCCTGCTACTACTTCCAGGGAGGTTTGTATTATATGAGGTGTAAAATATCCCGAGATTAATCCAGACCACAAAAGAGGGAAAACAACAGAAGGTGTCGGTAATACAAGCTCAGACATTGCACTCCCTAACCACTCCCAAACGCAGATGAATATGACAAATAAGATGGCAGAGAAAAACCGCAGAAATTTCATTTTCTGTTGTTTCCTTCTAATGCTTGCCGAATAAGATGACTTAACTCATTAAAGTGTTCACTATAACGAACTTTCAGTGTGCGCGGCTCGGGTAAGTTTATTTCTTTATTATACATAATATTTCCTTTGCCCATCACAGACACATGACTCGACAAGTAAACGGCTTCTGAAATATCATGAGTAATAAATAAGGCGGTCATGTTTTGGTCGTTGCATATTGCCAGTAAATCATCTTGTATCTCTTCCCTGGTAATTGCATCAAGGGCTGCAAACGGCTCGTCCATAAAGAGAAAGGGCGGGTTTTTAATTAAGGCTCGAGCAATGGCTACGCGACTTTGTTGGCCGCCAGATAATTGTTGTGGAAACTGATGTGCCTGGTCACTGATTTTCATCAGTGATAGTAGAGATAAGGCCCTTTCTTGCTCTTTTTGCGTGCTTTTTCTTTTTAGCTCTATGGGGAAGAGGATGTTTTCCAGTACTGTCTTCCACTCTAATAAAGTAGGGGACTGAAAGACAAATCCAGCGTCCGCTATCGGTTTTTTTAATCGCTGCCCATTTATGTATACAGTGCCTTGGTCAGGTATTAACAGTCCGGAGGCTATGTTTAATAGTGATGTTTTTCCACAGCCGCTACGCCCGACTAAACAATGAAATTCTCCACGCTTAATTTCCAGGTTAATATTGATTAATGTGGGTGCTTTTTCGCCATAACTATATGCTACCTGCTCTATACGTAATCTATCCATTTGATATCTCTTAACTTCTATACGGCGAAAATTTATCAGCGTAGTATTCCACATCGTGCTCAATATCTACTACACGCACCAAGTCTAATAAGTTTGAAGTGCCATCATGGTGCCAACCTGCTTGCGGTGATGTCATTTTTCCGATAGATGCAATTCTCGTTACGCCCACTTCTGCAAGCATTGACGATAATTTAAACATCTCTTTAGGGTGGGCCGCAATGCCAGCCGTTTGCAAGTACTTTCGATAAGGAATTAGAATAGGTATCACTTGCTCAAAGTCATCAACTTCAATGATCCGTACGGTGCGATTTAACGGACTTGGTGTAAATGAGTCTGGTAGTTGCTCATAAATCACGGTCCAACTTCCTGACTCTTTGCTTAATACCGCCTTATCTAGACGAGAAAATAAACTGATTTCTTCTTTTTGCTTCCAAGAAGCAATGCTGGCTTCTTCCTCGAAGGAAAGCTCTTTCCGGGGATGACGCTTGTCAAACTTATCAAGTTCACATGCTATATATTCACTAAAATCTTTCGGTGATATGCTTCCACCTCGCTGCACAAAGAAAGCATGCGGTGAAAAGCAAGCTTGTTGATCATAATTTATCACATCAAATGCTGCGCGATGAGCGGTTTCCTTTGCATTGCGAGCATTCAGGCTTTCGCTAGCGATAAGACTAAACGCCATCTTATGCCCATATGGCAAGAAACGAGTGGTCACAGGTACGCGAGACTTCATTGCCGACAATGAGGTATTTCCACCATAAGCAAGCACCACATCGGATGCTTCGAATAGCTGTACTTCTTTTTCTTCATCCCCGCCTCGCCACCATACGATTGCTAAGCAGTCTTTAAGTTTTGGCTCTACCTCAGCTAACATTTGCGCGACCCATCCAGCAAATAGTGGTTCAGAACTCGACACTTTACCGACGGAGCCGCCTTTTACCAGCAGGCTCGATACCAGGCTCCATAAAGGGAGCCCAGGTACATTGCCAGCCCATATGTGTGTCATTAACTGTGGGCCAATTGCTTTCACATAACCGCCTTTGGTCACAGGCTGAAATTCATCAAGCAGCATAGGGTTTCCAAAATCTTCTACCAAAAACTTCAATAATTGCGGTTTTCTAAATGTCTTTAAAGATGAGGTCAAACCGAGGCGGATCATTTCTGCGTCATACCCAGTGACAATCGGCAATAATTTTTCAGCTTTTTTTCGATACGCATTATTTCGATCTAATAGGCGATGAACTACTTCATCCACAATTGCCACCATGTCAGCAACCGTAAATTTTGTTAATACTTCATTTCTTGTTTTTTTTACTTTTTCAATGATGTGCCCAATTTGCACCGCTGTTAATGCAGGCACTTCTACATTTAAGCTGACACCTTTATTTTCAAAGTTGATTGTTTCGTAAATAACTTCATCTTCAGCCAATTGCGGAATAAATCCCGCTCTTTCTATCATTTTATTGTACCTTTACCGAGCGAATAAATTCATCAAGCGCCAGAGAGCAACCTTTCGCATCGGCCCCTTGAACCCTTCCCAAAAATATAAATCCGTTGTCTTTTTTTACGCCCATATCTTCTGTCAAAATGGAAGAAACCGAGTTGTAGTTTGCTAAATCAACCTGGATCAGCACTCCCGGCTCTCCTTCGGGCATATCTTCCCCTGTGGCAGGGTGAACGACTCTTGTTTTAATCCAATGGGGGCCTGACATTACTGAGGGAAGCACTTCGCTGCCGTTGTTGTACAGTTGCGTGCTTAATTCAGTCATTCCAAACATATTGATGCAGTTCTGTCGCTCGACCCCAAGGTAGTCATGCATCTGCTGATAAAAGTGTTCGGCATCTAGTTCTGCTGATTGATTTTTGTAGCCACCTGTATCGAGTAATTTACTGCCTTTAGGTAAGGAAAATTTGCGATTTTTTTCTGCTAAGGCTTCAAATAAATGAACAAAACTAAAAGAAGCACCCAGTAGCGCATAGGGTTTATTGTCTGCTTCACGTCGTTCCAGCTCTAGTATTAATTTATCAATTTGCAGGCCCAAGTCATCGATAAAATAATCACTATCCTGATTGCTGAATTCTTTAGCGACTAATGCTAAATAATGCGCAAGTGAAGAGTTAGGCAGTGTGGTGGGAGTTGGGAATAAAATACCCATAGGCAACTGATCACAGGGTGCCATAAAACGTTCTTTAAAATGTTTAATGGTCGATAAATTATACACTTCTAAGCTAGGGTGGTAGTGCTTTCCCCGATTACCTGTTGTCGTTCCGCTGGTCATAAAAACAACAGTCTTTTCATTGGGAACACTGCAGCTCAGGCTGACTTGCTTAAATGCATCAATGGGCACGGCTGGAATGTCCTGCCAGCGTTTGACTAACCTGGGCGTTTTTCCTTTCGCTCGACAATAAGATTGATAGGGTAAATTATATTCAAATTGATATCTAAACAGTGCGAGAGCTTGTTCATCAAACTCTGTATCTGAACTATTTGATTGACTCACAAAACGAAGTGTACGTTCCATCATGTTTTGTTCCATTTCATCACTCCATTTTTTTTCATTAAAATACGCTCTGACTGACATTAAGGCGCCGGGTCTGGTAGAGACTAATTTATGGTCGAAATGCCATATGATATGGCGCCAAGTGTAACAAATCACTGCGCAGCAGTAACTCTTCACCGAGACTAACTTGACGGGGACAATGCTGCCGGAATGGGGTAATCCGTCTTCTCGATACAGGCCGGCACTATGGTTCGCAGCCACTGCTGAGGACAGCAGCTCAGCAGCTCAGCCGCTTAGCGGTTTCTACCAACGACAGAATGTGCTGTCGAAACAACTCCCCACGCTGGGACCAGACACCATAGCTGCCCTTGCGCCACAGCACATAGCCGCGTAATGCGCGCTCTGCCTCATTTTTGCTGTCAATGCTATGCGGGTGAACGCTTACCATTGCCGCGCCGGCCTACCACCACAGGGTGGTGATACCCAACACCAGAAAGAGCAAGGCGCTGACGCCGTGAATCCATCGCATGGGAATGCGTTCGGCGCCTTTCTTGCCGAGTAACACCACAGGCACGTTGGCGGCCATCATGCCGAGGGTGGTGCCGGCTACCACCAGCCAGAAGTCGTCCACGAAACGGGCCGCCAGCAGCACGGTGGCGAGCTGGGTCTTGTCGCCCATCTCCGCAATAAAGAACAGCACGAAAGTGGTGATAAAGGGCCCGTAACGGCGCAGCTGACTGTCTTCGTCGTCCAGCTTGTCGGGGATCAACATCCACAGCGCCATGGCGAAGAAGGAGGCGGCCAGCAGATATTGCAGCCAGAGTGGATCCAGCCAGTGCTGTATCCAGACACCCACAGAGCCGGCGAGGCCGTGGTTGAGCAGGGTAGCGGCCAGGATGCCAACAATAATGGGCAGAGGCTTTCTGAAACGGCAGCTCAGCACCAGGGCGAGCAGCTGGGTTTTATCGCCGATTTCGGCAATGGCGACCGCAAGGGTCGAGGTGGTCAGGGCTTCCACAGTATCTACCAGGGGGACAGGGTGTTGACAACCAATGAGCAGGCTATGCCGCCCGTCCCCGGTATCGGCATCAGCCTGTCAAAGGTCTCGTCAAACCAACGGTGTCTCGACAAAGACAACCCTGGTCACGGCCACCATGGTGATTTTGCACCAATTATGTTGACGACCGTCTCGCCTTTCGGCGAGAGACTACTCCCCCTTGTGCAGGAGCCGAGTATTTTAGCGGCAGAAACGTGAAAATCAAGGCGGAACTAACCGCCGACCTTTTTCACTTTCAGTCCGGCTTTGGTCAGCAGGGCGCTGACCTGCTCCAGGCGGTCGCCCTGAATTTCGATCACGCCTTTCTTCACCGCGCCGCCGGTGCCCAGCTGTTTTTTCAGCTGCTTGGCGACTGTGCCCACCTGCTCTTTAGGCACGCCGTACACGCAGATCACCCCGGCGCCCTTGCGGCCCTTGGTTTCGCGGCGCAGGCGCACCACGCCGTCGTCGGGGAAGGGGCTGTCGGTGGAAGCCGCGGCATCGGCCTGTTTGGCCTGCCAGTCGGGATCTGTGCTGTATACCAATTTGTTCATATGTTGGACTCGATGATCGGTGATAACGTCAGGTGCTGAACCGGCCGTTGACCAGGGTGGCTGTGACGTCCAGTTGCTTGTTCAGCACCACCAGATTGGCCACCTTGCCGACGGCAATGGAGCCGAGTTCATGGTCGAGACCCAGGGCCCGGGCCGGATAGAGGCTGGCCATGCGCAGCGCTTCTTCCAGCGGTAGCCCGACTCGTTCAACCAGGTTCCTGACCCCTTCTATCATGGTCAGCGCCGAGCCGCCGAGTGTACCATGCTGGTCCACACAGCGGCCATCGCGCACCAGGACGGTGGTGCCGCAAAAGTCGAACTGGGTCAGCTCGGGGCCGGCACCGGCGGCGGCAGTGGCATCGGTCACCAGGCACAGACGCGGGCCCAGTACCTGGTGTGCCAGTCGCACATTGGCATCATGGACATGAAAACCGTCCACTATAATGCCGGCATAGATACTGTCGTTATCGAACACGGCGCCAACGGCTCCGGGCTCCCGGCCGTTGAGGGTAGGGGTCATGGCATTGTAGAGGTGGGTGGCAAAGCCGATACCGGCGTCAAAGCCAGCCATGGCCTCGTCATAACTGGCGGCGGTATGGCCCATGGCCACCAGAATACCGGCCTCTTTCAGGCGGCGAATATGCGCCGGGCTGTTGCACTCGGGGGCCAGGGTGATTTTGGCGATCACCGCCGCATGGCGGCATAAAAAGTCCAGCATGGGTTCGTCCAACGGCCGGATCTGCGCCGCCGGATGAATACCCTTGCGCTTGAGGTTGGTGTAGGGGCCTTCCAGATGCAGCCCCGGCACCCGATGTTGATGCCGGGCCATGTAGTTCCGGGTGACCCTGACCGCCTGCTGCATATCCCGGTCGGGGGAGGTGATCAGCGTCGGCAGAAAGCTGGTGGTGCCGGACTTCAGGTTGGTCCTGTGCATGGTCTCCAGGGTGGTACTGCTGATGTCGTCATTAAACATGACCCCGCCACAGCCATTCAGTTGCAAGTCGATGAAGCCGGCGCTGAGCAGGGCGCCGTTCAGCGAGTGACGGGGCAGGTCTGCGGCAAGCGTCGCCTGGGGCTGAATGGCAACAATGCGATCTTGCTTTATCACCAAGGCCATGTCTTCGAGCAGTTGCTCGCCGTCGAACAGGGTGCAATCGGTCAGGGCAAACATGGATACGCTTACTCCAGATACTCGAGGGGGGAATGTTCTTGCCGTGCAAACCCGGTCAGGGTGTTTGGCTTTAGCGCCATGCGGGCGTCGGCGTCGCACACCACCAAGCAGCGGGCATGCAGCTGCAGACACGATATCGGCCAGTCCGGGTTGACGCTTTCTTCCACCGCCGCCCGCAGGACCTGCGCCTTGTGCTGGCCGGTCACCAGTATCATGACTTCTTCCGCCTCCAGCAGGGTACCCAGGCCTATGGTCACTGCCGTAGTTGGCACCAACCCCGGGTCATGGTCGAAAAAGCGGGCATTGTCCTGCCGGGTGGCCTCGGTCAGGGTACTGATGTGGGTACGAGAGTCGAAAGGCGACATGGGCTCATTGAAGGCGATATGACCGTTGCTGCCTACCCCCCCCATAAACAGATGAATACCGCCATAGTGGCGGATGGCGGCTTCATAGCGGTGACATTCGGCCTCCAGATCGTCGGCCTGGCCGTCCGGAATATGGATGTGCGCCGGGTTGATATCCACATGTTTGAACAGATTTTCGTACATAAAGTAGTGATAGCTTTGCGGATGTTCTGGCGAGAGTCCGACGTATTCGTCCATATTGAAGGTAACCACATGGCGGAAACTGAGCTTTCCTACCCGATGTAGAGCCACCAGTTCCCGATAGGTGGCCAGTGGTGTGCTGCCGGTGGGCAGCCCGAGTACAAAGGGGCGGTCGGCTGTGGGCGCAAAGGCATTGATGCTATCGGCAATATAATGTGCGGCCCAGTGGCTGACCTGGCCCGCGCTGGCGAAAGGGATTAAACGCATGGCTGGTTTCTCGTGGTGATATGCCGAAAGCCTACCATATTTCGAATGGCGGCCTCAGCAGGATTCTGGTCAGCGTGAAGCATGCTGGCGCGCCCATATTGCAATTAAGGAGATCTGTCGTGAATGTGCCGGGATACTTACAGAAACTGGGCAAGGCGCTGCTGTTACCCATAGCAACCCTGCCGGTGGCGGCCCTGCTGTTGCGTCTGGGGCAGCCGGATTTGCTGGATATCGCCTTTATTTCCGGGGCGGGGGCGGCCATTTTTAATCAATTGCCGCTGCTGTTTGGTCTGGCCATAGCGGTGGGCCTGACGCGGGATGACGCCGGTGCCGCCGCCCTGGCCGGCGCTGTCGGTTATTTTGTGCTGACCGGTGCCACTAACGGCATCAACAGCGATATCGACCTGTCCTTCTTCGGCGGCATTATCGCCGGCATCATCGCCGGCCACAGCTATAACCGTTTTCATCGGGTACGGCTGCCCGCTTACCTGGCCTTCTTCGGCGGCAAGCGGCTGGTGCCCATCATGACCGGGTTCTTCGCATTGCTGGTGGCCTTTATAGCTGGTGTTGTCTGGCCCCTGTTGCAGCAGGCCGTCGACAGTGTCGGCATGGCCATCCCCACCCTGGGGGCGTTCGGCCAGTTTCTATATGGTCTGCTCAACCGTGGGCTGATCCCGATAGGACTGCATCAGGTGCTGAGCAGCCTTGTCTGGTTTGGTTGGGGCGATTGCCTGCAGCTGAGTTATGAGGCAGCGGGCAAGCTGCAACAGTTGTGTCTGGATCCGGCGTTGGTACAGACCCTCACGGTGGGCGGCCCCGTGCCTGGTGTGGACGGCGGTGTGATCGCCGGGTTGGCCACCGAGGTAACCCGGGGTGACCTGCATCGGTTCTTTGCCGGCGACCCGACAGCCGGGGTCTTTATGGCCGGTTTTTATCCGGTCATGATCTTCGGCCTGCCGGCCGCAGCTCTGGCCATGATATTGACCGCACACAGGGGGAAACGTGCTCAGGTGGGCGGCCTGTTATTGTCACTGGCGGTGACGTCGTTATTGACCGGCATTACCGAGCCGCTGGAGTTCGCTTTCCTGTTTCTGGCCCCCTTGCTCTATGCGCTGCATGCGCTGCTGACCGGGTTGGCGCTGGTAGTGGCCAACCTGTTCGGTGTGCTGCATGGTTTTGGTTTTTCTGCCGGTCTGTTTGATCTGGTGCTGAACTGGGAACAGGCCACCCGGCCCTGGGCGCTGGTGGTGATCGGCGTGGTGTTCGCCATCCTTTATTTTTTCACCTTTTACTTCGCCATCCGGATATTCAACCTCAAGACACCGGGACGGGAGGAGGAGCCCCGGCTTGTTGACGGTGATAAGGCGGCCATCGAGCCGGGCGAGCTGGCGACGGAGTATCTGGCGGCTCTGGGCGGAGCGGACAACCTGGAGCATATCGACGCCTGCATTACCCGGGTGCGGTTGACCATCAAGGACCCAAGTCGGGTCGACGAAGTCCGGCTGACGGAACTGGGGGTCACCGGCATGGTGAAGCTTGGTAAGCAGAACCTGCAGCTGATTGTCGGCCCTCAGGCTGACATGCTGGCCGCCGATATCAGGGCGCTGACGACAAAGCCCTGACGGCTAATCTATGACAATAAGGCCTTGATGCCGAAAACTGCGGAATACAGGGTCATTTAAAACGGGGCTGACGGCGGTTGGCCCCGTTTTTTATTATTTCAGGGCATAAGTAAAGCAAACAACTTGAAAAAACAGTTTAAGTCAGCATATGCAAGCCGCAATGTGCCCGTTAACTGCAATTGTTCGGCGGCGCTGGCGGAAATGCTGCAGCCAGAATTTTCAGGCTGTCAATCGGGTGTTCGGTGGAGAATGAGACTCAAAATGTTATGCACAACGGGCCTGAGCCTTGTGGCATCAGGGTTAAGCATACTTATCCACCATTTCTGTGGATAAGGTTGTGGATTACCTACCCAAAACCGGTGAGAAGCCAGTCAGGGCAGGCTTCTCCGATAAGACGGCAAAAAAGTAACCAAAAAATAAGTACTTTAAAATCAAATGCTTGAAAAAAGATATAACAAATCATCGCCCGATATCTGAACGATAGCAGCGACATTAGAGTAAAGACACAGAATGTGGGTTTTTTGAAGAAAGCGCGGGGCTTGTAGTGGATAAGTCAATAGAAGTGGTGCGAAATTTGGCTCCCCCTGCTGGACTCGAACCAGCGACATACGGATTAACAGTCCGGCGTTCTACCAACTGAACTAAGGGGGAATCTCGTGAAGAGGCCGCAGATAATACGCAGGCCGGTAAGTGGGGTCAAGGACAAAATGTGAATTTTGACCCTTAAGACAATAGAGACAGTTTTCGCTTAAATTTACTGCTTCTCAGGGGGTAAACTGGGTGCCGAATCTAGAGGAGAGTGGGTAATGAGCAAAGATTTCCAACTGGTCAGCGAATATCAGCCCGCAGGTGATCAGCCGACGGCGATTGCGCAACTGCTGGAGGGGATCGATGCCGGCCTGGCTCACCAGACCCTGCTCGGGGTCACCGGATCGGGCAAGACCTTTACCGTGGCCAACGTGATTGCCGAGCTGAAGCGGCCCACCATGATACTGGCACCCAACAAGACCCTGGCCGCCCAACTCTATGGCGAGATGAAGGAGTTCTTTCCTCATAACTCGGTGGAGTACTTCGTTTCCTACTATGACTATTATCAGCCCGAGGCCTATGTGCCGACGACCGATACCTTTATAGAGAAAGATGCCTCCATCAACGACCACATCGAGCAGATGCGACTGTCGGCCACGAAGGCGCTGATGGAGCGGCGGGATGTGATTATCGTGGCCTCGGTATCGGCCATCTATGGTCTGGGCGATCCCCAGTCTTATCTGAGCATGATGCTGCACCTGCGCACCGGCGATGTGCTGAATCAGCGGGACATGCTGCGCCGGCTGGCGGAGTTGCAATACACTCGTAACGACGCCGGTTTTCAGCGTGGTACCTTCCGCGTGCGGGGCGAGGTGATCGATATCTTTCCGGCCGAGTCCGACAACCAGGCGGTTCGTGTAGAGCTGTTCGATGACGAAATCGAGCGCATCAGCCTGTTCGATCCCCTGACCGGTGGTGTGTCAAAAACGCTGGCGCGCTTTACCATCTATCCCAAGACCCACTACGTGACCCCGCGAGAAAAACTGCTCGGCGCCATCGAACATATCAAGGTGGAGTTGCAGGCGCGCAAGGCGCAGCTGCTGTCGTCCAGCAAATTGCTGGAAGAGCAGCGAATCAGCCAGCGCACCCAGTTCGATATCGAGATGATTCAGGAGCTGGGCTATTGCTCGGGCATCGAGAACTACTCCCGTTACCTGTCGGGCCGGGGCGAGGGCGAGCCACCGCCGACCCTGTTCGATTACCTGCCCGGTGATGGCTTGTTGATCATCGATGAATCCCACGTTACGGTGCCGCAGATTGGCGGCATGTACAAAGGCGACCGCTCGCGCAAGGAAACTCTGGTGGAATACGGTTTTCGTCTGCCCTCGGCGCTGGACAACCGCCCCCTGCGCTTCGAGGAATTCGAAAGTCTTATGCCGCAGACGGTATTTGTGTCTGCCACCCCCGGCCCCTACGAGCTGGACAAGTCCGGCGACGATGTGGCCGAGCAGGTGGTGCGCCCGACCGGTTTGCTCGACCCGGTGCTGGAAGTGCGGCCGGTGGCCACTCAGGTGGACGACGTGCTGTCAGAGGCGCGGCTGCGCATAGCGCAAAACGAGCGGGTACTGGTCACCACCCTGACCAAGCGTATGTCCGAAGACCTGACCGAATACCTGAACGATCACGGCTTACGGGTGCGTTATCTGCACTCGGACATAGACACGGTGGAGCGCATGGAGATCATCCGGGACCTGCGGCTGGGCGTGTTTGATGTCTTGGTCGGCATCAACCTGCTGCGCGAGGGGCTGGACATGCCGGAAGTGTCGCTGGTGGCCATTCTGGATGCCGATAAAGAAGGTTTCCTGCGCTCCGAGCGGTCGCTTATTCAGACCATAGGTCGGGCCGCCCGTAACCTCAACGGCAAGGCCATTCTCTATGCCGACCGGGTGACCCGCTCCATGGCCGCGGCCATGAGTGAAACCGAGCGCCGTCGGGAAGTACAACGGCAGTTCAACGAAGAGAATGGCATAGTGCCCAAGGGACTGACCAAGGGCGTGAGCGACGTGATGGATCTGGACGGCAGCCGCCGTATTGGATCCAAACGCGCCAAAGACAAGACACCGCTGCCGGAACACCTGCCCACCGCCAAAGAGCTGGACAAGCAAATCACTGAGCTGGAAAAAACCATGCTGGAACACGCCCGCAATCTGGAGTTCGAACAGGCCGCAGCCACCCGGGATCGCATCCACGAACTACGCGAGCAGCTGATCCGCAGTTAAACGGTGAGGTGGAGAGCTTCGTAGGTTGGGATGAGGAAGGGATCCCAACCTACGGACTACGCAGGGCCGTTACAGGTTTCTGCGTTCTATGGTTGTGCGGGTGCCTGGTAGGCAGCGGATCCCCACAGCGGCACGGTGGACATGGAATGCTTGAAGCTGCCTTCGGTTTCCTTGGTGCTGTAGGCCACATAGAGCAGGCTTTGGCTGGTCGCGTCGTAAATACGACGGATCTTCAGGCTTTTCAGGAAGATACTCTTCGATTTCTTGAACACCACTTCTCCGCTGGTCGACTTGTCGATGGCCGCTACCATGGCGGCGGTGATCTCGCCGGTCTGGCGGCAGCTGATCGACATGTCGGACGGATCGGCCAGACTCAGGTCGGCCACCACATCGGAGATATGACAGGTCACGCCGGGTACGCCCGGATCGGTCAGTACCTCTATCTTGATGTCCTTGGTGGTAAACAGGCCGAGCGACACATCGCCCACTTCATTATTGTCACAGCCTGCGAGGCCCAGGGTGGCCAGCAGCAGGGCGGCTATGGTTCTGTTTTTCATAACATTCCTTATGTTTATCTTTGTTGTTGTGATAACACAAAGCCGGCTCCGGGGCCAGTGAGCCGGGGTATGCATTTGCATTATCACGTTCAGCGACAAGGCTGATCCAGATCAGGGAAATATGAAATAGGCCTGAACTCACAATCCCATATGTTGTGTTTTAATCTAGTGTTAAGGCACAACATATAGTGATTGGTGACGATATGCTGAATGCCTTCGAACCTCGGGTGGTGCTGCAGGAAGTGCCGGGAGAAGTCAGCCTGGCCTGGTTGGTAACCGGCTGTCCGCTGGCGTGTTCCGGCTGTCACAGCCAGGACAGCTGGGATCCGGCGGCGGGGACCCTGTTAACACCCGAGCGGCTGCAAGGCTGGCTGACGCGTTATCAGGGGCTGCTCACCTGTGTGTTGTTTTTCGGTGGAGAATGGGATCGGGATGCCTTGCTGCCTCTGTTGCGGCTGGCGCGGGAGCAGGGGCTGAAAACCTGCCTGTACAGCGGTCGGGACAGGGTAAGCCAGACCCTGATGGCCGAGCTGGACTACCTGAAAACCGGTGCCTGGGTGGCGCACCTGGGCGGACTTGACTCCAGACACAGCAACCAACGATTGATTTGCCTGCACAGCGGCGGATCCCTCAATCATCATTTTTGGAGACGTTCATGATACGCCTGCAACCCAGCCAGCTCGATGCCAAGATCGCCAGTTTCAATGCCTATCTGAATGCCGGTAATGCGGCGGATGGGTCCGTGATGGATCCTAATGCCAATGTTACTCATAAAAACATCGCCACAGCCGAGGCGGAGCTGATGAAGGATTTTTTTGTGCAGGTGAACCGCGGCCTGGTGAAAAACAAGATAGCCGAGCTGTTTGGCCAGGCGCTGGCGACGGAGTATGAACGCCAGATTGAACAGCACGAGATTTATGTACACGACGAGACCAGCCTCAAGCCCTATTGCGTGTCGGTGAGCATGTATCCCTTCCTGCTCGATGGGCTGACCCGGCTGGGAGGCGAGAGCAAGGCCCCCAGACACCTGGAGTCGTTCTGCGGCGCATTCGTCAATCAACCCCGACTACCAGGCCTTTGTCAGTAAACGGCTGAAGATTATCTATGATGCCAACCGTGAGGCTCGCCGGGAATACGGCTACCTGTTCAATACCGAGTTTGTGCCGGCGGAAAACCTGGGGGTGAAAAACGCCAAATGGGACAGGGCCGACGGTTATCAGGTGCCACGTGACTGCTACAACTCCTACTTCTACGTGGTGGAAGACGAGGATGGCACCCAGGTTCTCGACAAGTTCGTGCTGCACGGGCGTGAGTTGGTGCAATTCCTGGACGGTGGTTCGGCGCTGCACCTGAACCTGGACGAGCACTTGACCAGTGCCGGCTACCGACAGTTGTACCGTATTGCCGCCTCCACCGGCTGTCACTACTTCACCGTTAATGTACGCAGCACCATCTGCAACGATTGCGGCCATATCAGCAAGCATACCGACTGGCAGTGTGGTACATGCGGTAGTGAAGACGTAGACCATGCCACCCGGGTGATCGGTTATCTGAAGCGGGTGTCGGCGTTCAGCGCCGGTCGCCGGGACGAACATGGCCGGCGCTTCTACCACCTTTAACAACAGGGATTGGGGATTAGGGAGCAGGAATTAGCGGCGTTGCTATTTGGTTCCGAGGCGCTAATTTCCTGTCCCTATTCCCTATTCCCTATTCCCCAGTCCCTGAAGTTACAGCCAGCCTTTGCGTTTGAAGAAATAATAGGTGCCACAGGCAGACATCAGCATCATCACCAGCGACATGGGGTAGCCAAAAGCGAAGTCCAGCTCCGGCATGATTCTGAAGTTCATGCCATAGATGCTGGCGATCAGCGTTGGCGGCAGAAACACCACGGCGGCCACCGAGAAAATCTTGATCACCTTGCTCTGCTCCAGGCTGGTAAAGCCCATGGCCGCTTCCAGCTGAAAGTTGATCTTGTCGAACAGAAACTGTGTGTGGGGCAGCAGAGATTCGATGTCGTAAAGCATTTCATCGATCCACTTGCGTTGCTCGTCGTTACCACTCTGGCGAAAAGAGCGCTTGATGAAACGCAGTGCCCGCCGGGTATCGTACAGGGCCAGCCGTATGTGGCCGTTACCGTCTTCCTGCAGCATCAAATCAGACATGGTGCGGCGCAAGTCATCCACCTGCAGCACCTGTTTGGCGGTGGCTTCCAGGGTCTTGTAACCGTCTTCGATCAGGTCGGAAATATATTCGATTTTGAGCTGAAAAATTTCCAGCAGCAGGTCCGGCGCGTCTTTCGCTTCCAGCCGGTCCTGGCGCATGTAGTGGCGCAGCAGCCGCATCAGGCCGAGATCGTCTTCCCTAAAGCTGATTAACAGGTCTTTGCGCAGGGTAAAGAGCACGTTGATGCCGTCGATTTCTTTGCCCATGCGCTGGGGAAACAGCGAATGAATGTGCAAGCCGTCCTTGTCCCGGTAAAAACGGGCCGAGGCCTCGATGTCGTCGAGTTCGTCCAGCTCAGGTACTTCTTCCACGAACAGCTGTTTCATCCAGCGTTGTTCTTGTTCGTCCGGTTTGAGGATATCCAGCCACAGGGTGTTGGGAGGTAAGGCGTCCTCCAGGTTGAGCGGCTGAATGTCGAGAGATTTTCCATTCAGTGTGTAGGCTGTGATCATGCAGCTCTCCAACCAGTAAACAATGACTTGCACTATATAGAGGCCAGGGCCGGATGTCAGGTAATCAGTGGGTTAGCCTCGTTTATTGACGTTTATTTTAGCAGTATGAGAGTAGACTCAAATGACTTGACTCTGTGTCCGGCCTATAATGACGTGATCCCTGCCATCAGAATCCCCCATCGGAGAGTTATCGTGAAACAACGTTGTTGTGCCTTGATATTGTTGCTGGCGATGCCCGCCGCGGCCGATATGACGCTGAAGGCACGGCAAACGGTGGATATCTATGGCTCCAGCGCCCAGGAGCCGATCCTGGCCGATGTGGATTATCGATTGTCCTGGCAGTTGTCGGGGGAGCAAACCGAGGCGGGCTGCCTGCCGTCCCAGGTGGAGGTCTTGCTGATTGCCACCGTGACCGAACCGTTGGAATGGCCGCAAACACCCGCCTGGCAGAACTATCGACTGGCGCTGACCGGTTACGAACGGCTGGTGCGGGAGCGGGCCCTGCTGTCGGGTGAGTGGCTGGAACGTTCTCTGTTCGAGATAGCACCCCAATCGAATTGCGAGCAGTTGCTGCAGGTGGCAGACAACGTCGGCTATCACCAGCTCGACATCGCCCGCACCCTGTTACAGGACTTTCAGCAGCAGAACGACTACGGTCGCAACCTCGGGCTTATTCGGCCCGATTAGGCGTTTATTCCACGGGTTTTCCTTTCAGCAGCTTGCGCACCCAATGTCGATTGGGGTTAAGCACCGCCAATTGCGACTGCGACAACGGATAGGGCTCATCCAATAGCTGCGCTGCCATCAGCTCGGCCAGCAAGGGGGCCGAGCACAAGCCCCGCGAGCCCAGCCCCGACATCACATACAGCCCCGCATGATCTTCCGCCAAGGGCAACGCCTCCCACTTTCGCCGTGGCATCTTGTCATATTGTGCCAGTTGTTTGGCCTTGTCCGGCGCCGCGCCGGCCAGTGGCAGATGATCGCGGCAGGCGGCGCGAACACTCACCCGACCGGCACCCGCAGCGGGTGTCAGATCATCGAGTTCGGGCAGGGTACGCACCAGTTTGTGCAGGTTTTCCTGCTCGTCTTGCTCCCGATAATCCAATGCCGACTGCCTGCGACCATAACTGGCGCCGACGCAGTGGTTTCCTTGCCAGGCTGGGGTGAGATAACCCTCGTAGCAGACCACGGTTTTCAGTGCCGACAGAGTGGGAGAAGAAGGCTGATAGTTGACCTGGCCTCGTACCGGCGACATCGCCAGGGTACTGGTTTGCGGCCATCTCGTGACTTCGTGGCCGCTGGCCAGTACCACATTGTCGGCACAGAAAGTCTCGCCCTCGGTGGTGAGATGCCATTGGTTTTCTTCCCGCTCCAGAGTCTCGACCCGGGTCTGGTAGTGGCAGCTCAGCAAGCCGCTTTTTTGCGCCTCGGCCAGCAGGGCGGCCGTCAGCTCGAAGGGGCAGACCCAACCGCCCAGCGGATACTCGATGCCGGGCAGGTTGGCAGCAATACCGGTACGTGCGTTCACCTGCTCGGCGGTTAACGGCTGTACCAGTGTCGCCGGCAAGCTGCTTGCCAGCAGCTTGTCGATTTTGGCGCCGCTTTTTTCATCATGGGCCAGCTGTACCACGCCACACCAGTCATGACTGAAGGCGTGCCGTTCGGCCAGGGCAGGCAGCGTGCGGCGACCATAAAGAAAGGCCTGCAGAAAAAACTGGCTCAAGCAGTCATGATCGCCGTTAAGCAGCGGATAAATGGCGGCCTGGCGGTTTCCCGAGGCGCCCATCGCCGGGGCATCATTCTGATCAAGCAGGGTCACTCGCTGGCCACGGCGGGTCAGGGCATAGGCCAGACTGGCCCCGGCGATGCCAGCCCCGACAATCAGCGTCTGGCCGGACCGACCTGGCCGGCGCCAGAACCAGGGCGCGGGGTAGGGGAGGCGCTGGTCACAGCGACGAACCCCCGCCAGCATTTGCCGCTTGCTACCAACGCCCTTGGCCCGGCCGACCTGAAAGCCGGCTTCGTTCAGCCCACGGCGCACGAAACCGGCGGCGTTAAAGCTCGCCAGGGTGGCGCCATTACGGGCCAGACGCGCCAGTTGCCGGAAAAGTTCTGGCGTCCACATTTCCGGATTCTTGCTGGGCTCGAAGCCGTCCAGATACCAGGCATCCACCTTTCCGGCCAGGCCCGCTTCCATCTGAGGCAGTACTTCGGCCACGTCTCCCAGCCATAAATCCAGGCATACATTTTCGTCTAGCCAGAGCCGGTGACAGCCGTTAACGGCGGGCGGATATTCAGCTAACAAACGTTCGCTTAAAATGCTAAGCTCTGGCCATTGGCCCAGGGCCTGTTGCAGATCGGCGCGCGTAAGCGGAAATTTTTCCACGCTGATCAGGTGCAGGCGCTGGGTGTTACCTTGCGGATGTTGCAGGCGATAGTCGATAAAGGCCTGCCAGGTGGCCAGCACGTTAAGGCCGGTGCCAAAGCCGGTTTCGGCGACCACGAACAGCGGCCTGTCATGGTCAATCCAGCGTTCGGGCAGGCCATTGTGACCCAGAAACACATAGCGGGTTTCGGCCAGACCATTGTCGCTAGAGAAGTAGACATCGTCGAACGTAGCGGCGACCGGCGTGCCTTGGTCATTCCAGTCCAGACTTGCGGTTGTAATGAAGTGGGGTGACACTGAACCTCCGGGGCCGTAAAAACGGTCATTTTATGTGAAAGCAGACCAGTTTGACCATATTTTGTGGTTAGAATTGGCGCCAAATCAAGACAGTAGGAAAGATAGATGAGAAGAGCAGTCATTACCGGTATCGGTGTGGTATCCAGCATCGGTAACAATCAGGAAGAAGTTCTGGCCTCACTCAAGGCGGGCCGCTCCGGTATCAGCTTCTCCCAGCAGTTTGCTGATCATAACCTGCGTAGCCAGGTATGGGGGAACGTTAATCTGATCCCGTCCGAGCATATCGATCGTAAAGTCATGCGCTTTATGGGCGATGCCGCCGCCTTTGCCTATCTTTCCATGGAACAGGCGATCGCCGATGCGGGCCTTGACGAGTCCATGGTATCCAACGAGCGCACCGGTCTGGTCGCTGGCTCCGGTGGTGCTTCTTCCAAGAACCAGATCGAAGCCTGTGACATTCTGCGCACCAAAGGCGTACGTCGTGTAGGACCTTATATGGTGCCGCGCACCATGTCTTCAACCGTGTCCGCCTGTTTGGCTACCCCTTTCAAGATCAAGGGTATCAACTACACCATCAGCTCGGCCTGTGCGACTTCTGCACACTGTATCGGCCATGCGCTGGAGCAGATCCAGCTGGGCAAACAGGACATCGTATTCGCCGGTGGCGGTGAAGAAGTGGACTGGACCCTGGCCCTGCAGTTCGACGCCATGGGCGCTCTGTCCAGCAAATACAACGACACCCCCGAACTGGCCTCCCGTACCTACGATGCGGGCCGTGATGGCTTCGTCATCTCCGGTGGCGGCGGTATGGTGGTAGTGGAAGAGCTGGAGCACGCCCTCAAACGTGGTGCCAAGATCTACGCCGAAATCACCGGCTACGGCGCCACCTCCGACGGCTACGACATGGTGGCTCCGTCCGGTGAAGGCGCTGTGCGCTGCATGCAGCAGGCCATGGCCACCGCGCCAGCCCCGGTGCAGTACGTCAACACCCACGGCACCTCTACGCCGGTAGGGGATGTGAAAGAGTTGGAAGCCATCAACAACCTGTTTGGCGACAATGCTCCTTATATCTCTGCCACCAAGGCAATGACCGGCCATGCGCTGGGTGCCGCCGGTGTGCACGAGGCGGTGTATTCACTGCTGATGATGCAGCACGGCTTCATTGCCCCGAGCATCAACATCACCGAGCTGGACGAGAAGGCCAAGAATCTGCCTATCGTCACCGAATACAAAGAAGCCGAGTTGGACACCGTTATGTCCAACAGCTTCGGTTTCGGCGGCACCAACGCCAGCCTGGTATTCAGCAAGTACAAAGGCTGATAGCCTGGTAACACCGCACTAAAAAAGGGCGCTTCGGCGCCCTTTTTGTGTTCATTTTCACATCTCACATCTCACGCCTCAGCGTTGATCCCAACGGATGAAGGCCCAGGCGCCGAGCATGCCGAACATGACCCCCAGCACGCTGCTGGCCAGAATATCCACCGGCCAGTGCAGACCCAGCAACAGGCGCGAATAGCATACCGCCACGGCCCAGGTAGCGAGCGCACCGATAAGCCAGGGCGAACGGCGCCGGTAGAGCAGCAACAGGCAATAGAAGCCGGCGATGGTCATGGCAGCAATCGAATGGCCAGAAGGGAAGGAGTAGCTGACCTCATCCTGCCAGTGCAGCTTGAGCCAGCCCGGCACCTGCCGCTCCGGCATTTCTCTTAAACCATCGGCCAGCCATTTTTCCCGTATCGAGGGTAGCTGGGCATAAAAACGGTCGCTGTCGGCGAGTCGGCCCTTTTCTGCCAGCCACAGCACGTAAGGGCGGGGTTCTTTAAAGTATTGCTTGGCCAATGTCTTGGTGACAAAGGCGCTGCCCAGCGCAGCCATCAGGCAGAAAAAAAACATCAACAACAGGCCGGGTCTGTGCCGCCAGCGGCGCAAGGCCAGCAGGCTCAGGGCGACAAGGGTGATGGCGATGCCGTATTTGCCGACCGACAGGGTCAGGCCATAGGCCAGCAGGGCAGGGGTATCATCCAGATCCAGCAGCGGAAACCACTGCCAGTGCCATTGGTAGCCCATGCTGGCGATGGCGACCGGCAATACCAGTATCGCCAGCACCGTGAACAGTAATCGTGGTGTCATGAAAAGAAATCGCTTGAGAGGAAAGCGGCGATTCTAGCAAAACGGCAGGCCGATGGAAGCTGAAGACCTCCGCAACTCGGGGTACAATGACCCGCCATTCAGGGAACTCGTCATTTAAGGATCCCGACACTCAAGGAAATAGTCGATGAAATTGCTGGCCGATGAAAACATGCCCTTCGTGCAGGAACTGTTTGGTGACTGGGCCGAGATAGTGACTTGCCCTGGGCGGGAAATCAGCCCCGAGCAGCTGCGTGATGTGGATGTGCTGCTGGTGCGCTCCATTACCCGGGTGGATGAGACCCTGCTGGCTGAGGCCGAACGGCTGAGCTTCGTGGGCACCGCCACCATCGGCTGTGACCATATCGACACCGAGCTGCTCGCCCGGCGGGGCATCGTCTTTGCCAGTGCCCCGGGTTGCAACAAGGTGGCGGTGGGTGATTATGTGCTGGCGGCCTTGCTGCGGGTGGCGGCGCACAAGGGCTGGTCGCTAAAGGATAAAACCCTGGGTGTGGTGGGGGTCGGTAATACCGGTGCCGAGGTGGCCGAGCGGGCCCGGGCACTGGGTATGACAGTGCTGTTGTGTGACCCGCCGAGGGCATTGACGGACACGACAGAGTTTGTCGATTTTGAACAGGCGTTGTCCGCCGATATCGTCAGTTTTCACGTGCCCCTTATTCGCGGGGGCGAGCATCCAACCTGGCATTTGCTGGATCAGGCGGCCATCGCTGGGTTGAATACCGAACAGGTGCTGATTAACGCCTGTCGGGGCGATGTGTGGGACAACCAAGCCCTGCTGGCTCGACAACAAGGTGCCTCTCCACTGACCCTGGTGATGGATGTGTGGGAGCATGAGCCCGAGGTGCTGGCACCGCTGGTGCCTCATGCATTGCTGGCCACTCCCCATATCGCCGGCTACAGCCTCGAAGGCAAGGCGAGGGGCACCTTCGCTCTTTACCGTGCCTTGTGTGAGCAGCGGCAGGTTAGCATACACCTGACCCCCGAGCAGTTGTTGCCGCCATCGCCGATAGGCGCCGTGCACCTGAAGGAGGCGCCGGATCAGGCCCTGGTAGCCCGATTGGTACGATTGGTGTATGACATAGAGCAGGACGACGCCGCCTTTCGCCTGGCTCTGGGTCAGCCAGGCTTTTTTGACCATTTGCGCAAGCAATATCCCCAGCGTCGAGAGCTGGGATCTGTGCAACTGTCGGGAATGACCGGCAGTGGCGAGGCATTGGGCTTTAAAGTATGAAGGCGGGGTGCCGATAGCCTGGCTCGGGCCTATCTCGAAATCGACAGCGCACGCGAACTGCTGAACGAGGCGCTGGAGCATGGCAATGAAGAGCAGCAGCGCGATGCGCAGAAGCTGTTGCAGCGGTTGGCCAGGCGCTGATTTCCTTTCATCGGCCTCGTTCCGAGGCCGGTTCTTCAATTTGACTCGGTAACGGGTATAATTGCCGTCCTTTTTTACCCTTGGAACTGATTATGCGCATTGCCCTTGGCATCGAGTATGACGGCAGCCGTTATTATGGCTGGCAACGGCAACGAGAAGTCCCCAGCGTTCAGGCTGAGGTGGAAAAAGCCCTGTCCAAGATTGCCGATCATCCGATTAGCATACAGTGTGCCGGCCGTACCGACGCCGGTGTGCACGGTACCGGCCAGGTGGTGCACTTCGATACCCATGCGGATCGGCAGGCCGGCGCCTGGACTCTGGGCATGAATGCGAATCTGCCATCCGACATTGCGGTGCGGTGGGTCAAGACGATGGGTGACGACTTTCACGCGCGCTTCAGCGCCACCGCCCGTCGCTATCGCTATATTATATTCAACCACAACATGCGGCCCGCCATTCATGGCTGCGGGGTTAGTCATTATGTGGGCGATATCGATGTGCAGAAAATGCATGAGGCGGGCCAGTATCTGCTGGGTGAGCACGACTTTACCTCCTTTCGTGCCATGCAGTGCCAGTCGCACAGCCCCAATCGCAACATCCTGCACCTGAATGTGCAGCGCTATGGCCACTATGTGGTGCTCGACATCAAGGCTAACGCCTTTGTGCATCATATGGTGCGCAACATCACCGGCACGCTGTTGAAGGTGGGGATGGGAGAAGAAAGCGTCGGCTGGGTGCAGGAAGTACTGGAAGGACGGGATCGTAACCTGGCAGGGCCCACAGCCAAGGCGGGTGGACTTTATCTGGTGACGGTAGATTACCCGGAACACTATGGTTTGCCGGACGCCCCGCCAGGACCATTATGGCTACCGGATCAGTTGCGCTGATCGGGGTAGGACCAGTACCGTCAGGCTTAAGTTTTTTATCAACGCGCATGCAGATATATGGTTTAATGCCAGCCATAACGCCTCGGGCACCCCTAAGGGGAGCGCCCGGCAACCAGGCTGGCAGAGGGCGGGGTAACGGCGAACAGCACCGGTCATCGGTGATGCTTGACCGATTAGCGGCCGCCCAATCTGACCAGGCTGCGTGATAACGATGCAATTGTTTTGCAATAACCATGCAGTGACAAAGCTGCAATAACGATGCAATAACGCTAAGGATTTCCATGAGTTGGCTTGAGAAAATTCTTCCCAAGAATAAGAACATCGGTGTTCGTCGTCATAACATTCCGGAAGGTGTCTGGACCAAGTGCGCCAATTGCGAGCAGGTATTGTACCGTGCCGAACTGGATCGCAATCTGGAAGTCTGCCCCAAGTGCGATCACCATATGCGCATTGGCGGTCGGCTGCGACTGGACAAGTTCCTCGACCAGGATGGCCGTGTCGAGCTGGGTGCCGAACTCGAGCCTCAGGATGTGCTCAAGTTCAAAGACTCCAAAAAATACAAAGACCGTATCAGCGCCGCCCAGAAAAGCAGCAATGAAAAAGACGCCATGGTGGTGATGACCGGCACCCTCAAAGGCCTGCCGGTAGCGGCCTGTGCCTTCGAATTCTCCTTTATGGGTGGCTCCATGGCCTCCGTAGTGGGTGCGCGCTTTATCAAGGCGGTTGATGCTTGTATCGCAGAAAACCGGGCCCTGGTGTGTTTCTCCGCCTCCGGTGGTGCCCGCATGCAGGAAGCCCTGTTCTCGCTGATGCAGATGGCCAAGACCAGTGCAGCCCTCAACCGTTTGTCCGAGGCGGGTCTGCCGTATATTTCGGTGCTGACCGATCCGACCATGGGTGGCGTATCCGCCAGCCTGGCGATGCTGGGCGACGTCAACGTCGGCGAGCCCAAGGCACTGATCGGTTTTGCCGGTCCGCGCGTCATCGAACAAACGGTACGGGAAAAACTGCCCGAGGGTTTCCAGCGCAGCGAATTTTTGCTGGAGCATGGTGCCATCGATATGATCGTCGACCGTCGTGAAATGCGCGACAAGCTGGCAGGACTCATCGGCAAGCTGATGAATCAGGAGCCGGCAGAGTTCTGATGAGCAGCCTTGTCGACTCTCGCAACCGCTCGCTTGCCGACTGGCTGGTCGTGCTGGAAGGCCTCAACATGGCTCATATCGAGCTGGGGCTGGAGCGCATGGCGCTGGTGGCTGGCCGTCTGGATCTGCTTAGTTTGCCCAGTCATGTGATCACCGTCGGCGGCACCAACGGCAAGGGCACTACCTGTGCCCTGCTGGAGGCCATGCTGCGGGCCGGTGGCCACAGCGTGGGCGTCTATTCGTCTCCTCACCTGGTCGATTACCGCGAACGGGTGCGAGTCGACGGCGTCAGCCCGGATGCCGCGGCGTTTTGTGCCGCCTTTGCCGCGGTGGAAACGGCCCGGGCCGAAGTGGCACTGACCTACTTCGAGTTCACCACACTGGCGGCGCTGTGGCTGTTTCGTGATGCCGCTCCCGATGTGGTGTTGCTGGAAGTGGGGCTGGGTGGTCGGCTGGATGCCACCAACGTGGTGGCGTCGGATCAGACGGTGGTCACCACGGTGGCACTCGATCATACCGACTGGCTGGGCTTTGACCGGGAAACCATCGGCTTCGAAAAAGCCGGTATTTTCCGCGCCGGCAAGCCGGCGGTGTGCGGTGATCTTAATCCTCCAGCCAGTCTGCTGGCCCATGCCGAGCTGCTGGAAACCCCGCTGAGCTGTACCGGGCGGGACTATCAATGGCAGGTACTGGATGACCAGTGGCGTTTTCAGGGGCTGGGTCTGAGTCTGGACGTCTTGCCGTTGCCGAGCTTGCCGCTGATGAACGCGGCCACGGCACTGGCGACCCTGGCGCTTTCGCCTTTTTCCCTCGATATCGAGGCGATAAGGGCGGGGCTGCGTCAGGCCAGTTTGAGTGGTCGGCTACAGCAGCTCGGGCCCAGGTTGTGGATAGACGTTGCCCATAACCCGGAGTCGGCCGGCTATCTGGCTAGCCGGTTACCGGGCATTAAGGGCAGCAGGCGCTGCCGGGCCGTGGTGGGAATGCTCAAAGACAAGGACATTGCCGCCAGCCTGGCACCTCTTCGTGATCTGGTGGACGACTGGTATCTGGCCAGTCTCGGCGGCCCTCGTGGTGCCAGTGCGAATGAGCTGGCCGAGCGGCAAGCGGGCACCTGTTTCGACTCGGTAACGGCGGCATTGGCGGCGGCAGAAATGGAGGCGGGTGAGCAGGACATCATCATTGTGTTCGGCTCCTTCTTTACCGTCGCCGAGGTGCTGGCGAGCAGAACATAACCAACGGCATAACTGGCAGCAAGTGAGGAAGGGCGCTTTGGCGACACAATTTCAGCATCGATTAGTGGGTACCGTCATTCTGGTGGCGCTGGGTGTTATTTTTCTGCCCGACCTACTGGATGGCAAACAACAGTTGGCCCCCGATGAGGCGGTCACCATACCGTTGCGCCCGGAACTTGAGCCGGCTCGCCCTGTTGTGACGGCACCGCCCGCCGCTGAACAGCAGGCGGCGGCCGGGCAGGTAACGGCCGGCCAGCCGGTGTCGGCGGAGGTCAGGCCCGAGGTCTGGTCGCTGGAACAAGCCCAAGAGGCGCCCCCGGCGGCTCCTCAGCCCGTTTCCAAACCAGAACCGAGACCAGAACCTGAGCCGAAACCCGTACCCGCGCCCAAGTCGGCCCCGGTGGTGAAACCCGCACCGATAATAAAACCGGCACCGATAGTTCAGCCTGCGCCTGTGGTGCGGCCCGCGCCTGTAATTAAACAGATAGCGCCTCAGCAGATAACCCCTCAGCAGGGAGATCATGTGGTTCAGCTGGGGGCGTTTCGCAGTGCGGATAACGTCAATGCGCTGGTCAGAAAACTGCGTGCATCCGGCTACCGGGCTCAGACCACCCCGGCGGTACCCCGTCAGGGCGAGCTGAACCGGGTATGGGTTGGTCCCGACAGCAAAGCACGTCTGGAACAGCAGCTGTCTGCGCTGGAGCGGCTCACCGGCCTCAAGGGCAGCGTGCGGCCCCAGTAGTAGGCGAACCAGTAGTACGATAACCAGTAGACAAAAAAGCCCCGTTAACCGATTCGGTTAACGGGGCTTTTTATTGCGAGATCATCGAAGGCCCGCAACGCCGGCGGCAGGCGCCGCTCTGCTCCCTCCCCTTAGCCTCGGTGCGTAGGAATGACAGCGGGGTGCAAGGCAAGGGGAGGGCTGGGGAGGGGTTACTGTACGGCGTTGCTGGAGACACGCCATCCCAACCTCCCCCTGGCGAATCTCCACAGTAATGCCTGCGACTCCGATGCCAAGGGGGAGGGGCTGTTCGGTGTAATTACACTGCCGGGATCTGCTGGGTGATGCAATGGATATTGCCACCGCCGAGCAGAATCTCCCGGGTCGGTACGCCCACCACTTCCAGCTCCGGGAAAATGGTTTCCAGCATCTGGCGAGCCTCTTCGTCGGTACGCTTGTCCAGCAGCGGAAACACCAGCCGGTTATTGCTGATCAGGAAGTTGACATAAGAGCCCGCCATCCGCTCACCGGCGACTCGAGGTACGCCAGGGCCGGGGGCCACGCCAGCGGCTTCCTGTTTGGTGATAAACAATGGGCCGGGCTGGGGCAGCTTCCATATTTTCAACGGGCGACCCTTGGCATCCCGGGCCTGACTCAGCACCTTGTAGGCCGCCTGTGAGCGGGCATACTGAGGATCATTCTTGTCATCGGTCCAGTGCAGTATCACCTCACCGGGGCGGGCGAAACAGGCCATGTTGTCGATGTGGCCATTGGTTTCGTCCAGATAAACTCCGTGCGGCAGCCAGATAAAATGACTGACGCCCAGATAGTCTCTCAGCTGCTGCTCTATGTCTTCCTGGGTGTAATCCGGGTTGCGATTGGGGTTGAGCAGACACTCGGCTGTGGTCAGCAGGGTGCCTTCGCCATCTACATGAATGGAGCCGCCTTCCAACACCAGTGGCGCCTTGTGCACCGGCAGTTGCTGATGGGCCATCATGGCGCCGGCCATGGCCTGATCCTTCTCCCAAGGGTAATAGAGGCCTTCTTCGTGACCGCCCCAGGCATTAAACATCCAGTCGATACCGGCGGCCTCGCCTTTACCGTTGATGACCACGGTTGGGCCGGTATCCCGGGCCCAGGCGTCGTCGCTGTCGATGGCCACCAGATTGACTTGTGGCGGCATCAGCTGCTTTGCCTTGTCCATTTCTTCTGCCGGCACCGCCATATATACGGGCGTGGAGGCGGCGATGGCCTTGGCCAGCTGGGCAAAGGTGGCCTGAGCCGGTTTACCCTGCTCGCGCCAGTTGTCGGGTCTGTGGGGCCAGATCATCCATACCGCTTGCTGGGGAGCCCATTCGGCGGGCATGTGAAAACCTTTCAGTGCGTCCATCAGCGGCCTCCCTGCTGCTTGCCGTCGGAGGTCTGCAGGGTCTGATACATGGCCGGGCGGCGATCCCGGAACAGGCCCCAGCTAATGCGGGTCTTGGCGATGTCTTCCAGATCGAAGCTGTGCACCAGCACGCCTTCGGTGGTCTTGTCTGCCTGGGCTACCAGCTCACCGAACTGGTCGGCGATAAAGGAAGAGCCGTAGAAGGTCATTTCGAGGCCGTCAATGAATTTGCTCTGCTCGGTACCGATACGGTTGGAGGCGATAACCGGCACCAGGTTGGCGGCGGCATGACCCTGCTGGGTACGGGTCCAGTGCGGCTGGCTGTCGATCTCGGGATAGGCGGGCTCGGAGCCGATGGCGGTCGGGAAGAAAATCAGCTCGGCACCCATCAGCGCCAGGCTGCGGGCGGTTTCCGGGAACCACTGATCCCAACAGATGCCCACGCCAATCTTGGCATAGCGGGTCTGCCATACCTTGAAACCGGTGTCGCCGGGGGTAAAGAACTGCTTTTCCTGATAGGCCGGGCCGTTGGGAATATGGGTCTTGCGATACAGATCCAGCACGGTGCCGTCGGCGTCGATTACCACCAGGGAGTTGTAATAGGCGTTACCCGCTTTCTCGAAGAAGCTCAGCGGCAGCACCACGGCCAGCTCTTTGGCCAGGGCCTGAAAGTGATGGATCAGCGGGCTGTTATCGACATCATGGGCGAGGGCGAAGTGCTCCGGGCTCTGGTCTATGCAGAAATAGGGGGTTTCGAACAATTCCTGAATAAGGATAATCTGGGCGCCCTGAGTGGCGGCCTCGCGCACCAGTTTCTCGGCACGATTGATGTTTTCTTCTTTGTTCCAGCTGCAGGCCATCTGGGTGGCGGCTACGGTAACCATTGCCATGATCAACTCCTTTATTCGGTAAATTGTCAGCGAGTTGCCGGTGGAGGAGGGTAAAGGGCTCTGCTCCGCCGGCCGTGACATGCCTTGGGCTACATGTCATTCATTTATCCACAACTCGACTCTTCAGACCGCAGTGTGCCCCTTGCGTTATCATCCATCAAATGAATAGTATTAATTTAATTATTTATCTGGTGAATAAAGATGAAGCTGCACCAACTCGACCTTAACCTGCTGCTGGCCTTCGACGCCCTGATGACCCAGCGCAACGTCACCCGGGCGGCCCAGCAGTGCTTTATCAGCCAGCCGGCCATGAGCCATTCCCTCAACCGACTACGCCAGTTCTTCGAAGACCCGCTGCTGGTGCGCAGCGCCACCGGCATGCAGCCCACCGGCCGGGCCCAGGCCCTGCATCAAACCGTGCGGCAGGCCCTGGAGCTGCTGGAGCAGGAGCTGGGGCGGGAAGACAGCTTCGTGCCGGCCACCTCGAACCGCCGTTTCGTGCTCAGCACCACAGATTACGTGGAGTGTGTGCTGATACCGCCACTAATCCGTCGCTTGCAGACCGAAGCCCCGGGGGTGCGCATCGAAATCGAGATACTGCGCGACCGGCTGCCCGAGCAGGCGCTGGCCAACGGCGAGGTGGATCTGGTGCTGGGCTTCGATGAATACATGCAGGTGCCGGGCTCGCTGCGTACAGAAACCTGGCTGACCGAGCCGCTGGCGGGGGTGGTCAGTCGGGAGCATCCGGTCGTTGCCGACGGGATCAACCTGGCGCAGCTCACCGAGCTGCCTCATGTGTTTCATTCGCCGCTGGGCACCCGGGAGTCCATCGTCGACACCTGGTTGGCGAGCCAGGGCTTGAAACGCAGCATCTCGGTCAACAGCCAAAGCTATATGTCGGCGGCGGCCATCGTTAGCCAGAGCGATCATCTGTTGGTGCTGCCTCACAAGGTAGCGGTGATGCTGGCCGAGGCGCTGCCGCTGAAACGGGTGACGTTGCCGGCGGATTTGCCTGCTTATCATCTCAACTGCGTTTGGCATCCTTTGCACGACCGCCAGCCGGCATTGCAGTGGTTACGGGGCTTGCTGCGCTCGCTGATCTGAGTTGAAGATTAGGTGTGAGGAGAAGCAGCAACGCGAAGCATCAGCAGCGTTGTCTGCGCCGACACGCTGCGAGCCCTTCCATGGGGCGCTCGGCAAATGCCGTCCATGGCATTTGACGGTCGGCTCCGGCAATCCCTGCTGCTGCTTCGTGCAAGCACGGAGTTGTCTGTTAGAGACTGCCTGGCGACTTGGTAGTAAGCGAGGGAAAGGAGTGAAGATAAAACAAAAGTGCCGGGCATGGCCCGGCACAAAAACTGACAGCTTACGGCTTGATTTAAAGCACCATGGCGGCTACCCAGCCGAAGCCAATCAGCGGCAGGTTGAAGTGCAGGAAGGTCGGTACTACCGAGTCCCAGATATGATCGTGCTGGCCGTCGGCATTCAGGCCCGAGGTAGGGCCCAGGGTCGAGTCGGAGGCAGGAGAGCCCGCATCACCCAGGGCGCCGGCGGTGCCGATAATGGCCAGGGTCGCCAGCGGCGAAAAGCCCAGGGCGATACACAGCGGCACATAGATGGGCGCGATAATGGGAATGGTGGAAAACGACGAGCCGATGCCCATGGTGATAAACAGCCCCACCACCAGCATGGCCAGCGCCGCCAGCGCCTTATTGTCGCCCAGCGCCGAGTCTACTGCCTGCACCAGACTGCCGATGCCGTCGGTCGACTTCATCACGGCGGCAAAACCGGCGGCGGCAATCATGATAAAGCCGATCAGCGACATCATCTTCACCCCCTGGGTAAAGGCATCCTGACTTTCCTTGTATTTGATGACGCCACCCAGAGTGAAAATCACGAAACCAACCATGGCGCCAAGAATGATGGAGTCGCTGTACAGCTGCAGACTCAAGGCACTCAGAATGGCGACCACGGCGATGGCGATATGGGCGCCGTTCACCTGAATATGCTCGGGCTCGACCGCCAGTATCTTGCTTTCATCGTAAAGGCGCGGTTTGCGGTAGCTGATAAACAAGGCCACCAGCAGACCCAGAAACATGCCGCCAACCGGAATGGCCATGGCGGTGGGAAGCATGGACTTGTTGACGGCGACGCCGTTCTCGACCAGGTTGGCCAGCAATATGTTGTTGAGGAAGATGCCACCAAAACCGACCGGCAACATCATGTAAGTCGCGGTAAGGCCGAAGGTCAGCACACAGGTCACGGCACGTCTGTCCAGCTTGAGCCTGGCCATTACATGCAGCAGCGGCGGGATAAGGATGGGAATAAAGGCGATATGAATGGGGATCAGGTTCTGGGATGAAATGGCCACCAGCAACAGGGAGCTTAACAGCATCGCCTTGATCCACAGCATGCGGCCAGCCGTGGCGTTCTGGCCCAGGGCCTTGATGACCTTGACCGCCAGCAGGTCGGTAATGCCGGAGCGGGCAATGGCCACGGCGAAGGCGCCCAGCATGGCGTAGCTCAGGGCGATGGTGGCACCGCCACCGAGGCCATCGGCAAATATATTGGCGGCTTCGGTCAGTGACAGGCCACCGACCATGCCACCCACCAGGGCGCTGAGTGCGAGAGAGATCACCACGTTGATGCGTAGCAGGCTAAGGGCCAGCATCAGGCAGACGGCGACGACAACAGGATTCATTGATTATCCTTATGATATTTTGACTGAGGGGAACTAAGGGGGGCTAGTTTGCGAATTCAGCCCCGAATGTCGAGCTTTTTTGTCGATAATCTGCATTCCTCGCCGCTGTAACTTTGCGCAACCGGCAACATATAGGGTGTGCTGCCCCTTGGGTTTGGTCGCAGGCGCCCATATACTGTGTAGTCGAACGACGAGGTTTCCTGGAAACCCATTAGTGTAATCACCAAGGAGATAGACATGGGCGTATTGGTAGGCCGTCAGGCCCCCGACTTTACCGCTGCTGCTGTACTGGGTAATGGCGAAATCGTTGATAACTTCAACTTCAAGGAATTCACCAAGGGCAAAGCAGCCGTGGTGTTTTTCTACCCGCTGGACTTCACCTTCGTATGTCCTTCAGAGCTGATCGCCTTCGATCACCGCTTTGAAGAGTTCCAGAAGCGTGGCGTGGAAGTGATCGGCGTGTCCATCGATTCCCAGTTCAGCCACAACGCATGGCGCAACACCGCCGTGGAAAATGGCGGTATTGGCCAGGTTAAATACCCGCTGGTTGCCGACATCAAGCACGACATCTGCAAAGCCTACGACGTTGAGCATCCGGAAGCCGGTGTGGCTTTCCGCGGTTCTTTCCTGATCGACGCCAACGGCCTGGTCCGTCACCAGGTGGTTAATGATCTGCCGCTGGGTCGTAACATCGACGAAATGCTGCGTATGGTTGATGCCCTGCAGTTCCATGAGACCAACGGCGAAGTGTGCCCGGCTCAGTGGGAAAAAGGCAAAAAAGGTATGGAAGCGTCTACCGAAGGCGTAGCCAAGTACCTGACCGAGAACGCCAAAGGCCTGTAAGCCTTCTCGATTCAAGATTAAATAAAAATGCCGGCAAGTAATTGCCGGCATTTTTTATACGTGATGAAAGTGGCGCCATTCAAGCGCCGAAAGAACATCTCAGGCGGTGGCGGGCTCGCGTAACAGTGTCAGCAGGGCCTGGGCGTGTTCACTGGCTTCCCGTCCCAGGTCGGTCAGATAACCCCCGTCTGGCTGAGTGCTCAGCCCCTTTTCATGCAGCCGAATGGCGGCGGCAATCAGCGACGGCTCGGCGTCGTGATGTACCTTGATGCCTTGCCGGGTGGTATCGAGATCGAAATGCAACAGCAGATTCAGTTCGTTGAGCAGGTCCGGGTGATAGCGCATATGAATTCCTCGATGAAAAAATACCTCTAAACGTTAGCCTGTTCTGCCGTCTTCGGTTGCGCGCTGGCTCACAATTAGGAATTTAGTCGTGCATATTGTTACTTGCATCACAGGGCCGGGTTGTCGATGATGTGATTTTTTGCCATTCATCGAAAAGGAACTTTGACCCCATGACTGCCATTCGTATCAGCCACGCCGACTTCGCCATCAGCGAACATCATCGCCTGTCCATCAAAGCGCTTGAGCTGGACGCCGGGCAATGTTGGAGTTTTGTCGGCGCCAATGGCAGCGGCAAAACTGCCCTGGCCCGGGCCCTGGCCGGCGAGCTGAAACAGCTGAGCGGGGAGGCCGACAATGGTTTCGATCGTATCGAATGGGTGTCGTTCGAACAGTTGCAGCAACTGGCCGACCGGGAGCGGGAAGAAGACGAAAGCGACTTGCTCGACTATCAGGACGAGGGGCACAGCGCCCGGCAGATCATGCTGGAAGCCGGCGGCGATGCGGGCGAGCTGGAGGACCTGGCCACCCGCTTCGGCATTACCGCGCTGCTCGACCGGGGCTTTCGCCATCTTTCTACCGGTGAAACCCGCAAGGTGCTGCTGTGCCGGGCCCTGTTGCAACAGCCGGAACTGTTGATCCTGGACGAACCTTTCGACGGCCTGGACGTGGCATCGCACCAAGGCTTGATGAGCCTGCTGCATGAGCTGGTGGCGTCGGGGCAGACCCTGGTGCTGATCCTCAACCGTTTCGAGGAAATCCCCGACTTTGCCGACCGGCTCGGCATCTTGACCGAGTGCGAGCTGAGTCTGGCCGGCCCTCGGGCTGAAGTGGCGGCCTCGGCCGAGCTGATGCAATTGAGCCACCTGGCGGCGATGGAAGCGTCGACGCAGGCGCTGCCACCGGCCGATCCGGACGCACAGCGTCGGGCTCTGGATGCAGATACCCCGCGCATCATCATGCGTGACATCAACGTCAGCTATGGCGACAAGCGTATTCTCACCGGCCTGAACTGGCAGGTAAATCCGGGCCAGCACTGGCAGATCATCGGCCCCAATGGTGCCGGCAAGTCGACCCTGCTAAGCCTGGTCACCGGCGATCACCCTCAAGGGTACAGCAACGATCTGACCCTGTTTGGTCACCGACGGGGCAGCGGCGAAACTATCTGGGACATCAAGCAGCACATCGGTTATGTCAGCACCACCATGCAGCAGGACTACCGCGTTACCGCCACCCCCAGGGCGGTAATCCTGTCCGGCTTCTTCGACTCCATTGGCGTCTATCAACAGCCCGGCGACGCCCAGCTGGCGCTGGTCGACCGATGGCTGAGCCTGCTTGGTATGCAGCGGCTTGCCAACGAGCCCTTCCGTCATCTGTCTTACGGTCAGCAACGGCTGCTGCTGATTGCCCGCGCCATGGTCAAGCATCCGCCTATTCTGATCCTGGACGAGCCGCTGCAGGGGCTGGACAGCTTCAACCGACACTGGGTCAAGCGCTGGATCGATCTGCTGGTGGCCGAAGGCGGCACCCAGCTGCTGTTTGTGTCGCACCATCAGCAGGATGCCCCGTCGTGCATCAGCCACCGCCTGACCTTCGTGGCCGACGGCGAAGGGTATCGGTATGTCACTACAGCCGTAAGCCATGAGCAATAAGCTGTCAGTGTTTTGTAGCCGCCGCTTCAGCTGGCGGATCAGAGCACGCGAGACGTTCAGGTGATAACGCCATGCCTGCAAACGCCGAGTCGTTTGCGGGTTTGCGCCGCATAAATGGTATCTACCATGTCACGCCTCACGGCGTTTCCTTCTTGACCCAAACGCGGGGGCAGGCGAGGATGAGCTTACCCTCGTCTGTCGGGACATGAACCGATGCTGAACATGAATTTTTCCCAACCCCTTTCCCTTAACTACGACGCCAGCCGCTGGCAGCCATCGCCTGCGGCTGGCGTATGGCGCTATCCGCTGGAGCGACAGCAGGTCGAGAGCGGCCATGTCACCAGCCTGGTGCGGTTTGAACCAGACTCTCACTTTCCCGAGCATCTGCACCCACTGGGTGAAGAGTTCTGGGTGCTGGAAGGGACCTTTTCCGACGAAAACGGCGATTACCCCGCCGGCAGCTATGTGCGCCATCCGCCCGGCAGCCGCCACGGCTCCTTCACCCGCGAGGGTTGCGTGATTTTCGTCAAGTTGAATCAGTTTGATGAAGATGATGATATGTGGCTGAAGGTGCTGCCTGAGCAGAGATTATGGATCACCGGTGGTCAGGGTTATCGCCGGCTGCCGCTGCACCATCATGGCGGTGTACATACCAGCGTGCTGCATTTTCCCGATGGTGGGGCCTTTCCGTCCTGCTGTTATCGACACGGGCTGGAAATTCTTGTACTGGAAGGGGAGCTGCTGGAAGGAGACGTCCCTGCCAAACAAGAGCAGGCAGGGGAGGCGAGCAAGGGGACGGCGCACTATCCGGGGCTAAGCTGGTTGCGCTTTCCTCCCGGCAGTCAGCCCCAGCTGCAAGCCGGCCCCGACACCCGCTTGTGGGTCAGAACCGGGCACCTGGGCGCGGTTACCGCCGATTAAGCTGTCCCGACCGGGCGACCCGGGTCGGGAGCAGAGTTGACGATGACGAAGGTGGCGTTATGCCAGGGGAACCGACTCGCTCTGGCCATCGCTTTCGTCATTGCTTTCGTTGTCTTGCTCGCTGTCACTGTCGGTGACGATGGGAGCGAGGGGCCAGCCGCCTAGCTCTTTCCAGCGGTTGACGATGCGGCAGAACAGATCGGTGGTTTTCTGGGTGTCATAGAGGGCGCTGTGCGCCTCTTTATTGTCGAAGTCCATACCGGCGGCCTTGCAGGCCTTGGCCAGCACCGTTTGCCCTAATGCCAGACCGGCAAGGGTGGCGGTGTCGAAGGTGGCAAAGGGATGAAAGGGGTTACGCTTGATGCCCGCCCGCTCTGCCGCCGCCATTACGAAGCCGTGATCGAAGGAGGCGTTGTGGGCCACCACGATGCCGCGCTGACACTTGTTGGCCTTGAGTCCTTTACGGATACCCTTGAATATCTGCTCCAGGGCTTCCTGCTCGGTCACGGCCCCGCGCAGGGCACTGAAAGGGTCTATGCCGGTAAAGGCCAGGGCGGCGGGTTCCAGGTTGGCGCCTTCGAAGGGGGAGACATGAAAATGAAAGGTCTGATCCGGCACCAGCCAGCCATTCTTGTCCATCTTCAGGGTAATGGCGGCAATTTCCAGCAACGCATCGGTTCTGGCATTAAAACCGCCGGTTTCCACGTCGATCACCACCGGGTAATAGCCCCGAAAGCGTTCGTTAAGCTGAGTTAGCGCTGCAGTTTCCGTCATTATCGTCCTAATTTACCTGAAAAAACCGGGCCGTCATTATGCCAGAGTCGCCCCTCGGCGTCGCCTCTCTCGGCCTGCCAAGCCTTGGGCACCACCGCAGTGGCGTGATCGTGAAGTCATAGTGGCGCAATATTGTGCAAACGGTTCAGGTGCGGGCAAAAAAAGATTGCACCCCGGCAGCGGCTTGCCTACTATATGCCCCGCTCGCCGAGGACGGTAACGGACCGGCAGCCAAGCAAAATCTGGTGAGGTGTCCGAGTGGCTTAAGGAGCACGCCTGGAAAGCGTGTATACGGCAACGTATCGAGAGTTCGAATCTCTCCCTCACCGCCATCTTCAAGAAAAACCCGCTGAGAAATCGGCGGGTTTTTTCGTTTTGGGGCTTTCCGCACCAGTGCTCCACTCCTCGGAATCCACTCCTCGGAATCCACTGCGAAAGGTATCACCAAATCCTGTCTGGCCGCGGGCATGAATGCGCACATCGGCAAGCCGGTGGATATAGAGCAACTGGTGGCCATGCTGCAGTCGTTTAGTGCCAATATCGATGGACCAAAGGTGACCAAGCCGCTTGAGCACCAGGCCGGAACGGATGAGAACATCGACGATGTTATTCGCCGCTTCGGTGGGAGAGCGCATCTGTATCGACGACTGCTGAGGGGGTTCGAGGAAGATGCCGCCGAGCGGCGAGCAGGGGATGACCCTCTTCCGGGAGCAGCGTCCGGATATCATACTGCTGAATGTGGTTATGCCAGGGCTCAGTGGCCATGAAGTCTGTCGCCGGCTGAAAGCGGAGCCGGAAACCCGGGATATTCCGGTTATTTTCGTGACCTCCCAGAGTCAGGAAGCGGAAGAAGTCCTGGGATTTGAAATTGGTGCTGTAGACTTTATTACCAAGCCCATCAACCCGGTGATCGTCTCGGCCCGGGTGCGCACCCACCTGGCGTTGAAGCAGCAAAGCGATATGTTGCGCTCCCTTGCCATGCTCAATAGCCTGACCAAGGTGGCCAATCGGCGCAAATTCGATGAAGAGCTGTCGCTCAGCTGTCGCTCAGCTGTCGCTCAGCTGTCGCTCAGCTGGCGCGCTGCCAGCGTGAAGGACGTCCGTTGTCGCTGGTGCTGCTGGATCTGGACTATTTCAAACGGTTCAACGATATATACGGACATCAGGAAGGAGACAGCTGTCTGATTGCGGTCGCGGAGGCGTTAAACCAGTCTGTTCGGCGACCGCACGATCTGGTGGCGAGGAGTTTGTCTGTATTCTTCCCGATACCGACTTCCGGGGTGCCATCCAGCGATCGGAGGTGATGTAAGCGGCGGTGAGGGCGCTTAACATTGAACATCTGGGCTCGAAGAGTGGCAATCGGGTGACCATCAGCCAGGGCGTGGTAACACTGATACCCACTCCCGACCTGACCCCTCAGGCCTTGCTGGCGGCCGCCGACAGACAATTGTATCGGGCTAAGGAAGAGGGACGGGACAGAGTCTGCGCTATCGAGCTCACCCAGCAGTCGGAGTGCTTTCCCCTGCCAGGCTGATACGCCGCAGCGCAAGGGTGGGAGCAGGCCGCAAGCCACCCGTTTTTTTGGCGTGAGACAAAATAAGGTGATGTGTGCGAAAAACGGACAAAAAAATAGAAAATCGGCTTAGAGTCGAGTTGACCGTCGTTTGCGATATGGCATTGAAAGAAATTAATGGGTTTCAATGGCTTACCCATATTGTTGATTATTCTGACTTTCCTGCAAGTTTAAAGGTTGTATGTGTTTTCGATACAAATGAAAACCTCGCAAGTTTTATCGCCGGCAGCAGTCATAAAGAATTGAATGCCCTGATCCAGAAAAAGCTCTCCGCTGTGGGCATCAATCCAAAATCTGTGGCAGGCGGCATTGCGTATGATACCGAAGAAAACTGCGACAGAGACCATAACGGAAAATGGGCCGACAGGCTGCGTTGAGTATTATCCTGACCAGGGGAAGTTCTTGGAATCGTCGTTACAGCAGGCTCTTGTTTTGAGCCTGCCGTGTCTGCTTCTGTTTCTCTTTAGGCGGTTTTGGTGGTGTTGGACGCTTTAGGATAGTTCTGCGGGAACATGGCACGCTTGCTGGCTTCGTCAAGCTCCGTCTTGAACGAGACATCCTTGCCGACGTCCCGGGCGCGGGCAACGGCGGGGCGGTTGTTGACGCTGTCGAACCAGCGCATCAGGTTCGGATAGGCCTGCGGGACGTCTTCCCCCAGGATGAAGGCGGCCTTGTCGATCCAGCCCCAGACCGAAATATCGGCAATGCTGTAGCTGTCACCGACCATGTACTGGCGGTTCTCGAGGTGCGTATCCAGCACCTCGTAATGACGTTCTGTCTCACGCTCGTAGCGGTTGATGGCATAGGGGATCGTTTCCGGTGCCATGTGCTTGAAGTGTACCGCCTGGCCGGAAAAGGGCCCGACGCCGCTGGCGATAAACATCATCCAGGACAATAGCTCGGCGCGATCCTGCGGGGCGCCTGCCAGATGACCTGATTTTTCGGCCAGGTAGAGCAGAATGGCGGTGGAGTCGAATACCCGCACGCCATTGTCTTCAATGGCCGGCACCTTGCCATTGGGGTTGATGGCGCGAAAGGCGGGGGAGTGCTGTTCGCCTTTGCGGGTGTCGACGGGCACGGCTTCATAGGGCAGACCTGTTTCTTCCAGGTAGAGGGCAATCTTCAGTGGATTGGGTGCACGGTTAAAAAAGAATTTGATCATGGGGGGCTCCGGTATAATTTGAACGTTCATTCAAGCATGGCTTGAGTGAACGTTCAAGTTGATTTGAACATGGTTTGAAGCAAAAGGTATACTTCAGCCAGATGATTCAAGGCAGTAGTGAAAATGACACGAGTACAGTTTGATCGAGAACAGGTGATTCGGGATGCAACCCGACTATTCTGGCAGCAGGGCTTTAGCGGTGCCTCCATTCAGCGGGTCGTCAAGGCAACCGGACTCAAGCCGGGTAGCCTGTACCTGGCGTTTGGCAGCAAGGAAGCGCTTTACCAGACGGCATTGGAACACTATGCCGGTCAGGCCAAGTCTATGCTGTGTCAGGTGCTGGAGCAGGCTCCGTCCATCGGCGAGGGAATATGCCGGCAATTGCTGCGCATGGTGGATGAGGCCGGCAAGGTGGATTACTGCAGCTGTTTTCTGGTGAAAAGCCAGCTGGAGCTGGCCGCATCAGGAGGCGCCCTGCAGCACAAGGTGAGTGTCTACCTGACCGACATTGAAAGCCTTTATGCCGACTATCTGGGGCGCCTCTATGCGCCCGAGCTGGCCCGGCAGTATGCGGCGAGCCTGATGTTGCACATCTTTGGTATCCGGGTGTATGGCTACCTGGGGCATGAGCGGGATGTCATGGTGACGGCCATGAAAGTCGGCCTGCCCTGGCTGCCGTGGGAAGCGAATGAAGAGATTGAGCTTTGTCTATTGTCGAGCTGAGAGAATACAAGTCAGGGTGTTCGACATAATTTTTCAGGAAAGTATTAGAGTACGTCTTTTGAGCCCGGTTCGGCGTACCGCATCGTCTTTTTGAGACACATCAACAAGTTGGCAGCCTCAAAACGGGCTCTTTCGGCTATGCTACTAAATACGAAAACCCCTGTTGCCAAGGACGCTCATGACACACACTCCCGACAAGCTCCCGCTGGAAATGCTGTACTACAGGGCCGAACATCAGCCTGAAGACGTCTATTTGCATCAGCCGAAAGATGGCCACTGGCATCATTACAGCTGGTCCCGGGTGCTGGATCAGGCTTCTCGTCTGGTGGCGGGCCTGAATGCCCTGGGGCTGGCACCCGGCGACAAGGTGGCCTTGCTGTCCAAAAACTGTGCCGAGTGGTTTATCTGCGACTTTGCCCTGCAGATGGGTGGCTTTGTCAGCGTGCCCATCTATCCCACCGCCGGTGCCGACACGGTGCGTTATGTGCTGGAGCACAGTGAAAGCCGGGCCATTATTACCGGCAAGTTGGACGAGCCGAGCGTTCAGGAGCCGGGCATCCCCGAAGGTATTCTCCGTATTGCCATGCCGTATCCGTCCACCATGCATACTCAGCACAGCTGGGACAGCCTGCTGGCGCACGACCCCATAGCACGGCCGCCGGCGCCAACGCCGGATCGACTGATGAGCCTGGTCTATACCTCGGGCAGTACCGGCCACCCCAAGGGCGTGATTATCGACTTTGGTGCCTATGCGGCGGCCTGCCAGGGCATAGTGGAAACCGTGGGGCTGAACAGCGAGGATCGCGCCTTTTCCTATCTGCCGCTGTCGCACATTACCGAGCGCGTCTATGTGCTGGGGGCCAGCCTCTATGGCGGTGTACAGGTTGGCTTCGCCCAGAGTCTGGACACCTTCATCGATGATGTGAAAACCATCTCGCCCACGGTATTTATCTCGGTGCCCCGGCTGTGGACCAACTTTCGCAGCGGCATACTGGCCAGGCTGCCCCAGAAAAAACTGAATGTGCTGCTGAAAATTCCGTTTATCTCCGGGCTGGTCAAAAAGAAGATTCGGGCCGGTCTGGGTCTCGGCGATGCCCGTGTTTTGGGCTGTGGCTCGGCCCCGGTATCGCCGTCGCTGCTGCGCTGGTACGAGCAGATTGACATGCCCATTACCGAAGCCTGGGGCATGACCGAAAACCTGGCCTATTCCACCCTGAATTATCCCTTTCGCTCCGACAAGGTGGGTACCGTGGGCAAGCCTGGCGTTCATGTCGACATTCGCATTGCCGACAACGGCGAAATACTCTGCCGTTGCCCGGGCATGATGCGCGGATACTACAAGCAGGAGTCGGCCACTCGCGAGACACTGCAGGATGCCTGGTTGCATACCGGCGATCAGGGAGCGCTTGACGATGAAGGCTATCTCACTATCACAGGTCGGATAAAAGATGCTTTCAAGACCGCCAAAGGCAAGTATGTACTGCCAGTGCCTATTGAATCTATGCTGACCGACAACGCCTTGATAGAGCAGGCCTGCGTGATTGGCAGTGGTCAGGCGCAGCCGCTGGCCCTGGTGCAGTTGGCTGAGGGTACCGACCTGCACCATAAAGGGCCTGTCGCCGAGCAACTGAACGCGACTCTGGATCATATCAACCGGCAACTGGAATCTCACCAGCGGCTGGGCGGTATCTTGGTGATGCAGGCTCCCTGGACCATAGAAAACAACATCATGACCCCCACGCTCAAGATCAAACGCCACCTGCTGGAGCAGCAATATGCGGATCTGGAGCAGCGCTGGCCGAAGGGAAGCAAGATTCAGTGGGAGCAGCTGCTGCCCGAGAAAAAGTGATTATTGCAAAAACGGAATAATCACTTTTTTCGTTTTACGTAATAACGGCTAATTTGGCTGCAAAAGCTATGTTACCGTCATTAACAGAACACAGATGATTGTCTTTTGTTAGTGGAATCGGGCAGAGGGAAGCTGCCCATTTTTTTTGTCTGTCGTTTACTCCTCTTCGCTTTTTCCCTGCCGATGTCTGACCCAGGTTGACGCCAACCGCTCCCGCATATGCCGATCGATAAATTCGATAAAGGTATTGAGCCGTACCGGCGCCAGTTCTCGATTGTGATACACCATATGAAAGGGTCGCTTGCCGCCCAGCCAGCCGGGTAGCACAGGGCACAGCAGTCCGGCATCCACATGATGCGCCACATAATGTTTGGGCACGTTGACGATTCCCAGCCCCTGAATAGCGACCTTGACTGCCGATTGCATCTGGTTGACCGATAAGCGGGCCACCGGTTTCAGATGAAAGCGGCGACCGTCTTCATTGGTCAGCTGCCAGTTGCGGTGCGGCCAGCACTGGATGATATGGTGCTGATCCAGCGCGTCCGGTTCTTCCGGCATACCTTCGCGTTCCAGATATTGAGGGGAGGCGAAGAGACCGTAGTGCACCTCGCCCAACCGACGGGCCCGCAGGCTGGAGTCCGGCAGCTCGCCGCTGAAGAACACCACATCCAGATCCGTATCCAGCAGGCTGGTATAGTCGTTACTTTGCAGCAAATCGATGCGTATTTCCGGATATTCAAGGCAGAAGTCGGTAATGCCGTCGATCAGGAAGGTGTTGGAAATGGCGATGGGGGCAGCCACCTTGATAAGCCCGCTCATGCGCTGGCGTTGCCCCTGAATATCGCCTGTCACCTGCTCCATTTCGGTCAGCAGCGGGTTAAGTCGTTCATAGTAGCGGCGGCCTTCTTCGGTCAGTTGCAGTTTGCGGGTGGTGCGGCTCAGCAACTTGCAACCCAGCGACTGCTCCAGGGCCGAAATACGCCGGCTAAGGGTGGCGGTGGGCATGGCCAGCTGGCTGGCCGCATGGGAAAAGCCCCCTTGCTGTACCACCTTGATAAACAGGTAAAACGAATCCAGATGTTTCATCAATGGTCTTGTCTATGTTGTTAATTGTGTCGATATTTGTGTTGGTATTTACGCTTGCTGATGGTTCGGCCGCTCAGATGATTGGCTGCAGATAGCGGCGCAGCAGGGCGATAAATTCGGGTGCTTCCCGGTCCAGATTGGACTCGTGTATCAGCAGATCATAGCCATAGAGCTCGCGCAGGTGCGTCATGCGGTGCCCGAGCATGGCGGCCAGCCCCTGATAATCCCGGCCGGCGGCCGAACGATAGTGGCTGTCTTCCACCAACCAGTCTTGCAGATGATGGCGGCTGATGGCGCCATGGCGCAGGGCCATGGCCAGCAGGGGCCTTTGTTCGGTCAGCAGATGAACCACCAGCCGCGGGGTCATCAGCGGCAGAAATTCGTCGTAATCACGGATCTTGATGCCGATGTAGGGCAGGTCGACCAGATCCAGCCCGCTCTGCAGCCTTGGCTGATCCACCCGTATGATATTGCTCCAGTGCAGGCTCCAGCCACCAATTTTGTGATGAAAATGCAGGGTGTCGGCACTCAGAGAAAAACTGTACACCGGCTCGCGCAGTTTGAGAATACCGAGCACCGTCATCACCAGACCGGCCATAAACAGAAAAATCACCACCAGCCGGCCGCGTTCGTCCAGCCAATAGCCGACCAGCAGCAGCGTCAGCATCACGACCAGGCCCGCCAGGGTCAGCGCCAGTCCGTTGCGGCGCGACATGGGCTCTATGTGTTGTGTTTCCCGCACCCTGCCTCCCATTTCGTGCGCGATTCCTTTAAGGTGATGATACACACAGACCGACAGCAAGAGGTAACAATGTCAGCCGCCATCGAGGTGATGCGTCATCACCGTTCTATCCGCAAGTTTACCGAGCAAGCCCTGAGTGCCGACCAGATCGAGGCGATAATGGCATCGGCCCAGGCGGCCTCCAGTTCGAGCTTTTTGCAGGCGTCGGCGGTGATCCGGGTGACGGATCCCGAGTTGAGAACACAGGTGATGGCCCTGTGCGGTAACCAGCCTTACATCGGTGGCGCCGCCGAGTTCTGGGTCTTTTGTGCCGACTTTCATCGTCACTTGCAGTGGGTGCCCGAGGCCAGAACCGGTTTTGCCGAGCAGCTGCTGATCGGGGCCATCGATACCGCGCTGATGGGGCAGAATGCCCTGACGGCGGCGGAGTCACTGGGGCTGGGCGGTGTCTTCATCGGCGCGGTGCGCAACCAGCCCTTTGAGCTTTGCGCTCTGCTGGAACTGCCCAAAGGTGTGATACCGCTGTTCGGACTCTGCCTCGGGTATCCCGCACAGGATCCCGAGCCCAAGCCCCGACTGCCGGCCAGCCTGATGTTTTGTGAAAACGGCTATCCGGCACGCTTCGACGAGGGCCAGATGCAGGCCTATGACGAGCAGGTACAGCAGTATTACCGCACTCGTACCGGTGGTAACAAGGACATGAGCTGGACCGGACAGATAGGGGAGACTCTGGCCAAAGAGGCGCGTCCTTTCATGTTGGAATTTCTGCACCGCCAGGGCTTTTGTTTGCGTTGATGTCATTGTTAGGTGAAGGGATGAAGAGTGGGGGGGAGGCGATGCCTCACGCCTCACCCCTGAAAGTCATGTATTGTCCGATAGCTTGATCACTAGCAAGTCACAGCCGTTGATATCGAGAAAGCCGGTCGAGTGAGAAAACAGGTGACCAAGAAAGGGGCGTTCAAGCTGGCGACCGCAAATCAGCAAATCCGCCTGTTTTTCTTTTACTGCCAGCTGTACCGCCTGGCGAACATCGCCGTGTGGCAAAGACACACTACTGGCATTACGTTGCTCCTCCTTGAGCATCTGCATGATTTCATGACCGCTTTCGAGGCGAAGTTTGTTTTTGAGCTGACGTAAATCCAGGCTCAGACTCCCCATATAAACCCCGCTCAGGTCAGGCTCGACATGAATGATATGCAGCCCGGCCTGATGACACTCAGCCAGCTCTACCGCCCGCTTCAACAGCGGTTTTTCCCTGTGGCTCAGCTCCAGAGCAACCAGAATATTACGATAAGGCATAGTTCCCTCCTTGGAGCCGATGGCATCAATGCCATCGTCTTACAACCAGGATGTTGCTTTATTCATCACTATTAGCCCTGGCATCATCAAATGCAAGAACAGTCTCGCCGCCAGCAGCCGGGGGCCAGCCCACCGGGTTTATCCTCTTTACCCGAGTCTCCGGGGCCAGCGGCTGACTATCGAAGTTCCGCATGACACTTATCGAGATCGGCGGCAGCGGAATTCGCGAGTTTCACTACTACTACCCTTCCTGACAAGCCGGCAAAAGCTGTGTTAATCTTTGCCCATCAGGAGGTCGATTCATGATCCTTATTCTTACACTGGCAGCCCCCTTGTTTGGCGGGCTGTTTTACGTTGCCGCATTGCAAAGTGCCTTGCCGCCTCGTCGCTGGGCTTTGCTGGGCTGCCTGTTCGGGCCGGCGATTTTCCCTTTGTTTATGGCAAGACGACGCTGGTCGTTAGTGTGTGCCCGAGGCATGGCTTACGGCTTGTTGCGGGCCTGAGTTGATCTTGCGCAAGGCCGTTTTCTCTATATATGACAGACTAGGGTCTGTTGACCTTTCGAGATGATTTTTGCAGCAGTTTGTGGGGGCTTGATACAAGGCAGCGCTTATGTCATGTAGTCACTCTACATAAATAAGCGATAACGCAGTAGCAAGACCCCACAAGCGCTGCCCTGCGGGTTCGGCTAAACGCGTTTTACTCGAACAAAATTTAACCGCGAAAGGTCAACAGACCCTATAGCTATTGGGATTTTTTAGGAGTATTTATGAGCGTACTGGAAAAACTCGTCTGGGACGTTCTGGGTTACACCGCCATGCCGCTGATTTTTTTGCTGGGCTTTGTCGGTGTATCAGTCGGGGCCTGTCTGATCCTGATGTGGCTGGATAAGCGTCGGAGCTGACGCCTGCTGCATATTCACGCGTTAGTCTGTATTTTTTCAAACTGGCCTCGGGGCCAGTTTTTTTATCTTTGTTTTCATAATATTGTCATCAGGCCGCACTAGACTCACCTGCGTTTTAAGCCCGAATAAAGCGCCTTAATCTCGCAGAGATCGTAAAAAACGAACGATTTCCGGTGTAATTGTGTTCTTTATGTTATAGCTAAGGATAAGAATAAAAGCAGAGTTCCTGCAACTTGAGCAAAGAGTGAGCTGGATCCTTGAGCACAACAAAATGCAGGGGTATGATGCCCGCCGTTGAAAAAGGCGGGTTCGCCTGAAAGTGAGGTGGAGATGAATATCTTTATCATGCGCCACGGGCAGGCGGCACCGGAAGCATCAAGCGATGCATTACGGCCGTTGACCGTACAGGGAAGGGATGAAACCTGTTTAATGGCGCAGTGGTTGGCACCGCAAGTACCGGTGTTCGATCGTGTACTGGTCAGTCCTTATCTGCGTGCCAGGCAAACCTGGCAGCAGCTCTCAAACTATATTGTCGGTACCCAGGTGGAAAGCTGTGATGAACTCACGCCCAACGCCGATGCGGATATTGCGGCCAGCCTGCTGCTAGCGTACGGCGATCTTCATCCCGGGGGCAACCTGTTGGTGGTCAGCCACATGCCGATAGTCGGTTTTCTGGTCGAAAGTCTTTGCCCGGCCACCATGGCCCCGATTTTCGTGACAGCGGGTATTGCCAGGGTGTCGTTCGGTAAAGAGCAGGGGGCGGTGTTCGACTGGCTGGAAGGACCGCATAATGTGCGTCCTCATTATCAGCAACACTGCCAGGCACTAGGGTCTATGGGATAAGACCTTGAGTTGAGTGATAACAAGAAAACAAAGCAGAGGTGCAAGATGCGTATATTCAACAAATATCAGCCTTTGTTGATCGCCAAGTATGTAAAAACCTTTTTCAGTGGACGGTTATACATTCATGGCCGCGGGGCCTTCAATTACGCCAAAGGGATACTGGTGATGCCGGAGCACGCCGATGAACGGCACCGCATCACGGTGCAGGAAATCAACCAGCTTATCGGCAAGATGCAAGCGCCGGCCGAGGCCGTGTGATCCCACGTTAACTCTCGAATAGCCCTGTCGCTGCAGCTTCAGTTCGCACAGGGCTATGAGTGCTGTCGGTCTACCGTAACCCCTCCCCAACCCTCCCCTTGCGTTGCACTCCGCGGTTATTCCGACGAACCGGAGTTAAAGGGGAGGGAGCAAACCGGCGTCTAATTTACAGATTGACCGTCGAATTGCTCCTCCCCTTGGCTGCGACCCGACAGACATAACAGCGGGTTATCGCCAGGGGGAGGCGGGGTGGGGGTGTCGCGGCGCTGTCTGACAATAGATAGATAGTTCCACTAAATCTCGATTCTCAACAGCACCAGCAGGGCGGCGTTGCCACCCCAGCCACGGGTAGCCTGATGAAAGGCCAGCACCTGGGGGTGTTGCACCAGCCACATCGGCAGCCGCTGCTTTAAAATGTTTTTGCCGTGACCGTGCATGATGGATACACACTTCACATGCTGGCGCCGGGCTGCCACCAGCAGCGCCGATAGTTCTTCCTTGGCCTGTTCTTGGGTCAGACCATGCAGGTCCAGAAAAAACTCCGGCACATAGTCGCCCCGGCGCAGTTTTTTCAGCTCATAGGCCGAGGTGTCGGGGTCGCGATAGCGGGTCGGCCCCTCCTGATCCAGATAAGGCTCGTACACATCGGAAAAAGGATGCGCCTCGGCCCGTTCTTTGCGTACCATTTGCCGCTGTGCTTTCACCTTGACCGGCGCCCGGTGCGGACTTATGGTATCCTGCTTCAATTTGCGGACACCCTGCACCGCTGCCTTAAAGAGCGCTTTTTCGTCGTCTTCGGGGTAAGAGGTGGGGGGCATGTCTGTATCCGATTATTAAAAACAGCCATTTTATCGAGGCGGAGGGGTTTTGGACACGCTTTTTAATGATGAAGCACTCATCGAGCTGCACACTGTAGGCGATTGGTTACGTTTTTCCGTCAGCCGTTTTCAACAGGCCGGCCTTTTTTATGGCCACGGTACCGACAATGCCTGGGACGAAGCGGTGCAGCTGATACTGCCGTTGCTCCATCTGCCCCAGGACTGCCCGCCACAGGTACGGGATGCCCGCCTGCTGACCAGCGAGCGGCAAGTCTTGCTTGATGCCCTCAAGATGCGGGTCGAGCAGCGTATACCCACTCCTTATATTACCCACACCGCCTGGTTTGCCGGTTACGAGTTTCATGTGGACGAACGTGTGCTGATCCCGCGCTCACCCATCGCCGAGCTGATCGAAGGTCGTTTTGCGCCCTGGCTGAGCCTGGAGCCCCGCCGCATCATGGACCTGTGCACCGGCTCCGGTTGCATCGCCATTGCGCTGGCGCACGCCTTCCCGGATGCTGAAGTGGACGCGCTGGATATTTGTCGTGATGCACTCGACGTGGCGGAAATCAACATCCAGAACCACGGCCTGGAGCAGCAAGTCATTCCGATAGAATCGGACCTGTTCTCGGCGTTGCCACAAGGCGACCAATACGACCTGATCGTGGCTAATCCACCCTATGTGGACGCCGAAGACATGAGCGACCTGCCGGAAGAATTTCAGCACGAGCCCGAGCTGGCGCTGGCGTCCGGCTGCGATGGTCTCGACTTTACCCGTCGTTTGCTGGCCCAGGCCTGCGACTTTCTCACCGAAGACGGCATCCTGGTGGTGGAAGTGGGCAACAGCCAGATACACATGGAAGAGGCCTATCCCCAGCTGCCGCTGTTGTGGGTTGAATTCGAGCACGGTGGCCATGGCGTCTTTGTGATCAGTCGTCGCGATCTTGAACCCTTTCGGGACCAGTTTTAAATATCAATAAAGGAAATCACTAATGGCAGGGAACAGTATCGGCACCCTTTTTCGCGTTTCAACTTTCGGTGAGAGCCATGGCCTGGCCCTGGGCGCCGTGGTCGATGGCGTACCGCCGGGCATTGAACTGAGCGAAGAAGACTTGCAGCAGGATCTGGACCGGCGCAAGCCGGGTACCTCCCGTTTTACCACCCAGCGGCGGGAAGCGGATCAGGTCAAGATCCTGAGCGGCGTGTTTGAAGGCAAGACCACGGGCACCTCCATCGGGCTGCTGATCGAAAATACTGATCAGCGCTCCAAGGATTATTCCGACATCAAGGATCTGTTCCGTCCGGGCCATGCGGATTACACCTATCACCAGAAGTACGGCATTCGCGACTATCGCGGCGGTGGCCGTTCTTCGGCGCGGGAAACCGCGATGCGGGTGGCCGCCGGCGCCATCGCCAAGAAGGTGCTGGCCAAGTACGGCGTGTCCATCTTCGGGCACCTGACCCAACTGGGCCCAGTCAAGGCCGAGGCGTTCGACAAGAGTGTGATTGAAACCAATCCCTTCTTCTTTGCCGATGCAGGCAAGCTGGACGCGCTGGATCAATACATGCGTGACCTGAAAAAAGAAGGCAACTCCATCGGCGCCAAAATTCAGGTCGTGGCCCAGGGTGTGCCGGTCGGGTTGGGTGAGCCGGTGTTCGATCGTCTGGATGCCGACATCGCCCATGCGCTGATGAGCATCAATGCGGTCAAGGGCGTGGAAATCGGTGACGGCTTTGCGGTGGTGGAGCAAAAAGGCTCCGAGCACCGCGACGAGCTGCACCCGGACGGCTTTGCCAGCAACCATGCGGGCGGCATTCTGGGTGGTATTTCCAGCGGTCAGGACATCGTGGCCAGCATAGCGCTTAAGCCGACGTCCAGCATTATGGTGCCGGGTAATACCATCGACACTACCGGTGATGCGGCCGAGCTGGTGACCCGTGGTCGTCACGACCCCTGTGTGGGCATTCGTGCCGTGCCCATCGCCGAGGCGATGCTGGCCATAGTGCTGCTGGACCACTTGCTGCTCAACCGAGGCCAGAACGCCGAGGTACATACCGGAACGCCAAAGCTGAGTTAACAGGCAGGGTTAATTTTCCCCCTTGTTTACCCCCCGTAGCCGGGTAAAATGGCGGCCCTGAATCGAGGGCCGCTTTTTTATGTCATTTTGCTACCGGGATCTGATTTCCCTGTTTAACCACTGCTTTGCAGCCACGTACAATACCCGCCTCGAGCGGGGTGATGACGAACCCATCTATCTGCCGGCAGACGCCGAGGTGGATCATCATCGTATTGTGTTTGCGCATGGTTTTTTTGCCAGCGCCCTGCACGAGGTGGCCCACTGGCTGCTGGCGGGCGAGGCCCGGCGCACCCAGGTGGACTATGGCTACTGGTATTGCCCGGACGGTCGTGATGGCGAACAGCAGCAGCAGTTTGAAGGCGTGGAGATCAAACCCCAGGCCATCGAATGGGCGTTGTCGTTGTGTTGTGGTTTTCACTTCAACGTGAGCTGCGACAACCTCAACGGCAGCGTGGAGCCGGACAGGCACGCCTTCAAGGCGAAGGTACGGGAACAGGCGCTCTGTTATCTGGAGCAGGGCTTTCCGCCCCGAGCCCAGACGCTGATGGCGGCATTGCGACGTCATTACCGGCGCCCGGTACTCACGGCGGCCGACTTTAGCTAATACAAGAGGGCAGTGATGTTTAAGATTGGCTTGATTATCAATCCCCTGGCGGGGCTGGGCGGCAGTGTGGCGCTCAAGGGCAGCGACGGCATGGCCGAACAGGCGCTGGCGCTGGGGGCCGAACCCCGGGCGCTGAAGCGCACCCAGCTGGCGCTGGCCGAACTGAGGGCCCTCAAAGACAGATTCATGCTCTTCACCGTAGCCGGTGACATGGGTGAAACCGTCTGTCGCCAGTTGGACCTGCCCGTCGAAGTTTGTTATCAGCCCGCCAGCCCCACCACGGCCAACGACACCCGCAACGCGGTGACCTCGCTGGTGGAGCAAGGCATAGACTTGTTGCTGTTCGCCGGCGGCGACGGCACCGCACGGGATGTGTGCGCCGCCGCACCCGAAGGCCTCTGTGTATTGGGCATTCCCGCCGGGGTGAAAATTCACTCCGGCGTCTATGGTGTCACGCCCGCCGGCACCGGCCGCCTGTTGGCCATGCTGGTGCGTGGCGAGCCGGTCAGCCTGCTGGCAGCGGACGTGATGGACATCGACGAAGCCGCCTTTCGCGAAGGCCGGGTGCATGCCCGCCGTTACGGCGAAATGCTGATACCGGGTGACCTGAGCTACGTGCAGGCGGTCAAGGTATCCGGCGTGGAGTCCGACGAATTGGTGCTGACCGACATCGCCGACGACATCATAGAGCGGATGGAAGAACACGACGACTGCCATTTCATCATGGGCTCCGGCGGCACAGTGGCAGCGGTGATGGAACGGTTGGGGCTCGAGAATACCTTGCTGGGCGTGGATCTGGTTTACCAGAAGCGCCTGGTGGCTTCGGATCTGGACGCCAGAGGCCTGTATCAACAAATCAGGGACAAGAAATGCAAGCTGGTGATCACCCTGATAGGGGGCCAGGGCCATATTTTTGGCCGTGGCAATCAACAGCTGAGCCCCGAGGTGATCAAGGCCGTGGGGCGCGACAATATCTGGCTACTGGCGACCAAGACCAAGCTTAATTCGCTGCAAGGCCGCCCGTTGCGAGTGGACACCAATGATTTCGAACTGGACCGAGCGCTTGGCGGCCTGATACGCGTGATCACTGGCTATCATGATGAAGTTCTGGTGCGGGTGGCAAACCCGGAAGACGAGGCGCAATAAATGAATATTTTTGAATTTGAACGGCTGCTGCTGGCAGAAATCGACGGCAACATAGCAACCGCCACAGACGACCAGCTGTTTGCCGGTGGTTACCTGCGCGGACACATCACCCTGTCGGTCGCCCAGAGCGAAATAGCCGGCCGAAACCACATACGGGACGTAAAAGCCCGGGTCAACACCAGCCTCAACCAGGCCATTTTGAGCGGTGAGCTGAACGATGATGATCAGAAACTGGTGCAGTCATTCTGGGCGGACCTGGTCAGCAAGATAGAACAGACGGTCGCGACCGCCGAATAAGCGCGGCGCTGTAAAACACCCTATACCAAAGGCCGGAGCAATCCGGCCTTTTTGCGTCACAGGCATGGCGCCGTGGTTTATTGCCGTCATCTCCGCGAAGGCGGAGATCCATGGCATAGGGATAGAACACTGGATTCCCGCCTGCGCGGGAATGACGATAGAAGCCTCGGGAGGGTTGGGGAGGGGTTACTGTAGGCGTACAAAAGGAGCCTTTCGGCTCCTTTTTTCTTACGGTTAAACGCTGGGCGTTCAGGCGGTGATAATGCCGCGCTGGCGCAGTGCGTCTATGACCTGGTCGGCCGCTTCCTCGGCGCTGAGGCGGGTGGTATCCAGGTGGATTTCCGCCGCTTCCGGCTGCTCGTAGGCCGAGTCGATGCCGGTGAAGTTTTTCAGCTCGCCGCTTCGGGCCTTCTTGTACAGCCCCTTCACGTCACGCTCTTCGGCCACGTTCAGCGGGGTATCCACAAACACCTCGATGAACTCGCCGTCCTCCAGCTGCTCGCGGGCCATGCGGCGCTCGGCACGGAACGGAGAGATAAAGGCGGTCAGCACGATAAGTCCCGCATCTACCATCAGCTTCGACACTTCCGCCACCCGGCGGATGTTCTCTACCCGGTCGGCATCGGTAAAGCCCAGATCCTTGTTCAGACCGTGGCGTACGTTGTCGCCGTCCAGCAGGTAGGTGTGGCGGCCCTGGGCGTGCAGCTTTTTCTCCACCAGGTTGGCGATGGTCGACTTGCCGGCACCGGACAGGCCGGTAAACCACAGCACGCTAGGCTTCTGGCTCTTGGCCTGGGCGCGGGCGTCCTTGTTCACGTCCACATGCTGGTAGTGAATGTTCTGGCTGCGGCGCAGGGCAAAGTGCAGCATGCCGGCCGCCACCGTGGTGTTGCTCAGGCGGTCGATCAGAATAAAGCCGCCGGTGTCTTTATTGGTCTGGTAGTCATCGAAGGCGATGGCGCGGTCCAGACTCAGGTTACAGACGCCGATGCCGTTCAGCTCCAGCTGCTTGGCGGCGGTGTGCTCCAGGGTGTTGACGTTCACCTGATACTTGATGTCGGTGACGCTGGCGGTCACGGTCTGGGTGCCAATCTTCAACAGATAGGGGCGACCGGGTAGCAGGGCGTCGTCGTGCATCCACACCAGAGTGCTTTCAAACTGATCGGCGGTTTCGGCCGCCGCGTCGGCGATGGAGATCACATCACCACGCGAGATATCGATTTCATCTTTCAGGGTCAGGGTGACCGACTGGCCGGCTACCGCCTGCTCCAGATCGCCGCTATAGGTGACGATGCGATCGACCGAGCTTTCCTTGCCCGAGGGCTGAACCCGAATGCGGTCACCGGGCTTGATCATGCCGCTGGTGATCGAGCCGGAGAAGCCACGGAAGTCCAGATTGGGGCGGTTGACCCACTGTACCGGCAGACGGAAGGGCGCGCGCTGCATGCGGGTGTCGTCCACTTCCACGGTTTCCAGAAAGCCCATCAGGGTGGTGCCCTTGTACTTATCCGTCTGGTACCAGGTCATTCTGGGGCTGGGCTCAACGATGTTGTCGCCCTTGAACGCCGACATCGGAATGTAGGTGATGTTGGTCAGGCCCAGCTGTTCGGCAAACTGGCCGTATTCTTCGACGATGTCGTTAAAACGCTGCTCGGAATACTCGACCAGATCCATCTTGTTGATGGCCACCACAATCTGGCGAATGCCCAGCAGCGACATCAGGTAGCTGTGACGGCGGGTCTGGGTGAGGATGCCTTTACGGGCATCGACCATCAGAATGGCGGCGTCGGCGGTAGAGGCACCGGTGACCATGTTGCGGGTGTACTGCTCGTGCCCCGGGGTGTCGGCCACGATGAACTTGCGCTTGTCGGTAGAGAAAAAGCGATAGGCCACGTCGATGGTAATGCCCTGCTCGCGCTCGGCGGCGAGGCCGTCGACCAGCAGGGCAAAGTCGATATCGTCGCCCTGGGTGCCCCACTTCTTGGAGTCGGCCTCCATGGCGGCCAGCTGATCTTCAAACAGCATCTTGGACTCGAACAACAGACGCCCGATCAGGGTGCTTTTGCCGTCGTCCACGCTGCCACAGGTAATGAAACGCAGCAGACTCTTGTGCTCGTGGGCCTGCAGATATTGCTCGATATCGGAGGAGATGAGGTCGGATACGTGCGCCATTAGAAGTAGCCCTCTTGTTTTTTCTTTTCCATGGATGCGGCGGAGTCGTGGTCGATCATGCGGCCCTGACGTTCAGACGTTTTGGTGAGCAGCATTTCCTGAATGATGGCGGGCAGGGTGTCGGCCTCCGACTCCACGGCACCGGTCAGCGGATAACAACCCAGGGTACGGAAGCGCACGTTCTTCATCATCGGCACTTCTCCCTCTTTCAGCGGCATGCGCTCGTCATCCACCATGATCAGGGCACCGTCGCGTTCCACCACCGGGCGCTTGGCTGCGTAATACAGCGGCACGATGGGAATGTTTTCCAGGTGGATATACTGCCAGATATCCAGCTCGGTCCAGTTGGACAGCGGGAACACCCGAATCGACTCGCCCTTTTGCTTGCGGGCGTTATACAGCTTCCACAGCTCCGGGCGCTGGTTCTTGGGGTCCCAGCGGTGCTGAGCGGTACGGAACGAGAAAATACGCTCCTTGGCGCGGGATTTTTCTTCATCCCGGCGGGCACCACCAAAGGCGGCATCAAAGCCGTACTGGTCCAGAGCCTGCTTCAGGCCCTCGGTCTTGGTAATGTCGGTATGCACAGCCGAGCCGTGGGTGAAGGGGTTGATGTCCTTCTCTACAGCCTCGGGGTTGACGTGCACCAGCAAGTCCATGCCCAGCTTTTCTACCATCTGATCGCGGAATTCGTACATTTCGCGAAACTTCCAGCGGGTATCCACATGCAGCAGCGGAAAGGGCGGAAGGGAAGGGTAAAAGGCTTTCATGGCCAGATGCAACATCACGGCGCTGTCTTTACCGATGGAATAGAGCATGACCGGGTTGTCGGCCTCTGCCACTACTTCCCGCATGATGTGGATACTTTCGGCTTCCAGCCGTTGCAGATGCGTCAGATTCATATGTGATACCGCTCTCAATTATGGATTATACTAATAACCAAATGTTATAGATGATCTATGTATCCAGTCTATTTGATATATGGTTACAATGATAGCCCTGCTAAAGAGCGAGTGGTTATATATGTCGGCATATTTGGTATTAGCATCAATTGGCGCCTTACTGGCGCTGCTGATCCAGGGGCGAGTGTCACCGGCGGTGTTGTTTACCGGCTGGGCGGTGGGCTATGTGCTGCTGGGCGTAACAGAACAACAGGCGCTGCTGACCAGCTTTTCCAACCCGGCATTGATCACCCTGTTGGTGCTGATGCTGGTGTCGCTGGCGCTGGAGCGTTCGCCCCTGCTCGACCGGCTATCGGACACCCTGCTCAAGGGGCGCGAGTCGATGGCGAGCCTGCGGCTGATGGGCGTGACCGCCTTTCTTTCCGCCTTTCTCAACAACACCGCCGTGGTGGGCTCTTTGCTGGGGGTGATTTCACGGCAGCGTTACATTCCGGCTTCTCGACTACTGATCCCGCTGTCTTACGCCTCTATTCTGGGCGGCGTTACCACCCTGGTGGGCACCTCAACCAACCTGGTGGTGAACTCCTTCGTCATCAACGCCGGCTTGCCGCCGCTGGGCATGTTTCAGTTCACCATGGTCGGCTTGCCGGTGGCCTTGCTGTGCATACTGGGGCTGCTGTTCAGTGCCCGGTTGTTGCCGCAAAACCAGATGCTCGATCAGGAAACACCCCAGTCCTACTTTCTGGAAGCTCAGGTCATGGCCGACTCGCCGCTGATCGGCAACAGCATAGAAGCCAACCAGCTACGCAGTCTGGACGGACTCTTCCTGCTGGAAATAATGCGTCATGAACGGCTGCTAAGCCCGGTGTCGCCAGACGAAGTCTTGCAGCAGGGTGATGTGCTGGTCTTTACCGGTGAAGTGGAAAAGGTGCAGGCGTTGCAGCGCTTTCCCGGTTTGCAGCTGTTCGGCCACGGTGCGGATCGGCTGCTGGCCTCCAACCTGGTGGAAGTGGTGATCGCCAACGAGTCGGAACTGCCCAAACGCACCCTGCGCGAAGTGGACTTTCGCACCCTGTTCAACGCCGGTGTGGTGGGCATTCGCCGCGGCCGGCGCCGGCTGACCGGCCAGCTGGGGCAGATTCCGCTGCGGGTAGGCGACAGCCTTTTGCTGGCGGTGGGCCCCGACTTTACCGATCAGCGCAACATCGACAGCAACTTTCACGTGTTGAGCGGCACCCTGCAGCGACCCAAGCTGCGCAAAAACCAGAGCCTGCTGGCCTTTTGCGGCTTTGGCGTGGTCATTGCCCTGGCGGCGGCCGGGCTGGTGCCGCTGTTGAACGGCCTGCTGGTATTGCTGGCGGCGCTGCTGCTGACCCGCATTCTGACCATCAGCGAGCTGCGCCGACGCTTTCCGTTCGAGTTGTGGCTGATCATCGGCTCGGCGCTTACCGTGGCCAAGGCGCTGGAAAGCTCGGGCGGGGCACAACTGGTGGCCGACGCGGTGCGCAGCATCTGTAGCGGTTATGGGGTGTACGGTGCCTTTATCGGGGTATTCCTGATTACGCTGATCCTCACCGAAGTGGTGACCAACAACGCCGCTGCCGCCCTGGTGTTTCCCATCGGTTTATCTACCGCCAGTGCCTTTGGTGCCGACCCCATGCCCTTTATCATGGCGGTGGCCTTTGGCGCCAGTGCCTGCTTTATCATCCCGTTCGGCTACCAGACCCACCTGATGGTCTATTCGCCCGGGCGTTATCGCATGGTGGATTACCTGAAGGCGGGGCTGCCGATCAGCCTGCTGTATTCGGCGGGGGTGATCACCCTGGTGCCGCTTATGTTCCCGTTTTAATTGAACAGTGAAGGGAAAGGTGTGAGGGGGGAGATGTAAACAAGCGGGCACCGTTTCCCCCTCACGATCTTCCTGATTGAGCAATAAATCCGCAAACAGTCAGTGGCTTATTGCAATCAAACAGATCTTTGCTAAACTGGCCTTTCTTCGATGGTGACCCCGTTGGTCCTCTCGCATCAGAATCTTGTTTACCTGGCCAGGCCCGGAAGGGAGCAACCAAAGCAGGAACCTCTGAGTGCCGGGATGTGGCTGGCGGCGGTCACCTCCAATTTTCAGATGTTGTCGCTTGCACCATAAGCTGACATATTTCCAGTTAAAGCCGACATAAATTGCCCCATAAGCTGACATAGACTATTTTTGTAGTAGTAAAACTACAGATGGTAGCTTGGTTATGTATCGGCGTCGGTTGAAGCACTCCCGAGTAAAAAACCTCTTCCGTTTTGCAAGCGCCAAGATGCACGCTGTAATGACGGTAGAATCCTCTCTTGAATTTGATACCTGCTTCCACCTTGAGTATTCCCCCGGCATAGTTTCGTTTGAGGCACAACCTGAAGGCTTCTATTATAATTTCGAAGGTAAAAGGTTGCCCTACACGCCAGACTTCAAGGTCATCCCTTTACCCATAAGTCAGCCCAACAATTCCTTTGTCTCTTGTATGGCACGAACCATATCATGGCAACGCTCCAGGCCCAGCCACAGCGTTTGTAACCCGGGTTCTCCATCTCCCTTACGCCCTAAAAAACTACCGTAAGAGGCCACCAAGTGGAGCAGGGTTCTTAGGCTCGGGGCCTCTTTAGGCGGCGTTTTCCGTAACGTCGAAGCGTATATTATCCGCCATTCTTCTGGGTCAAAAACCAGTTCGCAGCTGTGCTCCGGCACCACGCGATTGAGCCGCATCAGGTACATCACTCGCCAAGCGACAATCATCTTGATTACCAGCAGCCGTTCCAGTTTTTCCCGGCTGCGCAGTTGCATCGACTCTACTCGACAGCCACTCTTTAACGTTTTGAAAAATAATTCAATTTCCCAACAGCACAGGTACCAGTTGAGCAGTTCCTGAGCGCCGGATAGCGTCTCTACCTGGATGTTACTGAGCAGTATCCAGCTGACTGGCGTTGCCCCCGCTGGGGCGCTCTGTTCTTCTGCCATCACCACGGTGATGGGCAACTGCTGTTGTTTCAACTCCACCCGGGCGACACGGATGCTCAGGGTGACCGACCTGGAGGGGCGTTTTCTCCCCTTGGGCAAGGTAAAGCGTACCTCACCTAATGCCGGCTCCGCCGCGACGACCTCCTTGAGCTTGCGCCCGGTGGTATCTTGCAGACACAGTACGGTGTTGTGCTCTGCCGCCCGGGCCAGAGTGCTGTCCCAATGAGGCTGGAGCAAGGTATCCCAGCTGATATCCTGCTCCAGCAGGCGATAAGTTGCTTTGGTTTCACTCCAGCCACGGTAAGCGGCGGCTATGTTTGAGTTAATCGTTGAAAGCTATACTTGAACCAGTCACCTCGTGGGAGACTGAGAGATGAAAAGTACAGATTTTGCCCAACTTAAACGCCACCTGACTGAGCTCCAACCCCGGCAACGGCATGAACTGCTGATGCTGCTTCAGCAACCAGACTCGTTTCCCGAGCTTCTAATTTCACTACTTCATTCAATCAGCTTATAAAAGCTGGAAAGATTAAGCGGCAGGTAAAATAAAAAAACATTGGCTACGAGTTAAGAGCACATAACAAGAGGTTCAAGCCGCTCGCTTTGTTCACTCAGGATGGGCTAAAGCCGGCCATTTAATAAAACGTTATATGTAAAGTGATTTTCTTATTAAAAACAAGATAAACCCATCACTTTAGTTGCAAGAAATCATGACAATGCTATTGAGCTTGGTACTAATAAACTCCGCTTTGTTCTCATCTAAAATTCTGTTCCAGGCGGCTGCAAGAGTTGGGTTCGTATGGGGCTTGTGAAAGTTGCTACAGTTCTTGAGCGCCAGACGCATATTGTCTACAATAGCGCACTATTTATTTACCTCAGGTTGAACATGAACGACACTAACTCGCTACCCGCTTTACCGGATCGCCTTTCGGTTAACCCCCGCAGCCCACACCATGTGGCAGAGATTTTCGAGCACAACATCGGTATTCGACTTAACGGCAAAGAGCGTTCCGACGTCGAAGAATATTGCATCAGTGAAGGTTGGGTGAAAATTCCGTCGCCTAAAGCCCTGGATCGTCGCGGACAACCGATGCTGATTACGCTGAAAGGGACTGTTGAAGCCTTTTATAGTTAAGTGGTTTTATACCACTTACTATCGTCACTAAAAGAGGGCCTGGAGAAATTCAGGCTCTTTTTTTGCATGTGCCATGATGTATTGATGTCACTCAACCAGATGTTGCTTTAATGTTGTGCCTCAAAATGTTTTTTAATCTACAATGATGTGTTGTACATGGCAGAAAAGGAAATGATCTAATGAGTTCAAAAAAAGAAAGAGATATTGAAAAAGCATATTCCACACCTGAGTTTGTCGCTAAATTGAGACGTTTGGCAGACGCATTGGAGAGCGGTAAACAATTCGAGATACAGATAGCCGGTGAAAGGATTTATGTTCCCGTTCGTGCCGAGTACAGTGTTGAGCACGAGCGAGGAGATTCAGAAGAAGAAATAGAATTTCAGATAAAATGGACCCTAGAATAACTTCATCATTAAAAGTTAATATAACGAGTGACAGCTTTCCAAAACGCTTATGGCGGGCGTGCGGAGGCAGCATGCGTAACAAAAAATGGATAGCACTGTTTGGTGTGCCGTTGCTTGTAGTCGCCATATCCTGGATATTTTTTTACCACGAGTGCGCGGCGGGTGGAGCCATGGGGGCTTGGTACAAGGAGTGCTCGTGTCGTGGCATTGAGCGCCTTGACTTCGACAACACGGCGTCGGATGGTCCTCTTCGAACGGTTTGCTTCGGCTGGGTCGCCGCGCGCACTTGCTATCGAGGTCGTGGTGGGACGGAGATGCCATGTGATGAAGTAGACCAATGACGCCGCGGCTTATCACCGACGTTAAGCACACAAGGAATTCGAGTTAAGTAATGAAATCGAAAATTTCATGCGAGCCTGCCGAACAGGGAACGTAGATAAGCTTTCGAAGGCGATTGCGAGTGGAATTGATGTTGAATGCCTGGATAAAAATAAAATAACCAGTTTGATCTGGGCTGGAAGAAAAGGGAAGCTTGAATCAGCCAAGGTGTTGTTAGCAGCGGGTGCTGACATGGAGCACGGCGATAACAGAAACAGAACGTCATTGTTTCATGCAGTCACTTATGATCGCCAAGAGTATGTAAGATATCTTGTTTCCAGGGGGGAAGATGTTAATGTTACAGATACTCATGGTTGGTCACCACTGGACTATGCAGTATCAGATAGGCTCGAAGCTATGGTAGATTTATTAACCGAGTTTGGTGGAGTGTCAAGCAGAAATTATTAACCACAAAAATAATAGGATCAGGCCTTACATTTTACACTTGGCCAAACCAGTACCGATAAGGACCAAACAATACGAATGTGAATGGAGCGGTTATTATATTAAAACTGTATAATGTAAAATCTCCTCCGATTTCTTGTATTGCAGAGTTCGGTGGGTTCAAATGAAAGCATGGCGTTCATATGCTTTTCATTTTTCTGCGGTTATCATCGCAAATAATATTACCAGTAGTTTAAATGTACAGGGAACAAATAGATGAATAACAAACAAAATTTTATAGCCCACCTTCAAACTTCATTCAGAGATTATTTCACTGTAGTAAAACAATCACCTATAGAGCGAGCTCAAGCTAAAAGTTATATTAATGGCTTGATGGTGGCAGGAAAAATATTTGGCATCAGCTCCGATGAACTACAACAGATCTTATCACAAGAGCAAAGCTTCAGATCAACCCCAGTAACGCAAGATGACAGATATAATAGTGAGATAATAAACATCCCTGCTTATATTCGAAATCCAATGCAACACTCAAAATAGTCAGGGGAAATAACGGGATCAGGCTTTACACTTAGCAAAGCAATGGCCAAACAATGTGAATTCTAATGGGGGAGATTAAATATGATGAAAGTGTGAAATGTAAGGCCTGGCCTTGGTTTTTTTCAAAGGTGAGCGTTATTATTTTGCAGCTAGATACTGAGGTAATACTATGAAAGGTGGCTGATATGAAGGTTAAGCTAAAGAGAACACTTCTGTTCTATTTCTACCTAAGTCTTTCGCTTTGTACAACGCAGTGTCGGCCTCATTTACAGCTTCCTCAAAAGACATTTCTTCATCGAATAAACTAATGCCAACACTTATTGTTAATGGCTTCCCGTCAATTAATATTGTACTTACGGAATTGTGTAGTCTGTTCGCAAAAATCACTGCCTGCTCTAAGTCCGTGTCAGGTAATAAAATTAAAAATTCCTCCCCTCCATACCGAGAAATTAAATCTCTTTTCCTTCCGCAGTTCATTAATACGCGACCAAGCTCTTTTAATACTCTATCTCCTTCTGTATGGCCATAGTTGTCATTAATGCTCTTAAAAAAATCTATATCTATCATTAGTATCGATATTGGGTGTTGGTCGCTAGTCAACTGCGATAATACAAATGTTGATCGAGATTTAATTTCTCGTCTATTTAGCAGGCCAGTTAACTCATCAATAGATGCCAACTCTTTTAACTCTTTAGTTTGTAACTCCAATTTCTCACGAGCTTGAATAAGCTCATCATATAATTTATTTCTATTACTGGCAGTAAAAAAACTCCAATAAATTTTTTTATTTGCATCCACCTTTGCGTTAACAGTAATAGGGATGCGCTTACCGTTTCCATTTACAATGCTTAATTGTATTTCTTCGCAATTCTTTTCATGTAATAACATAGGCATTAAATAACTTTGATAAAAAACTTTAGATGCCTTGGTTAAAATTATTTCGACCTTATGACCAATAAGGAGGTTTATATCCCAATAAAGTTCATTAGCAAAGTATGCATTCACATTAAGAATGACATGCTCAGCATCAGTGACTAACGCACCACAAGGTAAATTATCCAGCGTAAAACAAGGATCTATATTGGTAAGGTTATTTTTCATTAATATATTTTATTAACAGAGATGAAATTAATTCTGGGTGAGTCATATGTAAACAATGACCTTCCGCTTCAATCACTTCTAGTGATGAACACGGTATTTCGTTATGTATGTATTCGCCAATTGACTTGGCGGCTAACGCATCATTTTCACTTTGAAATATCAACGTTGGGTGCTTAGCGTGATGTAAATTCGCTCTGTGATCAGAAAAAAATGTCGCTTTGGCAAAGCTTTTGGCAATGACTGGATCAGTAGAGCAGAAACTACCTGAAAGTTCGCCAATCAGCGTTTCTGAATTATTAACGCCCATCACTAAAGGTGCTAAATATTCAGCCCAACCAATGTAGTTTTTATCCATCAAACTTAACAATTCATGTAGGTCAGCTTCATCAAAACCACCAAAATAATCAGGAGGATAATTCAAAAAACAAGGTGATGGGCATACCATGACCAGTTTGGCGAAATGTTCTGGTTTTTTAATGGAGGCCAATAAACCTATGATGCTACTGACAGAGTGACCAATTAAAGTGACATTATTTAGCGATAATGCTTCGCATATATCAATAATATCTTCGGCATACCCTTCTAATGTATTATATTTTTGGGGCTTAAACTGCGATATGTCAGACTTGCCGGATCCTACATAATCAAACAGAATGACTTTATAATCATCTTTAACATACGGAAATAAAAATCGCCACACATTTTGGTCGCAGCCAAATCCGTGTGCTAATAATAACGTGGTGTTACCTTCACCTAAAACGGTAACATTATTTCTTTTTAACACATCATCACAATAGTTCATAGTTGTAGCTCTAATGTTAAATTTCAAGGTGTAGAACCTGAGGTATCCCCACTAAATTACTAGTTATAACAAAAGGACAAGGTTCAAAACATAATATGAGGGAGCATTCAGTGTTCAGCTAAATCGACAAAAATCACTGAGACCTAACATTATGAATGCTAGTGTTATTTTACCAATGTCGTTTCATTTGTCACACCTTTTACTTATTACTTCAATATTATTTTGGTTTTATTAGATTATTGATCAAGCAGTGTGAGGTCGCGAACGTTTTTTGAACAAAAAGAGTTCTGGTTGGCGAGATCTATTGGTTATTATCTTATACTCCCTTTTGCGAGAATTCTATACACATTGAGACCTTTAAAACCCATTTCCAGCCGGTGGAAGACCCATGGTTGACGCATCAGCGTTTATAATTTGAACAGTCCATTAGTTTTAATAAATAATCGTCATTCAGATAGCAAAGCTTTCTTTTGTTCACCATGCTCAGTCGGTGCGATGTGCTGGTCGAAATTTCTACTATTTACTCTCTTGTGGCGAAGGAGATAAGGCCAACCGTTCATCTTGCTGCTTGACCGATCGAGGATTGATCAGGTTGAGTGAAAAGTGATCATACGTCGCCCTTGGGTATCTGCCCCTGATACTGTTTAGTCAGCAGCGGCATGGCTTAAATATACCTGCGATAGTTTAAGCCGATGCCACGGGCGTTATGTTTTTGACTTCATCGCGCAGGCCGGGGCCGGTCGGGAATTTGTGCCACTATTCTGGTGTAAAACAAGGGTGACGTTAAAAAACAGGGAGTCCGCTATGCTCGAGTTTCGCCAGGTCTACAAGACCTACACGACCCCCCAGGGGCCGCTGAGCGTGTTGTCAGGCGTGGACTTGCACCTTGGCGCCGGTGAAAGTCTGGCGCTGATGGGGGAGTCGGGCTGCGGCAAGTCGACGCTGTTGCACCTGGCCGCGGGGCTCGACCTGCCCGACCAGGGCGAGGTATACATCGGTAATCAGTCTCTGGCCAGCCTGGATGAACCCGGCCGGGCGCGCGTCAGACGCGAAACTATCGGCCTGGTGTTTCAGCAGTTTCATTTGGTCGCCAGCCTCAACGTGGCCGACAATTTGCGCCTGCAGGCCCGGCTGGCGGGGCGTGAAGATCCAGCCTGGTCGGCCAGGCTGCTGGAGCGACTGGGTCTGGCCGGGCGCGAGCGCCATTATCCCGAGCAGCTGTCTGGCGGTCAGCAACAGCGTTTGGCCATTGGTCGCGCGCTGGCGCCTCGCCCGGCCTTGTTGCTGGCCGATGAGCCCACCGGCAATCTGGATGAAACCACCGCCGAAGTGGTGCTCACACTGCTGCTGGAGCTGGTTGCCGAAAGCGGCAGTAGCCTGTTGATGGTGACGCACAGCCCCAAGGTCGCGGCCCCGCTGGATCGTCGTTTAACCCTGCGCCGTGGCCAGCTGCTGGTCGATCCCGCCGAGAGCCGCTTGCCATGCGCTTGATGATGGTGGCGTTGGCGACGCTGTTATCGCACTATCGGCGCCACCCCGGTCAGCTGGCCATGCTGCTGTTGGGGCTCTGGGTTGCGGGGGCGCTATGGAGTGGTGTACAGGCCATTAATGCCTCGGCGCGAGACAACTATGCTCGGGCAGAGGCACTACTGGGCAGCGGCTTCGATCGCCTCGAACGTGAGGATGGCCAGGCACTGACCCGAGACGACTTCATTCAGCTGCGCCGGGCAGGTGTACTGGTCTCGCCACTGCTTGAGGGCGAGCTTGTTACCGACAGCGGCAAGAAAATCACCCTCATTGGTATCGATCCACTTACCTTGCCCGGCAACAGCACCCTGGCCCGCACCCGAGTGCCGGGTCAGCTGCAGGACTTTCTTTTGCCCCCCTGGCAGACCCGCCTGGCGCCAGATACCCGCTCCCAGCTGGGTACTCAGCCAACACTGCACGGTGGCACGCCGTTTCCCCCCATGATGGAGGTGCCCGAACTGCCGCCCAATACCCTGGTGATGGATATCGCCATCGCCGCCCGGCTGCTGGGCGGCGGCGATGGTATCACCACGCTGGTCAGCGCCGTGGATGCGCTGCCTGCGGCTCCCGACGGATTCATCCTGGTTCGCGCCGATGCCCGGGCGGGCCCCGGTGAGCTGACCCAAAGTTTTCATCTCAACCTGACGGCCATGGCGATGCTTGCCCTGATTGTCGGCTTGTTTATCGTTCAGGCTGCGCTGGGGCTGGCGCTGGAGCAACGCCTGGGGCTGTTGCGCACGCTACGTGCCCTTGGCGTGTCTGGCCGCACCCTGGTTACCTTGCTGGCACTGGAGCTTGTGCTGCTGGGGCTGTTTGGCGCGCTGGCAGGGCTGGTAAGCGGGTTGTGGCTGGCCAAAACACTGCTGCCTGACGTAGCCGCCACGCTGCAAAGCCTTTATGGTGCCGACGTCAGCGACACGCTCAGCCTGCCCTGGCATTACTGGCTGGGCGGTATTGGGGTGACGCAGGGTGGCCTCTTCATTGCCGGCAGTGGCGTGCTGTGGCGGGCAAGCCGTATCAGTCTGCTGGGGCTCGGTCAGGCGCAGGCGTGGCGAGCCGGTTTTCAGCGTCAGCTGCGGGTGCAAGCACGGTTGGGCGGGGTGGCTGGGCTGTCGGCGCTGGTGCTCGGGCTATGGCTGGTTACCCGGCCCAGCGGCGAGGGGCTGGGAGCAGGTTTCGGCCTGGTCGCGGCCATCATCCTGGCCGCTGCCCTGTGGCTGCCACCGTTGCTGGCTTTGGTACTGTCCTTGTCGCTCGGCGGGCTGACACGCCTGGCTCGCAGCTGGCCACTTACCCAGTGGGCCCTGGCCGATTTACAACTGCAGTTGCCACGGCTGTCGCTGGCCATGATGGCGCTGCTGATTGCGCTTGCTGCCAACCTGGGCGTCAGCAGCATGGTCGGCGGTTTTCGTCTGACTTTTCTCGACTGGCTCGATCAGCGGCTGACGGCGGATCTTTACTTCAAGCCGCCGGCGGCCCGGTTCGCCGATATCGATACCTGGCTTGCCCGGCACGATGCGGTCAAGGAGCGGCTGATCACCGCCGACGCCGAATCGCAGCTGCTCGAAATCACCACGGGCAAGGGCGATCCCCGTCGTCCGGGCCTGCCGCTACCGGTGTTTGGCATCACGCCGGGCCAAACGCTGATGGCGGACTGGCCGCTGCTCGCCACCCTGGGTGATCGGGATGCCGCCTGGCAGGCGCTCCAGCACGGCGAGGCCTTTATCAACGAGCAGCTGGCCCGGGGTGAGGGCATCGTATTGGGAGACCGGCTAAGCTTGGCCACGTCCGGGGGCGTCGAATCGGTCACAGTGGTGGGCATCTACCCCGATTACGGCAACCCGCGGGGCGAGGTGGTGCTGGCCACGCCGCAGGTACGGCGGTTGTTCAAGGTGCCGCCGGTCTCCATCGGCATTGTGATGCAGTCTGGTGAAGATGCCGGTTTGCTACGCCAGCAGCTGATCGACCGTTTCGACCTGACGCCGCACAGTTTGCGAGACCAGCGCGAGGTCAAGGCCACGGCAACCGCCATTTTCGAGCGCACCTTTGCCATCACCCGGGCGTTGAATGCCCTGACCCTTGCCGTGGCGGCGTTGGCGCTGCTGGCGACCCTGCTGGCTCAAGCCCAGGAACGACGCCGGCGTATGGCAGCACTGTGGGCGATTGGGGTGCCACTGCGTCGGCTGCTTGGCATACAGCTGGCTCAGCTGGCCGGTGCCGCCCTGGTCACGGGCCTGCTGGCCATTCCCCTGGGTATCGCCATTACCGCCTGTCTGGTGTGGGGCATCAATGTGGCCGCCTTTGGTTGGCGGCTGCCGCTGCACATTTTTCCCGGCGAGATGAGCCTGACCCTGATCACCGCCGTGCTGGTCGCCCTGCTGGCGGCGGGTCTGCCGATGTTCAAGCTGTGGCGCACGCCGCCCCGGTCACTGCTGGCCGAGGAGGACACCTGATGATCAAACGGTGGCACCAGAGCCCACTGAGTCGAGGTTTATCCGTGCTATGCCTGTTGCTGCTCGGGGCCTGCGGCCCGGTTTCTGTACCTGAAGCGGATAACGGTACGGATGTTAATGGCGGCAGAGCCGGCTTTTCCGGTCTGGGCGCATCAAGCCAGGGCTATGCTCACGCCA
>NZ_MPZM01000004.1 GCF_002936955.1 Oceanisphaera arctica | reverse complement strand
TCTGGTGAACAGCTTGAAAGGGGCATCCAGTCGGGTACTTAAAAAAGAGCGGCCAGATATAGCAGCCAAGTTCTACTACAAGGGGGCGTTGTGGTCGCCATCCTACTTTGCGTCAAGCTGCGGTGGGGCTCCGATAGAGATCATTCGACAGTACATAGAGCAACAACAAACGTCCCATTAACCACGGAACGGCTACGCCGTTCACACCTTATATCCCCGCCATGAATGACGGGGATATAAGGTGTTTATGGTAAAATCCTCTTATTTTGGCGCTATTCACATGACTTCGATTACCTGGCCACCTACGGCCTCTCTTTCGTTTTTACAACAACGCGCCCGGCTGCTGGCGCGGATCCGTGGCTTCTTTGCCGATCGTGGTGTGCTGGAAGTCGACACCCCGACCCTGGCCAGTGCTGGCGTGACCGACGTACATCTGGACAACTTCGAGACCCGCTTCGTCGGCCCCGGCATGGCACAAGGGTTGGCGCTCTACCTGCAAACCTCACCGGAATTTCACATGAAGCGCCTGCTGGCGGAGGGCTGCGGCGCCATCTACCAGATCTGTAAAGCCTACCGCAACGAAGAGTCGGGGCGGCTGCACAATCCGGAATTTACCATGCTGGAATGGTATCGGCCCGGCTTCGATCATCACTTGCTGATGGATGAAATGGCCGACTTGCTGCAGGCGGTGCTGGGGGGCGGCGCGCCCACTAGACTCAGCTACCAGCAGGCGTTTATCGATACCTTGGGCGTGTGCCCACTGACCGGCTCGCTGGACCAATTACGTGCCGCGGGCCTGGGTTTGGGGGCCGACGACCTGATGGCCTGTGAAGAGCACAGAGATACCCTGTTGCAGCTGCTGTTTGCGCTGGGGGTCGAGCCCCGTATCGGCCAGAGAGAGCCCTGCTTCGTCTATCACTTTCCGGCCAGTCAGGCGGCACTGGCCCGGATCAGCCAGCAAGACGCCCGAGTGGCGGAACGGTTCGAGGTCTACTTCAAAGGTATCGAGCTGGCCAACGGCTTTCATGAACTCAGTGATTCAGCCGAGCAGCGTCGCCGGTTCGAACAGGATAATCAGGAGCGGATACGACGGGGCTTGCCGACCCGCCCGGTGGATGAGTATCTGCTGGCGGCGCTGGAGGCCGGGCTGCCGGACTGCGCCGGGGTGGCGCTGGGCGTAGATCGGCTCGTCATGTTGGCACTCGGCGCCGAACGGCTGGATCAGGTGATCGCCTTCCCGGTCACCCGCGCCTGAGCATTCAGTACCTTGGCGCCGCCTGGTTCAGGTTCGTCGCCGATGGGGGTATCATGGCGGGTATGCAGATAGTGCCCAGCCATTACCAACCTAATCAAACGGATAGTTTCAATGCTGTTGATGATCGATAACTACGACTCCTTTACCTACAACCTGGTGCAGTATTTCGGTGAGCTGGGGCAAGAGGTGCTGGTGCGCCGTAACGATGACATTACCCTGAGCGAGATGGCCGACTTGCAGCCGGACGGGCTGGTGATTTCGCCCGGGCCCTGTACCCCCTTTGAGGCGGGAGTGTCGCTTTCGGCTATCGAACACTTTGCCGGACGCTTGCCTATTCTCGGGGTCTGCCTCGGTCATCAGGCCATTGCGCAGGCGTACGGGGGCAAGGTGGTGCGGGCGCGCCAGGTGATGCACGGCAAGACCTCGGCCATTCGCCATACCGGCCAGGGCCTGTTCGCCGGCCTGCCGGACCCGCTTACCGTGACCCGTTATCATTCGTTGGTAGTCGAGGCCCACAGCCTGCCGGACTGCTTCGAGCTGACGGCCTGGACCGAGAACGAGGCCGGCGAGCGGGACGAAATCATGGGCATGCAACACCGTAGTCTGCCACTGCACAGCGTGCAGTTTCACCCCGAAAGCATCCTGACCGAAGGCGGCCACCGGCTGCTGAACAACTTCCTCTCGCTCATTTAAGCCTTACACCTTCCTTTTATGCCGCCGGCAGTGTATTAGAAATTCTACTGATGGCTTCCGATATTAGTTTTACTTATCGGGGCTATCAGTGTTTTTCGTTCGTCAGCGGTCTGCATACCGGGAATAATGGTATTTCCGCCTTCTCCGGACGGTCTTTGGAAATTTTTTTTGTTTGCCCGTTTATGCAGCCTGTGTCCGTCTTCATCACCGGACCGACGTTTTTGGTGCGAGCTTATGCAATATCTATGACTATATTTTTATAATTTACCGAACAATCAACTGAGTTGTTTCCGTTTTGTAGAGACAAGTCACCAAGGGTTTGCAATAATACTCGTGAATTTACATGGATTTAACTTTTATCGCAGAGCAAGCTGCGGTATTCGAGGAGCAAAGCATGTCTGATATGGCAGTCACCCGCGAATTATTCGACCAGGTCATGGTCCCAAACTATTCTCCTGCCGAGGTCATCCCGGTACGGGGCCAGGGCGCCCGCGTATGGGATCAGCAAGACCGTGAATACATCGACTTTGCCGGCGGCATTGCGGTCAACTGTCTGGGCCATTGCCATCCGGCGCTGGTTTCTGCATTGAAAGAGCAGGGCGAAAAGCTCTGGCATCTGAGCAACGTCATGACCAACGAGCCGGCCCTGCGCCTGGCCAGTAAAATGGTCGACGCCACCTTCGCCGACAAGGTGTTTTTCTGTAATTCAGGCGGCGAAGCCAACGAAGCCGCCTTCAAGTTGGCCCGTCGTTATGCCATCGACCATTTCGGTCCGGAAAAAACCCAGATCATCGCCTTCAAGCAGGGCTTTCACGGTCGTACCTTCTTTACCGTAACGGTCGGTGGCCAGGAAACCTATTCCGATGGCTTCGGTCCCAAGCCGGGTGATATCGACCATGTGGCCTATAACGATCTGGATGCGCTCAAGGCCATCATCTCCGATCGCACCTGTGCCGTGGTCATGGAGCCACTGCAGGGTGAAGGCGGCATCATCAGCCCGGATGCGGACTTTGTGAAAGCCGTGCGTGAGCTGTGTGACGAGCACAAGGCGCTGCTGGTATTCGACGAAGTGCAGACCGGCGTGGGTCGCACCGGCGCCCTCTATGCCTACATGGATCTGGGCGTGACCCCCGATATTCTGACCAGTGCCAAGGCTCTGGGCGGCGGTTTCCCCATCGGCGCCATGCTCACCACCGGTGCCATTGCGGCCTCTCTCAAGGTCGGCACTCACGGCTCCACCTACGGCGGCAACCCGCTAGCCTGCGCGGTGGCCGAGGCGGCGTTTGATACCGTCAACACCGATGCGGTGCTGAACGGGGTGAAGGAGCGTGAGTCCTGGTACCGGGAAGGGCTGGAAGCGATTAACGCCAAATACCAGTGCTTCGAGCAGGTTCGGGGCAAGGGCCTGCTGCTGGGTTGTGTGCTGAACGAGAAATATCAGGGCCGTGCCCGCGACTTCCTGATGGCCTCGATGGAAGAGCAGCTGATGGTGCTGGTTGCTGGCGCCAACGTGGTTCGTTTCGCTCCTTCACTGGTGATCACCAAGGAAGAAGTGGCTGAGGGTCTGGCACGTTTCGAGCGCGCTGTGGCCCGGGTTGTTAACAGATAAACCATTCCGGCGACAGGAATTCAGGGCGGGGCAGGGTTGCCTCGCTCTGGTCGCCAACTTTGTAATAAGGAGTTCTGCATGTTGGTGATTCGCCCCATCGAGCAGAGAGATTTACCCACCCTCAAGCAGATCGCCATTGAGTCCGGCCACGGTTTTACCTCGCTGCCGGTGAACGATGAGTTGTTGCAAAACAAGATAGATCACTCCCTCGCTTCTTTTGCCAGCCGACCGGCGGGCAAGGGAGAGTGCCTCTATTTCTTTGTGGCGGAAGACAGCGACACCGGCGAGGTGCTGGGCACCTCGGCCCTGGACGCGGCCGTGGGCCTGTCTTCTCCCTTCTATACCTATTTGCTGGGCAAGCAGGTGCACAGCTCGCCGAAGCTGGGTATCTATAACGTGGTCGATACCCTGACCCTGACCAACGACTACACGGGCGTCAGCGAGCTGTGCACCCTGTTTTTGCGGGAATCGGCGCGCAAGGGCCTGAATGGCCGCCTGTTGTCCAAGTGCCGCTTCATGTTTCTGGCCGAGTTTTCCGAGCTGTTCGATCACCGGATCCTGGCGGAAATGCGAGGTGTGTCCGACGAACGCGGCAGCAGCCCCTTCTGGAGCTGGTTGCAAGAGCACTTTTTCTCCATGGACTTCCCGACGGTGGATTACCTGACCGGCATAGGCCAGAAGGGATTTATCGCCGATCTGATGCCAAAATACCCGATCTACGTCAATTTGCTGTCAAAAGAAGCGAGAGCCGTGATCGGCAAGACCCACGACAAGACCCGGCCGGCATTGCGCCTGCTGGAGGAGGAAGGTTTTTCCTGGCGTGGTTATGTCGACATCTTCGACGCCGGCCCCAGCGTGGAGTGCGATCTCAAACAGATCCGCACCGTGCGCAACAGCCGCCAGTTGAAGGTGCATATTGGCGAGCCGCTGGATGCCGGCAAGCATCTGATCAGTAATACCCGATTCGATGGTTTTCGGGCCCTGATCGGGGATCTGGCAGTTAATGAAGAAAAAGCCCAGGCGGTGATGACTGAAGAGGTTGCCCGCTTGCTCAAGGTGGAAGACGGCGATACCGTCCGGGTAGTGGAGATGAATCGATGACTGAAGCAGTACAATACATTAATGGCCAATGGCTGGCAGGAGAAGGCGACGTCTTCGTATCACTGGATCCGGCCAAAAATGAAGAAATCTGGCGCGGTGCGGCCGCAAGCTCCGATCAGGTGGATACGGCCATAGCCGCCGCACGCGAGGCGGCGGTAGCCTGGGCCGAGCGGGACATCAGCGAACGCCTGGCCATTGCCAAACGCTACGCCGAGCTGTTGACCGAGCACAAGGAAAACCTGGCCCGCCTCATCGCCCGTGAAACCGGCAAGCCCCAGTGGGAAACCCTGACCGAGGCGGCGGCCATGGTCGGCAAGGTCGGTATTTCCGAAAAAGCCTATTTCGAGCGTACCGGTACCGTGGAAAATCCCATGCCCGGTGCCCGGGCCTTCGTCCGTCACAAGCCCCATGGTGTAGTGGCGGTGTTCGGCCCCTATAACTTCCCCGGCCACCTGCCCAACGGCCACATAGTACCGGCATTGATCGCCGGCAATACGCTGGTGTTCAAGCCCTCGGAGCTGACCCCCATGGTGGCCCAGGAGATGGTCAAGTTGTGGGAGCAGGCCGGCTTGCCCGCCGGGGTACTGAACCTGGTGCAGGGCGAGGTCGACACCGGTAAGGCGCTGGCGGCGCACCCGGGCATCGACGGCCTCTTCTTCACCGGCTCGTCGCGCACCGGCAACCTGCTGCACAATCAGTTTTCCGGCCAGCCCGGCAAGATACTGGCGCTGGAAATGGGCGGCAACAATCCGCTGGTAGTGACCCAGGTAGAAGACGTGGACGCTGCGGTACATACCATAGTGCAGTCCGCCTTTATCACCACAGGTCAGCGCTGCACCTGTGCCCGTCGTCTGCTGTTGCCGAACGGCGAAGCCGGCGACCGCATCCTGGCGCGGCTGCTGGACGTGACCAAGGCCATCAAGGTCGGCCAGTATGACGCAGATCCCCAACCATTCATGGGCTCGATGATCTCGCAACAGGCCGCCAAGTCCATGGTTGCCGCCCAGGCGCATCTGCTGGCGCTGGGTGGAGAGTCCCTGCTGATGCTCAAACACCTGCAGGCCGGTACCGGTCTGGTGTCGCCGGGTATCATCGACGTGACCGCCATTGCCGAGCTGCCGGACGAGGAATACTTCGGCCCCCTGCTACAGGTGATTCGTTATGACGCGCTGCCCGAGGCGCTGACCATTGCCAACAACACCCGTTACGGGCTGTCGGCCGGTCTGCTGTCCGACAGTGCCGATGACTGGGACTACTTCTTCCGTCGCATCCGGGCCGGCATCGTCAACTGGAACAAGCCGATCACCGGCGCCTCCAGCGCGGCGCCCTTCGGTGGCATCGGCGACAGCGGCAACCATCGCGCCAGCGCCTACTATGCCGCCGACTACTGCGCCTATCCGGTGGCCTCGGTAGAGGACGACAAGGTCAGCATGCCGGCGACCCTGTCACCGGGCCTGACTTTCTAACGACCATCGGGTCTGAGCAGACGAAAGGGGAACGCCATCGCGTTCCCCTTTTTTCGTCTGCTGGGGAGGGGTGCAGTTGGCCCCGATTATTGGTACAAATAGCGGCATCGATATCGAGAACAAGCATCAAGAGCATAGGGAGTAAGGATAATGAAACTGGCATTTATCGGACTGGGCGTGATGGGCTTTCCCATGGCAGGACACCTGCAGCAGGCCGGACATGACGTCTGTGTCTATAACCGCAATGCGGACAAGGCTGCCGACTGGGTGTCTCGACATGGCGGTACCAGTGCGGGCACTCCGGCACTGGCGGCCAAAGACGCTGACATGGTGATGTTGTGTGTCGGCAACGACGACGACGTCCGTGCCGTGGTCTACGGTGATGACGGCGTGCTCGCAGGCATCAAGGCGGGCGCGTTGTTGGTGGATCACACCACTACTTCGGCCATATTGGCCGAAGAGCTGGCGGTGGCGGCAAATAAAGTCGGCGCCCGCTTCATCGATGCGCCGGTCTCCGGTGGTCAGCTTGGGGCGGAAAACGGCGCCCTGACGGTGATGGTCGGCGGTGGTGAGGCTGATGTGGCCGAAGCCAGCCCTGTGCTGGCCGCCTACGGCAAAAAAGTGACCCGACTGGGCCCGGTTGGTGCCGGCCAGCGCTGCAAGATGGTGAATCAGATCTGTGTGATTGGCGCGGTACAGGGCATAGCCGAAGGCTTGATGATCGCCAAGAAGGCCGGGCTGGACATTCCGATCCTGATCGAGGTGTTGGCCGGTGGCGCCGCCCAGAGCTGGCAGCTGCAAAATCGGGCCCAGACCATGGCGGAAGGCGAGTTCGACTTCGGTTTTGCCGCTCAGTGGATGCACAAGGATCTGGGCATCTGTCTGGATGAAGCCGAGCAGCAGGGGCTGACCTTGCCGCTGACCGAGCACGTACACAAGGTATATGAAACGCTGCTGGCCGACGGCTTCGGTCGTTGCGACTCCACCGTGGTGATCAAGAGTCTGGAATCCTGAGCCGAAACATGAGATGTCGGTTGCCGTCGCAGCGTGGAGCCATGGCTCCCTTTTTGCCCTTGAGGCCGCTGACAACGCTGGCGGTCGTAAAGGTGGTCGGCTATGCTGTTTCGGCTGTGGCCTTGGGCTACAGGCATTTTTCCTTGCGGTTATGTGATGTTTTCCGCAGTTTCCGCACAAAACAACGGCACTTGATATTTGGCATCAAGACAAAGGCTTTGCTTGAGCCTTAAATTTGAATACAGTGGGCAACCACTTAATGCCAAGTGAGAAAGGATCCCCTATGAATAAGACTCAGCTTGTCGATGCAATTGCCGCCAAAGCAGATCTGAGCAAGGCTCAGGCCAAGGCAGCCCTGGAAGAAGTAATCAACGGTATCACCCAAAGCCTGAAAGAAGGTGACCCGGTGCAACTGGTCGGTTTCGGTACATTCAAGGTAAATCACCGCGCCGCACGTACCGGCCGCAACCCCCAGACCGGCAATGAAATCCAGATTGCTGCGGCCAACGTGCCAGCCTTCGTGGCCGGCAAGGCGCTGAAAGACGCCATCAAGTAACCGCTTCCAAACCCGGCTTTCGCCGGGTTTTTTTCCCCTCCGTACTTGCTCCTTTAATCCTTAGGTTGTTATAACTGACACAGGTTATAAGTGAACCCAGTCTGTTCCCGACTCAGGGAGGCTATGATGGAAGTGAACGCGATTCGACAGGTGGCAACGCCATGGGCCGGTGCCCGGGGCCTGGCCAAGGGGCTGATGCTGACCGAACTGCATCAGGATGTATGGAATGGCCAACTGGTGCTGTCGATGGGCATGCCCACCGATATCGATAGCCCGCCTCAGATCATCTATCAGCTGGAGTTTGATCATCTGTTTGGCTATCAGGTGCTGGAAGGGGCCGATGTGCTGGATTTTATGGACGACGATGAAACCGATATCGACAGCCAGATCCAGCTGATTACTCCCTCTCGCTTTCTGACCTGGTTTCACCAGCAGAGCCAGGGCACCCATTTGGATGAGGACATTCAGCATTACCGTATTGCGAGCTGGGATTATTGTGTCGACGTACTAACGGCCCAGGCGCCGAAGGTACGGCGTAAAGCAGGAGTCATATGAACGGATTTATTCTGATTGCCCACGGCAGTCGCCGGGCGGCGGCCAACGAGGAAATCGCGGCCTTTGCCCGGAGCCTGAGCACCAGCATGGCCGAAAATTTCGAGCTGATGGGGCACGGTTTCTGGGAACTGGCCGAGCCGACTCTGGAGCAGGCTATCGACCAGCAGGTGGCCGCCGGGGCCAGAGACATCAAGCTGTTCCCGTATTTTCTGGCAGAGGGCAAGCATGTGGTCAAGGACTTGCCCTCGGTACTGGTACAGAAGCGGGAGCAGTATCCCGACGTCAATCTCACCCTGTTGCCCCATCTCGGCGCCCTGCCGGGTTTTGCCAACTGGCTGGGACATCAGTTATAAAAAAGAGCCCGATCGGGCTCTTTTTTCATTACATGTTTGCATAGTGTCAGTTGGTATCAAGGCCTGGCCAGATGCCAGACATCGAATTTGCCATCTCCCGATATATCACCCGCCTGTTTGTCTTCTTTCCACAGATATAACGGCTGACCCTGGTAGCTCCATTGCAGGCTGCCATCGGCCCGGGTCACGATGCCGTAGTCGCCGTCGGCTGTGTCATCGCTGGTAGCGGCCAGCGGTGGCCAGTTATCTGCACAGGTGTCGTTACAGTTGCTGACTCCTTGTGTATCTTTGTCAAACACATACAGGCTCATGCCGATTGTGTTAGTCAGTATTTCTCCCTCCGGGGTATCGGCCATCTGCACCGGCGCGGCCAGCGCCTGCAGGCTGAAGGTCAGGGTTAAACCGATCAATGCTTTATGAAACATCCGTTACTCTCCTCGATGGGGGCTTCTGGGTAAATAGAGGCTTATGGATAGATGCCTGCACCAGATAGTCGATGGCACCTGATTAGATAGTAGGCGGTTTTTATGCGATGCGATGTAAGGTGCCAATTCAGCGATAGGCGTACGGTTCGTAAGGATCCCTTTTAATTCCATTAAACAAATGATCTATTTCATTTCTGTACCAATGTCGGACAAAGAGTCTGCTCCACCGACCCGCTTCAAGCACATCCTTGTAACGCTCAGCACATGACATCCGACCGCCATGGAAGGCGGTCAGATGGCATGTCCGAGCCTCCAGGGAAGGATTCATGGCGTGTCGAGGGAGGTGGCTGTGTTGCCTCTGGGGTGCAGGCTAAAATCTTGATCAGATTGGTATTATAAAAAAAGCGGCCCGAAAGGGCCGCTCTGGTTTGCAGGCGAATAGTGCTTATTGCTGCTGCTCGCGGGCGATGGCGCGGTAGGCGATGTCGCTGCGGCTGAACACGCCTTCCCACTCGATCTGACGTGCCGCGGCATAGGCGTTGGCCTGAGCCTCGGTCACGGTATTGCCCAGGGCGGTGGCGCACAGTACCCGGCCGCCGGAGGTAACCAGCTTGCCGTCCTTGAACTTGGTACCGGCATGGAACACCTTGGCGGTGTCGGTTCCGGCGGGAATGCCGGTGATGGTATCGCCCTGGCGATAGTGGCCGGGGTAGCCACCGGCGGCCAGTACCACACCCACGGAGGCGCGGGGATCAAAGTCGGCGGTAACCTGGTCCAGGGTGCCGTTACAGCCGGCCAGACACAGTTCCACCAGATCGGACTGCAGGCGCAGCATGATCGGCTGGGTTTCCGGATCGCCGAAGCGGCAGTTGAACTCGATCACCTTGGGCTGACCGGCTTCATCGATCATCAGACCGGCGTAGAGGAAGCCCTTGTAAACATGGCCTTCGTCTGCCATGCCACGTACGGTCGGCATGATCACCTGCTCCATGATGCGATCGTGGATTTCCTGCGTTACCACGGGGGCCGGGCTGTAGGCGCCCATGCCACCGGTGTTGGGGCCGGTGTCGCCGTCGCCGACGCGCTTGTGATCCTGGCTGGTGGCCATGGGCAGCACATGCTCGCCGTCTACCATGACGATGAAAGAGGCTTCTTCGCCGTCGAGAAATTCTTCGATTACCACCCGGCTGCCGGCGTCGCCGAAGGCATTGCCGGCCAGCATGTCGCGTACTGCGGCTTCGGCTTCGCTCAGCGTCATGGCCACGATCACGCCTTTACCGGCGGCCAGACCGTCGGCCTTGACCACGATGGGGGCGCCTTTTTCACGCAGGTATTCCAGAGCCGGCTCCACCTGGGTGAAGTTCTGATAGTCGGCGCTGGGGATCTTCTGGCGAGCCAGAAAGTCCTTGGTGAAGGCCTTGGAGCCTTCCAGCTGTGCGGCGGCCGCACTGGGGCCGAAAATGGTCATGCCCTCGGCTTCGAAGGCGTCGACCACACCGGCCACCAGCGGGGCTTCGGGGCCGACGATGGTGAGGCCGACTTGCTCTTTCCTGGCGAAGGCCAGCAAGTCCTGAATGTCGGTGGCAGAGATGGCCACGTTGGTCAGGCTGGGCTCGAGCTCGGTGCCGGCGTTGCCGGGGGCCACGAATACCTGGCTGACGTTGGGAGACTGGGCGGCTTTCCAGGCCAGGGCGTGTTCACGACCGCCACCGCCGATTACCAATACCTTCATGGTCTGTTCCTTAAACTGTTAACGCGAAAACGGGGGAAGGAGCCCAGGGGACGGAAGGGTTCGCCACGCCGACACGCCATAAACCCATCCTTGGGGGCTCGGACATGCCATCCCTGGCATGTCACGGTCGGCTTAGGCGATTCCCTTCCATCCCCTCTTGCATTCGAGCCGCCTGTCTGGCGGTGAACGCAGTCTCCTGCCTGTTAGTGGCGGAAGTGGCGCATGCCGGTGAAGACCATGGTCATGCCATGCTCGTCGGCGGCCTGGATGACTTCGTCGTCACGCATGGAGCCACCCGGCTGGATCACACAGCTGATGCCGGCGGCGGCGGCTGCGTCGATGCCGTCACGGAACGGGAAGAAGGCGTCGGACGCCATTACCGAACCTTCTATCTTCAGGCCTTCGTCGGCGGCCTTGATGCCGGCAATTTTGGCGGAGTAGACGCGGCTCATCTGGCCGGCGCCCACGCCGATGGTCTGAGCGCCCTTGGCGTAGACGATGGCGTTGGACTTGACGTACTTGGCCACTTTCCAGCAGAACAGTAGATCCTGCAGTTCTTCTTCGGAGGGCTGGCGCTTGCTGACGACCTTGAGATCGTCCAGGCCAATCATGCCCTGATCCCGGTCTTGTACCAGGATGCCGCCGTTAACGCGCTTGATGTCACGGCCCTGAGTCTTGGCGCCCCATTGGCCACATTCCAGCAGGCGGACATTTTTCTTGTCGGCCACGGTCGCCTTGGCGGCGTCGGAGATGCTGGGGGCAATGATCACTTCTACAAACTGGCGCTCAACAATGGCCTTGGCCGTGGCTTCATCCAGCTCACGGTTAAAGGCGATGATGCCGCCGAAGGCGGAAGTCGGGTCGGTCTGGTAGGCGCGCTCGTAAGCTTCCAGCAGGTTATCGCCCAGGGCTACACCGCAGGGGTTGGCGTGCTTGACGATCACACAGGCCGGCACGTCGAATTCTTTCACGCATTCCAGGGCGGTATCGGTATCATTGATGTTGTTGAACGACAGCTCTTTGCCCTGCAGCTGAGTCGCGGTGGCAACGGACGCTTCATCGATGTCGTTTTCCACATAGAAGGCGGCGTTCTGATGGCTGTTTTCGCCGTAACGCAGATCCTGCTTCTTGGTGAACTGGTAATTGATGGTGCGCGGGAAGGCGGAGTCTTCGCTGGCCGCGTGATAGGCCGGAACCATGGTGCCGAAGTAGTTGGCAATCATGCCGTCGTACTGAGCGGTATGTTCGAAGGCGGCAATGGCCAGGCTGAAACGGGTGGCCTGAGTCAGGCTGTTGTTGCCTTCGTCCATCTCACTCAGCAGACGATCGTAGTCACTAGCGTTCACCACTATGGCCACGTCGTTGTGGTTTTTGGCTGCCGCACGTACCATGGTCGGGCCGCCGATATCGATGTTTTCGATGGCATCTTCGAGGGTGCAGTCGGCGTTGGCCACGGTGTTGGCGAAGGGGTAGAGGTTAACGACAACCATGTCTATGGGCTGGATGGCATGCTCGGCCATGATGGCATCGTCCTGGCCGCGACGGCCGAGGATACCGCCGTGAACCTTGGGATGCAGGGTCTTGACCCGGCCGTCCATCATTTCCGGGAAGCCGGTATAGTCAGACACTTCGGTAACGGGCAGGCCCTGTTCGGCCAGCAGGCGGGCGGTGCCACCTGTGGACAGCAATTCCACGCCGCGGGCGTGCAGGCCCTGAGCGAAGGCGACGATGCCGTGTTTGTCGGACACACTCAGCAGAGCACGGCGAATGGGTCGAGCAGTTTCCATGGGTTCTCGTTCCTTTAACGATCTATCGGGGGGTTTGGTAAAGTCGACTGCGGGGTCATAATGTCGACTTTACCAAACCGCCTGGTACGCCAGAACAGAGGCGGCGTATTCTACTGTATTTTGCCGTGGCTTGTGTGACTATTTGATTTGGTGTCAAGAGATTTCATGTGTAACAAAACCCGATTTTCAAGACTCGACAGGCAGGGAGTAGTAACGAATGTTTCGGATTGGTGAGCTGGCCAAACACTTTGGAGTGAAGGCCGATACCCTGCGTTTTTATGAAAAAGAGGGACTGCTGTCGCCCAGCCTGCGCACCCCTGCGGGCTATCGGCTATATAGCGAAGATGACAAACGGCGGCTGCATTTCATTCTGCGCTGCAAGCGGGTGGGCTTTTCCCTGAAAGAGGTGGACGAGCTGCTGTCGCTCAAGGTCAGCAGCTGCAAGGTGACCTGTCGTGAGGTGAAGGCGGTGGCCGATAGCAAGATTGCCGATGTGGAAGAGCGGATCGCCGAGCTGGAGCAATTCCGCCGTTCTCTCAAACAGCTGTCCGAGGCCTGTTGTGGCGGCCTGGAAAGCGCCGAGCATTGCTCGATTCTGGAAGCGCTGGACGGCAAGCAACTGACCGCCGAGAATAACGCCCGTTAACGCCCCCTGACACGGCAGCCTTCGCTGCCTTTTTCTGTATGCCCTTGCGTGGCAGGTGTCTTCCTGTCCGCTCGGCTTTGCGCCGTTTTCGGCACCGTTCACAGGAGTTGTTTATGCATGCTCGTTTTGGCTGGGGACTGAGTGTCAGCCAGTGGTTTATCTTTTTGATGGCCAACGCTCTGGCGCTGCCCATCATACTGGGTCAGGCCTTTGGTCTGGACGGCGGCGAGATTGCCGGCTTGATGCAGCGCACCCTGATGCTGGTTGGCCTGAGTTCCCTGCTGCAGGTGGCGCTGGGCCATCGTTATCCCATCGCCGATGGTCCGGCCGGATCCTGGGCCATCGTGTTCGTGGTCATGGCCTATATCGGGCGTGAGCAGGGGCATGACAGCGCAGAGACCCTGCAATTGCTGGCGGGGGGCGTGCTGGTGGCCGGGGCCATCATGCTGGTACTGGGGCTGGCACGACAGGTACACCGGCTGTTGTTTCTGTTTACCCCGCTGGTGACCGGCTGTTTTATGCTGCTGCTGGTGATCCAGCTGGCCGGAGTCTTCGTGCGCGGCATGGTCACCGACCCCCGTAGCGGTATGATCACCCTGCCGGTGGCGCTGGTGGGCTTGCTGGTGTTTGTGGGGGTCTTGCTGTGTTCCTTCAGTCGCCATGCGCCGCTGCGCACCTATGCGGTCATGGTGGGCATAGTGGCGGGCTGGACGGCCTTTGTCGTATTTGACCTCAGTGCGATGACGCTGCCGGAGACGGCGTCCGGGCTGCAGTGGCCCGAGCTGTTCGCCTTCGGCGCCCCCCGGCTGGACAGCGGCATGCTGGTGGTGGCAGTACTGTTTTCGCTACTGCTGTTTTCCAACCAAATAGCGGCGGTGTCCGCCATCACGGCGGTGGTGAGCGAGCGACAACCGGATCTGGACAAGGTGATCAACCGAAGCAGCTGGGCATCAGGGATGAGTCATGTAATGGCCGGCAGCCTCTCGACCATCGCCGTGGTGCCGTTGCCGGTGACCGCAGGTTTTATTCAGCTGACCGGCGACAGTCGACGCGGGCCCTTCATGCTGGCCTGCGTGTTGCTGGCACTGGTGGCGCTGTTCCCCCAGGCGGTGGGCTTTCTGTCGTTGCTGCCGGCACCGGTGGCCAATGCCGCCCTGCTGGCTACCTTCATCAAGCTGGTGGCGCTGGCCTTTCAGATGCTGACCAGGCAGCCGCTGGATAATCGTTCCAGCACCATCATCGGCGTGGCGCTGTTGCTGGGGGTGGGCTGTATGTTCCTGCCACCGGAGCTGTACCGGCATTTGCCGGGGCTGGCCCAGTACCTGCTGGGTAACGGCCTGCTGACCGGCACCCTGCTGGCGCTGACCATGGAAAAACTGTGGGCGGTTAAACGCTAGCGGATCACCAGCACGGCACAGTCGGCGTGACGTACCACTTTGGATGCATTGGAGCCGAGGAGGTAGGTCTTGGCTCCGGGGCGAGAGGCGGGCATCACTATCAGCTCGATCTGGCGTTTTTTTGCCTGGGCGAGGATGGTGTCATACACCACCCCGTGCTTGATCCTGATCTGTCCCTGGTGTTCCGATGGAATGTTCGCCTGCATGAAGTCGCCAAGCTGCTCTTCGACCACCTTGTTCAGCTTGTCGATCAGCTCACTGGAGTACAGTGGCGCGGCGGCATGGTGGATGCGGGCCGAATTGACGTACAGCAGATGAATCTGTCCTTGCGGGTGGCACAGTTTCAGCGCTGCCTCGACCACTTTCGGGTAGAGCGCCAGATATTCAAAATCCAGCGGCAACAGTATTTGCTTGAACATAAGTGCGTTATCCCATCAGTTTGTTAGGTAACCAGGTGACGATCTCCGGCACCAGCATGCAGAGTATCAGTACGCCCAGCTTCAGCATGACGAAGGGCAATACCGACTTGTAGATATCCATCATGGTCACCCCGGGAGGGGCAATCCCCTTGAGGTAGAACAGGGCGAAGCCGTAGGGCGGGGTCTGTACCGCTATCTCTATGTTCAGGATCATCAGGATACCGAACCAGATAGGATCGTAGCCCAGGCCGATTGCAATCGGGGTGAACAGCGGCGCGCAGATCAGCACTATGATCATTTCGTCGATGATAAAGCCGAGCAGCAGCATGATCAGCTGCATCATGATGATGATCATGATGGGCGGCAGATCCAGGCCGGCGGCAAAGTCGGCAACCATACCCTGCACACCCATCAGCAGATGGAAATTGCTGAACACAGAGGCGCCAAGCACTATCCAGATGGCCACGCTGACCAGTAGGGCGGTTTCGATACCGGAACGCTTCATCATCTTGAGCTTGAAGCGTTTGTACATGAGAGCCAGCAAAAGGGCACCGACCACGCCGATGGCACCGGATTCGGTGGGGGTGGCAATGCCGGTGATGATGCTGCCGAGCACCAGCACTATCAGGCCCAGCGCCATGAAGCCGTCGCGCAGGGTAATGAAGCGCTCGCGGGCATTCTTGGGCACGTCCAGGGCATGACCGACGGGGGCGCGGCTGGGGTTCCGTTTACAGGAGATCACCACATAAAGCACCATGACGGTGATGGAGATCAACGCCGGCACCAGGGCGGCGATGAACATCTTGCCGACCGAAGTCTGGGTGGTGGAGCTGAACAGTATCATCGGGATGCTGGGCGGGATCAGTATGCCCAGACCACCGCCGGCCATGATGACACCGAGTGCCAGTTTCTTGTCGTAGCCGCGTTCCAGCATGGGACGCAGGGCGATACTGCCGGAGGTCATGATGCCGGCACCGATAATGCCGACCATGGCGCCGATCATGGAGCAGACGCCGATGACGCTGATCGCCAGCGAACCACGCACCCGGCCGATAACCAGCTGGCTGGCCTTGAACATGGCATCGCCGATGCCGGAACGGGTCAGCAGCTGTCCCATATAGATGTAGAGCGGAATGGCCAGCAGCACGAAGCTGAACAGGGTGCTCTCTATGGTGGTGGGTACTATGTTGAAAATACCTTCGCCCCAGGTGGCATAGCCAATCAACATGGCCACGCCACCCAGCGCCAGGCCCACCTGGGCGCCCAGTGCAAAGGAAATCAGTACGCCCAGCAGCAGCAGGCCGGTCAATAATTCGATACTCATTATTCATCGTCCTCAGACAGCAGGGGCTCGCCGGTGATCAATTGCCAGGTGTCTTTCAACATGTCGCTGGACAATTGCAGTAGAAACAGGGTGGCGGCGACGGTGACCATCACCCAGAAGTGGCCGATGGAAGGGGCCCATTCGGACTGGCGGGTATAGCCGAAGTCGATGGCCTCCAGCGCCTTTTCCCAGCTTTTGCTGGCCACTATGATCAAAAAGAATCCGCCGAGGGTATTGGATATCAGATCGAAGATGTTCTTGGTCCGCTGTGATACAGACAGGTAGAGGATGTCGACGTTGATATGCGCCTTTTTCAGCTGGCCGCTGGCTCCACAGAGGGCGCCGATATAACCGAACAGAAACAGCGACACATCGTAGGCCCACATGGTCGGGCTGTTGAGTACGTAACGGGAAAACACTTCAAAGGCAAGGGTCGCCGCCAGCAGGGGGAGGGCCAGGGAGATGGTATGACCAACGGTCGACACCAGCAGACCTGTCCCTTTGCACCATAAACAAAGTAGTTTTTTCATTATGCATCCATGGAATGAAAACATCAGCCCCGCCGCGCGGCGGGGCTATCTCATCGGAAGGGGGTTACTTACTTCATCAGTTCTACGAGACGAGAGCTGTACTTGTCGGTCTGGCCATAGTGGGCCCAAACGACTTCGGCCGCTTGCTGCCACTGGGCCTTGTCGGCGTCGGACGCCTCCGGGCTCCAGGTCATGCCGATTTTCTGCATGTCGGCCACGGCTTCCTGCTCCCATATGGCGGACTTCTCTGCCTGCTCCTTGGCGTGCCACTTGGCGGCATCACGCACTACCTGCTTCAGGTCGTCCGGCAGTTTGTTCCAGGCGTTCTTGTTCACCAGAACGGGCAGGGCCTGGGCGCTGGACACCGGCAGCGGGTACATGAACTTGGCCACTTCGGCGAAGTTGCCGTCGCGGTGGTCGATCAGGTTGGAGCCGATGGTGCCGTCGATCACGCCGGTGGCCAGGCTGGTATAGGTTTCACCCCAGGCCAGATTGACCGGAGAGGCGCCCAGCTCGCGGAAGAAGCGGCCGTAGGCGCCCGGAGCGCGAATTTTCAGGCCCTTGAAGTCTTCAATGGACTCGATCTTGGTCTTGGTAATGACGTAGACGCCGGGCTGGAAGTAAGGGGACAGCCATACCAGGCCGTGACGGTCATAGGCCTCGGTCAGTACCTCGGACCAGCCTTTGTCATAAAACTGGGCGTTCAGCTCTTCCAGGGTGCCATTGCTGCCGGGCAGGCCGACTTCGACCACGCCGAAGGGAATTTCACCGGCATGCATGGGCTGGAAGGGAGCGGCCATGTCGAGCAGACCCGACTTGGTGGCACCTATGATGCCATTGGTGTCTACGCCTTCACCGGCATAGAGCATGTTGATTTTCATGCGGCCGTTGGAGTCGGCTTCTATCTTGTCGGCAAAAGACTGATAGACATCGCCGAAGGCGGTGCCGCGGGAATACAGGTTGGTGAAGCGCCAGGTCACATCGGCAGCCATGGCTTCCATGGTGATGCCCATGCCGGCAACGGCAATCAGAGAGGCGGCGATTTTGGTACGAGCGGAGCTCCAGATACGAGTCATGTTGTAGTCCCTTGTGTTATCACATTCCGTCTGCCTTGAGTCGAACTCAAAGTTGGTATTTTGTATTGGGTACCCTTTTGGGCGATGTCAGTCTGCGCCAGCCTCAAAAGGGGTTAAATACATAATCATTCATGTTTGGTTTGACCGAGGTCAAACAAACAGCGGGAAACTAAGTGATAGCAGCAGTAAGAACCATCATTATGCAAAAATTTAGCATATTGGTTTGCTGTTGTGTGAGGCCAGTCACGCAGTGGAGCCGGCCCGAAAGCCGGACTCAGGGCGCGGCTTTAAGGTGATCGTGCAGCAATTGCAGAAACAGCGCTTTCAATCGGCTCTGGCGACCATGCAGGCGAGTGATGGCGGAAATACCGAGTTCATGATTTTTCTGCTCGGGCAGCAGCGCCTTCATGCGGCCGCTGTCTACCCAGCGGCGGGCAAAGCTCTCGGGCAAAAAGCCGATGTACTGGCCGGACAGGATCAAGGCGGCCCTCGGCTCGTAATGATAGGCTCGCCCCGCCAGGCGCATGTCGGCCAGTTGGGCGCTGGACTCGGCATTGGTGTAGATGCCGGGATGGATCAGCTTGCTCTTTCCCAGCTGCTGTTCGATGTTCTGGTCGTCTTCGATGGCAAACAGCGGGTGGCGATCGCTGCAGTACAAGAAGCAGCGCACCTTGTAAAGATGGTGGTACTCCAGCCCTTCCAGATCTCTGTGATAGTGAATAAAGCCGATATCCGCGTCCTCATTCAGTACCCGCCGCTCGATCTCGCCCATGTGAGCCACGTCCACGCTGACATTGACGTCGGGCGCCTGGCTGCCCAGATCCGCGAACACATCGGCCATGGGAAAGTCATCTTCCAGCCAGATGTTGTCACTGGAAACGATTTTCAGCTCGCCGGTAAGCTGCTCGTGCAGCTCGTTGACCGTGTAGCGAAATTCTTCCAGTCGTGAAAACAGACGCTTGGCGGATTCGTAGATCACGGCGCCGTCATCGGTGAGGGCAAAGCCGGAACGCCCCCGTCGGCACAGCTTCAGCTTGAGCCGATTTTCCAGGTTGGCCATGTGCACGCTGATGGTGGATCGGCTTATATTCAGCTCGGTTTCTGCCGCCGAGAAACCACCGCATTCCACCACCGTCTTGAACAGCTTCAGCAGACGTATTTCATAATCACCGATTTGCCCCAGTACGGGGCGACTTGTCTGGCTCATAGTTTGAAACTCTTCAATGTGAATGTTGATACGTGATGATTTATGCGACTTTAAAGGCAAGGCTACCATGCAATCAAAATATGGCCAATGCCGGCGCAGGGGCAGTCACGGTAACCGGGATTTTTAGACTGGTTTTGTGATGGCAGCGCCGGTTCAGTGGCTGGTGATGGGCCCTCGGTTAGGGCCTGTATGGAATCAACACCGAGGCACAGTTCTTATGAGCATGAATTCAGTCAACAGCAAGCTGGTGAAAGATGCCGGTTACATCAATGGTCACTGGTGTCAGGCCGACAGCGGCGCCACCATTGCCGTCTATAATCCGGCCACCGGCGAACAGCTGGGCCAGGTACCCGACATGGGAATCCTTGAAACCAGTGCCGCCATCGATGCGGCCAGCACCGCCCTGCTGAGCTGGCGGGACGTCGCCCCCAAAGAGCGGGCCCGTCTGCTGCGCTGCTGGTTTGATCTCATCATCGAGCACAAGGAAGACCTGGCGCTGCTGATGACCCTGGAGCAGGGCAAACCGCTGTTCGAGACCCGGGGCGAGGTGATGTACGGCGCCTCTTATATCGAATGGTATGCCGAAGAAGGCAAGCGTGCCTACGGCAAGGTGTTTGCCGCGCCGACCGCCGACAAGCGGGCGTTGAGCATTCAGCAGCCCATCGGTGTGGTAGCAGCCATCACCCCCTGGAACTTCCCCAACGCCATGATCACCCGCAAGATAGCCCCGGCGCTGGCCGCCGGCTGCACCGTGGTGGTCAAGCCCTCGGAAGAAACTCCCTTTTCTGCCCTGGCGCTGATGGAGCTGGCCGAGCAGGCCGGTATTCCCGCAGGCGTGATCAACATGATCACCTCCAGCCAGGCCGCTGCGGTGGGCAAGACGCTGACCGACGACAGCCGGGTACGCAAGCTGTCGTTCACCGGCTCTACCCGGGTCGGCAAGCTGCTCTACGGTCAGAGCGCCGACACCGTGAAGAAGCTCAGCCTGGAGCTGGGTGGCAACGCGCCCTTTATCGTGTTCGACGATGCGGATCTGGACGCCGCCGTGGCCGGTGCCGTGATCTCCAAGTTCCGTAACGCTGGCCAGACCTGTGTCTGTGCCAACCGTATTCTGGTGCAGGACGGCATTCACGATGCCTTCGTTGCCCGTTTCAAAGAGGCGGTAGAACAGCTGGTGGTCGGCAACGGTCTGAACGACGCCACGACTCTGGGTCCGGTGATCAACAAGGCGGCGATAGACAAGATTGCCGGCATGGTCGACAAGGCTCAGTCCGAGGGCGCCAGTCTGGTGACCGGTGGCCAGCGCCATGAGGCCGGCGAGCTGTTCTTTGCGCCGACCATTCTGACCGGCGTGACCCAGCAGATGGAAATTGCCCGCCAGGAAATTTTCGGCCCGGTAGCACCGGTCATTCGTTTCAAGGATGACGCCGAAGCCATCGCCATTGCCAACGACACGCCCTACGGTCTGGCGGCCTATTTCTTTACCGAGAGCCACAGCCGCATCTGGAAAGTGGCAGAGTCGCTGGAATACGGCATGATAGGTATCAACGAGGGCATTCTTTCCAACGAAATCGCCCCCTTCGGTGGCGTCAAGGAATCCGGTCTGGGACGGGAAGGTTCTTCCCAGGGGCTGGAAGATTACATGGAAACCAAATACCTGTGCATGGGCGGCATCCGCTAAGCAAGGACTTCAGGAGACAATACAATGAGCAAGAATCAGCAACTGCAACAACGCAAAGATGCCGTCTTCGCCCGCGGCATGGGTAACATGGCCGCCGTTTATGTCGATCATGCCAAGAACAACGAAGTCTGGGATGTGGAAGGCCGTCGTTTCATCGACTTCGCCGCCGGCATCGCCGTGGTCAACACCGGCCACAGCCATCCGCGCATTCAGGCCGCGGTGGCCGAGCAGCTGAGCCGTTTCAGCCACACCTGCGTCATGGTCACGCCCTACGAGAGTGCGGTGGAACTGGCCGAAAAGCTGGTTGCGCTGGCGCCGGGCGAGACTCCCAAGAAAGCCATCTTCGTCACCACCGGAGCCGAAGCGGTGGAAAATGCGGTCAAGATTGCCCGTGCCCACACCAAGCGCAGCGGTGTTATTGCCTTCAACGGTGGTTTTCACGGTCGTACCAACATGACCATGGGTCTGACCGGCAAGGTCGCTCCCTACAAGGCGGGCTTCGGTCCTTTCCCGAGTGAAATCTATCACCTGCCTTACCCGAACGAGTATCACGGTGTGACTGCCGAGCAGTCGCTGAAGGCGCTCGACGAGCTGTTCCACTGCGATATCGAGCCGGGCCGTGTGGCCGCGCTGATCATAGAGCCGGTGCAGGGCGAGGGCGGTTTTTATCAGGCCCCGCCGGCCTTCCTGCAGCAGCTGCGCGCCATTTGTGATCAGCATGGCATCGTGCTGATCTGTGACGAAATTCAGACTGGTTTCGCCCGTACCGGCAAGCTGTTTGCTACCGAATACGCTGGCATTGAGCCGGATCTGATGACCATGGCCAAGGGCATTGCCGGTGGTTTCCCGCTGTCTGCCGTGGTAGGCAAGGCCGACATCATGGACGCCGCCAACCCGGGCGGTCTGGGCGGCACCTATGCGGCCTTTCCGCTGGCCTGCGCCGCCGGTCTGGAAGTACTGAACATCATCGAGGAAGAACAGCTGTGCAACAAGGCGCTGGCCCTGGGTGAACTGATGAACAAACGCCTGAGCGCGCTGCAGGCGAAGTATCCTCACCATATCGGCCAGGTACGCAACCTGGGCGCCATGGTGGCGATGGAGCTGATTCACAATGGGGATGTGGATCAGCCCAATGCCGAGCTGACCAAGGCTGTGGTGGCCAGGGGCATCGAGAAGGGAGTGATCCTGTTGTCTTGTGGGGTACGAGGCAACGTCATCCGCTTCTTGCCAGCCCTGACCTCGCCGCTGGATGTCGTTGGTGAAGGACTGGATCTGCTGGAGCAAGTACTGGCAGAGCTGATCTGATAGTAATACGTCGTAGTCATCAAATTTTGGCGGGCCTTGTGCCCGCCTTTTTTATATTTGAAGCACGGCCTTGGTTTAAATCGGTATAAAACAGTTGACCTTACCATGGTGGTAAGCCTGATACTGGGCACCATGACAATGCCCAATGAGGAAATTACCATGATCAGTTTTACCCTGCCCGACATGACCTGCGGCCACTGCGTTGGTGTGCTCAACCAGATGCTGATAGAGCTGGACCCCGACTGCGAGCTGGAATTCGACCTGCTGAATCACATCATCAAGGTAGAGAGCAGCCTCCCCCGCGAGCAACTGGCCGATGCACTGACCGAGGCGGGTTATCCACCCGCATAAGTTGCCTGGCCCGGGCAGGTCCCGGGTTTTGACGGGAACGCCATCATGAGCAGAAACCCGGACAAGAGGCGCAACCCCAGCGCCAAACAACTGAGAGAAGCCGACAGGGTGCAGCAGCTGCATCCGTTACAGCAGCGAGAGCATCCTTCTGCCGTGCCTGCGGATCATGACCAATTGGTCCATATCAATACCTACGGCGCCTTGCCGGATTACTATATCGACCAGCCCTTTATCTGCCGAGTCTGTGGCAAACGGGAGATCTGGAAGGCCCGGGATCAGAAGTGGTATTACGAGGAAGCGAAGGGCCATATCGACGCCATTGCGGTGGAGTGCCATGGTTGCCGCAAGGCCAGAAAACAGGGCCTCGGGCCGGAGGTTCACGAATGAACATAGGCGAAGCCGCAAACAAGGCCGGGGTCTCGGCCAAGATGATCCGCCATTACGAACAGATAAAGCTGCTGCTGCCAGCTAGGCGCACCGCTGCCGGTTATCGGCAGTATGACGAGCACAATATAGAGCAGCTCAGATTTATTCGTCAGGCACGATTGCTGGGATTTTCCATTCGTCAGATAGAGGAACTGCTGAGTCTGTGGCAGAACCCGCAGCGGTCCAGTCGGGCGGTGAAAAAGGTGGCGCAACAACACCTGCAGGACGTGGAGCACAAGATGCGTGAGCTGGCGGCAATGCAGGCCATGCTGCAGCGGATGATTACCGCCTGCCCGGGCGACGAGGGATCGGCCTGCGCTATTCTGGAGCAGTTATCTTCACCAGAATCGGCGTTCTCAGGGGAGCCTGCCAAAAAATAGCATTTGTGTGCTTGACCTTCCCATGATGGGAAGCCTTAAGGTGAACATGAGATATTCATCAGGGGGATAACACCATGACGTCATTTACCACTACGGCCGCCGATGCTGGCGGAAAAGCGCCGGGCCTCAGCGTGCAGCTGCCGATCTCGGGCATGACCTGTGCCTCCTGCGTACGGCGGGTAGAGCAGGCGCTGCTCAAGGCGCCAGGCGTACTCGAGGCGACGGTGAACCTGGCCAGTGAAAAGGCCGAGGTAAGCCTGGCGGCCGATACCCCGGTCAGCGTGCTGAGTGAGGCGATAGCAAAGGCCGGTTACCAGACCCGCACCGAGCAGTTTGAGCTGTCTATTATCGGCATGAGCTGTGCCTCCTGTGTAGGGCGGGTGGAGAAGGCGCTGCTCAAGTTGCCTGGCGTTTTGTCGGCCAGCGTCAATCTGGCGGCAGAAACCGCACAGATCGAGGCGCTGGCCGGCAATGTGGACGAGCAACAGCTGATGGCCGCCGTGGCTAAAGCCGGCTATGAGGCGGCGCCGCTGTCTGCCGAGCGGGATGACGATAACGCCCGCCGGGAGCGGGAGCAACAAGGGCTCAAGCGGTCCTTCTGGCTAGCGGCGGTGCTGACGACACCGGTGTTTGTGCTGGAAATGGGCGCTCATTTCGTACCGGGCATGCATCACTGGATTCAGGATACGCTGGGCCAGTCCCTGAACTGGAATATCCAGTTTGTGCTCACCACTCTGGTGCTGTTTGGCCCCGGCCTGCGCTTCCTCCGCCATGGCCTGCCGGCCCTGTTGCGGGCGGCACCGGACATGAACTCGCTGGTGGCGCTGGGCAGCCTGTCGGCCTGGGGCTTTTCGGTGGTGGCCACCTTCGCCGGTTTTCTGCTGCCGGAAGGGACACGCCAGGTGTATTTTGAGGCGGCGGCGGTGATCGTCACCCTGATCCTGCTCGGCCGCTATCTGGAAGCCAGGGCCAAGGGCCGCACCGGCGAGGCCATTCGGCGGCTGCTGAGCCTTCAGGTGACGACCGCCCGAGTTAAACGCAACGGCGACACGCAGGAATTACCGCTTGCGCAGGTGCGGGTAGGCGATCTGGTGCTGGTGCGCCCCGGCGAACGGATACCGGTAGACGGCACAGTGCAGGACGGCAGCTCCTATGTGGACGAGTCCATGCTCACCGGCGAGCCGGTGCCGGTGGAAAAGACCGAGGGCGACGAGGTGGTCGGCGGCACCGTCAACAAGAACGGTGCATTGAGCTTCGAGGTCACCAAGGTAGGTGGCGATACCCTGCTGGCGCGGATCATTCAGATGGTCGAGCAGGCCCAGGGCGCCAAACTACCCATTCAAGCGCTGGTGGACAAGGTCACGGCGGTGTTCGTGCCGGTGGTGATGGCGGTGGCGGCGCTGACCTTTGTGGTCTGGCTGTGGCTGGGGCCCAGCCCGGCGCTGAGCTTCGCGCTGATCAACGGCGTGGCCGTGCTGATCATCGCCTGCCCCTGTGCTATGGGGCTGGCTACACCCACCTCCATCATGGTGGGCACCGGCCGGGCCGCAGAGCTGGGGGTGCTGTTTCGCAAGGGCCAGGCCCTGCAGACCCTGCGTAATGCTCACGTGATTGCTCTCGACAAGACCGGCACCCTTACCAGGGGCCAGCCGGAGCTGACCGATTTACAGGTGCTTCCGGGCTTTGATGAAGACGAAGTGCTGGCGCTGGTGGCGGCGGTGGAGCAACACTCCGAGCATCCCATTGCCGAGGCCATCGTCGCGGCGGCGAAGGAGCGGCAACTGAACCTTCCAGAGCCTGAAAACTTCAAGTCCCACTCGGGACTGGGGGTGAGCGCCACCCTCGATGGCCGGCAGGTAGAAGTGGGCGCCGACCGATATATGAAACAGCTGGGCCATCAGCTGGATGCCCTGGCCGATGCGGCGGAAAAGCTGGCCAATGAGGGTAAAAGCCCGCTCTATGTGGCCATAGACGGCCAACTCGCAGCCATTATCGCCGTGGCCGATCCCATCAAGGAGGGCACCCCGGCGGCGATTAAGGCATTGCATGATCTGGGGCTCAAGGTGGCCATGATCACCGGCGACAATCGTCACACCGCCAACGCCATCGCCAGTCAGTTAGGGATAGACGAGGTGGAAGCCGAGGTGATGCCGGATGGCAAGGTCGAAGCCCTGCGGCGCTTGCGCGAACAATATGGGCCAGTGGCCTTTGTGGGGGACGGTATCAACGATGCCCCGGCGCTGGCCGAGGCGGATGTGGGGCTGGCCATCGGTACCGGCACCGATATTGCCATCGAAGCGGCGGAGGTGGTGTTGATGAGCGGTGATCTGCGCGCAGTGCCCGATGCCCTGGCCATCAGCCACGCGACCCTGCGCAATATCCGCCAGAACCTGTTCTGGGCCTTCGCCTACAACATCTGCCTGATCCCGCTGGCAGCCGGTGCCCTGTATCCGTTCTACGGCCTCTTGCTGTCGCCCATGCTGGCCGCCGGTGCCATGGCCATGTCCAGCGTCTTCGTGGTCGGCAACGCCCTGCGACTGAAAAAATTCAGGGCGGTCAGTCAGCAAAACCAGTGACGTTTAGGGCCGATGTTTTGTTATTCAGCCATGAGATCGATCCTGCTTGATCATATCGGCGCACTTTTCGCCGATCATGATCGAGGGCGCATTGGTATTACCGGATACGATCAACGGCATTATGGAGGCATCGGCAACCCTGAGCCCCTCGATGCCGTGAACCCTCAACCTGCTGTCGACCACCGCCATCTCGTCGTTCCCCATCTTGCAGGTACTGGTCGGATGATAGATGGTCTGGCTGAAGCGACGGGCGGCGTCCAGTAATTGCTCGTCGGTCTGATATTGGCGGCCAGGCACATATTCATCGATGATCACGGGCTTGAGCGCATCGGCTTCGGCGATACGTCTGGCGACCTTGACCGCATCCACCGCCACCCGCAGATCCTCCTCGGCCGAAAGATAATTGGCCTGGATCGAAGGATACTCATGCGGATCGGCGCTGCGGATCTTGATGCTACCTCGGCTATAGGGGCGCAGCTGGCACACAGAAGCGGTAAAGGCCGAAAAGGGGTGCACACCTTCTCCGGGTTTATCGGCGCTAAGTGGCTGCATATGGAACTGTATGTCCGGTCGATCCAATCCATCCCGGGATTGGGTAAAGACACACACCTGGCTGGCGGCCAGAGTCAGGGGGCCGGTACGGGAAAACGCGTACTGCATGCCGACGCCCAGTTTTTTCACCGGATTATTGACCTCGTCGTTGAGGGTCTTGCAGCTGGTCTTGAACACAAGGCGGATTTGCAGGTGATCCTGCAGGTTTTCGCCTACTCCCGGTAACGGATGCAGGCACTCCAGGCCCACCGATTTCAGGTGTTCCGGTTCACCTATGCCCGAGCACTGCAGTATTTGCGGTGAGCCGATGGCGCCGGCGCTGAGTATCACTTCCCGTTTTGCCCGGGCCAGCAGGCGCTTGCCCTTGTGTTCGAATTCGATGCCGGTGGCCTGTTTTCCTTCCAGCAAAATGCGGCGGGTATGGGCGCGGGTCACCAGAGTCAGATTGGGGCGTTTCAGCGCCGGGCGCAGAAACGCCTTGGCGCTACTACAACGCAGTCCCTTGTAGGCGGTTTGCTGGAAGTAGCTCACGCCTTCCTGAGTTTCACCATTAACGTCCGGGTTTGCCGGAATACCGATCTGTTGCGCGGCTTCGACAAAGCGTTCGGCTATCTCTCTGCGCAGGCGAAGATCGGAGACCTTCAACGGGCCATCGACCCCGTGATAGGCATCGGCCCCTCGCGACTGGCATTCGGACTTTTTGAAGTAGGGCAGGACTTCCTTGTAACTCCAGCCATCATTGCCGAGGGCAGCCCAGTCATCGTAGTCCTGGCGCTGGCCGCGAATATACAGCAAGCCATTGAGTGAGCTGGAACCACCCAGCACCTTGCCTCTGGGCCACTGCAGCTGCCGGCCATTGATCCCTTCGTCCGGGTCGGTGACATAGCACCAGTCGGTGGCGGGGTTGTGCATGGTCTTGAAGTAACCGACAGGAATGTGGATCCAGGGGTTCCAGTCTCGTCCCCCTGCCTCCAGTAGCAATACCTTGATGTCCGGATCTTCAGTAAGCCGGTTGGCCAGCACACATCCTGCCGAGCCTGCGCCCACAACGATATAGTCGAACTCACCAAAGACCTGTTCTTGATATAGAGACATAACCCACCGAGTAAAAACGAGACGATTGTTATCAAAATATTAGTTTTGATTTTTATATCAAGTTAAATTTGATATTTTTTGTTGGTTTTTTGTTGTCTATCAAGGGTGGTTTAGCTTGAAAACAGGGGAGGAAGTATCATCTATGGCGGGTCAGGCGTCAGAGGGGGAGATTTGTTGATGTCATAACTAACTGATTTAATTGTTTTATTTTATTTTTGATCATTTTTTTATCAAAAATAAACACATTGAAGTTGACGTTGGTTGTTTTTGATTCATATAGTTTCACTTGTTTCGTTTATGTAACCTGTTGTTAAATCGTTTGGTTAGGACAAGGAAAAGGTCACTTATGAAGATTAAACCGCTTATTTTATCGTCAGTGGTACTGGCGATGTCGGTCAGCACCGCCGCCGTGGCTGACTATTCAGGACCCAAGATAAAGCTGAAGCTGGCTCATCCGGCCCCTCCCGGTAGTCACATTACCGTGGCCTACAAGAAGTTTGCCGACCTGGTCAAAGAAAAATCGGATGGCCGGATCAAGGTACAGCTGTTCCCAGGTTCGGTACTGGGCAGTGACAGGGTGATGATTGAGGGCGCCCAGAGAGGGACGTTGGAAATCGGTGTCAGCTCAACCCCGAACCTTGCCAGTTTTACCCCTCTTTACCAGGTATTTGATCTGCCCTATATCACCAGCCCCAAATATCAGGAAAAACTGTACAAGTCGCTGGAGAAGGGGGCTCCGCTGAACACCTACCTGGAAAAAGTTGCCAATGACATCGCCCTGCAGCCCATCATGTATGCAGAATATGGCTATCGTAATTTTGTATCCAAAGACAGGCCTCTGAATGGCCCTGAATCGCTTTCCGGTCTCAAGATGCGAACCACGGATTCACCGGTGGATGTGGCCGTGGCCAAGGCACTAGGCGCCAATCCTGCACCTATTGCCTGGGGAGAGGTCTATACGGCCTTGCAACAGGGCACCATAGATGCGGAAGGCAATACCTTCGATCTCATGTATGGTGCCAAGCATCATGAGAACCTGAAGTATGCGGTGACTTCTGCTCATAACTACGGCATGCAGGTGGCGATGGCCAACAAGAAATGGTGGGACGGATTGCCCGAGGAAGCCCGGCAGTTGATCGAAGAGGCCTCCCATGAAGCGGTAACCTATCAACGCACAGTGGCCTACCCGGAAGATCAGAAAAAAGCGCGTCAGGGTATGATTGATGCGGGTATCACCATTCATGAAACCACAGAAGAAGAGATGGCCGAGTATCGTCAATTAACCAAACCGGTATTTGATGAGTTTGCCGCCAGGCTCCCGACTGAATTGGTTAAACTGGTTCAGGATACTCAGCAGTAACCCGATTCACTTGAGCAATCTCTCTGATGGCGGAAGCGTTTGGTTTCCGCCAGTGAGTATTATTTTTGATTATGAACCCGGAGCTGCTGTATGGAAGCCGCGAAGCCGTATAGAGAGCTGACTAAAGAAAAACAGCCTTCTTATCTTGATGTTGTTATTAAAAACTTTGAAAAGCCTTTCCTGTTTGTCGGCTTGATCTTGATGATCGTCATTATCAACTACCAGACATTTTTCAGATACTCAATCTCTGCCGTGTTGAACATGATAGGCACCCCGGAGTTCGAACAGCTCTTCGGGACCTGGGTGGATATTGAAGGATTGCGTGTCAGTATCAAGGGAGCCGTAGGCTGGGGGATTTGGACAGAAGAGCTGGCTCGTTATATTTTTATCTGGATATCCTACCTGGCGGTTTCGATTTCGATCATTTCGAGAGGTGGTATACGTGTCGATGTGATTCATAATCGACTTTCGAAACGCTATCAGGATATCGTCTGGCTGGTGATTGATAGCTGCACACTTATCCTGGTGTTTCTGTTTTCCTTCATGGGGCTGGATTATGTGAAAATGCAGCTGGTTATGCCGCAAACAACGCCTGCCCTGCAAATTGGTTATTACATTCCCTACCTGATATTGCCTATCGGTTTTGGCCTAATGGCCATACGTACCCTACAATCGCTGTGGCGCCAGAGTAGGGGCATGAATGTTCTGGACATATGTACGGGTCTGTTGATTCCGGCAATCCTGTTTGCACCTGTGATGTTATCCGACGAATGGAATGCCTCTCTACTGCTGTTCGGATATTTCATTCTGTTTTTGCTGATGGGGGTACCCATTGCCTTTTCGTTAGGCCTGTCCGGGCTGATGACGGTGTTGGGGGCCGGCACCCTGCCAGTGGATTACCTGGCACAAATTGCCTTTTCATCGATTGACTCCTTCCCCATCATGGCCATTCCCTTCTTTATCGCAGCCGGTGTTTTCATGGGGGCCGGTGGCTTGTCCAAACGGCTGCTGGCACTGGGTGATGAACTGGTGGGCGCCTTGCCCGGTGGTATGGCGCTGGCCAGTATCATGACCTGTATCTTCTTCGCTTCTATCAGCGGTTCGGGCCCGGCGACGGTGGCAGCCATCGGCTCCATTACCATACCGGCCATGATAGCCCGGGGATATGATAAATATTTCTCTGCCACCGTAGTGGCTTGCGCCGGGGCGATTGGGGTGATTATTCCACCCAGCAACCCCTTCGTGGTCTACGGGGTGTCGGCTCAGGTCTCCATCGGCAAGCTGTTTATCGCCGGTATCATACCCGGTTTGATAATGGGTGTGGCCTTAATGGTCGTTGCCTACCTTATCTCCAAGAAAAATGGCTGGTATGGTGAAGTTCGTGAGCGCTCGCTAAAGACCTTCATGAGTGCAGCCTGGCAGGCAAAATGGGCCCTGATGGTGCCGGTGATTGTGCTGGGTGGTATCTATGGCGGCATCATGACGCCAACGGAAGCCGCTGCCGTTGCCGCCTTGTATGGCCTGTTTGTAGGTATCTGTATTCATAAGGAACTGACCTTTAAAAACTTCTGGTCATCGGCTCAGGACGCCGCCGGCATTTCATCCATCATCATATTGCTGATGGCGATGGCGACCATCTTTGGTAATATCATGACCATAGAGCAGATACCCGAGAGCATCGCCGAACTTATCCTGTCGATGACCTCGAACAAGTTTGTCATCCTGATCATGATCAATATCTTCCTGCTCTGGATCGGTATTTTCATGGAGGCACTGGCAGCCATCGTTATTCTGACGCCGATTTTATTGCCACTGGTCATGGCGGTGGGCGTAGACCCGGTTCATTTCGGGGTAATGATGGTCATGAATCTGGCAATCGGATTTATTACGCCACCGGTGGGGGTTAACCTGTTCGTGGCCAGTGGTATCGCCAATGTCAGTATTGGCGGCCTTGCCAAGTCTATCTGGATGTATCTGCTGGTGATGATAGCGGTGCTGCTGCTGATTACCTATATTCCGGAGATTTCATTGTTTTTATTATGATGGTTTTCTGAATAAAAGCGGAGCCTGATGGCTTCGCTTTTATTTTTGGGGGCTGTACAGATAAAGGAGTCATCTTTGACTATCAATTCAATGACAGTTTCGACGGCCTGCCTGACAACGGCCAACATAGCCGGGCAGGATGGGGGCCAACCGGTATGTTTTGCGGCCGTTGATCACTCGGGAGCCCTGATTTATCTGTATCGGATGAATGGAGCGCCCGAACGGCTGATCAATATTGCAGTAGGTAAGGCCTATACGGCAGCCAGAATGGGGGTATCGACCGACATATTCAGACAGAGGCTGTTGAACGAGCAGCTGTCGCTGGCCGATTTTCTGGATGACAAATTCACCTCTTTGCCAGGCGGTCTGCCCTTGCTTAAGGGAGGTCAACGGGTCGGCGCGATTGGCGTCAGTGGCCGTGCTCTGGAGGAAGATGTGGCCCTTTGTCAGCAGTTCGCTGAACGTATCCTGATAACCCTATGATAAACTGCCTGAATATTCATACAGGAGGGCTTATGAGCACATCAGTAAGTGCTACCAATTCTACTCTGCTTCGTGCTTTTGCCTTGATCGAGGAACTGCTCAAGGAAGACAGGGCGACCACGGCGGCAGATTTATGTCAGCGCCTTGATGTGCCCAAGCCAACAATACACCGTATTATCGGCCAGCTGGAGCAGGAAGGTCTGTTGCAGAAAGAGCCCGACGGTCGTCACCTCAGCCCGGGACCGCGCTTGAGAAAAATGGCCCTGGCCGTGCTGGCTCAACGCAATGTTGGAGCTCCGAGACGGGCGGTATTGCAGAAACTGGCCGCCGAGTTGGGAGAAACCTGCAATATAACCTTGTTGGATGGCCATGAGCTGGTCTACTTCGAACGGGTCGAAACCAACTGGCCGGTACGGATACAGCTGCCCCCCGGCTCACGCATGCCTCTGCATTGCACCGCCAGTGGCAAGCTGTTTCTGGCGTTAATGCCACTGCACCGCCGCAAGGCACTTCTTGCCAGCTTACCCCTGGATGCCCACACCCAGAATAGCATTACCGACAAGGTGCGGCTGGAACAGGAAATGGAGAAGATTGCCGAGAATACGTTGAGTACCGACAATGAAGAATTGATTGACGGCATGGTGGCTATTGCCGTGCCTATTTATGATGAGGTAGGGCAGGTGCGCGCCACGCTGGCTGTGCATGCACCGACAATACGCAAGCCGCTGGCCAGCCTGATGGAGTATGCGCCTATCCTGCGCCGTGCTGCCGCCCAGCTGCAGGTGGTGCTGGACTTATAGTATTTCTTTTATCTGTATGAAATGAGCAACAGGCTCCGTTATTTTGCTGTTTACGTCTGTAACTGTGCCTTTATTTTTGCCAGCAGCCTGATGCCGGGTTCGATTTTTTCGAGCGGAATCGCCGAGAGTCCTATCTTGAGATAGTTTTTCGGCAGATGGTTGCCGAAATGGTAGCTATCGGCGGAGATCAGCAGCAGCCCTTCTTTTGCCGCTCTTTGTTTCAGCAGCCCTGCATCTATATGTTCTGGCAGTTCCAGCCAGCAAGAAGAGCCGCTGATGGGGGAGCTGAGGCAGTCGGGCAGGTGCTGCTTTAACGCCTGCGCCAGGCATTCCCCTCGCTCCTGAAATACTCGCGCCAGTTTTCGCAATAGGGCATCGTGATAGCCTTGGGCCAGAAACAGCGCCACGGCGCGTTGGTTATTGAGCGGCGGGTGACGCAGCATCAGCTGGCGAAGGTTACGGGCTTCCTGGATCAGGGCTCTGGGACCGACCAGAAATCCCATGCGCAATCCGGGAGCCAGAGTCTTGGACAGGCTGCCGACATAAAGCACCCGTTCGGCCTTGTCCAGGCTCTTCAGGGCCGGGGTTGGATGGGTATCAAAGTTCATTTCCATCTCATAGTCATCTTCAATGACAATGAAATCCTGTTGTTGTGCCGCTTCCAATAGTGCGAGCCGTCGTGCCAGCGGCATGGTTACTGCGGTCGGACACTGGTGGCTGGGGGTCAGGTAGACGGCATCACATTCGTTCAGCTGCTCATCAACCTCCATGCCATCTCCGTCTATCCTCAGGCTTTTCACTCGGGCATTGAACACCCGGGCGATATGGCCGGCACTGACATAACCGGGATCTTCAATACCGAAACAGGATTGGTCGTCCAGTAGTAACTGGGCCAGCAGATAGATAGCCTGCTGTGAACCAACGGTGACCAGAATTTCTTCACTGCTCGCCTGTATGCCTCGGCTGGGCAGGATGCGTTTCTGCAGCTGTTCGATCAACTGGGGGTCGTCGCTGTCATAACGATCCGAACTCCAGTCACGGATAGCCTGCACGCTGACGGCGTCCTTCCAGCATTTACGCCAGCTGTCGATGGGAAACAGGCTGGTATCCAGCTGGCCGTAAACAAAGGGGTATTGATAGCTTTGCCAGGAGTGGGACTGGCTGGCATTGGACTGATGGCCGGGTTTTACCTTAAGCCGCTCAAGCCAGTTTACCTTGTCGATATGGGGTTCTGCAGGTGTATCCGGGGAGGCTTCAAGGTGACCACCGGTAAACTGAGCGTTGACATAATAACCGCTGCGCTCACGGGAAGTAAGGTAACCATCTGAGACCAGCTCATCATACACCAGCACTATGGTATTACGCGCTACATTCAGATTTTTGGCCAGGCTACGACAAGAAGGGAGAGGTTTGTTCGGAGGTAAAAAGCCACCCAGTATGGCACTGACCAAGTGTTCCCGGACCTGCTGTTGCAGGGTCGCCTGACTACCTCTTTCGAGATGGAAAAGTGCCGACATCCTGTGGCCTCCGTGGTGAACTGTGAGTGAACACGCAGGGCATTGATAAAGCGATAGCAACACCCCGCAACCAGCCTGTGATACCCTTATTACCGGCTGTTATGGCTCGATATTTACATAAAAATACGTTGTTATCATGAAAAATGAGTGTTTATTTCTCATTTTGTGCTGTCTGCCACATTCACAGCCAGAACCCCAGCAGCATGAAGGCCGGGATCAGTACCAGCAGCGGGCACTTGAAGGTGCGCAGGGCCAGCAGGCCCAGGGCGGCAGCGGCCAGTGCCGGGGCGCCGGTGACGCTGCTGACAAACACCGGCTGATACAGCGCCGCCAGCAACAGCCCTACCACGGCCGCATTAATGCCTTGTACCGCACCGGCCATGACCGGTCGGGATGCCAGCGCCTGCCAGCTGTGTTGCAGGGCCAGCACCAGCAAAAAGCCCGGCAGAAAGATACCGAAGGTGGCGACCAGCGCCCCCAGTACCGGCATTGCTGGCAACAGTTCGGCACCCAGAAAACTCGCCAGGGTAAACATGGGGCCAGGCATGGCCTGGGCCGCCGCATAACCGGTAAGAAACACCTCCTGAGACAAGTCTCCGGCCAGGGTCCCTTGTAACAAGGGCAGCACCACATGGCCGCCACCGAATACCAGACTGCCGGCCTGATAGAAGTCGGCAAAAATCGCCGCGGTACCAGATAGCGCCAGCAGCGGCATTACCAGCAACAAGCCCAAAAACAGCAACAAGAAAGGCCAGTTGAGACCGAGCGACTGGCTGGTCCCGGCGCCTTCCTTTTTCAGCAACAGGGCGCCGGCCAGTGCCGCCGCCAGTAGCACGACAAACTGGCCGATCAGTCCCGGCAGCAGCCACAGCAAAGCGGCACTCAGCACGGCGATGGTCAGTGTCAGCCGTTGTCGACAGAACTGACCGGCCATGGTCAGCACCGCATCGGCTACCACCACCAGCGCAAACAGCTTTAGCCCGGTCACCAGGGCCAGGGCCGCCGGATGGCTGGCATAGTGCTGCCCGGCCAGGCCTAAGCCAAGCATCAGCAGAAAAGAGGGCAGGGTAAAGCCGACGAAGGCGGCCAGGGCACCGCCGAGCCCGGCGCGCTGATAGCCGATGGCAAACCCCAGCTGGCTGGATGCCGGACCGGGCAAAAACTGGCATAAAGCCAGGGTCGAGGCGAAGCGCTCTTGCGGGAGCCAGCCGAGTTTTTGCACGAAATGACGCTGAAAGTAGCCGATATGAGCGGCGGGGCCGCCGAAGCTTATCCAACCGAGTTTGAAGAATTGCCAGAATACGTGGAGCATGAGTGAAGTCATCCATTATCGGGGAGGGGCCTATCATAGCCGCCAGCGATGAACATCTCATGATCGAAATGAGAAAAAACCGATAACTCTGTCTGTTGCCTAATCGGACGCCGCTCGCGCCGTTGTTGTTGTCGGGGTTGCGTCGTACCGGGCGGATTCATCATAAGGAACTGCTCCCAACGTTTAACTGTTGTTATGGGATCTATACTGTTGAATGTTCATTTCCCGCAGAAGGAAGAAGACAATGTTCAAGAAACTGATGACGGTGCTGATGGTCGTGGGGCTGGCGGTTGGGCTCTATGGTTGCAATACCTTTGCCGGTGCCGGCAAGGATATTCAGAAGGGGGGCGAGGCGGTAGAAGGTGCCGCTCGTGACGTGCAGCGCAGCTATTGACCGGAAACTGAACTGCTAAATTGAACAGCAAAACGCCGCCAGCGGGTCATACTCGCTGGCGGCGTTTTTGTGTCTTTATGTTCCGGCTCAGCCGAAGCGTTGCTGCAGGTAGGCGATAATGTCGTTGGACTCGTACATCCAGCGGCTTTCGCCGTTTTCTTCTATGCGCAGACAGGGGGATTTGACGCGTCCGCCACCCACCTGCAGTGCATCCCGGTGCGGGGAGCCAGGCTGAACATTACGCAGTTCTATGGACAGGTTCAGTTTGTGCATGGCCCGACGCACCTTGATGCAGAAGGGACAGCGCGGCAGCTGATACAGCGCCAGCTGTTTACAGGCTTCGTCCACTTGCTGCTGTGCCTCTGGCGTCCGCCGCATTCTGGTGGGACGAGTCAGTATGTCGCCCACCTGCAGAATGCCCCCAATCCCATTACGTAATATTTTTACCAACATGACGGCTCCCCCTGTTTTGCGATTAATCAGATAGTTGTGATCGAGTCGTGGTGATCAGCGGGGGATTGTATCTGAAAACCGCCGGTATTTTCGCTATTTCAGCATGCCGCTGGCGGACTCCATGATGCGGCGGGCCCGAGCCATCACTGGGGTATCCACCATGTTGCCACTGACCGCGACCACGGCGCCCTTGACCCTTTGCTCTGCTTCCAGGATATGTCTGGCCCAGGAAATCTGGGCGCTGGTGGGCGCCAGTGCCTGCTGGGCCGGCGCTACCTGTGCCGGATGGATCAGCAAAAAGCCACCGAATCCCAGCCGCATGCCCTGGCGGGCATAGGCGGTCAGCCCCTTGGGGTCGTGAATGGCGGTATAAATGGCGTCCAGCGGTGCTGCCAGACCATGAACGCGGGAGCACATTACCAGCTGGCTGCGGGCAAACAGAAAGGCGGATTCGTCGAGGGGCTCGCCGGCGGGAGGCGGATAGTCCATGCCCAGATCCAGCGCCAGATCCAGCTTGCCGAACAGCAAGCGGGCCACGCCGGAAGCGGCGGCAATCTCGTTCAGCCGGGTAAAGGCCAGCGCAGATTCAACAAAGGGCAACAGGGGTTTTTCGGTGATATGAGCCAGCTCTTTCAGCGCCTCGGGATCTTCGGCCTTGGGCACGACGATGGCGGCCACCGCAGGTGAGCGGCAAAGGGAGCAGTCCTGGGTAAACCAGGGGCTGCCGGTGCCGTTGATACGCACCAGCACCGAGTTGGGGGGCTGTTTGTCGAGCCATCCGCTCAGGTTAGTGCAGGCAGCGTCTTTTTCTGCCGCCGGCACCGCGTCTTCCAAATCGATGATGATGGCATCGGCCCCGCTGGCCAGTGCCTTGTCGAAACGTTCCGGCCGGTTGGCCGGAACAAACAGCAGAGTTTGCAGCGCATTGATATCCATAAAAAACCCCTGTCAATCCGGGCAGAGCGCCCGGAGGTGTGCAACGGAGTCTTCTGTTTAGAGCAGTTCGTCAAGGCTGTAAACAGCGGGGTTCGGATTGTGGGATCCGGTCGCCGTTAGAGGGCCTGATGCGGGCCGAATACCTCGTAATGCAGGCGTGAGTCTTCGATGCCCCAGGCCGACAGTTGCTCCTTGACCATGGCCATGAAGGGCAGGGGGCCGCAGAAGTAATAATGGGCGCCGTCCAGAGCGATGGCGTCTTTTACCTTGGCCAGGTTCATCAGGCCTTCGGCGTGATAGTCCTCTGCCGGTTGGTCGGTTTCGGCTGGCGTGCGGTACCAGATATGGGTATTCAGGTTGACGTGGGCCTGACGACGCTGCTGAATGTCGTTCTTGAAGGCATGCTGGGCGCCGTTGTCACAGGCATGCAGCCAGTGAATGTCCGCCTGATGGCCCAGGGTGAGCAGTTGATCGAGCATGGCGCGCATCGGGGTCAGGCCCACACCGCCGGAGATCAGCACCACGGGGGTCTCTGTACTCACTTCCATGAAGAAGTCGCCCGCCGGCGGCAGCACCTGCAGCTGGTCGCCGACCTGTACCTTGTCGTGCATGAAGTTGGAGGCCACGCCACCCGGCTCGCGCTTGACGGCGATGCGATATTCCCGACCGTTGGCGGCCTGACACAGGGAGTACTGACGATACTCCTTGTGTTCGAGTTCGGGGCTGTCCAGGTGCAGGTTGAGGTACTGGCCGGGCAGGTAGTCGGCCACGGCGCCGCCATCTTCGGGCACCAGCAGGAAGCTTACGATCTGCTCGCTTTCAACCCGCTTTTCTTTCACCACGAAGGTGCGATGACCGCGCCAGCCACCGTCTTTCTGCTCGCTTTGCTGATACAGCTGTTCTTCACGACCGATAAAGATACCGGCCAGGGCGCCGTAGGCCTGGGCCCAGGCGTCGATTACCTCGGGCGTGGCCGCGTCGGGGGCTAGCTCCTTGATGGTTTCCAGCAGGTGATGGCCGACGATGTCGTACTGGGCCGGTTGAATGGAAAAGCCGGTGTGCTTGTGGGCGATGCGCTCGACCGCCGCACTCAGTACCGCCGGGTTATCGATGTTTTTGGCATAGGCCAGTACCGCAGCAAACAGGGCGGCGGGCTGGCGGCCGGTTTTCTGGTGACTGAGGTTGAACACGTCTTTCAGTTCCGGGTTGTCACGGAACATGCGCTTGTAGAAGTGCTCGGTCAGGGCGGTGTTGGCAGACTCCAGCAGGGGGACTGTGCTTTTGACTATCTCGATGGTGCGGCTATCCAGCATGGCAAGGCTCTCTTTAAGTGATATTCAGAATGCAACTTATTGATGGATTCTATAGTTATATTTAATATGCATCAATATGAAATATGCCTTTATTGGCGGGTGAGCACCGCTTACTGTCGGTTAAAAACGGCTAACTCCTTGATTGTCGCTTGCATTTGCAGGCCCAGAGGTAACAATGTTTTTCTGTTACCCCACAGGACGTCAGGTGATGACCCAGAATTCCCGTTTACAGCAAGTGTTGGCATTGATCGATGCCGAAAACCGTGAAGATCCCAATCAGGTGCAGGCCGAGGGCCAGAGCTGGCCCAAGGAATATCTCTATAGTCGGCGAATGAGCGAAACACTGACCGACTTTGCGGCTGACGCCCCCGAACTGCTGCAAATTGCCTGCCGGGCACAACATATCAAACGCTGGAGCATTCCCCGGGCCGGTTACCCTATGGACCGCGCCGGTTACAAGCGGTGGCGCAGCGAACTGGCGGAGTTTCATGGGGAGCTGACCGCGAACCTGATGGCAAGGGTCGGTTACGACGAAGGCGAGCAGCAACGGATCAGGGATCTGTTGCTGAAAAAGCAGCTCAAGCGGGACCCGCAGGTGCAGGCGCTGGAAGACGTGATTTGTCTGGTGTTTATCCGCTATTACCTGGAAGACTTTGCCACCCGCCATAGTGAAGAGAAGCTGGTCGACATTATCCGCAAGACCTGGGGGAAAATGTCGCCGGACGGGCATGCCGCCGCCCTGCAGATTCCGCTGAGTAGCGAGATACAGGCCCTGGTGGGCAAGGCGCTGCAGGGTTAACCATATAGCTTAAAAGATATGTACTTTATATAGAAACTATATGGATAGTAAATGTGCTTTCAATGTTAAATTTTTGTGAGTGTCAGGTGTGGGCTCGGCACGGTAAATCAACGAAAAACAAGAAAGGGACGCAATAACATGAGGGAGAGGAACCTATGAATGCCATTGTTCTGGCCATCCTGGTGATGGTAGCGCTGTGTTTGGCTCGGGTATCGGTTGTATTTTCGCTGGTGGTTGCCGCCCTGGTGGGGGGGCTTTGGGCCGGAATGTCGGTAGAACAGGTGATCGGCGCCTTTAACGAAGGATTGGGTAGTGGCGCGACCGTGGCGCTGGCCTATGCCACCCTGGGGGCCTTTGCCGTGGCGCTGTCGCGCACCGGTATTACCGATCTGGTGGCCAGCAAGGCCCTGGGCTGGGTTGGCTCTCGGCGTGAGCCAACCCAGTTGAGTGGCGTAAAGTGGCTGATGTTCGGTGCCTTGATCATCATAGGTGCCGCCTCCGGTACCGTGATACCGGTACATATCGCTTTTATTCCCATTCTGGTTCCGCCTCTTCTGGGGCTGATGAGCATGCTGAAGCTGGACAGACGCGCCGTGGCGTGTGTGATTACCTTCAGTATCACCATCATGTACATGACCACGCCGGTGGGCTTTGGCACCATCTTCCTCAACGATATTCTGACCAACAGTGTCAATCAGGCAGGTGAAGAGCTGGGCATGCATGTTACGGCGTCCATGGCACCCAAGGCGATGCTACTGCCTGCACTGGGCATGCTGTTGGGGCTGGGGGTGGCGGTGCTGTTCAGTTATCGTCGGCCACGGGAGTATCAGGAACAGACGGTCGCGACTGTCGGCAGCAGCAATAACGTCGACAGTAGCAAGAAACAGACCCGACTCAGCCGCAAGCAGCTGATCATGATAGGGGCGGCCATCGTTGGTGCCTTGATAGTGCAGCTGATGACCGGATCCATGGTGCTGGGCGGCTTGCTGGGCTTTGCCCTGCTGTCGATGAACGGCCTGTTCAAGTGGAAAGATCAGGACGATGTCTTTACCCAGGGCATGCGACTGATGGCGCTGGTGGGTTTCATCATGATTGCCGCCTCCGGTTTTGCCGGGGTGATGAAGGCTTCGGGTGCGATTCCCGAGCTGGTAGCCGGCTCGGGTGCGCTGATTGGCAACAGCCCACCGATGGCGGCGCTGGTCATGCTGCTGGTGGGTTTGTTCATTACCATGGGCATTGGCTCGTCGTTCTCTACCATTCCCATTATTGCCGCCATCTATGTACCCCTGGCGATAAGCTTCGGCTTCTCACCACTGGCCACTCTGGCACTGGTGGGCACCGCCGGGGCTCTGGGTGACGCAGGTTCCCCGGCGTCCGACTCCACTCTGGGGCCGACCGCCGGCCTGAATGCAGACGGTCAGCACGATCACATTCGTGACTCGGTGATCCCCACCTTCATTCATTACAACATTCCGTTGGTGATCTTCGGCTGGATAGCAGCCCAGGTGTTGTAACCGCAGAACGGCAGGTTAAACCGGCCGTAACATGTCAGGAGCAGCGATGCTCCTGCCATTTTTTATTCCAGCGAGGGCTCGATTCTCAGTCATAAGTCACACAAGCGGATGCTTGGCAAACGCTTATACATCGGCCAAAGGGCCCGCTCCGCCGACTCGCCATGAATACTTCCCTGTAGGCTCGCTGTTTCATCCCTGAAACAGAAGGTCGGCTGAGCAGATCCCTTTGTCCTCCCTGATGTATCGGAGTCGCCTGATAGCTCTTCCGACAGACAGCTTCGGGTCATGGAAGAGACGGCAGGGATTGCCTCAGCCGACCGTCACATGCCAGGGATGGCATGTGCAGAGCGTTACAGGGATGTGCTTGAAGCGTGTCGGAGGAGGCAACTCTGCTGCCTCTTTCTACACCACAACAAACTGGCATACTCGTGATTAAGAGACAGGTCATAAGCCGGGCGACGTTGTGCTCAGAGAGTTGGGTTCATTGCTCCCGGCTTTTTTATGGTTTGTTATTCTGGTTGGCCACCTGGTCGAGAAACAGCTGGGCGGGGATAGAGAGCGAAAACTGGCGGGAATGGGCCAGCACCACCCGTTGGGGAGGAAACTCGTCTTTCAGTGGCCGACAGGCGAGGGGGGCGCCATCGTAGCTTTGATCGCCGGCGGGCCGGGTGCAGGACAACGCCACTCCATGCCCGTGGGCCACCAGACCCCGCTGCATCTCGAACGAGGCGGTGGTATGGATATGGCTAGGTTGCAGATCCTGATGCCAGAACAGCGACATGAAATATTCCCGGGTCAGCGGCATGTCTTGCAGTATCAGGGTCTCTTTCGCTATTTCCGCCAGGCTCAGGGTCGGTTTTTCGGCCAGTTTATGTCCGGCAGGCAGCAGGGCATAGGGCTTCAGTTCGTCCAGCACCTGGATGTCCACTTCCTGCGGCAACCCCAGTGCATAGCTCAGGGCCAGCTCGGCCTTGCCCTGGGTCAGGGCAAGGTTGACCCCGGCCAGGTCCTGCTCTTGCATCACCACTCTTATTTTGGGGTAACGACGTTCGAATTCGCTGACCAGTCGGGGCAGATAATAAGGCGCAATATCCCGAAAACAGCACAGCACCAGTTGCCCTTCCACCTCGGTGTCGTCCTGCTGCAGTCGGGCCAGCAGGTTATGAGACAGGGTGAGGATCTGGCGGGCTTCCTTGAGTAACTCTTCCCCTCTGGGTGTCAGGCTGACCCCCTGGCCGCGATGGCGCTGAAACAATGGCTGGTTGAGCAGGCTTTCCAGCTGATGAATGGCGATGGATACCGAAGGCTGAGACACATGCAATGCCTCGGCGGCCTTGCTGATGCTGCCGTGCTGGGCCACGGACACAAAATAGCTCAGCTGACGGAAGGTAAAGGGGATAGCCATTTATCTATGTACTTCATATGTAAAATGTATTTCTATACTATGTAATGAGAATGATAAAGTCGATTCATTACTCACAGAGGGGAAGGAATACAGCATGAATATGCCGGTAACCGCACAGCACTCAACCGAGAAACTATGGCTGACGGAAGAGCAGAAGACGGCCTATGAGCGCGATGGCGCCATCGTGATCAAGGGCGTGTTCAAGGACTGGATTGAAACCCTGCGTGCCGGTTTCGACAAGGTGCTGAACGACCCCAGCGAGCATGGCAGAGAAAACGTCACCGGTACCGATTCCGGCCGTTTCTTTGAAGATTACTGCAATTGGCAGCGAATTCCCGAGTTCAAACAGTGGATTGAGCAGTCGCCGGGTGCCGCCATCGTCGGTGAAGCCACCGGCTCCGAGCGGGTACAGGTATTCCACGAGCATATTCTGGTGAAAGAGCCCGGTACTTCCAAGGCCACCCCCTGGCACCAGGACTTGCCCTATTACTGTGTCGAAGGCGATCAGACCGGCAGCTACTGGATACCGCTGGATCCCATCACCCCGGAAAACGCCCTGCAGGTGGTGCTGGGCTCGCATCGCTGGCCCAAGCTGATACGCCCGAGCAAATGGTCGACCAACGCCTCCTGGTACAAGGAAGACAGCCATTTCATGGAAATGCCGGACATCGACGGCGGCGACTTCGAGATCATGATCCCCGAGATGGAGCTGGGTGATGCGCTGCTGTTCAACTTCAAGACGGTACACGGCGCTCCGGGCAACCAGACAATGAACCGTCGTCGGGCCTTCTCTACCCGCTTCATGGGCGACGATGTACGTTATATCAACCGTGGCGGCGCTACTTCACCGCCCTTTGACGGCATTAACCTGAACACCGGCGACAAGATGCGGGAAGACTGGTTCCCTGTGGTGTGGCAGCGTTAAGCCTGGCTGTAAACTATAAAAGCCCGCCATCCGGCGGGCTTTTGCGTGAACGGCAGCGATTGGCGGTTAATATCAATCCCATTAAAAAATGGTCTATTTCATTTCAGTGTAAACGTCGAACAAAGGGCCCGCTCCACCGACTCGCTCAAGCACCTCCCTGTGATGCTCAGCACATGACATCCTTGTCATGTGATGGTCGGTGGAGCAGATCCCTTTGTCCTCCTTTATGCTGCGGAGTCGACTGTTGGCATTAACCGCCGAAGAACTGTCGGCTGAGCGCCGCGGCGATAATGCCGGCGGTAATGGCCGGCAGCGGCTTTTTCAGCACCAGCATGGTCAGCGCCGTGGCCAGCAGCGCCGTTCTGGCGCCTATATCGCCGTTGACCGCCATAGGGGTCAGAATGGCCACCAGCACAGAGCCGGACATGGCGCTGATAAACTGCTGCACCCTGTGGTTGATGGGGATCAATGACATCACGAAGACGCCGCCCCAGCGGGTGGCCAGGGTCACTATGGCCATGACGCCGATAATCAGCAGGGTGCCTGTGCCTGCGGTTTCCAGATTCATTTTTGGTCTTTCTCCATCCACAGTGCGCCCACCAGACCGCCCGACAGGGCGCCGATCACCACATGGCTGTTGGCGGGCAGCCACCAGTAGGCCATCATCGCCGAAACGCCCGCCACGGCCCAGATAATCAGGGTGCGAAAATCTTTACGCCCACCCAGGGTCATGGCCAGCAGGAAGCAGCCCAGCACCATGTCCAGCCCGATGCTGAAGGGGTCTTCGATGGCGCTGCCGAAATAGAGGCCGAGCCAGGTGCCGAGCATCCAGAACGACCAGATGGCCAGGCCGCCGCCAAACAGGATACCCAGCGCCCGTTCGCCCTTGTGAAAGCTCTGCATCGCCATGGCCCAGTTGGCATCGGAGGCAAACAGCATGATGCCGTAACGCTTGAGCGGAGGCAGATGCTGCAGCCAGGGATAGAGGCTAGCGCCCATCAGCAGATGACGGGCATTGATGGCGAAGGTGGTGATGATCAGGGGCACCAGCGGCACCTGAGTGCCCCACAGCTCCAGCGCGGCAAACTGGGAAGTACCGGCAAATACCAGCGCGCTCATCAGCACTATGTTACCTTCGCTCAGGCCTTCCTGAGCGGCGGCCAGGCCAAAGGCCAGACCGAAAGCGGCCACAAAAAAGGAGAGCGGTAACAGCTGCTTGAAGCCAAACCAGGTATCGGCCGGATCCAGTCGTGCCTGTTCGGCATAGATGTGCATAACGGTCTCGGGGTTCATGCTTTACAAAGCCGACAGGATACCATCATGAACGGAGAGGGGCGAGGCGGGGCAGACCCTAAGGTTACTGCAGAGGTCGCTCTATTAAAGCCAGGCTAACAAAAAGCCCGCATCATGCGGGCTTTGGTATTGTTCATCAGGTAAAAATCTTACTTGGTGACTTTCTTGTATTTGATGCGCTTGGGCTGAACGGATTCGGCGCCGTAGGTTTTCTTCTTCCAGTCTTCGTATTCGGTGAAGTTGCCTTCGAAGAATTCCACCTTACCCTCGTCCTTGTAATCCAGGATATGGGTGGCGATACGGTCGAGGAACCAGCGATCGTGGGAAATCACCATGGCGCAACCGGGGAATTCCAGCAGGGCGTTTTCCAGCGCGCGCAGGGTTTCAATATCCAGGTCGTTGGTCGGCTCATCCAGCAGCAGCACGTTGCCGCCGGTCTGCAGCAGCTTGGCCATGTGCAGGCGGCCACGTTCACCACCAGACAGCTCGCCGACCCGCTTCTGCTGATCGATACCCTTGAAGTTGAACCGGCCCAGATAGGCGCGGCTGGGGATCTCCAGGTTGCCGATGCGCATCATGTCCAGGCCACCGGACACTTCTTCCCATACGGTTTTCTTGTCGTCCATGCTGTCGCGGAACTGCTCGACCGAGGCCAGCTGTACCGTGTCACCCAGGGTGATGCTGCCTGAGTCCGGCTGTTCTGCACCGGTCATCATGCGGAACAGAGTGGACTTACCGGCGCCGTTGGGGCCGATAATGCCGACGATGGCGCCCTTGGGAATACTGAACGAGAGATCGTCGATCAGTACCCGGTCGCCGTAAGACTTGGTCAGGTTTTCAACGTCGATAACATTGTCACCCAGGCGCGGGCCGGGCGGAATGAACAGTTCGTTGGTCTCGTTACGCTTCTGGAAGTCCTGGTTCTGCAGTTCTTCAAAGCGGGCCATACGGGCCTTGGACTTGGCCTGACGACCTTTCGGGTTCTGGCGAACCCATTCCAGTTCTTTCTGGATCGACTTCTGGCGGGCGGCCTCGGAAGACTGTTCCTGAGACAGACGGGCATCTTTCTGCTCCAGCCAGGAAGAATAGTTGCCTTCCCAGGGAATACCTTCGCCCCGGTCCAGCTCCAGAATCCAGCCGGCCACGTTATCGAGGAAATAACGGTCGTGGGTAATGGCCACGACGGTGCCTTCGTAGTCGTGCAGGAAGCGCTCCAGCCAGGCCACGGACTCGGCGTCCAGGTGGTTGGTGGGTTCGTCGAGCAGCAGCATGTCCGGTTTTTCGAGCAGCAGCTGACACATGGCGACCCGGCGGCGTTCACCCCCGGACAGCTTGTCGATGGTGGCTTCCCAGGGCGGCAGGCGCAGGGCGTCGGCGGCCCGCTCCAGCTGGTTGTCCAGGTTGTGGCCGTCGTGGGCCTGGATGATGGCTTCCAGCTGGCCCTGACGCTTGGCCAGCTTGTCGAAGTCGGCGTCCGGATCCGCATAGGCGGTATAGACTTCGTCCAGCTCTTTCAGGGCGCCGGCCACTTCGGACACGGCTTCTTCGATGGCTTCGCGTACCGTCTGCTCCGGCTTCAGCCTGGGCTCCTGAGGCAGGTAGCCAATGTTGATTCCGGGCTGGGGACGGGCTTCGCCCTCGATTTCGGTATCCAGGCCGGCCATGATGCGCAGCAGGGTGGATTTACCGGCGCCGTTCAGACCCAGCACGCCGATCTTGGCGCCGGGGAAAAACGACAGTGAGATATTCTTCAGAATATGACGCTTGGGCGGAACTACCTTGCCCACGCGATTCATGCTGTAAACAAATTGAGCCATTTCACTTTATCCTGATAATTCAGAAGATTAACTGATTGCCTGACGGGCGCTGAAACAGGCCTGCAGTCAACCGAACAGCGATGGGGTATATGGTACTTGGCTGAGCGGGGAAAGCCAGAGCCCGAAGGCGGAGAAACGGGAATTTCACGAAGGTGCGGTACTTTGGATGTTCATGCAAGTCGGGCAAAGGGCCAGCTACGCCGACTCGCCGTAATAGAAGGTCGGCAGAGCAGATCGCTTTGCCCTCCTTGGGGCGCCGGCGTTGCTTGTCTGTGTTATCAGCCATGAACGCCGATGCCGGAAGAGAGGCTGCGGGGAGCGTCTCCCGCGACCGTGAAATACCAGGGCCGGAAAATGCTCCTGCCGTGCCGGCATTCCCGCCGTCCCTGGCGGTCAGATGGCATTTCTGAGCCCCCATGGGGCAGCTTGCTGCCGTATATCTTTGTTGGATAATGGACCGAATATCCAGTGAATATTCGCAGCCGTTACCCAGCAAAGATGGCTAGCCAAGTGGCGTATCGAGGGAGGCGGCCCTGTAGCCTCTGGGGCAGGGCTAGCTATCAGGACTTGGTTTTCAGGGTTTCCTTGAACGACTGATCCACGAATTCGCCGCTGGCCGGGTTGAATTCCTGACCGTCGTAACTGGTGGAGATGGTGATCTCGCCGCTGACGATCTTGGCGGCCAGTTCGTCCAGCTTCTGCTTCACTTCCGGCGATACATCTTCGGCCAGGGTCAGCTTGACCACGTCACCCTTGCCCAGACCGATTTCCTGGATCTGGTTGGGTTGCCATTCACCGGTGGTGTAGTCGCGGGCGGCGTTGAGGATGGCGACGCTGGCATCGGCCACGGCCGAGCCGACGAAGGTTGAGTCAACCTGGGTCCAGTCGGACACGTTGCCGATATGGCGTACCTTGCCGTCGTGAGACTTGATCTCGTCGATCACGCCCTGACGACCGGCGTTAAGCATGGTGTAGATCACATCGGCGCCATTGGCGATTTCGGCGGCGGCTGCCTCGCCGTTGATGCCGGTGTTATCCAGATCGCCGGTGAACCAGGTCAGGAACTTGGCGTCGGGGTTGACGTGCTTGAGGCCGTCATAGAAGGCGGCGCGGCCCATCAGGCCGGGCTTGGGCCAGGCACCGGAGATATGGCCGACTACATCAGACTCGGTGGTCAGGCCGGCGAGGGCGCCCGCCAGCCAGGCGGAGTCTTCCTGGCGCACCACATAGCTGGACAGGTTGGGGCCCTGTACATGGCCCTGAATGACTACAAATTTGATATCGGGGAATTCCTGACTCACGATCTGGGCCGGGCCGTTGCACTGGCCACCGTGGGCGATGATCATGTCCGGGCCTTCGGCCGCCAGCTTGCGCATGGCGTCGGTCAGCAATACCGGATCCGAAGTGGCGGAGATATTGGATACATAACTGGCGTTCACATCCAGCTCGGCCTTGATCTTCTCGTAACCCCGGTAGGCGGCCTGCATAAAGCCGTTGTCGTTGTGTTTGCCGGGGATCAGCACGGCGATGTCGGCTTTGTCTGCGGCCATGGCCTGGGCCAGGGGAGCCAGGGTCAGACCGGCGGCGATCAGCAGAGTACTTCCAAATTTGTACATGATGTTGTCCTTTATCTACCTAATAATGTGTGCGTTTTGTTTTGTTTTTGTGTGCATTGGTTGCAGGCCACGAGATTACGCCATGGTTAAATTACTGTTAAGCAGTATGGCATTTAATTGGGAGTGTGCTCACAGAAATAATACGAGGTTGAAACAAAATGAAGGGGGGAAAAGGAGATGCAAATGAAAAGAGGACAGAGAAGATAAAGTAGAGGGTGTAAAGAGAGTAAAGGCTGCGTCCTTGCGACTGGTTTATTCGTCGTCTCTCTTGCTGCTCCAACGGGTGAGGCTGGCCGAGATAATGGTATTGCCGAAGAATCCCCAGTCCATCCAGGAGGGTTTGTCGGCATGCTTGTCGATACTGGCGGCGCTTGCCAGCAGTGGTAGCCACAGGGCCGCCAGCAAAGTGCAGGTCACCACGCCTTTTCTTACCTTTATTTTTTGTTTTTGTTGTTTCATAAGGACACTCCCGAATCAAGGGAGCTCAGTTATAGCACGGAGTCTGCGGCCCCAGAAGTCAAATTAACGGGGCCGGAAAAGAGCTGTCATGGCTGTTAACAACAGAGCCTGCCGCTGTCGATACTGAGCTGTCGGAGTACATCGGCCGATGCCGCTCCGATGTCGCTCCGGTGGCGAGCAGCTGCCAGGGTGGTGGCCAGCGAGCGGTTATTCTCCGTCTTCCATCAGGATCTGGGTGGCCTGGATTTGGTATTCCTGCAAGAAAGCCAGCAGCTTCAGCATCTTGTCGACGGTGACCTCCTTATCGGAGGCCAGCACCAGCTCGGTGTCTTTCAGGGTGCCCACCTGACTTAGCAGTACCGGTTTGAACTGTTCCCAGTCTTCATATTTTTCACCCTGCAGGGCCCAGGCAGGACTGCCGGCCAGCAAATTGATGGTGACCGACTCGTTGTCTTGAATGTGGCTCAATGCCTCGCTGTCGGTCTTGGGTAGGTCCACTTCCAGCGACTGCAGCGGAATATTGGCGGTGAGCATCAGAAACACCAGCACGATAAAGATAATGTCGAGCAGCGGCGTGATATCCGGGGTCAGGGAGCTCCAGCCGGAGTGGGCGGGTTCGGGACGGCCTATCATTAGCGGGCTTCCAGCCGGATACCTTCCAGGTGCAGGTTGCACCGGTTCAGCTCGTCGGTCAGCTTGTCGAGCAGACGATCGGCCCAGAGCCCGAACAGCTGGGCGCCGGCAATGGCGGGCAGGGCAATCAGCAGGCCGGCGGCGGTGGTGCTCATGGCCAGGCCCAGGCCGTCGGCCAGCAGCGCCGGCGTCACCGGATCGCCGCTTTCGCCGACGCTTTTGAACATCTCTATCAGCCCCAACACGGTGCCGAGCAGACCCAGCAAAGGGCTTATTACCCCCACCAGGGTCAGTACCCGCAGGCCGGCATACAGCCGGCGGCGCTGCTGCTGCAACCAGACCGAGGCCAGGTCTTCCCGGGTGGTCTTGTCACAGCCCTTGTGCTGTACCAGCAGGCTGCAACCTTGCAGGATCAGCGACTTGGGGACGTCAATATCTTCCTCCGGATAGGTGCTGCCGTGGAGCCGCAGGTGACGCTTTTCCTGCTCGCCGCAGAGGCTGGCCCACAGCAACGACAGCGTCCTCTCCAGCCACAGTGCCAGAGTGATGACAGAACAGAGGAGCAGTGGCCAGCTCATCAGGCCCAGTTGTTGATGCAGTTGATTCAGAAACGACATGATTTAGTCCAGTTTGAAACGAATGGGAATATGAACGCGGTGGGCAATGCCCCGACCGTTTTCCACGTAGGCGGAAAAGCGCCATTTGGCGATGGCTTTTAATGCAGTTTTGTCGAGCAGACTGACGCCGGACGAACGGGCCAGCACCCGTTTGGTCTGCTTGCCGTTTTCATCCAGCCACACCTCGACCAGTACTGTGCCTTCCAGCCCCCGGCGTCGCGCCTGGGAAGGATAGGGAATGGGCGACGGCCGGGTTTTGAAGCTGGGCGTGTCGATGTGCCGGGGTGCGCTGTCTTTGGCCGCAACGGATTGCGGCTTAGATTCCAGCCTTTCCTGTGGCGGCGGGGCTGGTGCTGGCTGCGGCTCTACCCTGACCGGTGGTTGCGGGGCTGGTGCTGGCCGTGGCTCGGGTCTGGGCACCGGCTTTGGCGTTGGTGCTGGCTTGGGCTTCGGAACCGGTTTGGGCTCGGCCTTCGGTTCGACCTTTGGCTCGGGCCTCGGCTCTATTACCGGCTCGGGTTTTGTCACCGTCGGCAGCATCTGCACGCTGATTGACCCGGGATTGGTGGTCGGTGCCAGGGCAATGACCATGTCCTCTCGCTCCATGGCCTGAACCAGCAGTCCGTGCAGTAAAAGCGAGGCCAGTGCAAACAGGGAGTAGCGTCGAAAACTCAAGATAAAACCCCGGATGATAAAGAGAGTCGTCAGGTTGTGGGGCTATAGAATACGTATTTCTAATGCGATGTCTATTGCTATCCTTAATGATAACTAGTTGTGTTTAATTTTATGTGGCGTTAGTTTTCTACCTGAACGGCCCCCTGCCACAACATAATGCATACTGTTAAGTGATCTAACCGGACAAACAAGGAAGGACGATTTATGGCTGCAACCACTGTTGGCGATATCATGGCTCGCGATTTACTCACTCTGGATGCGAGCTCAACTCTGAAAGATGCGCATGATCTGATGCGGGAAAAAAGCATCCGTCATATTCCGGTGGTGGACAAGCTTACCGGCAAGCTGCTGGGGGTACTGACCCAGAAACGCATGATTGCCACCGTGATGAGTTTGCTGTCGGACTATGGCGTCAGTGCGCTGGAGCGGCGCGAGCGTCAGTGTCGGGTGGTGGAGATTATCGATCCCGATGTCGAGAGTGTGGACGTCAAGGCACCCCTCACCGAGGTGGTGCCCTTTTTTCTGAAGAACAGGCACGGCTGCCTGACCGTGGTCGATAGCGAGCAGTGCCTGACGGGCATCGTCACTTCTTCTGACTTCGTGCGGCTGTGTGCCGAGCTGCTCAAGGAACGTAACGCATAGCGACAAGACGGGCTCATGGCTTTGGATAGTGGATCAGGTTGTAAAACACGGCAGGCACAGGACCCGGGTTGCGATAACCGTGGGGCTGGTCGGCGTGAAAGCGTACTGCCGCGCCCGGCGCCAGCGGCTGCCATTGGCCTTCCAGTAACAGCTCCATTTCGCCTTTTTGTACGATAACGTGCTCGATAACGCCGCTTTCGTGAGGTTCGGACCGGCGTTCATAGCCGGGCAGCAGGGTCAGCTCCAGCATCTCGAAGCCAAATCTGTTTTCAAAGGGAAACAAGGGCGCCACCAGCATGCCATCGCCAGCCGGTTGCTGGCGCAGGGTATCTGCCTGTCGGTAGAGCGGGCCGGGATGGGGCTCGGGTGTCGGCTCCAGAAAGCTCGACAGCGAGGTCTTGAAGCCGCCGGCGATTTTCCACAAGGTCGCGACGGTGGGGCTGGATTCACCGCGCTCTATCTGCCCCAGCATGGCCTTGCTGACGCCGGTTTCACTGGCGCACCTGTCCAGGCTCCAGCCCCGTTCCTTGCGCAACGCTCGCAGACGGGTGGCAAGGTATTGATTTGGCTCCTGCATGGGATCTCTCCTGACTGATTTTTTCCTTACTGATGTTGTTGTGCGTTATAGCATACCTTTGCTAGCATGGCGCTCTTCGGGCTGTGCGCTATAGCGCACAATTCTGTCAATCAAGGATACGTGATATGCGCGTTGTCATCAGTCTTTCCCATCTTTCTGCCGGTTTTATCGCCGTGCTGGTTGGCTATACCAGTTCGGCGGCCATTATCTTTCAGGCTGCCGCGGCGGCGGGCGCCAGCCAGGCCGAGATCAGTTCCTGGATGTGGGCCCTGGGCCTGGGAGCGGGGGTTACCAGTATCTGGTTTTCTCTGCGTTACCGGGAGCCGATACTTACCGCCTGGTCGACGCCGGGGGCGGCGCTGCTGGTGACCGCCCTGGCCGGAGTACCGATGAGCGAGGCCATCGGTGTCTTTCTGTTCAGCTCAGGCCTGATCCTGCTGTGCGGGGTGACCGGCTGGTTTGACAAGATCATGCGGCTGATGCCGGCGGGACTGGCGGCGGCCATGTTGGGCGGCGTCTTGCTTAATTTCGGTCTGGGGCTCTTTGCTTCGGCCCAGACCCAGCCCTGGTTGGTCGCGGCCATGCTGGTTACCTATCTGGCCCTGCGCCGGCGGTGGCCTCGCTATGTGATACCGCTCAGCCTGTTGGCAGGGCTGGCGGTAGCCGGGGGGGCGGGTTTATTGCAGTTTGACGATTTTGAGTGGCAGCTGGCCCGGCCGGTGCTGATGACGCCGAGTTTTTCCCTCACCAGCCTGCTGGGTATCGGACTTCCGCTGTTCATGGTGACCATGGCCTCGCAGAACGTGCCGGGCATCGCCGTGCTGCGCGCCCACGGTTATCACACACCGGCATCGCCGCTGATCAGCTGGACCGGCATCACTGGCTTCTTGCTGGCGCCATTCGGTGGTTTCGCTCTTAACCTGGCGGCGATCAGTGCGGCGATTTGCATGGGTAAGGAAGTGGACGCCAATTCTGACCAGCGCTACAAGGCGGCGGTGTGGGCCGGAGTCTTTTATCTGTTGATGGGGTTGTTTGGCGCTACAGTGGTCGGGCTGTTCAGCGCCTTGCCGACGGAGCTGGTGATGGCGATCGCCGGCCTGGCTCTGCTTGGCACCATAGGCAACAGCCTGACGGTGGCCATGGCGAATGAGCAGGAGCGGGACGCGGCGCTGCTGACCTTCATGATCACCGCATCGGGCGTGGCGCTGTTCGGTATCGGAAGTGCCTTCTGGGGGCTGGTGATCGGTGGCGGCGTGCACTGGCTGAACCGGCGCAACCAGCATTAAAGAAAAACCCCGGCGAATGCCGGGGTTTTGGTTTTAGTCGTCGTGACGGCCGTGGCGCTGAGGCTGGTTCGGCCTGTTGCTGCGGGGCGCCTTGTTGTTGGCGTTGCGCGGGTTCTGGCCGCGACCACCGCCGTTGCCTCTGCCGCCATTACCACCACGGCCACGGTTGTTGGCGCCGGGCTTTTCTATGGGCGGCTGCTGGCTGTCTGGCAGCGGCTCGTAGCCGGGCAGAATTTCCAGCTGGGCGCTTTGCTTGATCAGCTTTTCGATGGCCTTGAGCAGCGGCTTTTCTTCAAAGCACACCAGCGACAGGGCTTCGCCCTGGCTGCCGGCACGACCGGTACGGCCGATGCGGTGCACATAGTCTTCTGCCACATGGGGCAGCTCGTAGTTGACTACGTGGGGCAGCTCGCTGATGTCGATACCACGGGCGGCGATGTCGGTGGCCACCAGCACGCGCAGCTTGCCTTCCTTGAACTGGCTTAGGGCCCGGGTACGGGCGCCCTGGCTCTTGTCACCATGAATGGCCATGGCCGGCAGGCCGTCTTTGTCGAGCTGCATCGCCAGGCGGTTGGCGCCGTGCTTGGTGCGGGTGAACACCAGTACCTGTTGCCAGTTGTTGTGGCCAATCAGGTAGCTGAGCAGGGCGCGCTTTTTATTTTTGTCCACGCCGTAAAAGCGTTGGGCAATGGTATCGGCGGTGGCGTTGCGGGTGGCTACTTCTATGTGTTCCGGCTCGTGCAGCAGGTCTTCGGCCAGTTGCTTGATCTCGTTGGAGAAGGTGGCGGAAAACAGCAGGTTCTGCCGTTTTACCGGCATCTTGGCAATAATGCGGCGAATATCGCGGATAAAGCCCATGTCGAGCATGCGGTCCGCTTCGTCCAGTACCAGCATTTCGACCCGAGACAGGTCGATGGAACGCTGGGAAACGTGGTCCAGCAGGCGACCCGGGGTGGCGACGACGATGTCGACCTTGCGGCCCAGTGCCTTCATCTGCGGGTTGATGCTCACACCACCGAACATGGCCAGAGTGGTCAAATCTGAATGCTTGGCGTAGGCGCGCAGGTTTTCTTCCACCTGAGCGGCCAGCTCGCGGGTGGGGGTCAGCACCAGGGCGCGAACCGGGGGACGGCCATTGGCCAGTGGCTTGGCCTTGGTTTCGCTCAGGCGCTGCAGCATGGGCAGGCCAAAGCCGGCGGTCTTGCCGGTACCGGTCTGAGCGCCGGCGAGCAGATCACCACCTTTAAGCACCAGCGGAATAGCCTGGGTCTGGATGGGGGTCGGCTCTGTGTAACCACATTCATTAATAGCTTGAACGAGCTGGGCGTTCAGGCCGAGGGAAGCAAAAGACATGAGACTCCGAACAAATAAGGTCCTGGCGGACGATTGAGAGGCATTGCCGGTGGGCAAACTGTCACCATGATAACAGAAAAGCGCAGCAGGCTATAACAAAGGCGTACTCTGGTCAGAGGGCTGGATCAATCGGCCTGTCACTCAGCTCGGGCGCCAGCCTGCGTTCAGGTAATCCTGTGGGGTGTCGGTGAAGATCATGTCCACGCCCCAGGCGGCAAGGGTGGCGGCCTTGCCCGTATGGTTGACGGTATAGCAGTTCAGCCGGTAACCTGCGGCCTTCACAGCCTCGGCCAGTACGCGGGTCAGATGGCGGTGGTGGCAGTTCAGGCCGGTGCAGTTCAGCTGTTGCAGTTGTGTCTGCCAGTCGTAGGGGATGCGCTCCACCAGCAGGGCGCGGGCAATGTCCGGTTGCAGCATTTGTAGTTGACGCAGACAGTCGGGCTCGAAGCTGGAAAACAGCAGTGTGTCTTTGTCGAATCCGTGTTGCTCAATGACCTCACTGACCCGGCGGCACAGCCGCGCCGCATCATCCTGAGGGTAGAGTTTGAGTTCGATATTGACGCGAATGCCGAGGGTGGCGGCGAGGGTGAGATAATCCGTGAGCAGGGGGATGCGCTCTTGGGAAAAGGCAGGGTCGAACCAGCTGCCCGCATCGAGTCGGCCGAGTTCATCCCGGTCGTATTGGCGCAGCCACCCCTTGCCGTTGGTGCAGCGGTTGACCTTTTCGTCGTGAATTACCACCACCTGCTCGTCTCGGGTCAGCTGAACGTCGATTTCTACCCATTCAAGACCCAGCCGATGGGCCTCGCGCAGCCCGGCCAGGGTATTTTCCGGGGCCAGGCTGGCTACGCCTCTGTGTCCGCACAAGATCATATCGTTCCCCCTCTCGTCAGTGACCGCCGCTTCTGGACCACAGCTGGATCACCGCCACCCCGGCGATGATAAGCCCCATGCCGAGCAGCGCCGGCAGGTCCGGAATTTGCCGGTAGAATAGTACCGCCAGCAGGGTCACCAGCACGATACCGGCACCGGACCAGATGGCGTAGGCAATGCCCACGGGCACAGTGTTCATGACCAGCCCCAGCAGCCAGAAGGCGGTGCTATAACCGGTGACCACCAGCAGGCTGGGCCCGAGACGGCTGAACCCGTGTGATGCCTTGAGTGCCGTGGTGGCGATGACTTCGGCAACGATGGCCATGGTCAGTAACAGATAGGCGTTCAATGGTGACTCCCTTGCAGATACGGCAGGCAATGTGCCCGATTAAAGCCGGGAGATCAAAGCAAGATCACCAGGGTTCTTTTCTGTGGCGACAGCATCGGCCATTCAGCAGTCGGGCTCGCCGAGACTGAAGGACGGCAAGGGCTCCTGATCCAGCCGGGCGGCGGGCAGGGCGCCGACCTTCAGCGACCACAGGGGCGCTGCGGGAGTCGCTTCATCCGTGGTTACCGGATAAATGAGCGCGACCTTGAGCCCGGGGGCTCGTTGTTGCAGGCGCCGGGCGGTGCCCAGGCCGTCACCGATATGAAAGCGGCCTACCGTCAGTAGCACCCTGTGCCGGGGATGAGACTGCAGATAGCGGTCTATGCTTTCGGCCATGGTGTCATCCCAGCTGGTCTGGGCGGCAAACTGAAACTCGGTGGGGGCCTGGCCGTGATGGCGGTTCGCCATGAAGCGCGCCTTGTAGGCGTCGTCGCTCAGGGTCAGCTGCTCGGCCACCCAGGCGCGCTGATCCGCGGGTAGCTGGTCGAGGTAAGTGGGACCTTTTCTGGCGATGCAGCGCACCAGGTGGCGTGGGGCATTGGCCGCCAATACCGGAATCTGGGCCTGACGCGCCAGTTCGACCAGTGGTCGGTAGTCGCTGCGATAGCCGGGCCAGGCGTTGCTCTGCTCGATAAAGGCATCTTCACCCAGTTTTCCTGCCAGATAGGCGTTCAGCGTGGCTTGATGGTCCCGGCTGAACTGCTCCATGGCTAGCGCCAGAGGGCGGGGCTGGCTCAACAACCGGGCCAGCAATTCGGCCTGAAAACGGTGAATGCCCGGGTGGCCGTGCAGCTCGCCGACCATGATCACATCGGCGGAGTCCAGTTGGCGAGCGGCCCGGGAAAGAGACAACGGTTGTCCTGTCGGGCTGTGCAACTGGTAATCGAACAGGGTGGCCGGGGGGCGAACGTCGGCCTGGCAACCGCCGAGCAGAAAGAGAGTCAACAACAGGAAGATACGCATGAAACCACCTTGGCGTGATCAGGGCACAGCAATTAAGTCATAAAGTTATTATCATAGGTCGCATTATTCCATAACTCTGTACCGGAGTACCGGACGTGGCACCTGCATTCTGGCTTTCCTTGTTTTTTGCCATTTATTATTTTGGTTATGGCACCTTCCTGCCTTTCTGGTCCTTGTGGCTCAGTCATGTCGGCGCCGATGCCGGTTTTATCGGGATCCTGCTCGGGCTGGGCATGGCGGCGCGTTGCATCGGCAATCTCGGCATCATGAGTCGGGTTCGGGCTGCCAGCCATTTGCTGCCGGCGGTGCGCTGGCTGAGTCTGTTGAGCATGCTGGGCTTTGCCTGTTTTTACGGCGGCCAGTCGAGCCTGGCACTGGTGGTGTTGATGGTGCTGGTGAGCCTGATTTACCCGACCCTGATGCCGGTGGGCGAGGCCATCGCTAGCCGGTTAATCGTGCAGGTGCACCTGGATTACGGCAAGTCCCGGCTCTGGGGCGCGGTGGCCTTCATTGCTGCCAACCTGGTGGTGGGCAGCCTGAGCAACAACCTGGGGCCTCAGTGGGTCTTGCATGCCATGGTGTTGTCGCTGGGGTTGCTGTTATTGCTGAGCTGGCTGCCCATGAGCCCGGCTCCGGTCGACAGTCAGCTGGGCGGGAAGGGAGATTCGATCCTTCAGGTGTGGCGTCGACCCGGTATGCGGCGTTTCCTGATGATAGTGGCGCTGTTGCAAGGCTGTCATGCCTTTTACTATGGTTTCAGTGCGCTGCACTGGCAGCAGCAGGGTTACAGCACCACGGCTATCGGCTATCTGTGGGGGGTGGGGGTACTGGCCGAGATAGTGGTGCTGGCCATGAACAAACGATGGTTTGAACGTTTCGGTGCTCGTCAGCTGTTGCTGGCAGGGGCCGCTTGCTCCCTGCTGCGCTGGGGCATGCTGGGCGCGACGACCGAGTTGGTCTGGCTGATGCTGGCCCAGTTGCTGCACGCGGGCAGTTTTTGCCTGAGTCATCTGGGCGCCATACGTTATATCAGTCGGGATCTGGGCGGGACGGCGGTGTTCGGTGCCCAGGCTCTGTATGCCGCTTTGGCGATGGGACTGACGGTGGCCTTGCTGCTGGTGCTGTGCGGCCAGCTGTACCCCTCGCTCGGCGGCCAGGTTTACTGGCTGATGGCGGTAATAGTGCTGCCGGCGTTCTGGTTGCTGAGGACCCCTCTGCACACATCACCACAGGAGGCCTGATGCAGGGCTGGACCGTCATTAATATTGCGCTGGCTTATCTGGCGGTGCTCTTTATCTGTGCCTGGCTGGGTGACAAGGTACGGATGGGAGCGGGCGCCCGGCGTTTGCGACCCCTGCTGTACAGTTTTTCGCTGGCGGTGTATTGCTCCTCCTGGAGCTTCTTCGGCACTGTGGGGCAGGCCAGCACCGACACCTGGACTTATTTCTCGATTTATCTCGGCCCCATCATCGTCTTCACCCTGGCCGGTCCCTTTGTGGCGAGGCTTATCGAGGTGGCCAAACGCGAGCACATTACCTCCATCGCCGATTTCATTTCCGCCCGTTACGGCAAGTCTCAGCGGCTGGCGGTCTATGTCACCCTGATCGCCATCGTCGGGGTGCTGCCCTATATCGCCCTGCAGCTCAAGGCCATCGTCATGGGGTTGAACCTGATAGCACCGGATGTGGTCGGCGGGGTTGGCCGGGAAGCGGGCGAGGTGGCTTTCATGGTTACCCTGTTGTTTACCGTTTTTATTCTACTGTTCGGCACCCGCCATATCGATGCCACCGAGCACCAGCGTGGCGTCATGGTGGCGATTGCGGTGGAATCGCTGGTCAAGCTGGTGGCCTTTATCGTGGTCGGTGGCTTCGCACTCTGGCTGATCCTGGCTTACCCGAACCAGCAGCGAGTGATGATTACCGAAGATTTTATTGGCAACTTCACCCAGGTGACCGGTGCCAACCTGCTCGACATGGGGGTCTATACCCTGCTGTCGATGAGCGCCATTATCTGTCTGCCGCGCCAGTTCCATGTCACTGTGGTAGAGCACCATGATCCGGCGGATCTGCGCTGGGCCCGGCGCATCTTTCCGGTCTATTTGTTGCTGATGGGGCTGTTCGTGCTGCCGCTGGCGCTGGCCGGCCAGCAGTGGCTGGGCGTCGATACCTCGCCCGATACCTATGTCATCAGCCTGCCGCTGGCACTGGACCAGCCGGGGCTGGCGGTGCTGGCCTTCATCGGCGGGGCGTCGGCCGCCACCGGCATGATGATTATCTCCACCATAGCGCTGGCTATCATGGTCAGCAACGATCTGGTGCTGCCGATGATACTGCGTCGCCGCCAGCTGCAAGGCGCCGATTTCAACGATTTTTCCCAGCTTCTGCTCAAGGTGCGCCGTACCGCCATTATCGTGATCATGGCCACCGCCTGGCTGGTATTTCTGTGGCTGGAAGACATAGACAGCCTGTCCCGGATTGGCTACCTGAGTTTCGCGGCCATCGCCCAGTTTATTCCGGCCCTGGTGCTGGGGCTGCTGTGGCGCGGTGGTAACCGGCGCGGGGCCTACTGGGGCCTGAGCCTGGGCATGCTGATGTGGCTGCTGAACCTGATGGCCGAAACCGGGCTCTTTGCCGGCGACGCAGACACCAACTTTCTGCTCTGGTTGCTGACGCCACCCGCCTGGGGCGCTGTGGGCGAGATGAGCCCGGTCACCTGGGGCATCTTGCTGAGCCTGGTGTTCAATCTGGCTGCCTATCTTCTGGGTTCCTGGCTGTCTGTTCCCTCGGTCAGCGAGCGCTTTCAGGCTGCGGCCTTTGTCGGCCGGCAGAGCAGGGATGACGGCGATGTCTACCGGGCCAAGGTGTCGGTACAGGAGCTGGAACAGCTGGCTTCCCGCTTTGTGGGCGAGGCGAGAGTCAGCCGGGCCTTTTCCCGGTATGCCGGCGAACAGGGCACGCTGGAGGGCAGCATGCAGGCGCCGGCCAGTCTGATCCGTCATACCGAGCGGGTGCTGGCCGGGGTATTCGGCGCCTCGTCGGCGCGCCTGGTGTTGTCGTCGGTGCTGCAGGGCCGCTCTATGGAGCTGGATGAGCTGGCCGCCATCGTCGATGAGGCTGGCGATGTGTTCCGCTTTAACCGGGGCCTGTTACAGGGTGCCATCGAGCACATCGGTCAGGGCGTTTCGGTGGTGGACAAAGAGCTGAACCTGGTGGCCTGGAACCGGCGTTATATCGAACTGTTTGCCTATCCGTCGGGGCTTATCCAGGTGGGACGACCCATCGCCGACATCATTCGCTATAACGCAGAACGGGGCCTCTGCGGCCCCGGCACCGTAGGCGAACATGTGGCCCGGCGGGTGAATCACATGAAAGTCGGCAGCGCTCATGTGTCTGCCCGTACCCGGCCCGATGGTCGGGTGATTGAGGTGCAGGGCAATCCCATGCCCGGTGGCGGTTTTGTCATGACCTTCAACGACATCACCACCTTCCGCCAGGCGGAGCAGTTGCTCAAAGACGCCAATGTGGTGCTGGAGGCCCGGGTGGCCGAACGCACCCGGGAGTTGTCGGCGGTCAACCAGCAGTTGCTGGCGGCGACCCATGAGGCCGAAAGGCTCAGTGCCTCCAAAAGCCGATTTCTGGCGGCGGTGAGCCATGATCTGATGCAACCGCTCAATGCGGCCAAGCTGTTTGCATCGTCCTGGCTGGAAACTTCGGGCGATGACGAAAGCCGTCGGCTGGCGGGACACATAGACCGCTCTCTGGCGGCGGCCGAAGACCTGATCGGCGACCTGCTAGACATGTCGCGGCTGGAGTCGGGCAAGCTGACGGCCAGACCCGGTGACTTCGCGCTCAATAACCTGTTCGATACCCTCAAGGCCGAGTTCGGGGTGCTGGCCGAACAGGACGGCGGCCGTTTCGATGTGGTGGCCACCGGGCTAGGCGTGCACAGCGACGCGCGACTATTGCGCCGTATCCTGCAGAATTTTCTCACCAATGCCCTGCGCTATAACCCGGGCGGTCGCATTTTGCTGGGCTTGCGTCGCTGTCGTGATGCAGAGCGAGGCGACGAGTTGCGTATCGAAGTGTGGGACAACGGCCCCGGTATCGCCTCGGATAAACAGGAAGTGATTTTTGACGAATTCATGCGGCTGGAGCATGGCCAGCGCCATCATCAGCAGGGGCTGGGCCTGGGGTTGGCCATCGCCCAGGGGCTGGCGGTGATGCTGGGCCATCGGTTGGGGGTACACTCAACGGAAAGCAAGGGCTCGGTGTTCAGTGTGACCGTGCCTAGGGCGGAACCGGGGGGCGAACAGGAAGACTCGCTGTTACCAACGTTACCGGCTACCAGCAACAGCCAGCTGGCGGGGTTACGAGTGCTGTGCATCGACAACGACACCGATATTCTCACCGCTATGTCGGGCCTGCTGACCCGTTGGGGCTGTCAGGTGCAACTGGCATTGAACGGCGACGAGGCGCACCGACATTGCCTCAACGGCTTCGAACCGCAGGTAATATTGTCGGATTATCATCTGGATGAGGGGGAAACCGGGGTGGCGTTGGTGGAGGCGCTGCGACGTGAGTTCGAACCTGTGCCTACCGTGGTGATCAGTGCCGACCGACAGCCGGAGTTGCAGGCCCAGTGTCGGCAACTGGGCCTGAGTTATCTCAGTAAACCGGTGAAGCCGCTGAAACTGCGTGCGCTGCTGCAGCATCTGGTGAAAAGCAGGGATTAGGGATTAGGGATTAGGGTTCCCCATTCCCCATTCCCCATTCCCGGCTGTGATTAAAGCTCGCCGCCTTCCAGCTGGGACAGGGCTATAACCGCCTGGGTGCGGTTCTTGACGTTCAGCTTGCGGAAGATGGCGGTGACATGGGCCTTGACGGTTGCCTCCGATACGGCCAGTTCGTAGGCGATTTGCTTGTTGAGAAGGCCTTCGGACAACATGGTCAGCACCTTAAATTGCTGCGGCGTCAGGCTGGCCAGCCGTTCGGCAATATTATCCTCGGGAGCGTGGTCCAGGCTGATCCCCTCGGGAAACCAGGGGTCGCCCTCGAGAATGGTGTTGAGGGCGCTGACCAGGGTTCGCATGGGGGCGGACTTGGGAATAAAACCCAGGGCACCGAAACGCATGGCCTGCTGTACCACCGCCGGCTCTTCGCTGGCCGAGACGATCACCACCGGCAGATCCGGATACTGGTTGCGCAGCAGCGCCAAGCCGGAAAAACCGCTGGCGCCGGGCATCTTGAGATCCAGCAGCAGCAAGTCGACCTCATCGACCTCACTCAGGAGCCGCATCAGATTATCGATACTGTCGACTTCCTGCAGCTCGGCTCCGGTAATGGCCAGTTCAACCGCCTGGTGCAGGGCGTTGCGAAACAAGGGGTGGTCGTCGGCAATAATAATGCGGTAGCCCGTTTCCATGTCGTATCCGAATTCTGTGTCTGTGAGTAGGCAATGGAAACTGATCCCATCGTTTTTGCCCTGTTATGATAGGGCTTCGGCTTCGGTCTGAGAACTGCGTGTGGTAATTTTCGTGATACAGGGAGTGAACGAAGCGAGGAGTCGAGCTCGCAGCTGGTATTGTTATCCAGCCTGGCGGTGATTCTGGTGTTTTCTTTACTGGGATTGATTGGTGTATGGTTGGTGCAGACGTTGCCGGATGTTCAGGCAGAACACTGAATGAGGAAAGCCGAATGTTTAAAAAATGCCTACTGACACTCTGCGGCCTGCTGGCTGCCGGGAGCGCGTCCGCCAGGGACATCGATCACCTGCGGGCCGAATTTTCCGTGTTGCTGAATGGTGATCCGACCCGAGGGGTGAATACCCTGACCATAGATCGCAACAAAGACCGCTACCATGTCAATTTTTCCCTGGCTCACTGGTTGCTGGATGTGGAGCAGAAAGCCAGTTTCAAGTGGAATGATTGCACCGCCCGGCCGGATACCTTTAGCTACAAGGCCAAGTACTTGGGGAAGCGGCCGGAAGAGCGGCTGGTGTTTGATTCCCAGACCAATATGGTGCTTTATCAGGGCAAAGGCGGCGACAAGCTGTTGTCGACCGAAGGCGGCGCCTTCGACTCAGTCAGCTTCTTCTTCGAGGCGCGTTGTGATCTGATGGCCGGCAAGACCACTCTTACCTACCCGGTTGTACGCGACGGTGAAATCAAGCAGACCACCTTCAAGGTGGTGGGCAAGGAAGTGGTTAAAACCGGTATCGGTTCCTTCGACAGCCTGATCGTCGAGCGGGACAGAGGCAACAGCAAGCGCAGAACCCGCTTCTGGGTGGCGCCCGAGCTGGATTACCAGCTGGTGCAGATCAGCCACGAAGAAAACCGCCAGCTGGCGGTCACAGTCACCCTGGACAAGCTCAGTTACAGGCTGGTGGACAAGCCGGCAACGCTTGTCGGGCATCAGGCCAAACAGTAGGTTCAGCCGACGGCTGCCGACTTGACTGACAGCGGAGTGTCGCAGCAGATCCGGCAGCGACCTTCTTCCTTGGCCTGATACAGGAACTGATCGGCGCGGATGAGCAGCTGGCTGATGCCGTCTTCGACGGCGGCTTCGGTCAGGCCGCCGCTGAAGGTAAAGCTGACGGTTCTGTCGGAAAGATAAAGTGGTGTTTCCGCAATATTATCCAGCAGTCGCTGAGCCAGCTGCAGACCCTGTTGATGATGGGTTTGTGGCAGTATCAGTAAAAATTCCTCGCCGCCGATACGGGCCAGCACGTCGGTGTCACGTATGGCTTTTCGGCCGGTGACGGCAAAGTGGCGCAACACCTTGTCGCCGATGTCATGACCATGCTGGTCGTTGATGCGCTTGAAATGATCGATATCGATCATCACGATGCAGAAGGGATGATGATAACGCTGCAGATTGGCCAGCTCATATCGCATCCGTGCTTCGGCGGCCCGTCGGTTAGGGCACTGGGTCAGCGCGTCGGTGGTGGCTTGTTGCTTGAGCTGCTGGTTCAGACGCAACAGTTCATCATTGACTCGGCTCATGGCCAGGCTGTGTCGCCGGTTTCGCTTCAGGGTCAGAATGGTCAGAAAGCCGCCCCACAAGGAGCCGGTGCTTGCCAGCGTGATGATGGCCGCCAGGTTGTCTTTCTCTCTGGCCTGACGATAAATGGGGCCGGCATCCGCGAGCGCGTGTACCTGGTAGTCTTTGCTGTCGGTGGAGTGACTGACCAGCAGTATTGGCTCATTCCCCGGGCCGAGCAGCAGCACTTCGGGAAGCAAAGGGCTGATACTGACCGGTAACGGCGGGGGGGGCTCTGCCGCGTCCGGCGACAGCCGGGTGGAAGGCTCGCCGAGCGAATAGCTCAACCAGTCTGGATTATCCGCCAGGGAAATGATGCGGTTGGCATCGGTCACCAGCAATTCGATACGGTATGCCCGAAGACTGATGGGAGTCACGGTGGCGCAGACCAACAGGGTCACGGAACCATTTGCCGTGACCGGATTGGCGTGATAAATCCTGGCCTGCTGATGCTCGGAATCGAAGACCAGACGAGTCAAGGGACGCCTGCCGTCGGTATAAAGGCCAAACTCCGGTGGGGGGGGGCTGTCGGTGCTTTGTGCCAGCACCTTGCCCTGTCGGTCGAGCAGCCAGATACCACCGAGCTCGAAAGCCTTGCCAAACTGGTTCAGATCCGTCTTCAGGGCGCTACCATAACGGCCGTTCCTCAGGGAAAGCTGCAGGCTGGATAACGATGACAGAGACCGGGCAATTTCCTTGGTGTGCTGACTGTCCCGTTGCAGATTTTCGACGGCAGAAGAGGTGACCTGAGTGCTCTGCAGCTTCAGTTCCTGTAACTGTCCTTGAATACGCAGGTCTATCCAGTGCCGACTGATAAACCAGCTCGACAGCGCCAGCGCCACCAGCAGTAATGAGGTAGCGACAAACGAATAATGATCCTGTGGTAGCCAACGAGATATTTTGGGCAGTTTCATCCATGTTCCTGCATTGTCTCTGGGCTTGATGATGATTTCCTGGGCGCGCTTTTATTCTAGTCAAGAAAAGCCGGGAGACGGCGGTTTTCTCTGAATTGTTATCAGGTCTAAGTTAACCGTAACGCATCATCGGTAGCAAGATGAAAGAGAGTTAATTGAATCTACAGTTCTGCGCCGTTTGTGTGCTTGTATCTGGCCAGCTTGTCGTACAGCGTTTTGCGGGGAATACCCAGACGTTCGGCAGCCAGTGCGACATTGTCTTCGGCTTGCTTCATGGCGGCCAGGATCAGTTGCTGCTCCAGCCGGAACAGGTGCTGTGGCAGGGTCAGATCCGGCGCTGAGGGGGCGGACGGCAGTACCCCCAGCACATATTGTTCTGCATGATGGCGCAACTCACGCACATTGCCGGGCCAGTCCCGGTTGAGCAATTGCTGTATCAGGGCGGCGTCCGGCGGCGGCACATCCCTATGGTAACGTTCTTTGGCTTGCTCGATAAAATGCAGGAACAGCAGTGGGATATCGGCCCGCCGTTCACGCAGGGGCGGCAGGGCCAGGGTGACCACATTAAGCCGAAAATACAGATCGGCGCGAAACAGTCCCGCGGCGCTGGCGCGCTGTAAATCGACTTTGGTGGCGGCGACGATACGGGCATCGACCTTGACAAGCTTGTTGCCGCCGAGCCGCTCCAGTGCCGATTCCTGCAACACCCGCAGCATCTTGGCCTGCAGGTTCAGCGGCATGCCTTCGATTTCGTCCAGGAACAGGGTGCCGCCATCGGCGTGCTCGATCTTGCCGATGCGGCGTTTGTTCACCCCGGTATAGGCGCCGGGTTCGGCCCCGAACATCTCGCTTTCAAAAATAGACTCGGGCAGGGCGGTACAGTTGACCGCAACCAGATTGCCTTTGCGCCCGCTGCCTTGATGCAGGCTGCGGGCCACCATTTCTTTACCGGTGCCGGTTTCCCCAAGGATCAGCACCGAGGCCGAGGTATCGGCGATGTTGTCTATCTGACGGCGAAGCTGTTCTATTTGTGGGGTCTGCCCTAGCAGCAAGGTCTGCCCTCTGCTGTCTGCCAGCTGGCGGCGCAGTCGGCGGTTTTCCAGTACCAAAGCCCGTTTGTCGATGGCCCGGCGCAGGCTGCGCAACAATTGCTCCGGCTCGAAGGGCTTTTCAAAAAAATCCTGGGCCCCCTGATGAATGGCGGCCACCGCCATGGGGATGTCGCCATGACCGGTGAGCAGCAGCACTGGCAGCTCGGCATCACGTGCCTGCAGCTGTTTCAGCAGGGCCAGCCCGTCCATGCCCGGCATGCGCACATCGGACAGCACTACCACCGGGGCTTCCGGCGTCAGGGACTGCAGTGCCTGTTCGGCGCGGGAAAAACCTCGGGCGGGAAGGTCCGACAGTTGCAGGGTTTGCAGCAGGGTCTGCCGGACATCGTCATCGTCTTCGACCAGCCAGACTTCAATGGCAGTGTTATTCATCTTGGCTCCAGTTAAGGGTGAAACGGGCACCGCCTGAGGGTGAGCTGGTTATCTCCAGCCGTCCGTCGCTGGCTTCCACCAGATCCCGGACGATGGCGAGCCCGAGACCTAGTCCCTGGCCAGCCTCCTTGGTAGAGAAAAACGGCTCCGTCACCTTGTCCAGCAGTGGTGGGGCAATACCGGGGCCATTATCCCACAGACAAAGAAAGTCATCGCCTGCTTCCAGAGTGATGCAGGCCTCTTCCCGGCCGACCAGAGCATCCAGGCTGTTGCAGATCAAATTGGCCAATACCTGTTCCAGGGCGTGCAGTTCTATTGGCAGCGTCAGGCCTTTCGTCTGAGTATTTTCCAGGCGGATCTGTTGTTCGTCCAGTCGCGGTGACAGCCAGCTCAGTACATTGTCCAGCGCCTCGTCGAGCCGACAGAGCCCACGGGTTTTTCGTCGGGTGGCGGCAAACAACTTGAGTTGTGAGGTCAGCCTGGCCATGCGATCCACCAGACGGCCCATGGTTTGCAGACTTTCCTCCACTTGTGGATACATGCCGCGCCGCGCCAGTAGCAGGGTATTGGTCGACTGATTTTTCAACGCCGTCAGCGGCTGATTGACTTCATGGGCAACGCTGGCAGCCATCTGGCCAAGGGCCGCCAGTCGGTTGCTCTGGATCAATTCATGTTGTATAGCTCTGAGCCGGGCCTCGGCCTGAGTGCGCTCTCGTACCTGCCGTGCCAACTGGACGTTACTGGTGGCCAGGGCTGAGGTGCGTTCCATTACCTTGTGCTCAAGCTCGTTTTTAGCCTTGAGCTGAACCTGTATGTAGCGGCGCCGCTGACGCCAGTAAAGCAACAGCAGAGTCATGGCGATAATGCTGAACCCGGCCACGGCCGTTACCAGAGTGGCATTCACCATCAGCGGCCGGCTTGGCCACCACAGCTGCAGTCGCCATTGCCGCCGGGGCAGGTCAAGCTGGCTTACCCGATACTGCTTACTTTGCCAGACCGGCTGACCATTACGACTGCCAAGCTCCAGTGTCGTCAGTGGCAGGGGCGCATACTGACGAGTGCGGTCCAGGCGTTGCCGGGCTTTCGGGCTGAGTGGCGTCAGGGTTTTGAACTTGAGTTCGGTGCGGGAGGCGAGGGCGATCACCTGATCCGGATCCACCACCATCACCAAGTCCCTCGTCGGTTGCCAGCTTTTTTCCAGTTCCAGCAGGGTAATCTTGGCAGCCAGTACCCCGCTGTTGGTACCTTCATGGTCCATTTGCAGACCGAAGAAATAACCGGGAATACCTGTGGTGGCACCGACCCCGTAAAATTCGCCGAAGCTCCCCTGCAAGGCATCGTGAAAATAGGGCCGAAAGCCATAGTTCTGCCCAACAAGAGAATAGGACTGTTGCCAGTTACTCGCTGCCAGAACCGTGCCCTGAGCGTTCATTAGATAAAGCGTCTCTACCCCGGTATCAGCTGCCAGTTGTTCCAGTAACTGATTGGCACGGGTGACTACGTCGATATTATTGGGACTGGCCAAGGTTCTGGTCAGCACAGGATGAGACTGCAGGGCGCGGGGAATATTTTCGAAGCGGGCTATTTCCGACACGAGCGTGGCCCGGTATATCTGCAGTTGCTGCTGGGCCCAGAGTTCTTGCTCGGCTATTTGACGTTGCCAGCTGCCAAGCCAGATCCAGAGCAGCAAAAGGCTGAACAGCAGAAGACCGAACAGCCACAATATACGTTTTTTGAGCAAAGGTGGCTTCAGTTGACCTCCGGAGCATCACAGGGAATCAGGGTAACCTTGTGCCCGGACAGCAGCCAGTGACCGAGCGGTCGGCACAGGCCCGAGTCCAGGCACAGGGTATAATCTCCGGTAAACTCTGAACTGGCAAGGGTTAGCTGTTCCAGCCAGATATCCGGTTGCCAGTGCCAGGCGCCCTGTTCCAGTCGAGCGCCGGGGGGAGGCTCCATGCCGGCCCCCGAGCCTTGCACGCTGGCTTCCACCAGGTGCAACTGGTTGTCAGTTATCTGGTAGTGTTCCTGCCAGTGTGTTTTTTCCACCGAGTGGTCCCAGCTCAGGGTGATGCTGCTGGTCAGCAGCATCACGGTAGTGACGGCGGTAGCCAGACACAGCATATCAGACCGGTGCCAGTTGGCGTTGGCGTCGGGCCTGTAGCCAGTGACGGCCGAGCAGCACGGCGGCGAGGGCCAGACCGATTTCATCGGTGAAAGGCAGAGAGAACACCAACAGGGCGGCGGCGGCGATGGCAATCAGGCGCTCCAGCCAGCCAAAGGGGCGTAGCCAGTAGCCGATCACACCCATGCCCCATAGCGACACCGCCAGCAGAGCCTTGAACACCACGAAGATGGTGGCCGCGAGGCCCGCATCGCCCTGCAGCATCAGCTCGGGGGCATAGACCGCCATGTAGGGTACCACGAAGCCGGCAATGGCGATTTGCAGCGAACGCATGCCGATCCGCAGGCCAGAGGCCTTGGCGATGGGCGAGGCGGCGAAGGCTGCCAGCGCCACCGGCGGCGTCAGATCAGCCATTATGCCGAAATAGAACACGAACATGTGCGAAACGATCAGCGGCACTCCCAGCTCCAACAAGGCTGGAGCGGCAATGGAGCTGGTGATGATGTAGTTGGGAATGGTGGGGATGCCCATGCCCAGTACCAAACAGGTGAACATGGTCAGTATCAGCGATAACAGCAAGCTGTGCTCGCCCAACTGAATGATGTAACCCGCGACTATGGTGGCGGCACCGGTAAGAGAAATAACCCCGATAATCATCCCGACCAGGGCACAGGCCACACCGACTGGCAGTGCATGCAGAGCACCCTGATAGAGGGCGTTGACCACGGTGCTGAGAATGTTCTGTTCACGCTTGACCAGCAGCAGCACGGTCAGGATGGCGACGATGACGAAAATGGCGGTGATGCCAAAATGATTGAAGCTGGCACAGGCCAGACCCAGGCCGACCCAAAAGGCGTAGCGCAGGCCCTTTGCACCCAGGTGCTTGGCGATGCCGTTACCCATGATCAACACTACCGTCAGGGCCAGTCCCATCATGCCGGCGAACAAGGGGGTGAAACCGGAGAACAGCATGACAACCAGTGCCACCAGCGGCAGCAGTAGATACCAGCGTTGCTTGAGGGCGGTCAGCGGATTGGGACATTCGGCCTTGGGCAGGCCGTTGAGGCCGGCGCGGCCCGCTTCCAGATGTACCATCAGAAATACGGTAAAGAAATAGAGCACGGCGGGGATCAAAGCGGCCTTGGTGATGTCTACATAAGGTACGTTGATGGTTTCGGCCATGATGAAGGCCACGGCACCCATTACCGGCGGCATGATCTGTCCGCCCATGGAGCTGGTCGCTTCTACTGCACCGGCGAAGTCGGACTTGTAGCCGAATTTTTTCATCAGCGGAATGGTGAACTGTCCGGTGCTGACCACGTTGGCCACGCCGGAGCCGTTGATGGTGCCCATCATGCCGGAAGAGAGCACCGACACCTTGGCCGGGCCACCACGGGTATGACCGACGGAGCCGATGGCCACGTCGTTGAACAGTTTGAGCATGCCGGCCTGTTCGAGAAAGGCACCGAACAGGATAAACAGGAAGATGTAGCTGGAGGAAACATAAGTCGGGGTGCCGTAGATGCCTTCGGTACTGAAAGCCAGTTGCGACACCACCTGATCCAGACCGTAGCCTCTGTGCATCAGGACGTCGGGCAAGTGCTGGCCGAGCAGGGCATAGGCGACGAAGCTCAGGCAAATCATGGGCAACGCCCAGCCCATCAGTCGGCGGGCGGCGTCGAACACCATCAGCAGGGTGACGCTGCCGATAATCCAGTCGGTCTGGTTCATGTCACCGGCACGATAAACGAGGTCCGCTTCGAACCACCAGTGGTAGAAGGCGAACAGCAGGGCGGTAGCCCCCAGCAGCAGGCTCCAGACCGAGGGGCGGGACAGACGCTGGCCGCGAGCACCGTAAATCTGGTAAACCAGAAACAGCAGAAAGCCGACATGAACGGCCCTGACCACAGTGGTGGACAAGGGGCTGAAGGCGGCGGTGACAATCTGGAAGATTGAAAAGGCCAGGGCGCCATAAAACACAAGCGCCTGAGGTCGGGTTTGGGTATCGCTCATCATCACTCCTCAGCCCGTCCGCCGATATTCGGCCAGGCTGCAGTTTATACGATTGCCGTCGGTAACGGACTCGATATTGTTTGGGTTCTGGTTACTCGCTATTGAGCCATCGGCTGAAGACAACCGATGGCTCAGGACTGTCAGTTCAACAGGCCTTTTTCCTTGTAATAGCGTTCGGCACCGGGGTGCAACGGCAGGGGGAGGCCCTGAACGGCACCTTCTGCGGTGATGCCCTCGGCGGCGCTGTGGGCATTGCGCAGGGCGGGCAGGTTCTCATATACCTGTTTGGCCATTTGATAGGCGGTTTCGTCGGATACCTTTTCATGAGTGATCAGCAGGTTGCTGATAGCTACGGTAGGTACATCGCTGTTTTGACCGGTATAGGTGCCGGCGGGGATCATGCTGGGACGATAGGCGTCATTGTCGATGTTGGCGACCAGCTCGGCGGTAATGGGCACGAATATCACGGGAGCATGGGAAGCCAGATCGCGGAAAGCGGCCATGCCGAGACCGGCAGATTGCAGGGTGGCATCCAGCTGGCGGTTTTTCATCAGCTCGACCGACTCACCGAAGGGCAGGTATTCGGTGCGGGAAAAGTCGTCGTAGTTCATGCCGGCGGCCTTGAAGATGGCGCGGGCATTCAGCTCTGTGCCGGAGCGTGGCGCGCCGACCGAAATGCGCTTGCCCTTCAGATCTTCCAGACTGGTAATACCGCTGTCGGCCCGGGCCACAATCTGGATGTAGTTGGAATAGGTGGAACCCACGGCACGCAGTTTTTTCAGTGGTGCCTTGAAGCCGGCTTCTTCTACGCCGTTCCAGGCATCCCCCACGCTGTCGGCCAGGGCAAAGCCGATTTCACCGCGACCACGTTGCAGCAGGGTCAGGTTTTCCACCGAGGCGCGAGTGGCCTGCACCTGTACCTTGGCATCGGGAATCTGCTTGCCGTACAACTGGGAGATAGCCACGCCCAGCGGGTAATAGACACCGCTGGTGCCCCCGGTGAGCACATTGATGAATTCGGTGGCCTGGGTGGCGGTAACCGACAACGCCAGGGTGGCGCCGAGCAGGCAGTGTTTGATGACCTTCATTGGTTGGCTTCCTTGTTGGTTATGATTGTGCAGCAATAAGGTTGCAGTTTTGGTGCCAAAGTTAATAGGCTGTTTTTATTTTTAAGTTGTTGATTTTTATGGGATGATTAAATGTTAATTCTGGGTTTTCAGAATTATGGCTAAATGCGTTCTGTTTTTTCGGAAAGCGATGCCCGTTAGTGGGGGGTAGGCACAGCCATGCAGTTTGGTGCAGGCATGTAGTATTATCGGGTGGTGTTCTGCCGCTGTGGTACCCGGATCCGGAAAGGAGTTTGTCGTTGATTTTACCGAGCATGCTGGTGCTGTTAGTCGCCGCCTGGAAATTTGACTGGCGACCCTGGCTGGCGGACAAGACCCGTCAGCACCTGAGTTTTGGCGCGGCCATCGTTCTGGTGCCGTTGTGGATGCTGCAGGCCGGGGTCAAGGACGGGCTGGAGGTACATTTTCTCGGCCTGACCACCCTGGCGCTGATGCTGGGCTGGCGGATGGGAGTATTGATGGGCACCCTGAGTCTGCTGCTGATCACCCTGTTCGGTTTCGATCCCTGGCCTGATTTCGGCACCAATCTGCTGCTGGGCGTGATAGTGCCACTGTCGTTCAGCTATTTCGTGTTTCTGCTGACTTACAGCTATCTGTATCGGCATCTGTTCGTTTATATTTTCGTCGCAGGCTTCTTCAATGCGGCACTGACCATCACCGTCAAGACCCTGCTTTTTTCCGGTTATATGGTGTGGTCCGGGCAATACAGCTGGCAAGTGGTGATGGACAACTACGTCGGCACCCTGCCCTTGCTGCTGTTTCCCGAAGCCATGCTCAACGGCATGGCTATCACCCTGCTGGTGGTGTTCAAACCCCAGTGGATGAATACTTTTTTCGACCGTGACTATCTTATTAACAAGTAGGGGCTCTTCTGATGGTCGTGACTGTCTGGTAGTCTGCCCCGATAACTCAATCTGAAGTGAGAAGCTGATGACCCCTCGAGTATTGAAACCCCTGGCCTCCATACTGGCGCTGGGTTTGTTGTCCGCCACACCGGCACAGGCGGACATGAGCCGGGATGAATTCCAGAAACTGGTGCGCGAAACCCTGCTGGAGCAGCCGGAGATCCTGCGTGAGGCGATAATCAAGCTGGAAGAAAAAGACCAGATGGCTCAGCAGGAAGAGTTTGCCAAGCAGTTGAAGCAGCAATCGGCTCAGCTGTTTGCCAACCGCACCGACGGCATCATGGGCAACCCCAAGGGCAAGATTGAAATGGTGTATTTCACCGATTACAACTGCCCTTATTGCCGCCGTATGAACGAGACCCTGAAAGAGCTTATCAAGAGCGAGCCCGAGCTGAAGGTGATCGTCAAGGATGTGGGTATTCTGGGTCCCGATTCGGTGCAGGCGGCGCGTCTGGCGCTGGCCGCAGCCCAGGAGGCGCCCCGTCAGTATGAAGAGCTGCATCAGGCACTGATGAGCCAGCAGCGAGTGCAGACCGCCGCCCTGGCCACCATTGCCGACAAGGCCGGGCTGGATGCCAAGGCACTGCAGAAGAAAGCCGACAGCAAGGAAATTGCCGACAAGCTGAGCCAGAACCTGAGCCTGTTCCGCAGTCTGGGCCTGAACGGCACGCCGGCACTGGTGTTCCCCGATGGCACCCTGATCCCGGGCGCCATCGACGCCGCCGCGCTGAAAGACATACTGAAAGACAAGCAGTCCTGATTAAACACAGGGAATAGTGATGAGGGAGCAGGGAATAGGAATACCATTCCCCATTCCCCATTCCCCATTCCCCAATCCCGTTACTTCCAGCTGGCGGCGCGCTTGGCGTTTTGCAGCTTCTCGTAGGTGGCCAGCAGCGCCTGGTGGGCGGCAAAGTCCTTGAGGCTTTCGTCGGCCAGAGTCAGACCGTGGAAACGGGCGCTACCGTCGATTTGCTGCCACACCTGCGCAACGGTGTCGGCACCGAACATGCTTTCGAAGGCCGAGCGGTATTGTGCGGGCTTCCGCTCGTCCGACAGGTGCAGTTCCAGCGCGGCTTTCAGGCAGCGATAGTAACGGTGACGCTCGTCGCTGAACACGGAGGCGTTGAAGCTCAGGGTCCAGTCGGCGTATTCCAGGGCGGTTTCCCGCTCACCGGCGGCCAGTGCCAGCATGCACTTGAGCTCGCCTACGCGCAGGGTATGCCAGGCGGTGCCCTTGTTCGGGGCTATGCCGATCAGTTCGCGTACCCGGGTAAAGTCGTCCAGTCCTTCTTCTTCCAGCAGTTCGTACAGGCCCATCAGCTGCTCCGCGTCCGAATCGCTGGCCGGCAGGCTGAGCAGAGTGGCGCGAAGGCCGGCACCCATGCTGTTGTTGGCCAGTTGCAGATCCTCGACCGGGTAGATATCGGACATGCCGGGCACCAGAATACGACAGGCATACACGCCCAGGTGCTCGTAATCGGCGATGTACACTGGCTGCTCCAGTTGGTTGAAGATAGCCATCAGGTGATTGAATTCCTGCTCCGAGCTGCCGCTGAAGTCCCAGTCGGCAAATTCATAATCGGCCTGGTCCTTGAACATGTCCCAGCTAATCAGGCCCGAGGAGTCGATGAAGTGGGTTTCCAGATTGTGGTGGTCGGCTATTTCGTCATCTTCGAAGGAAGGCGGTACAAACACGTCCAGATCCTTCAGGCTGCGGCCCTGCAGCAGCTCGGTGACGGTACGCTCCAGCGCCACTTCGAAGCGCGGGTGGGCGCCGAAGGAGGCGAAGCAGGTGCTGTTGGTCGGGTTGAACAGCACCACGCAGATCACCGGGTATTCACCGCCCAGAGAGGCGTCGAAGGCGTGAATGGGGAAACCTTCCGCTTCCAGCGCCGCGATGGGCTCCTGAATGTGCGGGTAGCGGGCCATCACCTCGGCCGGAATGGTCGGCAGGCTGATGCGCTCGGCAATGATACGGTTCTTGATATGGCGCTCGAACACCTCGGACAGGCCCTGAGTGCGGGCTTCGGTGCGGGTGTTGCCGGCGCTCATGCCGTTGGACACATAGAGGTTGCCGACGATGTTCATCGGAATATAAACGGTCTGGTTGTCACCCTGACGCTCGAAGGGCAGGGCGCAGATGCCGCGTTCTTCGTTGCCGGACTGCAGATCGATCAGCATGTCGGCGGTCAGCTCGCCGTCCGGATCGTAAAAGCCGCGAGTATAGTCGTCGAGCACGCTGGCGGGCAGGCCGTTGTCGGCGGGCAGCGCAAACCATTTTTCGTTGGGATAGTGCACGAAGTCGCCGTTGGCGATGTCCTGGCCCAGATAGAAGTCGGCGAAGAAATAGTTGGTGGCCAGACGCTCGAAATATTCACCCAGGGCCGAGGCCAGGGCGGCTTTTTTGCTGGCGCCCTTGCCGTTGGTGAAGCACAGCGGGCAGTCTTTGTCGCGGATATGTACCGACCACACATTGGGTACCGGGTTCAGCCAGGAGGCTTCCTCGATATCAAAGCCCAGGGTGCTCAGCTGCTGCTGAAAATAGCTGATGGAATCCTCTAGCGCGGCGTCTTTGCTGGGGATAAAGGTTTTCATGGGGAGTCCTTGGGTGTGATCGGCAAAAAGGGGGCAGATCCTAACCCGAGCACAGAAATTGAACAAGCGGCATCATGAAAAGGGTGATTGAGAAAACAGGGTTGCCTCCACCGACACGCCACTGGGCTAGCCATCTTTGCTGGGCAACGGCTGCGAATATTCACTGGATATTCGGTCCATTACCCAACAAAGATATAGGGCAGAAGACTGCCCCATGGAGGCTCGGAAATGCCGTCTGACCGCCAGGGAGGGCGGGAATGCCGGAACGGCAGGAGCATTTTTCGGCCCTGGCATTTCACGGTCGGTGGAGGCAATCCCTGTTTCCTCTTCTTTAACTCCAAGTGCCCGCAGACGGCGCCAACAGGCAATGCCGGAGCATCAAGGAGGGCAAAGGGATCTGCTCCACCGACCATCACATGACATGGATGTCATGTGCTGAGCGTCACAGGGAGGTGCTTGAGCGGGTCGGCGGAGCGGGCCCTTTGCCCGATCTCAGCTAAATCAGCAGCAGCCGTTTAACCTGTTCAGCACGAAAAAGCCCGCCGGGTGGCGGGCTTTTGAACATTAAAACCAAGACATCGCTTACGGCAGCAGGTGCAGCATGCGGCGCAGGGGCTCGGCGGCACCCCACAGCAGCTGGTCGCCAACCGAGAAGGCGGACAGGTATTGCGGGCCCATGTTCAGCTTGCGCAGACGGCCAACCGGTACGGTCAGGGTGCCGGTCACGGCGGCCGGGGTCAGCTCTTCCATCGACAGCTGACGGTCGTTGGGGATCACTTTTACCCAGTCGTTGTGGCTGGCCAGCAGCTTCTCGACCTCGGGGATGGAGATGTCTTGCTTCAGCTTGATGGTGAAGGACTGGCTGTGGCAGCGCAGGGCGCCGACGCGCACGCAGAGACCGTCAACCGGAATGGCCTGCTCGATGCCGAGGATCTTGTTGGTCTCGGCCTGGCCTTTCCATTCTTCACGGCTCTGGCCGTTTTCCAGCTGGGAGTCGATCCAGGGAATCAGGCTGCCGGCCAGGGGTACGCCGAAGTTGTCGACCGGAAGATCGCCGCTGCGGGTTTTTTCGGTGACCTTGCGTTCCAGCTCGAGAATGGCGGAAGCCGGATCGGCCAGCTCGTCGGCCACTTCGTCACGCAGCATGCCCATCTGGGTGATCAATTCACGCATGTGACGGGCACCGCCGCCGGAGGCCGCCTGATAGGTGGACACGGCCACCCACTCGACCAGATCCTTTTCGAACAGGCCGCCCAGTGCCATCAGCATCAGGCTGACGGTACAGTTGCCGCCGACGAAGGTCTTGGCGCCATTGTCCAGGGCCTGCTGGATCTGCGTGCCGTTGACCGGGTCCAGCACGATCAGCGCTTCGTCATCCATGCGCAGGGCAGAAGCGGCGTCGATCCAGTAGCCGTTCCAGCCGGCGGCACGCAGCTTGGGATACACTTCCTTGGTGTAGTCGCCGCCCTGACAGGTCAGTACTACATCCAGCGCCTTGAGGGCATCGATGTCGTAGGCGTTCTGCAGGGTACCGGCATCGGTGCCGAAGTCGGGAGCTGGCTGACCCGCCTGGGATGTGGTGAAAAAGACCGGCTTAATGCGGGAAAAGTCACCTTCTTCCACCATGCGGCTCATTAATACCGAGCCCACCATACCGCGCCAACCGACCAGACCTACAGTTTTCATCATCAAATGTCCTTCCCTTGGAAGTGAATAAATAAATTGCCCTAAGGGTCTGTTGACCTTTCGCGGTGAAATCTGGTTCGAGTTAAACGCGTTTTTATCGCGACGAGAGGGGTGTAGCCTAGTAACCCTAAGCAAAGCCCTCTCAACAAAGAGAAAAGCGCGTTTAGCCGAACCCGCAGGGCAGCGCTTGTGGGGGCTTGCTACTGCGTTATCGCTTATTTATGTAGAGTGACTACACGGCATAAGCGCTGCCTTGTATCAAGCCCCCACAAACTGCTGCAAAAATCATCTCGAAAGGTCAACAGACCCTAATCACCATACTGATTGAGCAAAAAGGTGCAAGAAATAAAGGAAAGACGATGGTCACAACTTAGCCGCCGAGAGACAGAAAGGCGAGGATGAAGACCGGCGCGGCCAGGCTCAGGATAAAGCCGGAGACGATGGCGACCGGCACTATAGCCACACCGCCGGAACGCTGCAAAACCGGCAGGGTAAAGTCCATGGCGGTAGCGCCGCCATAGCCAATGGCGCAGGACGGGTGGCGGCGCATCAGGGCCGGGATCATCATGATGGCGACCAGCTCCCGGGCCAGATCGCTGAGAAAGGCGGCGCTGCCCATCACCGGCCCAAGCTGGTCGCTGATCAGGATGCCCGACAACGAATACCAGCCATAGCCGGACGAAAAAGCCAGGCCGTGGCTCAACGGCATGTTCAGCAGCCAGGCACCGGCCAGGCCGCCGCCCCAGGAAGTGACCATGACCACCAGGGCGATGGTCAGGCCCCAGGGATTGAGCAATATCTGCCGGAGCTTCATGCCGGAATTGCGCAGTTGTATGCCGATCAGCAGCAACAGCAGCATCAGCGCCCACTCGCTCAGGGTATCGACCGCAAACCAGTCGGGGTCGAGAAACTGCCCCAGCAGCACCCCCGCCAGTATCACCAGACAGAGCTTGACCGAGTCCAGCAGCAGCGTCCACTTGCTGATGACGGGCGCGCCCCGCTCGCCGCTGACCCGGCCGCGGCGCACATCCAGCAGCCAGAGTCCGGCCAGATTGGCCAGGGTAATGCAGGCGAGAAACACCAGACAGACGGTAAAAATGGTACCCAGGTGGGAGGTCAGGTTATCGACGAAGGCCAGGCTGATGCCCATCAAAAACAGGATCAGGTAGACCATGCGTGCCACCGATACATTGATGACATGCAGGATCGACTGGGAGCGGCAGGGGATGCAATAGCCCAGCGCCAGGGGCAACAACACGATAAGTAAGCCTGAGTACATAGAGTTTATCTTCCAATTTATTGATGTAGCTGGTTTTTTTACCGCTATATTCCATTGGTGACAGGATACGTGAGCCGAAATGGAAAAAAAAGCCGAAATATGTGCGGTGTGACTTTAGGCGCAGAGTCGGGATCTTGCGTGAGAGGCATAAGGGGTCCCGCGAAAGCCGAAGCAGTGGAAATATTCACACTTGATAATTTATTCGATATTTTTGCATAATATTATACTGTTGATAGAGTATTATCTTGTATAAAAAACCAACTAATGCGGTTTTTGAAAGTAGATTCTGTTGTTATTGACGCAAACAGATGGTAATTTTCCTTACGACGGTTAACAAGCTGTTAACCATTAATGCAACTATGCCGTCTTGTCGGCATCGGGAACAAGGGTCTAACGGATGAGTAAAGCTGCCCTGGAAGTGTCGGGACTGCACAAACACTACGGCTCCCTGGAAGTGCTGAAAGGCATCGATTTAAAGGCCGACAACGGCGACGTTATCTCCATTATCGGTTCTTCCGGATCCGGTAAGTCTACTTTTTTGCGCTGTATCAATCTGCTGGAAACCCCGTCGGCCGGTGAAGTACGGCTGCATGGCGAGCTGATCGAAATGCGCACCAATAAGGCCGGCGAGCGTGAGCCGGTCAGCATGCGCCAGGTAGAACGCATTCGCTCCCGGCTGGCCATGGTGTTCCAGAGTTTCAATTTATGGTCCCATATGACTATATTGGAGAACATCATCGAGGTGCCGGTGCATGTGCTCAAGGTGCCGAAGAAAGAGGCTATCGAAAAGGCCGAGGCGCTGCTGCACAAGGTCGGGCTCTATGAGCGGCGGGCATATTATCCCAGCCATTTGTCCGGTGGTCAGCAGCAGCGGGCGGCCATCGCCCGGGCTCTGGCGGTGGACCCCGAGGTGATGTTGTTCGATGAACCTACCTCGGCACTGGACCCCGAGCTGGTCGGCGAGGTGCTGGGGGTGATGCGTGGCCTGGCGGAAGAAGGCCGGACCATGTTGGTGGTGACCCACGAAATGAGTTTTGCCCGGGAAGTCTCCAACAAGCTGATATTTTTGCATCAGGGTCTGGTGGAGGAGCAGGGCGATCCCAAGCAGGTGTTTGCCCACCCCAGCTCGGAGCGATTCAAGCAGTTTATATCGTCGTCCTATTGAAGTCGGCGAGTAATAAATAACTGATACACAAGGCGTAATACAAGGAGTAATACTTATGAAAAAACTGTGGGTTGCGGGCGCTATCATGGCCACCCTGGCGGCAGGCGCGGTTCAGGCAAAGGAATGGAAAACCGTACGTTTTGGTATCGAAGGCGCTTATCCTCCGTTTTCCTGGACCGATGAAAACGGCGAGCTGCAGGGCTTTGACGTAGACATGGCGAATGCCCTGTGCGAGCAGATGCAGGTGAAATGCGATCTGGTGGCGCAAGACTGGGACGGCATTATTCCGGCGCTGCTGGCTCGTAAATACGACGCCATTATCGCTGCCATGTCGATCACCGAAGAGCGCAAGCGCACCGTGGACTTCACCGGTAAATACGCGCTGGTACCCAACAAGTTCGTGACCAAAAAAGGCACCGAGCTCGATTTGAGCAAGGAAGGCCTCAAAGGCAAGAAAGTTGGGGTACAAATCGCCACCACCCACGATAAGTATCTGACCGACAACTTCGGCAGTGACGTCTCTCTGGTGCGCTACGGTAACGCCGATGAAGCCTACCTTGATCTGAAGTCCGGCCGTATCGACTATGTGTTTCTGGACGCCACCGCCATTGAAGAAGGGCTGCTGAACAAGGACGGCGGTGATCAGTTCGAGTTTGTCGGCCCCTCGGTCACCGATGAGCAATGGTTCGGCGAAGGTTTCGGTATTGCGGTACGCAAGCAGGATAAAGACCTGAAAAACATGCTGAACAAGGCCATCCTGGATCTGCGTGAGAACGGAAAGTACGAAGAAGTGAACAACAAGTACTTTGAATACGACGTTTACGGCGGTTAATCAGCGTTTATCGGCCCCGTTTCGGGGCCGATATGATAGGAAATCGTTATGCTGGATCTGAAAGGATACGAAGGCGCCCTGATGGAAGGGGCGGGAGTCACCATACAGGTGGCCCTGTTATCATTACTGCTGGCGGTTACCCTGGGATTGCTGGGGGCACTGGCCAAACTCTCCTCATTCAAACCTGCCCGCTGGCTCGCAACCGGCTACACCACTGTGATACGGGGTATTCCCGATTTGGTGCTGATGATGCTGATCTTCTTCGGTGGTCAGGTATTGCTTAATAATTCACTCTATTCGCTCAACGAGAAGCTGAACGACTGGATAGGCGGCGGCGATCCCGCCCACGAGTGGGTCGGCTATTTACCCGACTATGTGGAAATCAGCCCCTTCGTGGCCGGCATCATCACCATCGGTTTTATCTTCGGCGCCTACATGACCGAAACCTTTCGCGGCGCCATTCTGGCCGTGGACAAGGGTGAGCTGGAGGCGGCCCGCGCCTATGGCATGAATTCGTCCCTGGTGTTTCGTCGTATTCTGTTTCCGCAGATGATGCGCCACGCCCTGCCGGGGCTCGGCAACAACTGGCTGGTACTGCTCAAGACCACGGCGCTGGTGTCGATCATCGGTCTGGACGACATGGTGCGCAAGGCCTCGCTGGCGGCGGGCGCCACCCAGCTTCCCTTTACCTTTTACATGGCGGTGGCGGTAATCTTCCTGCTGTTTACTACCCTGTCGACCTCCATGCTCAAATGGGCAGAGCGTCACTACGCCATTCAGACGAGGTAATAAATGGACTTTTCAATCATCATCAATGAATGGACCGTCTACTGGCAGGGGCTCTATACCACCCTGTTTCTGGTGGCCATCTCGCTGCTGCTCGGGCTGCTGATTGCGGTGCCGTTGGGCATATTGCGCAACAGCACCAACTGGCTGCTCAAGGGGCCGGCCTGGGCCTATATCTACTTCTTTCGCGGTACACCGCTGTTGATACAGCTGTTTCTGATCTATTACGGAGCCGGGCAATGGGTCTGGTTGCGGGAGTCGGTCGCTTGGGAGCTGTTCAGTCAGGCATGGTTCTGCGCCATTCTGGCCTTCACCCTCAATACCAGTGCCTATACCGCCGAGATTATTCGTGGCTCGATCAATGCCATGCCCAAGGGGCAGATTGAAGCGGCCTACGCCTATGGCATGAGCAAGATGACGACACTACGGCGAGTCATCCTGCCTAACTCGTTTCGCCGGGCCTTGCCGGCCTACAGTAACGAGGTGATCTTCATGCTGCACGGCTCGGCGGTGGCCGGGGTGATCACTATAGTGGATCTGACCGGCGCGGCGCGTATCGTCAACTCGCGCTACTACTCGCCCTTCGAGGCCTTTCTGGCGGCGGGCCTGGTGTATATGTGTCTGACCTTCCTGCTGGTCTGGGGCTTTCGCCGGCTGGAAAACTGCTGGTCCCGGCATCTTCAGCCCAGAACGAACTAAAGGCGTTAAGAGCAGCTGTTATCCTTTTTAGTCACAAGTTATTGATAATGACCGTCATGCGAAGCAGCAGCGCGGTTGCGCTCCGCCGACACGCTTCAAGCCCATCCATGGGGCGCTCGGCAAATGCCATCCTTGGCATGTGACGGTCGGCTCCGGCAATCCCCGCTGCCACTTCGTGAAGCTGCTGCGATGCCTGTCAGATACTGACCGTCAACTCCGTGCTCAGCCAAGGAGGGCAAAGGGTATCTGCTTCGCCGGCCCTCTGCGCCATGGATGGCACAGCGGAGCCCTCAGGGATGAGCTCACGACGTGCCGGAGAAGCAGTGCGCTTTGGCCGACGAAAGTGCACGATACGGCAAGCGACAAAAACTTGTGACTAAGAGACAGGCCTTAAGCTGTAAGCGATCAGCCAAAGATAAAAGCAGTGCCAAGCTAAAGAAAAAAACCGAGTCTGTGTAGGCTCGGTTTTTTCTTTTCTTACGGCTGACAGCTTAAAGCTGATCGCTGTCTGTTAAGCTTCTTTTTTCTTCTTGCGAATACTCAGCCCCAGCTCGCGACCGCGAAACTTGGCGTAGTAGGTATTGCCGATGAACATGGTGCTGGCCAGCACCAGCTCGACCAGCGCCAGCCAGCGTTCGCCTTCATCCACCCACAGCAGTGTGGCGGCATGCAAAAAATACGGCATCAGCAAGTAAACAGCCCAGGCATGGGTATAGGGATTGCCCTTGAGCATGCCCTTCATGGGAATAAACAGCCAGGGCAGCCACATTACCAGCATGAAGCTGACGCTCAGATCGGGGTGAGGAGAGATCAGTCCGTGCCAGAGGGCGACCCAGATGATCAGGCCAAAGTAGCCGGTCAGTGCCAGCCTACGCGCCAGTTTAATGCTCATTACAGAATTTCCAGCACCTGCTCGGGCGGACGGCCCAGGGCAGCTTGGTTGTTGTTGACGACGATGGGGCGTTCGATCAGCCTGGGGTGCGCTACCATAGCGGCGACCAGGGCATCTTCGTCGTGCACATCGGCCAGACCGAGACTTTTGTATTCTTCTTCCTTGGTACGCATCAATTCCCGGGCCGAGCTCATGCCCAGCTGTGCCAGCAGGGTCTTGAGTTGATCTGCGTCGGGTGGCGTGTCGATATATTTGATAATCTCGGGGTTCAGACCTTTCTGCTCCAGCAGGGCGAGGGTTTCCCGGCTCTTGGAGCAGCGGGGGTTATGATAGATACGTAGACTCATTCTAAACTCCAGTGGCGATGCAGCCGGCATGGTGCGAGTGATATTCGGGTAATAGTTCGGGTGATTGTATAAAAGCTAGTGCGGAGGGTACAGCATATGGGCAGGCATCAGTCTTTGTTTTTGGCCGTGTCGTTTTTGGCCACCTCGTTGGCGGGGTGTGGCGATGCGGCGACCCTGACCTTGTCGGACGGTGAACGTCGAGAGTTGAGTGATTATCGGGGCCAGTGGCTGGTGGTGAACTACTTCGCCGAGTGGTGCGCCCCCTGCCTGCGGGAAATGCCCCTATTGAATGAGCTGAACGAACTGAGCGAAGCCGAGGGGCCGGTGGTATTGGCGGTGAGCTTCGATGCCTTGTCGGGCCCTGAGCTGCAAAGCCTGAAGACGAGTTATCAGATGACGATGCCGGTGGCTGCCAGCCTGGAAGGATCCTGGCCGTTTGAAACGCCACGAGCACTACCGACCACCATGGTGATCAACCCGCGCGGCAATCTGGTAGACAGCCACCAGGGTGAACTGAAGGCGGAAGATCTGGCCCGCTGGCAGGCCCAATACTGGGGGGATTAGGGACTGGTGATCAGGGACTGGGAATTCGGCTCGTAGCTGCCACTTTAGTCGGCAGGGCCTGCGAAGCAGGCCTTTTAAGCTTTGAGCAGACCTGCTGAAGTGGCGGTTACAAAGGTGTGTGCAGTCCCCAATCCCTAGTCCCTAGTCCCTAGTCCCGCTCCTGGATCAGTTTCTCAACGCATCCCAGTCTTTCTGCTGCTGGCGCAGTTGCTCCAGACGGGCGCCGAGGCGAGCGCGTTGCATTGCGTCCTTCGACAGGTTGGCGGCAATTTCCATCTGATCCACCGCCAGATCGTAACGACCTTTCAGCGCCGCCACTTCGGCTTGAGCCTGACGGAAGGAGGACTCGTCACTCAACGGCCGGTAGGCCTGAGCGATTAGCTCCCAGGCCAAAAGATTTTCGGGATGACGGCGCAGATAGTTGTCGAGCAAGGTAGCGGCGTCCTGATGACGGCCCGCCTGCAGCAGGCTGTCGGCCAGGTTGATCATCACCACCTGATTATCTGGTAGTTGTTGCCGGGCGCGTTGCAAACGGGCGATGGCGCTATCGAAGCGGTCTTGGGCATTATCCAGGTCGGTCAGGGCATCGAGAATAAAGATGTTGTTGACGTGACGGCTGGCCAGGGCTTCCAGCAGGGGACGTGCCTTGTCGTATTCATTGTTCTGCAGCAATGCCATGGCCTGACCATAACGCGCGGCATCGGCTTGCCAGTTACCGCCCTCAAGGGCGGCCTGTTCAAAGAAAAGGTGCAAGTCACCGGAGCCGGATTGCTGAAAACGGACCATGATCCTGGCCTTGGCCAGTTGGAACTCCAGGCTGGCCGGGTAGATTTTGGCCGGGTAATCCTGGGCCCGGCTGCGGGCTTCGGCAATACGACTGGTGGGCAGCGGGTGGGTCAGCAGCATGGGCGGCGGCGTGCTGGCAAACTGATACTTGTCGGCCAACTTCTGAAAAAAACTGGCCATGGCATTGGGGTCGAAGCCGGCGTTATAGAGCAGACGAAGGCCGATGCGATCCGCCTCGAATTCATTATCCCGGGTATAGTTGATGGCCGACTGCATCTTCAGGCCCAGCGTGGTCTGCAGGGCCGCCATGCCCGCCTGCGGGTTGACTACCGCCAGCGCCACCGAGCCCACCAACCCCGCTATGGTCAGCGGAGTACTACGCGACTGGGACTCCAGATAGCGGGCGATATGACGCTGGGTAACGTGGGTAATTTCGTGGGCGATGACCGAGGCCAGCTCGCTTTCGTTTTCTGCGTACAGGAACAATCCGGTATGCAGCTGCACCACGCCACCGAGAAAGGCGCTGGCGTTGATGCTGTCGTCACGGATCAGCAGGAACTGAAACGGAAACCGTACCGAGTCGGCCTGGGACAAGAGCCTGAGCCCCAGATCGGTGACGTATTCGTTGAGCACAGGGTCGTCGCTCACCGGCTGGTTGGCCCGGGCAAAACGGGTAAAGGCCTGACCAAAGAGGGCTTCCCGCTCCACCGACATGGCGCTGACCCCGGCGGTGCCGATATCGGGCAGGCTGTTGGCGGCCTGTAGCGGCGTTAGAGTCAGCAGAGAAAAAACCAACGCCATCCTGGTGGCATGAAAACCCATTCTTGTTACCTTGTAGATAGTGCACTGCCAGCAGAATACTCGCCCCAATAAGGGGGAACAAGCATTGTTTGGTAGCCATAACAAAGGGATAATGTCTTTCTTTTTGGCCGGAGGTGCGGTGGAGATACTGGATGCGAGTGCCTGGCGATGTCCTCTGCCGCTGATCCGGGTCAAGCTCTGGCTGAAAGCGGCCGAGGCCGGGCAGCAGTTACGGCTTTTACTGAGAGACACGGGCTCTCGTCAGGATATACCCGCCTATGTTTCGCGCATGGGCCACCCGATTGAGGTGGTGGCCGACGATGGCGAAATGCTGATATTGACGATTACCAAGGCACCATAAGGAAGTTATTACATGCTGGATGTTCTCAAGCATTGGTATCGACAGCGGTTTTCCGATCCCGGTGCCGTTGCGCTGTTCCTGAGTCTGCTGTTTGGTTTTGTGGTGATGTATTTTCTGGGCCACATACTGGCACCTTTTTTCGCCGCCGTGGTGATTGCCTATCTGCTGGACTGGCCGGTCAGCCGGATGGAGCGGCTGGGGCTGACGCGTTGGCTGGCGGCTTCTGTGGTGCAGCTGTTATTTGCCATCATAGTCGTGCTGTCGCTTATCAGCATAGTACCGACTTTTTTGTCGCAAACCGCCAACCTGGCACGTGAAATACCGACCATGATCGGTCGCACTCAGGAGCTGTTACTGACACTGCCGGAGCAATATCCCGAACTGGTGGACGTGACCCTGGTGCAAAGTGTGCTGGACGATCTTCGGGGCCGCTTGCTGGGCTCGGCAGATGCCATTCTCAGCGTGTCGCTGAGTTCGCTGACCAATGCCGCCGTCCTGATGGTGTATCTGATCCTGGTGTCGGTGCTGGTGTTTTTCATGCTCAAGGACAAACGGGCTCTCTTGCACAGTGCGAGTCATTTTCTGCCACGTAATCGAGAGCTGGTGTCGCGGGTGTGGCATGAAATGAACGTGCAGATAGCCAACTATGTACGCGGCAAGGTGATCGAAATCCTGATCGTGGGCAGCGTCAGCTACCTGACCTTCATCCTGCTGGACTTGCGTTATCCGCTGTTGCTGGCAGTGCTGGTCGGCTTCTCGGTGCTGATCCCCTATATCGGGGCGGCGGCAGCCACGGTGCCGGTGGCCATGGTGGGGCTGTTTCAGTGGGGCTTTACGCCGCCTTTCTTCTACCTGATCGTCGCCTACGGCATCATTCAGGCGCTGGATGGCAACGTGCTGGTGCCCATCCTGTTTTCGGAGGCGGTCAACCTGCATCCCATCGCCATTATCGTGGCGGTACTGATGTTCGGCGGTCTCTGGGGGTTCTGGGGGGTATTTTTTGCCATTCCCCTGGCCACCCTGGTCAAGGCGGTGGTCAACGCCTGGCCCAGGCAGGATGATCTGCCGGCAAGCACCGATATTTAATGAAAAAGCATAATTAATACAAAAGAAATAAGGACTATATAGTGAGAGAACATTTTGGCTCGCGCTTCGGCTTTATCATGGCCGCCGCCGGGGCGGCGGTGGGGCTAGGCAACATCTGGGGCTTTCCGACACAGGCGGCCAGCAACGGTGGTGGCGCCTTTCTGATCGCCTATCTGGTGCTGGTGATGATGCTGGCCTTTCCGATGCTGGTGATGGAAGTGGCTATCGGCCGTTACGGCCAGGCCAACCCGGTGGACTCGGTACGCAAGCTGGGGCGCACGCCGCTGCAAAAGACCATTGCCTCGCTGGTCGGCTATGCGGGCATGCTGGTACCGAGCCTGGTGCTGTCGTTTTACGCCATCGTCGCCGGTTGGCTGCTGGCCTTTCTGGCGGCGGCGGTGACCCGTATCCTGGGCTGGGATGCAGCCACCGAATGGCTGGAAGCCTTCGGTCTGGGCCGCAACATCGTCTGGACACTGGTGTTCTACCTGCTCACCATACTGGTGGTTCAGGCCGGGGTACGCCGAGGCATAGAACGCTGGTCGGCGCGGTTGATGCCGGCGCTGTTTGTGCTGTTCCTGTTACTGTTCTTCTACATACTGACGCAAGACGGCGCCATGACCGGCCTGAAGCACTATCTGGTGCCGGACTTCAGCAAGGTGCTGGAGCCGGGCCTGCTGATCAGCGCCATGGGTCAGGCCTTTTTCTCGCTGACCATCGGCGGCTGCTCCATGCTGATGTACGGCTCTTATCTGAACAAGAACGAGAACATACCTCGCACCGCTTTTCAGGTAACGCTGCTCGATACCGGCGTGGCATTTCTGGCGGGGCTGGTGATACTGCCGGCGATGTTCGTTGCCATGAAAAACGGCGTCACCATCTTCGCGGAAGACGGCAGTCTGCTCAGCTCCGATACCCTGGTGTTTGTGGTGCTGCCGGCGCTGTTCGATACCATGGGCCCGATAGGGCTGGTGATGGCTCTGGTGTTCTTCGTGTTGATGGGCATAGCGGCGTTGACCTCGTCCATTTCCATGCTGGAAGTGCCGGTGTCTTACACTACGGAGCGCTTCAAGGCCTCTCGGCCGCTGATGACCTGGCTGCTGGGCGGCGCTCTGGCGTTGTTCAGCGTGGCTATCTGCCTGAACTTCGGTGCCCTGTTCGGCTTCGTGATCCGGCTCTCGACCCAGAACATTCAGCCGCTGGTCGGTCTGGGCTTCTGTGTGCTGGGCGGCTGGATGTGGGGACGGGCCAAGCTGTTTGAAGAGCTGGTACAGGGTTCGCCCGAACTGGCCGGCAGCGTATTCTGGCGCATCTGGCCCTGGTATGTACGCATTGTGTGCCCGCTGCTGGTGCTCTTGGTGATCGGCTCCAGCTGGTGACCCCTTCGGGAAGCTGTAAGCCATAAGCGGTCAGCTGTAAGTGGAGTTGTATGCAAGGCCGGGGACAGATCCCCGGCTATGGTATGGCTTGCAGGGAGTAGGTTGGGATTCGCTTCGCTCATCACCAATCTACAATATCCCTATTCCCTATTCCCTGAAATCAGTACAGCATGCTGTACAGCTTGCGGCGGTAGCGGGAGGCGACCGGATCGGCGCCCATGGTGGTGAGCATGTCCAGAAAGTGCTTTCTGGCTTCACCAAACGCCAGATCTTTTTGCAGTACCTCGGTCAGCAGCTGCAGGGCTTCTTCCTGACGGCCAGACTGAAAATACAGTACCGCCAGCTCTTCTTTCAGTTGCAGAGAGTCCGGTTCGGCGACGAGCTTCTGTTCCAGTTCGCGCAGCTCGGGACTGTCGGCGGCTTCTTCCGCCAGCTCTAGCCGGGCCAGAATATGCTGATACTGACCATCCTGATCCGCCATGCCGATGGTGGCCAGCAGCTGCTTGGTTTCTTCCAGCTTGTTGAGTGCCAGCGCCGCTTCTGCCAGACAGAGACGTATGGTCGCCGTGTCTTCCAGCGCACGGGCCTGCTGCAGCAGGCCGTAGGCCGCTTGTGGGTCCATGCCCAGCATCTGCTTGGCCTGATCCAGCAACAGCTCGGCTTCGTTGGGCTGATAGGGTTGCAGAAACTGCTTGATGCCATTCTCGTCCTGGGGACCTTCCAGCACATCGACCGGCTGGCCGTCCTTGAAGGCGACCATGGCCGGCAGCCCCCGCAGGCCCAGCTGTGATGCCAGACTCTGCAACTGCGGATCTTCCACATCGACCTTTGCCAGATCGATATGACTGTTATCGGCCCCGATGAGTCGTTCCAGCAGCGGCGTCATCGGCTGGCATTCGGGCACCGCCTGGGCGTGAAAATAAATCACCACCGTTTTGTTCGTGGATGCTTCGATAAGCGCTTGCTGAAAATTCTGCACATTGATGTCAACGATCATAAACAGGGTCTCACTCAGGAGTTATGAATTTGAGGGGTTATGCATAAATTGGGTTGCGGCCCGGTGATTTCAAGCTCGAAGGGCAAATCCGCCAACCTGAGTAGAGTTGGCTCCTGCCCTGTCTGACCGTCGATAATTCCGGTCTGGTCGTCGATGGCGAGCGTAAGCCAGCTGTGTGCCAGCGGGTACTGATAAAGTCGATAGGGGAGGTTATCCAGGATGGCGCAAGCCTGATCTGGTTGCCAGAGCACTCGTTGCAGATTATTGGCGATGCCCCCGCCGTGGGCCTTGAGCACCGCTTCCTTGACCGTCCACAGACGGATAAAGTCGGCCGATGAGGTTTGGCTTCGGCTCAGCCATTGCTGCTCTTGCTCGTTAAAGTAGCGACGGGCCAGGCGGGTTATTTGTGCTGCGGAGAGCTGTCGGCCTTCGATATCGATACCCAGACTGCCCTGATTGCCGATGGCCAGCGCCAGGGTATCGCCACTGTGGCTGATATTGAAATGCCAGCCAGCCTGTTCCAGCAGGGGTTTGCCTTTGGCATCGATATGAAACGGAATACGGCTCGGCGCCAGCATCAGCCGGTCGGCAAGCAGCTGGCGAAGCAGATAACGGCCCAGTAAAAACAGCCTGGCCTGGCGCGGGTGACTGATGCTGTCGAGGCGGGCGAGCTCTGCTTGAGAGAGCGATTTTCGAGCATTATCGGGCAGGCTGACGCCGCCACTGTTACAAATCAATAATTCGGTGAAAATATCTTTGTTTTTGCTCATATTTTTTTTGCCAAGTCCCCGGGATCTGCACTAGTATCTTTGAAATTGATAGCTGGTTGCCATTATTCATATGAAAAAGGTAATTCTTCTTAGCAGTTTGCTGCTGCTTTCCGGTTGCAGCGGCATGCCGAAATATGAGTCAGGAAAAAAGACAGCTGGAAAAAAACCGTCTTCTTCCCTGACTTACAGTATCAGCACCGGTCCGATGAAGCCCAGGTACGCACAGGGATCTGTCCGGAGCCTGGACCAGGTTTATCAACGCTGGCGAGGTGTGCCTTATCGCTTTGGTGGCGTCGATACCGAGGGTATCGATTGCTCGGCCTTTACCCGTACCCTGTATCAGGAAGTATACGGAATGGAGTTGCCCAGAAGTACCTACGAACAGGTGACATTGGGCCGGGCTATTGCCAAACAGGAATTGCAGCCGGGCGATTTGGTGTTTTTCCGTACCGGAAGCACCCAGCATAACGGGGTTTATGTTGGCGACGGCAAATTTGCGCATGCCTCTTCCAGCGTGGGCGTGACCATTTCCCGGTTGGATAATGTGTACTGGCGTAGTCGCTACTGGCAGGCCCGTCGTTTGCTCGACGAACGATAAAAACCGGGATTAGGGATTCGAGTCCCTAATCCCTAATCCCTAATCCCGGCTTTAATCACTCACCCTGAAAACGATTCAGATCGTTCATTACCTGCAGCAGCAGCGACAGCTCCGGGCTGGCGTCCGGTTCGGTTTTATAGTCCCTTGCCCGCAACAACTGAACGTCGCCCCGACGATTGAACAGAGTAATGTCATCCTGTTGGTAGATAACATATTCATCTTCATCAGACGCCAGTCGCCAACGATTGGCGTCTGCCTTGAACAAGGATTGACCGGTGCTGTAACTACGCAACGGGCTTTGTACACCCAGCGCCTGGCGCATCAGGGTCGGCATCAGATCCAGTTGACTGGTCGGGTGGCTGAAGCGGGCTGGCTGACGCTGAGCGGGCCAGCCGATGACCAGTGGCACCTGCAGCTGATAAGGCGAGTAGGCGCTGCCGAAGCCCCAGGTATTATTGTCGTTATCGTTGAATTCCATGCCGTGACCGGAGGTGACGATAATCAGGGTGTCGCGTCCCTCGACCTGCCTGACCCTGGACAGTAACTGCCCCAGCAAACGATCGGTATAGAATGCCGCGTTGCGATAACGGTTGAACAGGGCGTCGCGCTGCTCGTTCTGGTAGGCCTGGGTCGGATTCAGCTGCTGCAGCGAGGGCTGAAAAGGCCCCTTTGTATCGGCGGGCAGATCCAGTTCATTGAGCGCATCCAGATAGACGAAAGAAAACCAGGGGCGTTCATTATCCTGCTGTTCCAGCCAATGGCTGAAGTCGGCCGCCGCTTTCCGATCACCTTCTGCCCCATTGACGGCGGTGTCGAACGGCTGATTGCGCAAGGTCGAAAAAATGGCATTCCGGTACAGTGGTTTATCCAGCCCACCGCTGGCAAAGAGGCCAAAGCGATAGTCCTGGCGTTGCAGTTCGTCGATGAATACCGGGGCGATGCCTTCCTGCTCGGCATCGCGCTGGTAATGGGACGGCAGGCTGTAAAACAGGCTGAACAGGGCGGAACGGGGCTGGTTACCGGCACTCAGGTGATTATCGAAACGCAGATGACGACTGGCAAAACGATTCAGATTGGGCATGGTAATGGCATCAAGCTGATCGGCGCGCAGGCCGTCGGCTACCACCAGCAGAATATTGGGCGAGGTGTCGGGCGCCTGTACCGACAACGGGCGTAGCGGGTAATTCAGCCGCCGTTGTGGCTGCTCCGCTACCTGCCGAGATAGCTGGCGATATTGATCTTCGTCCAGCCAGCCCTGTTTGATCAGAAAGCTTTTAGCGGTCATCGGATAAGACAGCGGAAAGTTGGCCTTCTGATCGGTGATGGGAGTATACACCAGGGCATCGGCCCAGATATGGACGCTGTGAGTCAGAAAAAAGCTCGCCAGCAGCGGCAGCGCCAGCGGTAATGTCAGTGAACGCCGGCGACGCTGGCTCCAGCGCCAGAGCCAGTTGGCCAGCCAGAGTTCAAACAGAAACAGCACAGGTACCCACACGAACAGCCAGCCCCAGCCGGAGGCTTCTTCGGCCTGGGCCTGTTCCAGCAGTAATCGCCAGACGGTCGGGTTGAGGTGAAACTTGAACAGGCTGAATACCTGGGTGTCCACCAGCAGCAGGGTCAGGGCGCCGGTGGCGATGGCGGCGCCCAGGAACTGTACCGCCCGAATTTTGGGAAACAGAAAGGTCAGCGGGAACAGGGTCAGCAGATAGGTGAAGAAGCTCAGAAAGGCGAAATGCCCGACCCAGCTTGTCAGCATGTAGCCACCACCCAACAGGGTATCGGGCCAGCCGGCGATCAGCAGGTAACGGCTCGAAACCAGCAGCGCGAGCAGGATATTGAAAAATACCAGCCAGTGCCCCCAGCCGATCAGGCGAGAGACATTGTCGCGATAGATATTACCGGTTTCGAGCATAATTCAGTGGTTTCTATTAGCAAAAAGGCTCTTAGTGAGCTCCTTTCTGGGTGTCGACCGAGGATGTCAATACCTTGGCGAACTTGTCGGCAATGGCTTTGCGCTGCCCCGGGGAGATTTGATGATTGATGATATGGGTGGCCAGGTTACCCAGCACCATCAACCGCAGATCGGCCGGTGCCAGATGTTTGTCCATCACGGCTTCCAGCTCGCTCAGTAGTTGATCAAATTGTTTATCGTACTTGGAAATAACAGGCATGGGCGTTCAATCATGTAACTTGGTAACAGGACGACTATAATACCCCACCCCTTCTGGCAACTCTACGGCAATCTGTTATGAGCCTGGACATCGAACACATCATAGTACACTCCCTGTTTCTGGATGAGCAGGGCCAGACCCAACTGGCCACCCGGGAGCAGGAGCTGGCCACGGGCCCGGCGGTTAGCCACCTGATGGGCGAGCTGCACCATATCTACAACACCAAGGCCGGCAAGGTATTCGGTTACTTTAATGAAGAAGATTCCGGCTTTCGCGACCTGGTGCGACGAGCCGAAGATCAGAGCCTGAGCTTTGCCGCTTTTACCCATCAGGCGGCCGAGCGGCTGCTGGCCGAGCTGACCCGGCTGGACATGAGCGAGCAGGGCGTCTTGCTGTTTGTGCGCTATCAGTGGCTGGGCGCGCATTACTTGTTGATCGCCCTGCTGGACAACAAGGACAGCGTCACCGTGACCGAAAAGCTGGAAGTCAGTCAGGCAAGCTACCTGGATCTGGGCAAGATGCAGCTGGCCGCCCGCCTGGATCTGACCGAGCTGCAGAGCCGACCCGACTCCCACCGTTATTTTTCCTTTATCAAGGGCCGGGCCGGACGCAAGGTGTCGGACTTTTTCCTGAATTTCCTGTCCTGTGTCGAAGGCATGGATCCCAAGGCCCAGAGTCAGGGTCTGCTGAAGGCGGTGGACGAGTTCTGCGAATCCCGCCAGCTCAGCAAGGAAGAAAAGCAGGAGAGCAAGGCGCTGGTCAGCAAATACTGCCGCGAGCAACTGAAAGAAGGCGAAGAGCTGGAACTGCGCGAGCTGTCGGCGGAGTTGGGCACCGATGACGATCTGGATTTTTATCAGTTTGTCAGCGAGGAATACCAGCTGGAAGACAAGTTTCCGGTGGATAGATCTGCCCTCAAGGGGCTGACCAAATACGTCGGCTCCGGCGGAGGCCTGACCATTAGCTTCGATCAGAAGCTGCTGGGCGAGCGTATACAGTACGACGCCGCCACCGATACTCTGGTCATCAAAGGCGTACCGCCCAACCTGAAGTCTCAGCTGCAGCAAGGCTGAAAAACTGTCGTAAGGGGGAAGTGTAAGGAGTGATGTGTCACACAGACGCCGCTGCTTTGTCTTTCCCCTCACTCTTCCTGCCTGACCCTCCCCCTCATTCCACCACTCCTCACATCCATCTGAAGGGATGAGTTGTCCTGTTTTCAGTGGATAACCCCACTGATGAAAATGATAAAACAACGACAAGTCTGCACCTTCTTGTGTATTGGACTCGGTCATGCTCGTTTTTTTTTGCAGTCGCAAAAATAAAGGAAGCGGATGCCCTTGTTTGGCGTGATGTCTTGGCTTGCGACTGTTCCTGCGCTATTCGATAAGAAGAAAAATTGAAATTAAAACCTTGGACTAATATCTGGGAAATTTATTTATTATGAATTTTAATTTCGTAATTTAATTACTTTATATTTGTCTTGGTCCAATGGTTCTCACCCTTTAAGTCCAGTAATAACAGGCTTTGTAGCGGTAGTTCGTTGATTTTTTGTTTTGGCTGTTATGTGACTGATGTTGTGTTTTTGTTAACTTTGGTCTTGACCTTTTTCGGTTTTTTACGCAACTTAATAGCCGTACCGCAGCGCAGAATAAACGGAAACGAAAACAGGGCAGGCGGCACAGGCTCGGCCTGCATCGATAAAGAAACAAACGTTAGTTGCGGAGCAAAACGACAAGACCACGACTCAACACCGGCAATCAGCATAGCTGTTGTCTGATTTGCAGGTGTGACAGGGAAGTGAACAGGCTCTGAAAAGAGAACCTCAATCTGATAGAACAGGACCGAGACTATGCCATACGCAAGCGAAGTTGATGCACTCACCTCTTTGATCAAGCAAAACCCGACCTGGAGCGCCATTAAGCCGGAACATGCCGCCCGTATGCGCGCCCAGAACAAATTCAAGACCGGTCTCGATATTGCCAAGTACACCGCAAAAATCATGCGTGAAGACATGGCGAACTACGATAAAGACAGCTCCCAGTACACCCAGTCACTCGGTTGCTGGCATGGTTTTATCGGCCAACAGAAGATGATTTCCATCAAGAAGCATTTCGGCAGCACCAAGCGCCGTTACCTCTACCTGTCTGGCTGGATGGTGGCGGCCCTGCGTTCCGAGTTCGGCCCGCTGCCGGATCAGTCCATGCACGAGAAAACGGCGGTGTCCGGGCTGATTGAAGAGCTGTATACCTTTTTGCGCCAGGCCGACTCCTGGGAATTGAACCACCTATTCCGTGATCTGGAAGACGCCCAGAAAGCCGGTGATCACACCAAGGCAAAAGAAATTCAGGCAAACATCGATAATCACGAAACCCACATAGTGCCGATTGTGGCTGATATCGACGCCGGCTTCGGTAACGCCGAGGCGACCTATCTGCTGGCCAAGCAGATGATTGAAGCGGGCGCCTGCTGTATTCAGATTGAAAACCAGGTATCAGACGAGAAGCAATGCGGTCACCAGGACGGCAAGGTGACTGTGCCTCACGCCGACTTCCTCGCCAAGATCAACGCCGTGCGGTTGGCGTTCCTGGAGCTGGGTGTAGACGATGGCGTCATCGTGGCTCGTACCGACTCTCTCGGCGCCGGTTTGACCAAGCAGATTGCGGTGACCAACGAGCCGGGCGACCTGGGCGACCAGTACAACAGCTTCATCGACGGCGATGTGATCAACAGTGCCGACGACATCAACAACGGCGACGTGGTGATCAAGCAGAACGACAAGCTGGTCAAACCCAAGCGCCTGGCCTCCGGCCTGTTTCAGTTCAAGGAAGGCTCCGGTGAAGACCGGGTGGTGATGGACTGTATCGCCAGCCTGCAGAACGGCGCCGACCTGCTGTGGATTGAAACCGAGAAGCCGCACGTAGGCCAGATTGCCAGCATGGTTAATCGCATCCGTGAAGTGGTGCCCAATGCCAAGCTGGTTTACAACAACAGCCCGTCCTTCAACTGGACCCTGAACTTCCGTCAGCAGGTGTTCGATGCCTGGGCCGCCGAAGGCAAGGATGTTTCTGGCTACGACCGTGCCCGACTGATGAGTGCCGACTATGACACCACAGACCTGGCCAAACTGGCCGATCAGTGGACCGCCAACTTCCAGCGCGATTCCGCCCGCGAAGCCGGTATCTTCCACCACCTGATCACGCTGCCGACTTACCACACGGCGGCCCTGTCTACCGACAACCTGGCCAAGGGCTACTTCGGTGAAGAAGGCATGCTGGCCTATGTGGCCGGGGTTCAGCGCAAGGAAATCCGTCAGGGTATCGCCACCGTCAAGCACCAGGACATGGCCGGCTCCAACATCGGCGATGACCACAAGGAATTCTTCGCCGGTGAAGCGGCGCTGAAGGCAGGCGGTAAAGACAACACCATGGGTCAGTTCGAAAACGTTTGATAGAGTGCATTAATTAACCAATAAAAAATACTAACAAGCTCCACCTCGTTCAAGCAGCCCACCGGGCTGCTTTTTTTGTTTTGGCCGGTAACGATTGATGGCCATGGTCGTGGCACCGCATCTGGGTTGCGCCTGTCCGGCAGACTGTTAACCAGGTGTTATAATTGGCGGCATATCGAGCGACCGTGAAGATGTCAGCCTGGCTCCGTTTCCAGCATCGCCCGGCCAATGATGGGAGTGACGCCATGACCAATCCGAGCAATACCACCGCCTTAACGGTTCACCAGGCTCAGTTTACCGCTGCTCAGGCACTCAGTATTCCTACCCTCAGCATTTTGCAGGAAGACGGCACCCTCTTTGCCGGCGCCTCGTCGCCGGTGCTGGACAGGGACACAGCCCTGAAAATATACGAGAGCATGGTGTTTATCCGTATCCTGGACGAGCGCATGCTGGCGGCCCAGCGTCAGGGCAGAATCAGCTTCTATATGCAGTGTCTGGGAGAAGAAGCCAGTACCGTGGCCAGCGCCGCCGCACTGGACAGGAAAGACATGATCATGGCCCAGTACCGGGAGCAGGGCGCGCTGCGTTACCGGGGCTTCAGCCTGACCCAGTTCATGAACCAGCTGCTGTCCAACGAGCTGGATCTGGGCAAGGGGCGGCAGATGCCGGTGCACTACGGCAGTCGCGATCTCCACTTCATGACCATTTCCTCTCCGCTCGGTACCCAGATCCCCCAGGCCAGCGGCTATGCCTACGGCCAGAAACTGCGGGGAGAAAGCAACATCACCCTCTGTTACTTCGGTGAGGGAGCGGCGTCGGAAGGGGACTTTCATGCCGGCCTGAACATGGCGGCCGTGCTGCAGGCGCCGGTGATTTTTTTCTGCCGCAACAACGGCTATGCCATCTCTACCCCGGCCAACGAGCAGTTTATCGGTGATGGCATCGCCTGTCGGGCCGTGGGGTACGGCATGCAGGCGATTCGGGTAGACGGCGCCGATGTGCTGGCGGTGTATGAAGCGACGCGACTGGCACGCAAGCTGGTGCTGGAACAGCAGGAGCCGGTACTGGTGGAAGCCATCGCCTATCGGCTGGGCGCCCATTCGTCTTCCGACGACCCCAGCGGTTATCGCTCACGGGAAGAAGAAGAACGCTGGCGCAAGCAGGATCCCATCGCCCGTTATCGCCTGTGGTTGCAGCACAAGGATTGGCTGGACGAGGCGGCCGATCAGATTGCCACCGACGCCCTGCGCCAGGAGGTACTGGAGGCACTGAAAGAGGCCGAACAGTTCCCCAAGCCCCATATCGACACTCTGATTGGCGACGTCTATGCCGAGCCGACACCGGCGCTGAGGGAACAGCTTGAGCAGCTTAAAGCCCATATTCGGCAATATCCGGATGCCTATCCGTTGACGGCGGGGAGGCTTGAATAATGGCAGAAATGAATCTGTTGCAGGCAATTAACCATGCCCTGGATCTGGCGATGGAAAAAGACGAAGCCGTGGTCTGTTTCGGTGAAGATGTCGGCCATTTCGGCGGTGTTTTTCGGGCTACCAGTAAGCTGCAAGACAAATACGGTAAACGACGTTGCTTCAATACCCCCCTGACCGAGCAGGGCATCATCGGTTTTGCCAATGGCATGGCGGCCCGGGGACTGAAGCCGGTGGCCGAAATCCAGTTTGCCGACTACATCTATCCGGCCTTCGATCAAATCATCAACGAAACCGCCAAGTACCGCTACCGCTCCGGCAACCAGTTTGATGTGGGCGGGTTGGTGATCCGCACCCCTTACGGTGGTGGCATTGCCGGTGGTCACTATCACAGTCAGTCACCGGAAGCCTATTTCGCCCATACGGCGGGCCTGAGGGTGGTGATACCGCGAGATCCGGCTCAGGCCAAGGGGCTGCTGTTGGCCGCCATCGCCAGCCCGGACCCTGTGCTGTTCATGGAGCCCAAGCGGTTGTACCGCGCCGCCGTGGGCGAGGTGGATGAAGGCTACTATGAACTGCCTCTGGGCGAGGCCGAGGTGGTACAGGAAGGATCGGATGTCACTGTGCTGGCCTGGGGCGCCCAGATGGAGGTGGCGGCCAAGGCGGTGGCGCTGGCCGAGCAGGATGGCATTTCCTGTGAGCTTGTCGACCTGCGCAGCATACTGCCCTGGGATGCTAACCGGGTGGCGGCGTCGGTAGTCAAAACCGGCCGCCTGGTGATCACACACGAGGCACCGCTCACCGGCGGTTTTGCCGGTGAGATTGCCGCCACCATTCAGGAGCGCTGTTTTCTGTACCTGGAAAGCCCCATCGCCCGAGTATGCGGCCTGGATACCCCTTATCCGCTGGCGCTGGAAAAGGAATACATGGCGGATCATCTGAAGATCCATGCCGCCATAGTGCGCACGTTCAACTTCTAGGGGGCCGAATGAAACAGGATTTTTATCTGCCGGATATCGGTGAAGGCATAGTGGAGTGCGAGCTGGTGGAGTGGCTGGTGGAGGAGGGAGAAAGAGTCATCGAGGATCAGGCGATCTGCGATGTGATGACCGATAAGGCGCTGGTGCAGATACCGGCGATGCACAGTGGCATCATCAGTCGGCTTTATGTGGCAAAAGGCAAGATGGCCCGGGTGCATGCACCGCTGTTTGAGATGGAGGTAACGGATACAGTTGACGCAGAGCCGTCTGTCGAGCCCGTACAGGCGCAGCCCTCTGAAACGACGTTGGCACACAACAGGGCTTCGGCCCCCGACACGCCCGAACAGGCCATGAGTGCGAGTACGGAGAGAGCGCCTGCGCCTGCCAGGCCACCGGCCACGGATGCAGTAAACAATTCAGCGAAGAATGCCGTAGACAATAACGCAGGCAACAATTCAGGCAATAACGAAAAGGTGCTGGCCAGTCCGGCGGTGCGCAGGCTGGCGCGCGAGCAGGAACTGGACTTGAGCCGGATCCCCGGCACCGGCGACAAGGGCCGGGTCTACAAGGAAGACATCGAGGCTTATCTGACGGAGCGGAAAAAAGATCAGACCACCAGCCCCCGGCCGGTCGAGTCGGAGAAAAGTGTCGATAGTACCAAGCACACTGAACCGCTCACCGGTATCGCCGCCGCCATGGCCCGGCAGATGACGGCGTCGCTGGCCATTCCGCAGTTTACCTTCTGTGACGAGCTGGATTTGGGCGAGCTGCTGCGGCTGAAACACCGGCTGAAGCCGATATTTGCCGAGCAGAACATCAAGCTCACCCTGCTGCCGTTTTTTATCAAGGCGCTGTCACTGGCGCTGAACGACTTCCCGCTGCTGAATAGCCGACTCAACGCCGAGGCGACCGAGGTCAGTTATCTGCCGGATCATCATATCGGGGTGGCGGTGGATACCGACGCCGGTTTGCTGGTGCCGGTGCTGCGCCACTGCCAGCGACGATCCTTGCTGGATCTTGCCGTCGAGCTGGAACGACTCACCACGGCGGCGCGGGCCGGTCGGCTGACGCCTGTCGAACTGCAGGGGGCCACCATTACCCTGTCCAATATCGGTGCCCTCGGCGGTGTGGTGTCGAGCCCCCTGGTGATGCCGCCGCAGGTGGCCATCGCGGCGCTGGGCCGATTGCAGCGACTGCCGCGCTTCAACGAAGCCGGTGAGGTGGAGGGACGGGATCTGATGATGGTGTGCTGGTCGGCGGATCATCGCCTGATCGATGGAGCCACCCTGGCCAGATTCAACCGGCGCTGGTTCCGGTATCTGGAGCAACCGGAGCGCATGCTGGCGCAATTGAGCTAGTATGCGGGCCCCATCAAGCGAATGGCAGCGTTGACCATGAGCCTCCATCGGCTGCGCAACTTCTATATTCCCGAAGAGCAGTCCATCTACCTGCTCAATGCCAATGATGCCAGAAAACTGAAAGACTGGATTGCCTTGTGCGTGAGCCAGCTGGAAAAGCTGGGCTACCGGCATATCAGCCTGGTCGGCCACGGCGCCTACGGCTTCACCTTTGCCGGCATCGCCGAGCCTGGGGAAGAGTACGCCTTCAAATTTTCCCGTATCACCCTGCCCGAACATATCCGGGAGCGGCTGGCCGACGAGGCCTATATGTTATCGCGGGTCCGGCACCCCCGGGTGCCTGCCTATATCACCTATCAGCGGCTCAAGAAGCAGGGCATCCTGATGATGAGCCGGGCCAGAGGTGTGGATCTGGAGCAATACAGCCTGCGCCGGGGGCGGCTGGCCCCCCGCCAGTTGATCGATATTGCCGCCCAGCTGGCCGATATTCTGCAGGCCCTGCGCCAGCACCGCAAAGAGGGGCAGTCCGCTCCGATAGTGCACGGCGATATCAAGCCTTCCAATATAGTGTTTGATGCCGACGGCGGTCATATCTGCCTGGTCGACTGGGGCTCGTCTGTGTTTGCTCAGACCGACAGGGAAGGACAGTTTGTGTCCACCAATGTGATGCAGCTGATGTCGGCAGACCTGCAGCACAGCAATGCCCGGCTGGGGGATGTCTATTTTATCGGGCCCGAGCAGCGGGAAGGAGCCTTGAGCTGCCCGCGCTTCGACGAGCAGGGAGTCGCCGCCACCCTTTATGCGCTGGCCTCGGGTCAGTCTTGCCGTTTTGGTAGCCAAGCCATACCGGCGGTGAGCCTGGGGCTGCCGAAAGAGTTTGCGCTGATGCTGGATGGGTTACTGGGGGAGGATGTCGAGCTCCGGCGGCGGGCCGGGGATCATTTCATTGCCGTGATGCCGCGGCTGAAACGACTGGTGTTGCCCGAATTGCAACTGTTTGATGACAGCCCGATGCTGCCGGTATGGACCAGCCCCGAGCGCCACGAGATGGATACCGTGGTCTATTCCTCCCGCAAGTCTTTTCTGCGCGAGCACAGCGAGGAGGCGGGCATCCATTATGTGGACGATGCCCAGCTGGAGCGTTATTACAAAAACTATCTGGTGGGTATGGGCGATACCGAAAAAGCCTTCGTGGCCGCGGTCAGCCGATTGGGGCGTTATCCGGTGGTGGGTGGGCTGGCGGTGCACTGGCAGCCGGACGGCCTCTATATCGACTCCAGCCTCAACCTCTACGACGAGGAGATGCAGCCCGCCTTTGTGCTGGCGGTCAGCAACGTGGTGATGCTGGCCCGGGCCATCGATAAAGTCGGTTTGTTCAAGGCCTGCCTGTTCAACGCCCGCAATACAATCCATCTGAGCCGGGAGGCGCCGGAGCGGCCTTTTGTGCCGACCACGGACACCCGCATTCCTTATCGGTTGGCGGCCATCCCCAGCACCCTTGATGCCAGCCGCCAGCATTCCTATTTCGAGGATGGTCGGGATCCGGACGAGCAGCTGGTGCTACCCGCCGCCATCATGGCGGTGATCAGCCGGTTGAACGACATTCACCACACCGGCTGCATCATCTTCGAGGTGACGCCACTGTATATGAAGTTGCACAGCTACTACCGGCTGCTGGATGCCGCCGCCGAGGCGGAGTTTGCCAGCCTGTTGCGACAAATAGTGGAGTTGATACCACAGATAGACGATCAGGGGGTGGGCGGTTTCATGAAACTGCCCCACAAGAACACCCGGCTGTTCAGTCACCAGCCGGTGCAGCCGACGCTATTCTATCCGGCCAACCCCAGAGCCCGAGACTGATCCAGTACAAAGGACTGCAGTTCGGGATAAAAGCCGAGAAAGGCCTGCTCCATGGCGGAATATTGTTGCTCCAGCAATGGCGCACACAGGGGGAGGGGCGTGGGTCGGCGAAAACGACCATCGATGCGAGCGATGGCGAGTGTGATGCCCTCCAGGCTCTGGTAGCTGGCCAGCAACCGATATTGCTTGAGGCGCTCCACCAGGGTGACCATGGCCTCCGGCCAATGTTCATCCGGCTGCAACTGCCGATGGCTGTAGCCGATAAAGTCGTCAAGCCGCCAGGCGTGATAGCGAGACCAGTGCCGGGCAAGAAAATGGTCGAACATCATGTCCATGATGATGCCGCCATAGCGGCGAAAGGGGCTGGGCAGGGCGCGAACCGCCCCGGCGTGCAGAGGATGAGCATCGGTAAAGCTGTCGATGCGTCGGTGCAGTTGAATGCCCAGCTGCAAGGAGGGAGGCAGACGGGTGTCTATGCTGCCCCGGGCATACTCACCGAGCAGGGCGCCGGGCAGGCTGGTATTGCTGTAGTGAGCCAGATGCAGGTGGGCCAGATAATTCAACGCGTTTCCTGTTCGTCTGCGCCTTCCTGACTCATCGACAGGTCCAGATCGTCTTTATCGAAGTCGTCGAACGATTGTTCGGCTAGCTGGGCGTCCAGAACCTCCAGCAGGTGAATGGCGACGGTAACAAAATCGCTGTCGGTCACTATGCCCACCAGTTTGCCCTTGTCCACCACCGGCAGGCAGCCGTATTTGTACTTTTGCAGATGGAGGGCGGCTTCGCGGATGCCGGCTCTGGGGCTGACGGTGGTCACATCGTGCACCATCACCTCGGCAATCTGATGCTGTTGCAGAAAGTGGCCATTGGTGCCCTGTTCCAGGCTAGACTCCTGCGCCGCCAGAATGTCCCGCTGGCTGACCAGCCCGACCAGACGACCTTCCATCTGAACCGTCAGATGGCGGATATGATGGCGCTGCATCAGGGTGCGGGCTTCGGCCAGGGTGGCCGAGGGGGGAAGGCCGATGACGTTGCGTGACATAATTTCAGAGACGATCGCGGGCATAATCTTTCTCCTTTCTTTTATATCAAGATAGCCTAACCGGGAAGCGGGGTAAGAGTAACCTCGTACGGCACCGGTATGACCGGTCAGGAATACTCATTATGCCCTAACCCCGGCCGAATTGCCTTGATCCCGTGGGGCGGCCTCACTAGACTAGCGCCCGTTATGACAAGAGGTTGTGTATGCTGGTCCGCGATTTTTCCTTTGAGCTCCCCGACGAACTGATAGCCCGCCATCCAATGCCGGAACGTTCCGCCAGCCGGCTGTTGCAGCTGAACGGTAACGGTGGTGACATCACCCATGGTCAATTCAGTCAGATCCTGGATTTGGTCAACCCCGGTGATTTGCTGGTATTCAACAATACCCGGGTGATCCCGGCCCGCCTCTTTGGTCGCAAGGCCAGCGGCGGCAAGCTGGAAGTGCTGATCGAGCGGGTACTGGACGACAAGCGGGTGCTGGCGCATGTACGCGCCTCCAAGGCTCCCAAGCCGGGCACCGCTCTGATCCTGGATCCGGACGTGCAGGCGACCATGCTGGCTCGCCACGACGCCCTCTTTGAAATCGAATTCCACGACGAAAGACCGGTACTCGAAATTCTCGACGCGGTGGGCCACATGCCCCTGCCGCCCTATATCGACCGGCCCGATACCGACGCCGACAAAGAGCGTTACCAGACCGTTTACAACGAAAAGCCCGGTGCCGTGGCGGCGCCCACTGCCGGCCTGCACTTCGATCAGCCGTTGCTGGATGCCCTGACTGCCAAAGGCGCCGAACTGGCGTTCGTTACCCTGCACGTGGGCGCCGGTACCTTTCAGCCGGTACGGGTCGAGCAGGTGCTCGAGCACAAGATGCATGCGGAATACATCGAAGTATCACCACAAGTGGTAGCGCAGATAGAAGCGACCCGTGCCCGTGGTGGCCGGGTGATTGCCGTGGGCACCACCTCGGTACGTTCCCTGGAAAGCGCCGCCCGGGCCACCATGGCAAACGGCGAACCGCTGGCGCCCTTTTACGGCGACACCGATATATTTATCTACCCCGGCTACCGTTTTCAGCTGGTGGACGCCATGGTCACCAATTTCCACCTGCCCGAGTCGACCCTTATCATGCTGGTCAGTGCCTTCGCCGGCTATGACCACATCATGGAAGCCTACCGGCAGGCGGTGGCGGAACGTTACCGTTTCTTCAGCTACGGTGACGCCATGTTTATTACTCGACAACAGGGACTGGGGAATAGGGATTAGGGACTGGTTAGAGATGTTTGTAGGCCTCACTTTAGTGGGGCGAAAATGGCAGCCGCCGACAGTATTGCCCGAATAAATTCGGGCCTACAGACGTCCACAACTAATCCCTATTCCCTAATCCCCAGTCCCATAAAAACAAGGTCGGACTGTTTCTCTGACCTAAGAGGTAACTGATGAAGTTTGAACTGCAAACCACCGATGGCCGCGCTCGCCGTGGCCGCCTGATCTTCGACCGTGGCGTGGTAGAAACCCCGGCCTTCATGCCAGTGGGCACTTATGGCACCGTCAAGGGTATGACCCCGGAAGAAGTCGCCGACACCGGCGCCCAGATCCTGCTCGGCAACACCTTCCACCTGTGGGTTCGCCCGGGTCAGGAAGTGATGAAGCTGCACGGCGATCTGCACGATTTCATGAACTGGCAGGGGCCCATTCTCACCGACTCCGGCGGCTTCCAGGTATTCAGCCTCGGTGACATCCGCAAGATCACCGAAGAGGGTGTCTATTTCCGTAACCCGGTCAACGGCGACAAGATTTTCCTGTCACCCGAAGTCTCGATGGAAATCCAGTACGATCTGGGCTCCGACGTCGTGATGATCATGGACGAATGCACCCCCTATCCTGCGACCTGGATCGATGCCAAGAAGTCGATGGAAATGTCTCTGCGCTGGGCCAAGCGCTCGCGGGATCATTTCGACAAGCAGGGCAACAAAAACGCCCTGTTCGGCATCATTCAGGGCGGCGTTTACGAAGATCTGCGTGACGAGTCGCTGACCGGTCTGCTCGAGATCGGCTTCGACGGTTACGCCGTAGGCGGCCTGGCGGTAGGCGAGCCCAAGCACGAAATGCATAAGGTGCTGGAGCATACCTGCCCAAAAATTCCGGCCGACAAGCCTCGTTACCTGATGGGCGTGGGCAAGCCGGAAGATCTGGTGGAAGGGGTGCGCCGCGGCATCGACATGTTCGACTGTGTGATGCCGACCCGCAACGCCCGTAACGGCCATCTGTTTACCACCGAAGGGGTGGTGAAGATCCGTAACGCCAAGCACAAGATTGATACCGGCCCGCTGGATGCAGACTGCGATTGCTACACCTGCAAGAATTATTCGCGTTCTTATCTGCACCATCTGGACAAGTGTAACGAGATACTGGGTGCGCGTTTAAACACCATTCACAACCTGCGTTACTACCAACGGGTGATGGAAGGTTTACGTGGAGCCATAGAGCAGGGTAAATTAGACGACTTTGTAGCTGAGTTCTATGCGCGGCAGGATAAACCCGTGCCGCCACTGGGTCAGACTGCAGGTGAAGACGGCGAATGACGAACGGGTGAGGGAAGATGTCAGCTAAGTCGACCGTGACATGCCAGGGATGGCATGTCCGAGCCCCCAGGGATGGGTTTATGGCGTGTCGACGTGCTGTACCTTCCCTCACCGGTGCCCCCATGCATTAACACTTTTAACCATCAACGAGGAACTGAAAAGAATGGATATTATCTCCAACGCTTACGCCCAGGACGGAGCCGCCGGTGGCGGTATGGAAATGATCATCATGCTGGTTGTGTTCGGCCTGATCTTCTATTTCATGATTTTCCGTCCCCAGTCCAAGCGGGTCAAAGAGCACAAGAGCCTGATGTCTTCCCTGAGCAAGGGCGACGAAGTGCTGACCAACGGCGGCCTGGTAGGCAAGATTGCCAAAATCTCCGCAGAAAATGACTATGTATTGCTGAGCCTGAGCGAGCAGAGCCAGGTCACCATCAAAAAGGACTTTATCTCTGCCGTCCTTCCCAAGGGTTCTATTCAGTCCCTTTAATTCTCTGTCGAGGAGCACAGCGTGTTAAATCGATATCCGCTGTGGAAATACTTGATGGTGATCGCCGTGATCACCATCAGTTTTCTGTATGCAGCACCTAATCTATTTGGTGAAGACCCTGCGTTGCAGGTGTCGGGCTCCCGTGGCACTCAGGTTACCCCTGCCGTCCTGTCTCAGGCTCAGCAGACCCTAAGCAAAGCCGGCATAGCGGTGAAAAGCGCCGCCCTGGCCGATGATCAGTTACTTATCCGTTTCCGCAATACCGACGATCAGCTCAAGGGCAAGGATCTGGTGGCGGACACTCTGGGTGATGGTTACATCACCGCCCTCAACCTGGCTCCTTCAACTCCCTCCTGGCTCGAAGCCATCGGCGCCGGCCCGCTCAAACTGGGTCTCGACTTGCGTGGTGGTGTGCACTTTCTGATGGAAGTGGACATGGACGAAGCCCTGAGCCGGGTGCAGGAGCAGACGGTGCAGGACTTCCGTACCGACCTGCGTGAAGAGCGTCTGCGTTATTCCGGTGTACTGGCGAAAGACGGTGGCACCCTGGTGGTTTTCCGCGACGCCGATACCCGTAACAAGGCGATAAGCCACCTGCGTGGCCGTTATCCGGGCCTGTTGTTCTCAGAACGTGACAACGGCGAGACCTTCGGCCTGTTCGCTGTCATGAGCGAGCAGCGACTGAAGGAAGTGAAAGAGTACGCCCTGCAGCAGAATATCACCATCATCCGCAACCGGGTTAACGAGCTGGGCGTGGCCGAGCCGCTGGTACAGCGTCAGGGTGCCGAGCGCATCGTGGTGCAGCTGCCGGGTATTCAGGACACCGCCCGCGCCAAGGAAATCCTCGGCGCGACCGCGACTCTGGAATTCCGTCTGGTCGATGAAAATGCCGATGTGGCCGCCGCCAACTCGGGCCGGGTACCGCCCAACAGCGAGCTGATGCGGGACAGAGACGGTCGCCCAGTGGTGTTGCAAAAGCGCGTCATCCTGACCGGTGAGCATATCGTCGATGCATCATCCGGCATGGACGAGTTCAGCCGTCCTCAGGTGAATATCAGCCTGGATGCCCCCGGTGGCAGCCGCATGGCCGATTTTACCAAGGATAACGTCGGCCGCCCCATGGCGACGGTGTTTACCGAGTATAAAACCGGCGATGAACTGAATGAAGATGGCACTCGCCAGTTCCGCAAACAGCAGGAAGTGATCAACGTCGCCACCATTCAGTCCCGGCTGGGACGCAGTTTCCGCATCACCGGCATCGATTCAATGGCAGAAGCCCAGAATCTGGCGTTGTTGCTGCGGGCCGGAGCCCTGATTGCGCCCATCCAGATAGTGGAAGAGCGCACCATAGGCCCGAGCCTCGGCAAGCAGAACGTGGAAAATGGCCTGATGGCCATGGTCTACGGCATGCTGGCGGTGGTGTTGTTCATGGTTATCTATTACCGCAAGTTCGGCCTGGTGGCCAACGCGGCGCTGCTGGCCAACCTGGTGATCATCATCGGCGTCATGTCGATGGTGCCGGGGGCAACCATGACCTTGCCGGGCATTGCCGGCATAGTGCTGACCATCGGTATGTCGGTGGATGCCAACGTGCTGATTTTCGAGCGCATCCGTGAGGAACTACGCGACGGACGCGGGGTACAGCAGGCGATTCATATCGGCTACGACAAGGCGCTCGGCACCATTGCCGATGCCAACATTACTACGCTGATCACCGCCATCATACTGTTCGCGGTCGGTACCGGCCCCATCAAGGGCTTCGCAGTGACCCTGATGATCGGTATTCTCGCCTCCATGTTTACCGCCATCGTCGGTACCCGGGCCCTGGTTAACCTGCTCTGGGGCGGAAAGCGTCTCAGCAAACTGTCGATATGAGGAAATAACCGATGTTTGAGATCCTCAAAACCCGGGCGCCCATTCGCTTCATGCACTATTCGAAGGCGGCGACGGTCGTGTCGCTGGCCTTGATAGCGCTGTGCTTTTTCAGCCTCTTTACCAAGGGGCTGAATTGGGGCCTGGACTTCACCGGTGGTACCGTGGTCGAAGCCGCCTTCGAACAGGCGGTCGAGCTGGACGAGGTGCGTAATAACCTCGAACAGGTCGGCCTGTCCGGTGCAACCGTACAGAACTTCGGTACCAGCCGGGATGTGCTGATCCGCCTGGCGCCTCAGGAAGGCGTGGATGTGCAGCAGCAGGGCGAGTCAGTCATGGCTGCCTTGGCAGAGGTGTCTGCGTCCGTCGAGATGAAACGGCTGGAGTTTGTCGGCCCTGCCATCGGTGCCGAGCTGGCAGAGCAGGGTGGACTGGCCATTCTGGTGGCGCTGCTCTGTATCCTGTTATACGTCGGCATGCGCTTCGAATGGCGTCTGGCATCCGGTGCCGTTCTGTCACTGGCCCACGATGTGATTATTACGCTGGGTGTGTTCTCCTGGATGCAAATCGAGGTAGACCTGACCATAGTAGCGGCGCTGTTGACGGTAGTGGGCTATTCGCTCAACGACACCATAGTGGTGTTCGACCGGGTGCGGGAAAACTTCCGCCGGGTACGCAACACCAGCACCGCCGAGGTGTTTGACGAGGCCATTACCGAAACCCTGAGCCGAACCCTGATCACCTCGGCCACTACGCTGGTGGTGGTCGTGGCGCTGTTCCTCAAGGGCGGTGCACTGATCCACGGTTTTGCCACCGCGCTGCTGCTGGGCATCGGCTTCGGTACCTACTCGTCCATCTATATCGCCAGTGCCTGGGCCATGCTGCTCGGCGTACAGCGGGAGCATATGCTGCCACCGCAGATAGAGAAGGAAGGGGCGGACCAAGAGCCGTTACCCTGACAGCATGATACCAAAGGGGCCCGGCGGGCCCCTTTTTGTTGTGAAATGCATTTGCAACATGACAAATGTCGTGGAGCTGCATAACATGTGGTCATAATAAGACAAGTTCGGAGCCGTCTTGAACGACAGATTATTGCTCGCTCCTTTAGCTCTTCTTGGTTTCATGCTAGTCGGTTGCAGCGCACCTCGGGTGGTCACTCCCACTCTGGTGCTGCCGCTACCCATGCAGGTTTCCTATGAAAGTGAGCTGGGAATTGCCCGCCTGGGGCAAATGCTGAATTCACCGGGGCTGACGCCGGAGCAACGTGCCGAGCTGTTTTTTCAGCGCGGCGTGGTATTCGATAGGGTGGGCCTGCGGGCCATGGCCCGGCTGGACTTTAACCGTGCCCTGCGGGATAGACCCGATTTTGCCGATGCCTATAACCTCAATGGCGTCTACCTGACCCAGAATCAGGAGTTCGACGAAGCCTATGAAGCCTTCGACTCGGCCCTGGAGCTGGCCCCGGACTACGCCTACGCCAACCTGAACCGGGGCATTGCGCTGTATTACGGCGGCAGGCCCACACTGGCGGCACGGGATCTGAAAACCTTCCTGGACGAAGACCCTGCCGATCCTTATCGGCTGCTGTGGTGGTATCTGGCGTTGGAGCAGATGGATCAAGAAGCGGCGCTTGATGCGTTACGCAGCCATCAGCAGGCTCATGGTTCCGACGAGTGGGCCTGGGATATCGTCAATGTCTATCTGGGTACAATGAGCGATGAACAGTTGCTCAACCGCATCTCGGAAGAAAGTGAGGATAACCAGGAGCTGGCCGAACGTCTGTGCGAAGCCTATTTCTATCTGGCCAAGCAGGCCCAGCGCAACGCTCAGCCAGAGCAGGCAATGGTGTATTTCAAGCTGGCGCTGGCGACCAATATCTACGACTTTGTCGAACATCGCTATTCACTGCTGGAGCTGGATCTCATCGGTGAGCAGGCCAGACTCAAGCGTTAACAGACAGTGGTAAGCCAGTCTCTTGGTCATAAGTCAGACGGTTCGTAGCACGAAGAGGCAACAGGGTTGCCTCTTCCGACGCGCTTCGAGCACATCCTTGTAACGCTCGTCACATGCCGTCCCTGGCATGTGACGGTCGGCTGAGGCAACCCCTGCAACCTCTTCCATAAGCCGGAGTTGTACCGTCAGACGTATACGTAGCTCCGATTTCCTGCTGCCATCAAAGTCGGCAAAAGTCAAAACCGTCACCTCATACCCGCATGCGACCCGGGCTGCTGAGCACCTAGGGCTGAAAGCTTACAGCTGCCTTCGACTGTGCTAGAATCCTGCGCCTTAAGCACCGTTGGATTCCGTGAATATGCTTGATCAGGTTCGTATCGTGTTGGTCAATACCTCACACACCGGCAATATCGGCTCTGCCGCCCGCGCCATGAAAACCATGGGCCTGGGCGAATTGTGGCTGGTCGATCCGGTCAGCCCTCCAGACAGCCAGGCCATCTCTCTGGCCGCGAGCGCCAGTGATCTTCTGGGTAGAGCCCGCATAGTGCCGACCCTGGCCGAAGCCGTGGCCGATTGTGGCCTGGTGATCGGTACCAGCGCGCGTTCGCGTACCTGGTCCTGGCCCATGCTGGATGCCCGGGAAGCGGGCGAAAAAGTCATGGCCGAAGCCCCCCGTCACAAGGTGGCATTGGTGTTTGGCCGGGAACGTACCGGCCTCACCAACGACGAGTTGCAGCAGTGCCATTTTCACGTGGCCATTCCGGCCAACCCGGAATACAGCTCGCTCAACCTGGCGATGGCGGTGCAGACCCTGAGTTACGAAGTGCGCATGGCCTGGCTGGCGCGGGAGCAGGGAGAGGGTGCCGTAACCGAGACCGAACAGGACTACCCATTGTCCGAAGATCTGGAACGCTTCTATCAGCATCTGGAGCAAACCCTGCTGGAAACCGGCTTTATCATTCAACCCCATCCGGGACAGGTGATGACCAAACTGCGACGTTTGTTCAACCGGGCCAGACCGGAAGATTTTGAGCTGAACATACTGCGCGGTATCCTGACGTCGGTACAGAAAAAGGGTCGCTAACGGGAGTTGAATAGCCGAGTGTTTTGGTCGGACTTATACTTGACTGAAACACTCGGGTATGACACCCTGAGCCCATGTCTGGAAACGGTTTAATCACATGAGACTGACATCAAAAGGACGTTACGCGGTAACTGCCATGCTGGATGTGGCATTGCACGGTGATACCGGCCCCGTGTCCTTGGCTCATATATCCGAGCGTCAGGGTATTTCCCTGTCTTACCTCGAGCAGCTGTTCGCCCGCTTGCGCAAGCATGGTCTGGTCAGCAGTGTACGTGGCCCCGGTGGCGGTTATCTGCTGGGTATGAAGCCGGACGCTATTTCGGTGGGGGCGGTCATCGCCGCCGTCGACGAGTCGGTGGATGCCACCAAGTGTCAGGGTAAAGGGGACTGCCAGAGTGGTAACCAGTGCCTGACACACTCGCTCTGGTGTGCGCTCAGTGACCGGATCAGTAACTTTCTCGACGGTATCAGCCTGGCCGAGCTGGTTAACCAGCAAGACGTCCGGCGGATTTCCGGGCAGCAAGACAGTAATCTGAGCCTGTTGACTCTGGAGTAGCCCGAGCAGCAGCAAGTGAGCCTGAAACATTCAATTTTAAATGTCGATGACAAGACTGCCGAACAGGGCAGCGTTGAACGGAGAATATGATGAAACTGCCCATTTATCTCGACTATGCGGCTACCTGCCCGGTAGACCCTCGCGTCGCCGAAAAAATGATGCAATGCCTGACTCAAGACGGTATTTTCGGTAACCCGGCTTCCCGCTCGCACCGCTTCGGCTGGCAGGCGGAAGAGCTGGTCGATATTGCCCGTAATCAGATTGCTGACCTGATCAATGCCGACCCTCGCGAAATCGTGTTCACTTCCGGTGCAACCGAATCCGATAACCTGGCCATCAAGGGTATTGCCAATTTTTACGGTAAAAAAGGTAAGCACATTATTACCTCCAAGACCGAGCACAAGGCAGTACTGGATCCCTGTCGCCAGCTGGAACGCGAAGGCTTCGAGGTCACCTACCTCGAGCCCCAGCCCAACGGCCTGTTCACCCTGGCACAAATCGAAAATGCCATGCGCGATGACACCATTCTGGTGAGCATCATGCACGTGAACAACGAAACCGGCGTGATTCAGGACGTCAAGGCCATCGGCGAACTGTGCCGCAGTCGCAAAATCATGTTTCATGTGGACGCCGCCCAGAGCGCCGGCAAGACCGACATCGACGTGCAAGACATGAACATCGATCTGCTGTCTCTGTCCGCCCACAAGATTTATGGCCCCAAAGGCATCGGCGCCCTCTATGTCTGCCGTAAGCCCCGCGTTCGTCTGGAAGCCCAGATGCACGGTGGCGGCCACGAGCGCGGCATGCGCTCCGGTACCCTGGCAACGCACCAAATCGCCGGCATGGGTGAAGCCTTCCGTATTGCCAAAGAAGAAATGCACGCCGAAGGCGAGCGTATTCTGGCGCTGCGCAACCGTCTGTATGACGGTGTCAAGAATATCGAAGAAGTCTATGTCAACGGCGACCTGGAACAACGGGTACCGGGCATATTCAACATCAGTTTCGCCTATGTAGAAGGTGAGTCGCTGATCATGGCACTGAAGGATCTGGCGGTCTCTTCCGGTTCGGCCTGTACCTCGGCCAGCCTGGAGCCTTCCTATGTATTGCGTGCCCTGGGACTGAACGACGAGCTGGCACACAGCTCCATCCGCTTCAGCATCGGTCGTTTCACTACCGAAGAACAGATTGACTACGCCGTGGGCCTGGTCAACGAGGCCATCGGTCGTCTGCGTGACATGTCTCCGCTGTGGGAAATGTTCAAGGACGGAATAGATCTGGATCAGGTTGAATGGGCACACCATTAAGGTGTCTAAATCATTGAAGCATGGGTGAGGAATTAAATCATGGCTTACAGCGAAAAAGTAATAGACCACTATGAAAACCCCCGTAACGTCGGTGGTTTCGACAAAAACGATCCTAACGTAGCGACCGGTATGGTCGGTGCGCCGGCCTGTGGCGACGTGATGAAGCTGCAGTTGAAGATCAGCGACGATGGCATCATCGAAGACGCCAAGTTCAAGACCTACGGCTGTGGCTCTGCCATCGCCTCCAGCTCGCTCATCACCGAGTGGGTAAAAGGCAAGAACCTGGAAGAAGCGGCCAGCATCAAGAATACCCAGATTGCGGAAGAGTTGGCCCTGCCGCCGGTGAAAATCCACTGCTCCATTCTGGCAGAGGATGCCATCAAGGCTGCGATTGACGATTACAAGAAGAAGAAAAACCTGGCGTAAGACGGAGACACCATGGCGATCACCATTACCGATGCGGCTGCACAACGGGTGCAGACTTTTCTGAACAACAGAGGCAAGGGCCTGGGACTACGGCTGGGGGTCAAGACCTCTGGCTGCTCCGGCCTGGCCTATGTGCTGGAATTCGTCGACGAATTGTCCGAAGGCGACCAGGTGTTCGAGCATGGCGAGGTCAAGGTGATCGTCGACAGCAAGAGTCTGGTGTATCTGGACGGCACCGAGCTCGACTTCGCGAAGGAAGGCCTGAACGAGGGCTTTAAATTCAACAACCCCAATATCGACGGGGAATGTGGTTGCGGCGAAAGCTTTAACGTTTAAGGACCCCGGCATGAACTACTTCGAGCTGTTTGGCTTACCGGCAGAGTTTGCCCTCGACAGCCAGACACTGGCCGACACCTATCGCCAGCTGCAGATGCAGTTCCATCCCGACAAGTTTGCCTCCCGCCCAGAGCGGGAGCGTCTTCAGGCGGTACAGCGTGCCGCCCATATCAATGATGCGTTCACCACCCTCAAGCACCCCCTGAATCGTGCCGAGTACCTGCTGTCTTTGCAGGGCGTCGACATTCGTGCCGAACAACAAACCCTGAAAGATCCGCTGTTTCTGATGCAACAGATGGAATGGCGTGAACAGCTGGAAGAAATCCCGGCCGCTCAGGATGTGTTTGGTGCCATCATGGCCTTCGATCGGGAACTGCAACAGGTGTCTGCCGAATACTATGCCGAGCTCGAGCAACTGCTCGGCTCGACCCAGTGGCCGGAGGCCGCCGATACGGTGCGCAAACTTAAATTCATGACCAAGCTGCATGCCGAACTCGAACGTTTGGAAGATGCGCAGCAGGAATTCTGAACCTCATGGCATTATTACAAATTTCCGAGCCGGGCCAGAGCGCGGCTCCTCACGAACACAAGTGGGCGGTCGGTATCGATCTCGGTACCACCAACTCATTGGTGGCTGTGGTTCGCAGCGGCCTGCCCGAGACCCTGACTGATGAGCAGGGGCGCGATTTGCTGCCCTCTGTGGTGCATTACACCCGGGACGCACTGCGGGTTGGCTTCGATGCCAAGCACGAAGCCGAACTGGACCCGCAACACACCATCGTCTCGGTGAAACGGATGATGGGCAAGGCCCTGGCGGATATTCCCCGCCAGCGGCTGCCTTATTCTTTCAAGGAAACCGGCAACGGCGTGATCGAGCTTAACACGCCTCAGGGCGCGGTCAATCCGGTGCAGGTCTCGGCCGAAATTCTGAAGACCCTGGCTGCGCGTGCCGAACACAGCCTGGGCAACCCGATACAGGGTGCTGTGATTACGGTGCCAGCCTATTTCGATGATGCCCAGCGCCAGGGTACCAAGGACGCGGCCCGACTGGCCGGTCTCGAGGTGCTGCGGCTGCTCAACGAGCCCACCGCCGCCGCCATCGCCTACGGCCTGGACTCCGGTCAGGAAGGGGTGATTGCGGTCTATGACCTGGGTGGCGGTACCTTCGACATCTCCATTCTGCGCCTGCATCGTGGCGTGTTCGAAGTGCTGGCCACCGGCGGCGACTCGGCCCTGGGCGGCGATGACTTCGATCATGTGCTGGCCGACTGGATCCAGCAACAGGCCAATATTACCGAGCTGAACCCGACCCAGCAGCGTAATCTGCTGGACGCCGCCTGCGCCGCCAAGCAGGCCCTGACCGACAGCGAGACGGTGTCGGTCAGCTGGGAAGGCTGGCAAGGCACCCTGACTCGGGCCGACTTTGATGCGCTGATTCTGCCTTGGGTCAACAAGACCCTGATGGCTTGTCGTCGGGCCTTGAAGGATGCGGGCGTGACCGCGGCTGAAGTCAAAGAAGTGGTCATGGTCGGCGGCTCTACCCGAGTACCGCTGGTGCGCGAGCGGGTCGGCGAGTTTTTCGACCGCGAGCCCCTGACCAGCCTGGATCCGGACAAGGTGGTCGCCATCGGCGCCTCTATTCAGGCCGATGTGCTGATCGGCAACAAGCCTGACAGTGACATGCTGCTGCTGGACGTTATCCCGCTATCGCTGGGTCTGGAAACCATGGGCGGCCTGGTGGAGAAGATCATTCCCCGCAACACCACGATACCGGTGGCTCGGGCCCAGGAATTCACCACCTTCAAGGACGGTCAGACCGCCATGGCCATTCATGTGGTGCAGGGTGAACGCGAGCTTGTGGCCGACTGTCGCTCCCTGGCTCGCTTCAACCTGACCGATATTCCGCCTATGGCCGCCGGTGCCGCCCATATTCGCGTGACCTTTCAGGTGGATGCAGACGGTCTTTTGTCGGTCAGCGCCATGGAAAAGTCCTCCGGGGTACAGGCCGCCATCGAGGTGAAACCCTCTTACGGGCTGAACGAAGCAGATATCGCCACCATGCTGACCGCGTCTTTTGAACATGCCAAAGAAGATATCGATGCCCGCATGCTGGCCGAACAGAAAGTGGAAGCGGCGCGGGTGATTGAAAATATCATCAGTGCCCTGGCCACCGACGGTGACGAATTGCTCAACGAGCAGGAACGTGCCGATATCCTGGCTTGTGTCGAGTCGCTGCAGCGCAGCGCCGAAGGGCAGGATCTGGCCGCCATCAAGGTGGCGATAGAAGAAACCGATAAGCAAACGGCCGATTTTGCCGCCCGCCGCATGGATGCCTCCATTCGCCGGGCGCTGGCCGGTCAACGTGTGGATAAGGTGTAACGATGCCGAAGATAGTTTTTCTGCCCCATGCCGAGCTGTGCCCCGAAGGGGCCGCGCTCGAGGCCAAGCTGGGTGAAACCGTACTGGACGTGGCCCTGCGCAATGGTATCGACATTGAGCACGCCTGTGAAAAATCCTGTGCCTGTACTACCTGTCATGTCATAGTGCGGGAGGGCTTCGACTCGCTGGAAGAAAGCTGCGAGCTGGAAGACGATATGCTGGACAAGGCCTGGGGACTCGAGCCCGAGTCGCGCCTGGGATGCCAGGCCCGGGTCAGTGAAGAGGATCTGGTGGTCGAAATCCCCAAATATACCGTGAACATGGTATCCGAAGGCCATTGATCAGGAGGGTGTATGAGTCTTAAATGGACTGACAGTCGTGACATCGCACTAGAGCTGATGGAGGCTTATCCGGAGACGGATCCCAAAACGGTGCGCTTTACCGACTTGCATCAGTGGATCTGCGAGCTGGAAGACTTTGACGACGATCCAGCCCATTCCAGCGAACGCATCCTCGAGGCCATCATCATGGTCTGGATGGATGAATATGAATAAAGCTTGAAGCCGTAAGCTGCCCGAGTGGTTGGTGGATTTGGGCTTATGGTTGTTGGTTTTTCAGGCGGCGATTCTTTCGGCGCAAACCTTCAAGTTTCGCGGAATTGACAAACACATCGCAGCTCATTCAGCCGCGATTGTGTGACTTACAGCTTCTAGCTCAACGCTTACCGCTGTTTTGAGGCCACAGTTCTTCTGTGGCTTTTTCCGTTTTTCTGTCAACAGAACAAGGAATGACCATGCCAGCAATGATGAATGTCGTGCTCTGTGCCGAAAACGCCCCAGCCCAGTGGGGAGACAAGGCATTGTTGAGTTTTAAGGATGATGAAGCCCGGGTGCATGTGCCCAACGCCGCCGAACAGGAGCGCAAGGCGCAACAGGCGGGGCGCAAGCTCGATGCAATGGGCATCAAGGCGGTACGGCTGAGCGGAGATGGCTGGCAATTGGAAAGTCGCTGGGCCTTTGCCCAGGGCTTCTACAACGCTCGTGGCGGACAGCAGCTGGAATGGGGCGAGATGGCGGCGGATGAGCTGACCGAGCTTGAGGCACGCAACACCTCGTCTCGCTGGGTACGGAAAATGATCAACGGCACCCCGGAAGAGGTTTATCCTGCCTTCCTGGCAGCCGAAGCGGGCAAGTTCATTCAATCGCTGGCCCCCAGTGCGGTCACCTACCGCACCTATAGCGGCGAGCAGCTCAGGGATCTGGGTTATGTGGGTATCTATGAAGTCGGCCGGGGCAGCGAACGTCCGCCCACCCTGCTGGAGCTGGACTTCAACCCGACTGGCGAAGCCAATGCGCCGGTCGCCGCGGCGCTGGTGGGCAAGGGCATTACCTTCGACTCCGGCGGTTACAGCCTCAAGTCGTCCGACGGCATGTCGGTGATGAAGTCCGACATGGGCGGCGCCGCCACCGTGACCGGCGCCCTGGCGCTGGCCATTCAGCGCGGCCTGAAGCAGCGGGTCAAGCTGTTCCTGTGCTGTGCCGAAAACCTGGTCTCCGGCCATGCCTTCAAGCTGGGTGACATCCTCACCTACAAGAACGGCATCACGGTCGAGATCCTCAACACCGATGCGGAAGGCCGCCTGGTACTGGCCGACGGTCTGCTGGCGGCCAGCGCCACCGGTGCGCCCTTTATCCTGGATGCGGCTACCCTGACCGGCGCCGCCAAGATGGCGCTGGGCCGGGATTACAACGCCGTGTTCAGCATGGACGAAGCATTGGCCCAGAGCACGGTACAGGCGGCCAGAGCCGAGTATGAAAAAGCCTGGCATCTGCCGCTGGAGCCATTCCACGTGGGCCAGCTGACCTCTTCGTTTGCCGACATGGCCAATATTCATGGCGGCGAAGGCATGGCCGGGGCCTCCACTGCGGCGGCCTTCCTATCGCGCTTCGTACCGGAAAGCGGCTGCCAGTGGGTACACATGGACTTGGCCGGTTCTTACCAGAAGTCGGCCAACGATCTGTGGGCAGCCGGTGGCAAGGGCCACGGAGTGCGCACCATCGCCGCCATGCTGGCCCAGGTATGCGCAGGCATCGACTAATACCAAGCAGCTTAAATAACTGATCTATTCGGTTGCTCTGTAAAGGTCGGACAAAGGGCCCGCTCCACCGACTCGCTTCAAGCACTTCCATGTGACGCTCAACACATGACATCCGACCGCCAAGGACGGCGGGAGTGCCAACATTGCAGGAGCTTTTGTTGGCCCTGTCATGTGATGGTCGGCTGAGCAGGTCCCTTTATCCTCCCAGATGCCAAGGCGTTGCCTGTTGACGTCATCTACAGATAACTCGGTGCTCGAGAAGAGGCAACAGAGATCGACTACCACGACCGTGAAATGCCATGGCCGGAAAATGCTCCTGCCGTTCCGGCATTCCCGCCCTCCCTGGCGGTCAGATGGCATTTCCCGAGCCCTCAGGGGGCAGCTTGCTGCCTGCATCAAGTTTGGTGATGGACCAAACATCCTGTGAATGTTTGCAGCCATCGCCAAGCGCAGATGGCCTTAGCCCATGGCGTGTCGTGGAAGGCGGCTGTGTTGCCTCTGAGCTCGGGCCCTTTGTCCGATAGTCTATGCACCAACCTTTGGCCAACGATAGGTGCAATTAAATTACCCGGCAATGGTGTTAACTTGAGCCGGCTTTACGTATAATTCCGCGCGTTTATTCTATCCTATTGATTATTTAAGGAACACACATGGCTATCGAACGTACTTTTTCCATCATCAAGCCTGATGCCGTAGCAAAGAACCTGATCGGTGCCATCTATCACCGTTTTGAAACTGCCGGCCTGAAAATCGTTGCCGCCAAAATGGTACACCTGAGCCAGGAACAGGCTGAAGGTTTCTACGCCGAGCACAGCGAGCGTCCTTTCTTCAAGGCTCTGGTTAGCTTCATGACTTCCGGCCCGGTAATGGTTCAGGTTCTGGAAGGCGAGAACGCCGTACTGCGTCACCGTGAAATCATGGGCGCCACCAACCCGGCCGACGCTCTGGCCGGTACCCTGCGTGCAGACTACGCCGACAGCATCGACGAAAACGCCGTACACGGCTCCGATGCCGCCGCTTCTGCCGCGCGCGAAATCGCTTATTTCTTCAGCGACGAAGAAGTGTGCCCGCGTACCCGCTAAGGGATAACGTCAGGTGAATAAAAAGGAGCTTCGGCTCCTTTTTTTGTGCCTGCCATCTGTCGACACCTTTTTATTTAGGTGGCTTTCGCAGCGGTCAGAGTGCCATTACTGGCAACCGCATGCTAAATTCTGTACAATTTCGCGCCCTGTGGGCTCTGGTCAGAAAGCGAGAGGCAACCGATGAGTGAAACAAAAGTAAACCTGCTGGATCTGGATCGTGACGGCATGCGTGCGTTCTTCAGTGAACTGGGCGAGAAGCCCTTCCGTGCCGATCAAGTGATGAAATGGATCTATCACTTCGGTTGTGACGACTTCGAGCAGATGACCAATATCAACAAGGTGCTGCGCGGCAAGCTGCAACAGCGGGCCGAGATCCGTGCGCCGGAAATCAGCGTCGAGAAAAAATCCGCCGACGGCACCATCAAGTGGGCCATGCAGGTCGGCGGTCAGGAAGTGGAAACCGTCTATATTCCCGATGGTGACAGAGCCACCCTGTGCGTGTCTTCTCAGGTCGGCTGTGCCCTGGACTGCAAATTCTGTTCTACCGCCCAGCAGGGCTTCAACCGTAACCTCAAGGTGTCCGAGATCATCGGCCAGGTGTGGCGTGCCGCCAGCCGGGTGGGTTTTGTGCGTGACTCGGGCCGCAAGCCGATCACCAATGTGGTAATGATGGGCATGGGCGAGCCGCTGCTCAACCTGAACAACGTGGTGCCGGCGATGCGCCTGATGCTGGAAGACTTTGGCTTTGGTCTGTCCAAGCGCCGGGTGACCCTGTCTACCTCCGGTGTGGTGCCGGCGCTGGACAAGATGGGCGACATGATTGACGTGGCACTGGCGGTTTCGCTGCATGCACCGAACGACAAGCTGCGTTCCGAAATCATGCCGATCAACGACAAGTACAATATTGCCACCCTGCTCGACAGCGTGCGTCGCTACATTTCCAAGTCCAATGCCAACCACGGCAAGGTCACCATCGAGTACGTGCTGCTCGATCATGTCAACGACGACATGCAGCATGCCCATGAGCTGGCCGAGCTGCTCAAGGATCTGCCCTGCAAGATCAACCTGATCCCGTTCAACCCCTTCCCGGGTAACGATTACGAAAAACCGAGCAACAGCCGTATCGATCGCTTCAACAAGGTGCTGATGCAATATGGCAATACCGTTACCATTCGCAAGACCCGCGGCGATGATATCGATGCCGCCTGTGGTCAGCTGGTAGGGGATGTTATCGACCGGACCAAGCGCACCATGAAAAAACGGATGCAGGAACAAAGTATATCCGTCACAATGGTTTAAGAATAAAACCATTGGTGTAAAGGGAATGCAAACGCTTACTCTGTTGCCGGCGTTACTGATGGGAGCCATCCTGAGTGGTTGTGTTCATGAAACCACTTATTTATCTGATGGACGTCAGTCCCGGGAAGTGATGTTCAAGCCGTCGGAAGCGGCTTTAACTCGAATGAATCTTGGTTTGGCATATTTACGGCGGGGGGATGCGGAGCAGGCCAAGTTTAATCTTGACCGAGCCCTGGCTCAGGATCCTCGCAGTGCAGATGTTCATCTTGCTCGGGCCTGGTTTTATCAGTCGGTGTCCGATTTTGAACAGGCAGAGAACAGTTACCGCCAGGTGATGAGGCTGGATCCCAACCATGGCGATGGACTGAACAATTACGGCGTTTTTCTGTGTGGTCGGGAACGTTTCGATGAAGCAGATGCGATGTTCAGAAGGGCGATAGTGTCATCTGGCTATGTGCAGGTGGCAGACAGCTACGAAAATGCGGCCATGTGCGCCATACGACATGGAAAATCAGAGGTCGCACTCGACTATTTCAGGCGAGCACTGGAATACAGTCCGAACAGATCGAAAGCCCTGCTGGGGGCGGCTGAGCTACTGGCAGAGCAGGGGGATGACGGTGGTGCGCTCGAATATCTTGCCCGCTACCGGGACGAGCATCAGCCCAATGCACAGAGTTTATGGTTAACAGTGCGTACCGCAGAGGCACAAGGCAGTGTGGCGCAAGCCCGGCTGGCTGGTGCCGAGCTGGTACGGTTATTTCCGGATTCAGAACAGGCCAGGCGATTCCTATCAAATGACTATTAACGAAGCAGACCCACAGCCTCAGGCTGAACCAGAACCAGTAACAACGGCCGGCCCCGGGGCCCTGTTGCGTGAGGCCCGGGAAGCCAAAGGCTGGACCCAGGCCGAAGTGGCCCGTCGTCTTAATTTAAGGCTGGCGGTGATTGAGTCCATCGACGGCGATCAATACAAGGCCGGGGTTGCTCTCACCTTTCTGCGTGGCTACGTAAAAGCTTATGCCAAGGTGGTGGGCGTCAAGGAGCAGGAGGTGCTGGCCGCCTTCGACGGCATGAGTGGCATCGAGCAAATCAAGGCCGCCGCCCCCATGCAGAGCTTTTCCAGAAAGACCCGGCAACAGGCCAGCGACAACTGGCTCAAGCGGATCAGCTGGCTGGTGCTGCTTGGCCTGCTGGGATCACTGGTTTACTGGTGGTGGCAGGACAGCGGCGTCAACTACATGGAACCTGGCCTGGATCCTAACGTCCAGCAACAGGAGGAGCCGGCCCCAGAGGCGGACATTCCCGTGGTTGCGCCCCAGTTGACGCTTCCGGCCGCCCCGATAACGGATGACGCCGATACCACGGTGGAGGCGACTCCGGACACCCTGGCGCCCGTTGCCGCAATAGATGAGAAAACGGCCGAAGTGACCGAGCCCACGGCCGCACCGGCCGTTGCTACCATTGTCGAAACCGAAACGCCGGCGGCCGACCCCCGGCTACTGGCCATGAATTTCACCGACGATTGCTGGATCAAGGTGACCGACGGCCGTGGTCGTGTACTGGCCGAAGGGGTGCAAAAAGCCCGGCAGGCCCTTAGCCTGAAAGGTGAGCCGCCCTTTCGTCTGATCCTGGGCGCGCCCCATGCCGCCAGCGTCGAGTATATGAACAAGGCGGTGGATCTGTCCTCCTTTAGCGCCGGCCGGGTAGCCCGGCTGACCGTACCGAAATCCTGATTAAAGCAAGAGTAAATGATGTCCCTACATGAAACCCCCATCGTTCGTCGCCTGTCCAAACAAATTCGCGTTGGCTCCGTGCTGGTGGGGGGAGATGCCCCCATCAGCGTCCAGACCATGACCAATACCCTGACCACGGATGTGGCGGCCACTCTGGCCCAGATCCGGGCGGTGGAAAAGGCCGGTGCAGACATAGTACGGATATCGGTGCCGACCATGGAGGCGGCGGAGGCCTTCAAGCTGATCCGGGCCGGCACTACTATGCCGCTGGTGGCCGATATTCACTTCGATTATCGCATCGCCCTGCAGGTGGCCGAATATGGTGCCGATTGTCTGCGTATCAATCCGGGCAACATCGGTCGTGAAGACCGAATTCGGGCCGTGGTGGACTGTGCCCGGGACAAGGGCATCCCCATTCGTATCGGTGTTAACGGCGGCTCGCTGGAAAAGGATCTGCAGGAAAAATATGGCGAGCCAACCCCGGCGGCGCTGGTGGAATCGGCCCTGCGTCATGTCGAAATTCTGGACCGGCTCAACTTCGATCAGTTCAAGGTCAGCGTCAAGGCCTCGGATGTGTTTCTGGCCGTTGGCGCCTACCGGGAGCTGGCCCGTCAGATAGAGCAGCCGTTGCACCTGGGGATTACCGAAGCCGGTGGTTTTCGCAGTGGCGCGGTCAAGTCCGCCATCGGTCTGGGCATGCTGCTGGCCGAGGGCATCGGTGACACCCTGCGTATTTCGCTGGCCGCCGATCCGGTAGAAGAGATCAAGGTCGGTTTCGATATTCTCAAATCCCTGCGTATCCGTGCCCGGGGCATCAACTTTATCGCCTGTCCGTCCTGCTCCCGTCAGGAGTTTGATGTGATCAGCACCGTCAACGAGCTGGAAAGCCGGCTCGAAGACATAGTGGTGCCGATGGACGTGTCCATTATCGGCTGTGTGGTCAACGGCCCCGGTGAAGCCCTGATTTCCGATATTGGTCTGGCCGGCGCCCAGCGCAAGAGCGCCCTCTACGACGGCGGCGAGCGCGTGGGTCGGCTCGATAACGCCAATCTGGTGGACGAGCTGGAAAGCCGCATCAGGGCCAAGGTAGCGATGATGGATCCGGCCGTCCGTATTCCGGTGCAGGCCAAAGACTGAGGCGGGGCGTCAGACTGGGTGCCGGGCCGAACGCCGGCAGCAGGGTGGCCAAGCCGACCGTGACATGCCAGGGATGGCATGTCCGAGCCCCCAGGGATGGGTTTACGGCGTGTCGGTGTGCCTCCTGCTGCTGGCGTGCTCCGCCTCTTCAAACAGCTAACACTCTTTTGATTCCAGACCGATTAGCATTCAATTTATTTTAAGCCGTCAACCATAGAGATATTTTCGTGGCCAAACAGATTCAAGCAATTCGTGGAATGAACGACTGCCAGCCGGAACAGACGCCGGCCTGGCAACAGGCAGAAGCGGTACTGCGTGACCTTATGCGTGCCTATGGTTACGCCGAAGTACGCATGCCCATCATGGAAGTCACCGGTCTGTTCAAGCGGGCCATCGGTGAAGTCACCGACGTGGTCGAAAAGGAAATGTATACCTTCGACGATCGCAACGGCGACAGCATGACCCTGAGACCCGAAGGCACCGCCGGCTGTGTGCGCGCCGGTATCGAGCACGGTCTGCTTTACAACCAGGAACGACGCATGTGGTACATGGGCCCCATGTTCCGCTACGAACGTCCCCAGAAGGGCCGTTATCGTCAGTTCCATCAGTTTGGGGTAGAGGTCTTCGGTCTGCAGGGGCCGGATATCGACGCCGAGCTGATCATGCTCACCGCCCGGCTGTGGAAACAGCTTGGCGTCAGCGAGCATCTCACGCTGCAGCTGAACAGCCTGGGCCAGCCCGAAGAGCGTGCTGAATACCGTCAGGCACTGGTGACGTATTTGGAGCAGCATAAAGACAAGCTGGACGAAGACTGCCAGCGCCGACTGTATACCAACCCCCTGCGGGTGCTGGACAGCAAGAACCCACAAGTTCAGGCCCTGTTGCAAGATGCGCCGGTACTCGGCGACTACTTCGGTGAGCAGACCCGAGCCCACTTCGAGGGATTGAAGGCGCTGCTGACGTCAGCCGGTATCGGCTTTGAAATCAACCCGCGTCTGGTGCGTGGTCTGGACTATTACAACCTGACCGTGTTCGAATGGGTCACTGAGAGCCTGGGCTCCCAGGGTACAGTTTGTGGCGGCGGCCGCTACGATGGTCTGGTCGAGCAGTTGGGTGGCCAGGCCACGCCCGCCGTTGGTTTTGCCATGGGCATGGAGCGTCTGGTGCTGCTGCTGGACACCCTCAATTTGGTAGAAGCACAGCCGGCGCTGGCCGATGTGTATCTGGCGATGATGGGCGACAACAGTCAGGTGGCGGGTTTTGCCCTGGCCGAGCAGCTGCGTGATCAGCTGCCGGGCCTGCGGGTGATGAGCCACTGTGGCGGCGGCAACTTCAAGAAGCAGCTGAAGCGGGCCGACAAGAGCGGGGCGGGCATCGCACTGATCCTGGGCGAAGATGAAATTGCCCGTGGTGAAGTGACGGTCAAGTATCTGCGCGGCCAGGGCGAGCAACAAACGCTGGCGGTTAACGACATGATTGAACAGCTCAAGAAGGGGATCTAAGTGGATATCAACGCGACGGAAGAGCAGCAACTCGAGACCCTCAAGCGCTGGTGGATGGAGTATGGCAAGTCCATCATCCTGGGCGCCGTCATTGGCCTGGGTGGTTTGTTTGGCTGGCGTTACTACCAGAGTCATCAGATTGAGACACGTGCCGCCGGTGCCGACGCCTTCGCTCAGATAAGCGAGCAACTGGCGAGTAAAGGCCCCGCAGCCTTCGACGATACCGCGGCCTTTGTCGAGCAGAACCAGGGTAACAGCTACGGTGAACTGGCGGCTTTGCTGCTGGCGGCCGAGGCGGTCAAGGCCAACAAGCTGGATCTCGCTCAACAACAGCTGGAGCTGGCTCTGGCCGGCACCAAGGATGCGGCCCTGAGCGATACCATTCGCCTGCGCCTGGCCCGGGTGATGCTGGCGCAGAACGAGCTGGCCGGGGCCCAGTCCTATATTGACGCCATCGAGGCCGACGCCTTCGGTGCCCAGCGCAGCGAAATTCAGGGCGATGTCTTTATGGCCGAAGGCAACGTCGATGACGCGCGGGACGCCTATCGCGCGGCGCGGGATGCAGGCGGGCTGACCAATAATCCGGGTCTGCAGCTGAAACTCGACAACCTGGCGGTGTCTGCCGAGCTGAGCGACGAGGAATGAGCATGCGTAAACAGTTGATCCTGATGTTACCGCTGGTGTTGGGACTGGGCCTGAGCGCCTGTTCCAGCTCCTCTCCGGTGGCACCGGCAAGTCCCTTGCCTGAAATCAAGAATACCCTGGATACCAAAGCACGCTGGTCGACCTCGGTCGGCAATGGCGTCGGTGACTTCTATTCCCAACTGAGCCCCGTGGTCGACGGTGATCGGGTATTCGCCGCTTCCCGGGACGGGGTACTGGCCGCCTATGCGCGCGACAGTGGTGATCGACAGTGGAAGCTGCGACTGGACAAGCTGGACATCAACGAGAACCAGCGCAGCCCGCGTATCTCAGGTGGCCTGACCGCCGCCTACGGCAATCTCTATTTCGGCTCAGAGAACGGCGTCGTCTATGCGGTATCACAGTCTGATGGCAAAGTGCTCTGGACCCGCGAGGTGCCCGGCGAGGTGCTGGCCGCCCCGGCGGTAGACGAAGGCAAGGTGGTGGTACATACCAGCGCCGGTAATCTGGTGGCGTTGGATGCTGTTAGTGGCGAGCAGCAGTGGCAGTTGCGTAACGAACAGCCCAGCCTGACTCTGCGCAGCATGGCCACGCCGGTTACGGTCGGCGGCGCCGTGCTCTACGGCCGGGCCGATGGCCGTCTGGGCGTGGCGCTACTGGCCAATGGTCAGCCGGTGCGAGATACCCGTATCGCCAGCCCTCGCGGCGCCACCGAGCTGGAACGCATGGTCGATGTGGCCGCGAAACCGGTGATTCTGGGCGATATCCTGTTCACTATCGCTTATAATGGCCAATTGACCGCCCATCAGCTGATTTCGGGGCAAGAATTGTGGAAGCGCCAGTATCAGGGCTCTCAGGATCTGAGTACCGATGGTCGCCAGCTCTATATCAGCGACAGCCGCAGTCATCTGTTTGCGGTGGATGCGCGTAGTGGCATGGAGTTATGGTCGAATACCGAGTTGGAAAATCGCCAGCTGACCGCCTCGGCGGTGTTCGGTGATTATCTGGTGGCAGGCGATGGTGAGGGCTATCTGTACTGGTTTGATCGTCAAAGCGGCGTGCTCAAATCGTTGCAGCGTATCGACAGTGATGGGTTGTATGTGGCGCCTGTCGTAGCCGGCGATACCCTTTATGTGCAAAGCCGCGGCGGAGACTTGGTGGCCATCGGCCAGCCTTGATCCCGGCGGAAGTGACACACCGGCTCCTGATCTCGGATCAGGAGCCGTTATTGTTTTTTGGAGACTGATTTTATGATGCCAGTAGTGGCTCTGGTGGGCCGCCCCAATGTGGGCAAATCCACCCTGTTTAACCGATTGACCCGTACCCGGGACGCGCTGGTGGCGAACTTTCCCGGCCTGACCCGGGACCGTAAATATGGCCAGGCCAAGATTGGCGAGCTGGAATTTATCGTGGTTGACACCGGCGGTATCGACGGTACCGAAGAAGGCATAGAGCTGAAAATGGCCGAGCAGTCGCTGGCGGCCATCGATGAAGCGGACGTGGTGCTGTTTATGGTCGATGCCCGCGCCGGCCTGACCTCGGCCGATGAAGCCATCGCCGCACACCTGCGTCGCTGCCAGAAATACACCCTGCTGGTGGTGAATAAAACAGACGGTATCGATGCCGATTCTGCCGTCAGCGAATTTTATCAGCTGGGCCTTGGCGACCTGTATCCCATCGCCGCCACCCATGGCCGGGGCGTGCTGAGCCTGTTGGAAACCGCACTGGCTCCCCAGCTGGAAGAGCTGGCGGCTGTGGCAGAAGCCGAAGCGCAAGCTGAAGAGGGAGCTGCCGAAGCCGATGAATTCGATTTCGATCAAGTGGACTTCGACGGCGACGACATCGATAGCGTTATCGCGGCGATGGACAAGATTGATGAAGCACAGGCGGTGCCGTTCGAAGATCTGCCGATCAAGCTGGCCATCGTCGGTCGCCCCAACGTGGGTAAGTCTACCCTGACCAACCGCATTCTCGGTGAAGACCGGGTGGTTGTGTACGACATGCCGGGCACCACGCGCGACTCGATTTATATTCCGATGAAGCGGGACGAGCAGGACTACATACTGATCGATACCGCCGGGGTACGACGTCGGGGCAAGGTGCACGAAACCGTCGAAAAGTTTTCGGTGATCAAGACCCTGAAGGCGATTGAAGACGCCAACGTGGTGCTACTGGTACTGGATGCCCACGAGGGAATTTCCGATCAGGATCTCAACCTGCTGGGCTTCGTGCTCAACGCCGGTCGCAGTATAGTGCTGGCAGTCAACAAGTGGGATGGCCTGAATCAGGACGTGAAGGAAGACATCAAGCGTGAGCTGGATCGTCGCCTCGGCTTTATCGACTTTGCTCGTCTGCACTTTATCTCGGCGCTGCACGGCAGTGGTGTGGGCAATCTGTTCGGCTCCGTGGTGGAGGCGTATCAATCGGCCACCAAGCGGGTCAATACCTCCATGCTGACCCGTATCATGATGATGGCGCAGGACGATCACCAGCCGCCGCTGGTGCGGGGCCGCCGGGTCAAGCTCAAGTACGCCCATGCGGGTGGTTATAATCCGCCGCGCATCATAGTGCACGGCAACCAGGTCAAGGATTTGCCGGAGTCTTACAAGCGTTACCTGATCAACTACTTCCGTCGTTCGTTGCAGGTGATGGGCACCCCGATCCGGGTAGAGTTTAATGAAGGTGCTAACCCCTTTGAGGGCATCAAGAACAAGCTGACCGAAACCCAGATGCGTAAACGTAAACGCATGATGCGCTTCAACAAGAAAAAATAACCATTCAAACGCCGGCTCAGCCGGCGTTTTGTTATTAGAAAGGTGAGGGGATAGGTGTGAGGTGGAAAACAAGCCTTCACCCTTCACCCTTCACCCCTCCCGCTTCACCCCTCACGTAAAGTTCTTGGTCTAGTATGGATATAAGGACTATCCCTTGCCCTGTACTGGAGGGGGATTTTATGGACCATGGAGGAAAACATGTATAAATCACTATTGGTGGCCGTGGACGGCTCGGAGCATAGCAAAAAGGCGCTGACACTGGCCTGCCACCTGGCTCGTCAGGATGATGCTGTGATACATATTCTGCATGTTCCCGAAGTATTGCCGCACGAAGCGACCCTGATATGGGGTATCGGTGCCGTTGCCATCGGAGATGAACTCAAGGAGATGAGTGCGGCCGGCAAGAAAGTTATCGCCGGTGCCGAAGCCGAGGCCCGAAAACTCGGCGCAACCAATGTTCAGACTCATGTAGCACGAGGTGAGCCGGCGCGCGCCATCATACAAGAGTCCAAGTCCCTCGGGGTCGATGTGATCGTCATGGGCTGTCGTGGACTGGGAGATTTGGCTGGCTTGATGATGGGCAGTGTGTCACACAAGGTGAGTCACAGCGCCAAGTGTGGGGTGATTACGGTACGTTAATGGTTAATGCCTGGTAGTTAATGATTCGTTGATAGTTCATGGCCAGGCAGGTCATGGCGTATCAACGAGAGATGACGGCGGCGTCAGGCCGCCGACTCGACGTCGATTGGGGTCAGAAAATAGGTATTGTTACGGCGCAGTATTTTGCGGCGAACATCTTGCAGTAGTATCTTGCGGCGGGGTGACCAGCTTGCCGGCTTGCGCTGCTTCAGTAAGGTACGTCTTCGTTTCAACATGGTGAATTCCTCTTTAAACCGATACCGCACCGTCGGCGGCATATTAGGCTGTCGACGACATAGTGCGGTGTTACTGCACTAGATATCAGGTTGTGCCGCCCGGGTAAAGTGACATTATTGTTAAGTTTCCGGTTCTGCCGGTAAGTTTTCATGCTGGGCGGTCAGGCCCGGGTCTGTGCCTGGGTTATCTTTCCACAGCAGGCTTTGATAATACTGCCGGATATTATTAACAAACTGCCGTGTCTCCCGGCCCCGGGCATAACCGTAGCGGGTTTTGCTGTACCACTTGGGCTGATGCAACAGCGGCAGGTTTTCCTTTACTGCGGCCCAGGAGTCGGGATCCTGTTCGCGCAGTCTGGTCAGCCGGCGGGCATCCAGCAGATGCCCCAGGCCGATGTTGTAGGCGGCCAGTGCAAACCAGACCCGTTCATCTTCGGGAATCGCGTCCGGCAACCGGTCCATCAGTGACGACAGATAACTGGCGCCGCCACGAATGCTTTGCTCCGGATCCAGCCGGTCGGAAACACCCACCTGTCTGGCGGTATCTTCGGTCAGCATCATCATGCCGCGCACGCCGGTATAGGAGCGGGCTTCTGGATCCCAATGCGACTCCTGATAGCTGATGGCCGCCAACAGGCGCCAGTCCAGCTCCCCCGCATAACGTTCAAACAACGGCTGATAGCTGGGCAGTATGGTTTCCGTCCGGCGCAAGAAGGTGCGGGTATCGACGTAATCGAAGCTCTGCACATGACCAAAGTATTTTTCATTCAGTCGCGCCAGGGTGCCGGCGGCCTGTTGCTGGTCGAAAAAGGTCAGCATCTGGCCGAGCAGGCTGTCGTCGGTGCGCTGGTCCAGTACCCAGGCTACAGGTTGTGGCTCTCCCAGAGTAAAGGCGGCCTCTATATTAGGGTAATAGCGCTGGGTGCGGGCCAGCAGAATATCGGACACCAGCGTATAGTCGGCCCGTCCTTCGGCAACCTGGCGCAGCAGGTCTTCCGCGTCAGTGTCTCGGCGGGTTTCCCAGTGCAGCTCCGGCAATTCCAGCTGCAGGCTGTGCAGCGATTCGGCCTGACTTGAGCCTGCCAGCACCCGAATTTCGCCCTCGACCTGGCTGGGGTCCCGGGGGCGGGAGCTTCCCTTTCGATACACCAGAGTCTGAGCGATGTCGTAATAGCTGGGGCCAAAACGGTACTGCTGGCGCCGCTGTGGGGTGATGGTCATGCCGGCGGCCAGCATGTCGACCTTGCCCGTGTCGAGCAGGGCAAAGAGCTCGTCCAGGCTATAGGCCGGGACCATGGTCAGCTCTACGTCCAGCGAGTCGGCAAAGAGTCGCGCCAGCTCGTAATCCAGCCCTTCTTCCTGATCGTCGCGCAAAAAGTAATAGAGCGGATGATAGAGGGTGCCGACCCGCAAGGCACCACGGGCCTGGATCTGTTCTTGCTGGGTCTGGTTTTTTTCGTGAACGTCGCAGCCGCCCAGGGCCAGTAAACTCAGCAACAGGGGGGCTCTGAAAAGCATCAGTATCAGGCGCAAAAGCGAGTCCTCACTCAATACAATCGGCATTTTATAGCAGAAGTTGACCACTTCGTCAGGCAATGCCTGTGCTTTTCGGCGCGTTCTGCGGGATAAGGTCCCGGAAATGGGCGTCGACAGGGCTGGGGTGTAAACCTATAATACCGCCAATTTCTCAACCCCCCATTCACTCACGCTTTGAGAATTGCCACTATGGAAATACTGAGAGGCTCACCGGCCTTATCCGGTTTCAGAACCCGGGCCCTGGTTCGCCGCGCCCAGCAGCTAAATCTGCCGCTGGCCGCCATCGAAACCGAATATGTGCACTTTGTTGCGCTGAACGCCAACCTCGAGGCCGACAGTCGACAAACCCTGAGCCAGCTGCTCGACAGCCCCGCTCAGGGCATTACGCCCGCCGCCGGCAGTCTGCTGGTGGTCGTTACCCCCCGTCCCGGCACTCTTTCTCCCTGGTCCAGTAAAGCCACCGATATCGCGCGTAACTGTGGTCTGACTCAGGTCAAGCGCATTGAGCGCGGCATCTCCTATTATCTGAGCTTCGAGCGTACTCCCAGTGCCGCCGAAGTGGATGCGGTCACGGCCATGCTGCACGATCGTATGACCGAAGTGACCCTGGATACGCTGGAAGATGCCAGTTGCCTCTTTGCTGAAGCAGAGCCGGCGCCGGTGACTGCGGTAGATATTCTGGCCGGTGGCCGAGACGCTCTGGCCGAGGCCAACGTGCGCATGGGGCTGGCACTGGCCGAGGACGAAATCGATTATCTGTTTGACGGTTTTACCGCCCTGGGCCGTAACCCCAACGATATCGAACTCTACATGTTCGCTCAGGCCAACTCCGAGCATTGTCGCCACAAGATTTTCAATGCCGACTGGACCATCGACGGTGTCGATCAGCCCAAGTCGCTGTTCAAGATGATCAAGAACACCTTCGAGCAGACGCCCGAGCATGTGCTGTCTGCCTATAAAGACAACGCGGCCGTAATGACCGGTTCAACCGCCGGTCGTTTCTTTGCCAACGCCGAGTCTGGCGAATATCGCTACCATCAGGAAGATATTCACATCCTGATGAAGGTGGAAACCCACAACCACCCCACAGCCATTTCACCTTACGCGGGCGCGGCCACCGGCTCCGGCGGTGAAATCCGTGACGAAGGTGCCACCGGTCGCGGTTCCAAGCCCAAGGCCGGTCTGGTGGGCTTCAGCGTCTCCAACCTGAAGATACCGGGCTATGCCCGCCCCTGGGAACAGGACTTCGGCAAGCCAGAGCGTATCGTGAGCCCTCTCGACATCATGATCGAGGGTCCCCTGGGCGGTGCGGCTTTCAACAACGAATTCGGTCGTCCGGCCCTGCTTGGTTACTTCCGTACCTTTGAAGAGAAGGTCTCCAGCTTCAACGGCGAAGAAGTGCGCGGCTATCACAAGCCCATCATGCTGGCTGGTGGTCTGGGCAACATTCGTGGCGAACACGTACAGAAGGGCGAGATCACCGTCGGTGCCAAACTGGTGGTGCTGGGTGGCCCGGCGATGAACATCGGTCTGGGCGGTGGTGCCGCTTCCTCCATGGCCTCCGGTCAGTCGAGCGAAGACCTGGATTTTGCCTCGGTACAGCGGGACAACCCGGAAATGGAGCGTCGCTGTCAGGAAGTGATCGACCGTTGCTGGGCCATGGGTGAGAACAACCCTATCCAGTTTATCCACGATGTGGGCGCGGGCGGTTTGTCCAATGCCATGCCCGAGCTGGTCAACGACGGTGGCCGTGGCGGTCGCTTCGAGCTGCGTAATATTCCCAACGACGAGCCGGGCATGAGCCCGCTGCAAATCTGGTGTAACGAGTCCCAGGAACGTTACGTGATGTCGGTGGCGGACGATCGCATGGCCGAATTTGAAGCCATCTGTCGCCGCGAGCGCGCGCCTTTTGCCGTGGTCGGCGAAGCCACCGCCGAGCCGCATCTGAGCCTGCACGACGAACATTTCGACAATCAGCCCATCGACATGCCGCTGGAAGTGTTGCTGGGCAAAGCGCCCAAGATGCAGCGTGATGTCACTACGGCCCAACACCAGAGCCCGGCGCTGGAGTTAAGCGGTATCGATCTCAAGGAAGCGGCCGAGCGGGTCATGACACTGCCGACCGTGGCCGACAAAGGCTTCCTTATCACCATCGGCGACCGTACCGTCACCGGTCTGGTGGCACGGGATCAGATGGTTGGTCCCTGGCAGGTGCCGGTGGCTGATTGCGCCGTGACCGCTGCCGCCTTCGACACCTATGCCGGTGAGGCGATGTCGATGGGCGAGCGGGCCCCTGTGGCCCTGCTCGACTATGCGGCCTCGGCCCGGTTGGCGGTGGCGGAAGCCATCACCAACATCGCCGCCACCGACATCGGTGAGCTCAAGCACATCAAACTGTCCGCGAACTGGATGTCTGCCGCCGGTCACCCCGGTGAAGACGCCGGCTTGTATGAAGCGGTCAAGGCCGTGGGCGAAGAGCTGTGTCCCGAACTGGAACTGACCATACCCGTGGGCAAAGACTCCATGTCGATGAAGACCCGCTGGCAGCAAAACGGCGAAGACAAGGCGGTTACCTCCCCGATGTCTCTGGTGATCACCGCCTTTGCCAAGGTAAACGACGTGCGTGCCACCGTCACGCCCTGGCTGCGCAGCGATTTGGGCGATACCGACCTTATCCTTATCGATCTGGGTAACGGCAAGAACCGTCTGGGCGCCTCGGCTCTGGCGCAGGTATATCGTCAGCTGGGTGACAAGCCGGCCGATCTGGACAGCCCCGAAGCGCTGAAAGGCTTTTTCTACGCGATTCAGGCCCTGATCGCCGACAACAAGTTGCTGGCCTACCACGACAAGGGCGACGGCGGCCTGTTCGCTACCCTGGCGGAAATGGCCTTCGCCGGTAACACGGGGCTGGATATCGAGCTGGACCTGTTGGGTGCCGATCGCCTGGCGGTGTTGTTCAACGAAGAACTGGGTGCGGTCGTGCAGGTTCGCCGCGAAGACAAGGAAGCGGTGCTGACCTGTCTGGCCGGTCATGGCCTGGCTGCCTGCAGCCATGTCATCGGTCAGCTGAACCAGGACGACCAGCTGCGCTTTTTCTTTGCCGGTGAGGAAGTCTATGCCGAGTCCCGCACCGAGCTGCGTCGTCTCTGGTCCGAGACCAGCTACCGGATGCAGGCCCTGCGCGACAACCCGGACTGCGCTCAAAGTGAGTTCGACGCCAAGCTTGAAGCGGGTAACCCCGGCCTGTCGGTCTCGCTCAGCTTCGATCCCAAGGAAGACATAGCCGCACCCTTTATCGCCAAAGGCGTGCACCCACGCATGGCCATACTGCGCGAGCAGGGCGTCAACTCCCATGTGGAGATGGCGGCCGCCTTCGACCGCGCCGGTTTTGCCGCCGTCGACGTGCACATGAGCGATCTGCAAAGCGGGCGCTACCGGCTGGACGAGTTTGCCGGCATGGTTGCCTGTGGCGGCTTCTCTTACGGTGACGTACTGGGCGCCGGCGGCGGCTGGGCCAAGTCGGTGCTGTTCAATGAGGCGCTGCGGGCTCAGTTTGAAGCCTTCTTCGCCCGTGAAGACAGCTTTGCCCTGGGCGTCTGTAACGGTTGTCAGATGCTGTCTCGCCTGCGGGATCTGATCCCCGGTGCCGCTCACTGGCCGGACTTCGTCCGCAACACCTCCGAGCGCTTCGAGGCCCGTTTCAGCCTGGTGGAAGTGCAGGAGTCACCCAGCCTGTTCCTGTCCGGCATGGCCGGCTCTCGTCTGCCCATCGCCGTGTCTCATGGTGAAGGCCGGGTGCAGACCCTCAATGCCGACATTAACGCCATCGAGGCCAGCGGTACCGTGGCTCTGCGTTTCGTGGACCACCACGGCCAGGCCACTGAGCGTTATCCCTTCAACCCCAACGGCTCGGCCAACGGTATTACCGGTCTCAGCAACCAGGACGGTCGGGTCACCATCATGATGCCGCACCCGGAGCGGGTATTCCGCACCGTGGCCAACTCCTGGCATCCGGATGGCTGGGGCGAAGACGGCGGCTGGATGCGCATCTTCCGCAACGCCCGTAAAAACCTCGGTTAAATCGTAAATAACCTTTGATATTAAAAAGCCCGCATAATATTGCGGGCTTTTTATTTCTCGTTTGAGTCTATATGATGTCACAGTATTAAAAATAACCGCCCCCAGAATCGGCTTCGCGGTACAGACCTCGGCGCCTGCCAATATCATTTATTCAAGCAGCAGAACACAGATATGGATCACAGCAATGTGTTATGGACAACGTCGGCTGACTGGCACCAGATCGGTCCGGACCGGCTGCGGGAGCTGGCCGACCGCTCGCTGACCCTGGCCCGGGAGATCATGCAGCATACCCGAGAGGGAATAGTGGTGATGGACGGCCGCGGCCGGGTAGTGGGAGTCAATCCCGCCTTCTGTCGACTCAGCGAGCTGAATGCCGCCGATATCGAGGGTTGTCATATCACCGATATCAACGAGGAATTGCACGATCGTCGCTACTATCGGGAAATCTGGCAGCGGCTGCAACAACAGGGGAACTGGCAGGGAGAGGTACAACATCATACCCGTGAGGGGCGATTAGCCACCCACCGACTGATGTTGCACCTGATCCGGGACAAGAGCGGACGAGTCAATCATATTATCGGTATCCTGGACGACATCAGCCGGCTCCGGCGTTCGGAAGATCAGCTTAGCTATCTGGCACATCACGATATTCTGACCGGTACCGCCAACCGTGCTCTTCTGCTGAGTTGGTTCGGCAAGATCAAAGCGGCCTTGCAGCAAAAAGAGCAGCTGGCCCTGCTGTTTATCGACCTCGACCGCTTCAAGCCGATCAACGACAGCTTCGGCCACGGGGTGGGCGATCAGCTGCTCAAGGCGCTGGCCGTCCGACTGCAGGAGCAGGTTGGCCCCAATGAACTGGTGGCGCGCATCGGTGGTGACGAATTCGTGATGATATGGCGCGGCGCCATGACGGAACAGGCACTGATGGACAAGGCCGGCAAGCTGCTGGAACGGATCGAGGCGCCGGTGCAGGTTGAAGACCACAAGCTGAGCGTGGGGGCCAGCATAGGCGTCAGCCTTTATCCCGACCACGGAGTCGAGCTCGAGACCCTGCTGCGCTATGCGGATACCGCCATGTATGAGGCCAAGACCTATAGCAAGACCCGAGTCTGCCTGTTCGACAGGGCCCAATTTGCCCGGCTGGAACTGCAGCAATGGCTGGCCGGAGACTTGCCCCGGGCCATAGAGGGCCAACAGTTGTATCTGGAGTACCAGCCCTCTCTGGTACTGGGCAGTCATCGATGGAACAGCCTGGAGGCCTTGCTGCGCTGGCGACACCCCGAGCTGGGTGTGCTCTACCCGGCGCAGTTTTTACCGGCCGTCGGGGCGGCGGGTCTGTGGAATCGGCTGGCCGACTGGGTGTTTGACGAGGTGGTGCGACAGATCCACTGCTGGCAGCAGGCTCATCAGTGGCAAGGGCGGGTCAGCATCAACCTGAGCGGCCTGGAGCTGGAGCAGCAGCGGGCCGAGCAGTGGCTGGCGCAGCTTTCACGACAAGGGGTGAGCCCCGAGCATATCATTCTGGAAGTGCGTAGTGACTTCATGATGCGCCGCAGCGAGTCTCTGCAGGGCGTACTGAACCGTTTCAGGACCGCCGGCATGGGGGTATACCTGGATAATGTCGGAGAGGGGCGATTCAACTTCGGCAAGCTCCGGCAGCTGCCGATAGATGGCATCAAGCTGGATCGCAGCCTGCTGTCCGCACATTTCGATGTGCTGGATCAGTCGGTGATTCGCTCACTGCTGCTGCTGGGCAAGTCGCTGGACATAGCGGTGATCGCCTGCGGGGTAGAGACCGACGAGCAGATGCGCTTTCTGCACCAATATGGCTGCGGTGCGGCCCAGGGCCGATTTCTTGCGTCTCCCATGAGCCCGAATGAACTGAATACCATCTATTCGTCGCGAACGAATTAGCGATCGCCACGGTCCATTATTCGATACCGCGCAGCAACAGCTGCCCCGGGGCTATCTCCAGGCTCAGCACCTTGTCTTTCAGCTGGCGCTGAAAGGGATCTGTGTCATCCAGGGTATAGACCGGATACTGGGATAAATAACTTGCGAGTCCCTGCAGCAGCAAGGGGAGCATCATGCTGGCCTGAGGCGAACTGGTCTGTTGATTCAGCCGATAGCTGATCAGTTTGAACTCGTCCAGAAACAAGGCGCCCTGCTCACTGTCATAGCGGGGGCGGGCACTGAAGTCGCCCTCGATATCCCACTGACTGCGTTGCTGTCCCTGTTGCATCGATAGTATCCCCTGTCCCAGCACCCGAGCCTTGTCTGCTTCCTGGCGGCCCAGCTCGACACTGAGCTTTTTCAGCTCGATCCCTGCCGACAACCAGGACCCGAGAGAAAAGGGAAACTCTTTGCCAAGCTGATGGTTAAGCTCCTGGTTGAGTTGTTGCTCGGTCAGGGTCAGGCTCTGTGCCGAAGCCAGACCGCTTACCCCAAAGGCAATTAAAAAAAGTATAATTTTCATCAGTCTGTATCCCTGTCTCGGTTTTCTGTACCTTAGGGCCGTTGACCAAGTCAACAGACCCTAACTAGTCTGCACCGTCCCGCTTTAAAGGAGCAAGGCATTTTTGAGTGATTATATCTATACGCTGCTCGGTTGGTTGCTGTTTGCAGCCCATACCAGCCTGGTGGTCGGGGTTACGCTCAGGGTCATCATGAAACGCCGCCCAGTGGGGGTATCTCTGGCCTGGCTGGCATTGATTTATGCCATTCCCATTCTGGGAGTAGCAACCTATATCCTGTTTGGCGAGGTGCGTCTCGGGCGCAAGCGCGCAGATCGGGCCAAGGCCATGTACCGGCCCTATGCGGACTGGATCAACGTGCTGGTGGCGCGCTTTCCCGGCCAGGAGTTCGAGGTCAGCGATCCGGCCCGGCCTATCTATGAGCTGGTCAAGGCCCGGCTCAATATGCCGATGCTGAGCGGCAACGGCATGACGCTGTTGCAGCAGCCGGGCGAGATACTGGCGGCGCTGCAGGCCGACATTCGGGCGGCGCGCAGCTCCTGTTATCTGGAATACTATATCTGGTATCCCGGTGGCCGGGCCGACGCCATCGCCTTCGAGTTGATGAATGCGGCCCGCCGGGGCGTCGACTGCCGGTTGTTGCTGGACTCGGTCGGCAGCGCCGACTTCTTTCGCAGCCACTGGCCGCGCCGGCTGCGCAAAGCGGGCGTCAAGGTGGTGGAAGTGCTGCCGGTGGGGGCCTTCCGGCTGTTGTTTGAGCGTCAGGACTTGCGCATGCACCGCAAGCTGGTGGTCATCGACGACGATGTGGCCTATACCGGCTCCATGAACCTGGTTGATCCGGCCTGTTTCAAGCAGGATGCGGGCGTGGGGCAGTGGGTCGACATCATGCTGCGCATCCGGGGGCCCATAGTGCCCATCTTCTGGTCGCTGTTCGTGTGGGACTGGGAAATGGAAACCGGCGAGCGACTGCTGGAGCAGCTGGAATATCACCCCATCAGCTGTCTGGATAACCAGCTCAAGCTGCAACTGCTGCCCTCGGGCCCCTTCATGGGCGGCGATGCCATTCAGCAGAGTCTGCTGACCGCTATCTATCAGGCCCGGCGACGGCTGGTGTTGATCACCCCTTACTTCGTGCCCGACGATCCTCTGGTGGCGGCCTTGTGCTCGGCGGCGGACCGGGGCGTAGAGGTACAATTGGTGTTGCCGGCCAAAAACGACTCGCGCATGGTCAACTATGCCTGCAACGCCTTCTTCGACGAGCTACTGCACGCGGGAGTAGAAATTCACCTGTACGGCGCCGGCCTGCTGCACACCAAATGCGTGCTGGTGGATCATCAGTTTGGATTGGTGGGCACGGTGAACCTGGACAAGCGCAGCCTGTGGCTGAATTTTGAAATGACATTACTGGTGGACGATGGCCAGGCCATGGGTGAGTTGTTGAACCTGGCCGACAGTTACCTGAGCGATGCCCAGCCGGTGTCCTGGCTGGAATGGCGCAAGCGACCGCTGCGCCAGCGCATAGCGGAAAACCTGTTCTACCTGTTGAGTCCGCTGCTTTAAAAGCAGGGAATGGGGACTAGGGAATGGGGACTAGGGATTTGAAGTCCCCAGTCCCTGATCCCGAGTCACCGCTTTACTGTCTGTAATGCTTGAGGAAGCGGGCGAGGCGGCCGATGGCATCTTCCAGCTCTTCTACCCGCGGCAGCGTTACCAGGCGGAAATGATCTGGTGTTGGCCAGTTGAAGCCGGTGCCCTGTACCAGCAGCATCTTTTCTTGCAGCAACAAGTCATAGACCATCTTCTGATCGTCCTTGATGTTGTACATCTTCGGGTCCAGCCGGGGGAACATGTAGATGGCGCCCTTGGGTTTGACGCAACTCACGCCCGGGATCTCGTTAAGCAGTTCCCAGGCTCTGTCTCTCTGCTGGCGCAGTCGGCCGCCGGGCAGCACCAGCTCGTTGATGCTCTGATAGCCGCCCAGCGCCGCCTGAATGGAATGCTGCATGGGGACGTTGGCGCACAGCCGCATGGACGACAACATCTCCAGCCCTTCTATATAGCCCTTTGCCTGGTGCTTGGGACCGCTCAGCATCATCCAGCCCTGGCGGAAGCCGGCGGCACGATAGCTCTTGGACAAACCGTTGAAGGTGGCGACCAGCACATCGTCACAGAGGGTGCACACCGAGTGGTGGGCCACATCGTCATAGAGGATTTTGTCGTAGATTTCATCGGCGAAGATGATGAGCTTGTTCTGGCGGGCGATTTCTATCACTTCCAGCAGAAACTCGCTGCCGTAGACGGCGCCGGTGGGGTTATTGGGGTTGATCAGCACTATGCCCCTGGTGCGCGGGGTGATCCTGGACTTGATGTCGTCCAGATCCGGATACCAGTCGGCCTGCTCGTCACAGAGGTAGTGCACCGCCTTGCCGCCGGACAGGGTCACGGCGGCGGTCCACAGCGGGTAGTCGGGTGAGGGCACCAGAATTTCGTCGCCGTTGTTCAGCAGCGCCTGCATCGCCATTACGATCAGCTCCGATACCCCGTTGCCGATATAGATATCGTCCAGATCCGTGGTGCGCAATCCCTTCTGCTGGTAATACTGCATCACCGCCTTGCGCGCCGAGAACAGCCCCTTGGAATCGCAATAGCCCTGACTGGTCGGCAGATTGACGATGATGTCTTTCAGCAGCTCTTCCGGCGCATCGAAGCCGAAGGGCGCCGGGTTGCCGATATTGAGCTTGAGGATCCGATGGCCTTCGTCTTCCAGGCGGCGGGCTTCTTTGTGAACTGGTCCGCGAATGTCGTAACAGACGTTGTCCAGCTTGTGCGATTTTTCTACGGAATACATGGGTACTGACGGCCTCGGATTACGCACCAGCCTGGGCTGTGACCGGCAAGCAAAGTACCGCTCGGGCAGCATGGGGTTCATGCGCCGTGGGCAAAAAAGCTATCCGGGAGCCACCGGCCGGTTAAGACTAGTGATATGTTCCATGATGAGACTTTGTAGCCAGGATGAAAAGAGTAATCAGCGACTTGTGACGAAAAAAACAAGGGATCGTGAGGAGTGAGAAAACAAACACCAGGTTCAGGCCGAATTTTCTGCGGATGGCGCTGTCTTGTTCCCTCCCCTTTAACACAGTGTCGGCAGAATAATGCCGGCGTGCAACGCAAGGGGAGGGTGAGGGTGGGGTTTCTGTCGGTTTCAGGGTTTGGTGTTTTTCTTCCACCCCTCACTGTTTTTAAATTTACTGAAACAGTCCCAGATGCGCCTTGGCGTGGGCTTCAAATTCGGTGTAACCACCGATGTGCTGCTGATCCAGAAAAATCTGCGGTACGGTTTCTACCGGCTTGCCGACGGTTTTTTCCAGGTCTTCTTTGGAAATGCCTTCGGCATGAATGTCGACGTAACGGAAGTTAAAGTCATCACGCTCTTCGGTCAGCTTTTCTGCCAGCTCTTTGGCACGAACACAAAAGGGGCAACCGGGACGACCAAAAATCACTGCAAACATGGGTTCTCTCCTGACTGATTGATAGAGCACAGTATAAAGACGGTGCTCTCGTTATATAAATCGTTAGTTTGTTGCTGATTGATTGGTTTTAACAATGGGTTCTTGTGCGACCACCGACTCCAGCCATCGGCGTTCGAAACGTCGGGCGGGCCATTCTCCCTGACCGGCGGCAATGTTCTTTTCATGTTGTGGGCTGATCGACAGGCCGTTCTGCAGCAGCACGAAGGCCTTGCGTTGGCCGTCGTCGGTATCGATAAAGCCGACCAGATTCTGCACATGGGCTATGGTGCCGGTTTTGGCCATGACTTTGCCCTTGAGGGCGGGGCCGAGCACGCTGCGACGATAGCGCAGGGTGCCGCTTTCACCGCTGACCGGCAAGACGTCCATCAACCAGTTGGCGCGGGGATCCTGTGCCATCACCAAAAGCACAGCCAGCAGATCCTCGGCGCGCAGCAGATTGTGGGAAGACAGCCCGGAGCCATCAGCCAGCCAGGACGGGCCGAGATCGATACCGGCCTCTTCCTTTAGAATGTCTCGCACTGCCTGAGTGCCGTTGCGAAAGCTGCCGGGCTGCTGAAAATGCTCGGCGCCCAGGGTGCGCAGCAGGCTGTCCGCATAGAGGTTATCGGAATGTTCCAGTATCTGTCGGCTCAGCTCCCGCAGCGGGGGAGAGCTGTGATGAGCCAGCGCAGGCCAATCGTTGGCTTCGATACGGCTGTCCAGGATGCCGCCAGACACCCGAACTCCGGCTTGGCCCAGAGCCCAGCGTGTCAGCTGCTCACCCCAGGCGTCCACATCCTGAATGGCAAAGCGCAGGGGCCAGGGATCCTGGCGCGGGCCGATACAGCCGGTAAGGCGATACTGGTTGGGCGGGCTCATTTCCACTTCCAGCTCACAGAAGCGGCGCTTCTGCTCTGCACGACTCAGCACCTCGACCTTGGCACTGACCTTGACCGGCTGATGAGCCGGCACGGTCGCGCGGGCCGGTTGATCCGGGCGGGCGTAAAGCGCGCCCTGCACGCAGTTGCGGTCCAGGATCAGTGCCGATACCGGCGAGGTGTAGCAGACGCTCAAGTCGTTCCACGACCAGCCGTTGCCGCGATCGTAGCCGCCGAAACGTATCTGATTCAGTAGCACATTACCGCTGACCTGACGCACACCGGCGCGCTTCAGCAGATCCCGCAGCTGCTCTCTGGTTAACGAGGGATCGCCGACGAAGTCGATCAAGAGATCGCCGACCAGCTTGCTGTTTTGCAGCTTGCCCCGGTAGCGGACCTGGGTCTTGTAGCGCCAGTCCGGCCCCAGCGCCAGGGCGCCGGCCAGGGTGGTGACCAGCTTCTGGGTCGAGGCCGGTTTCAGCAGCAGCTGTGCATTGTGGGTCGATTCTATGTGTCCGGTGGTGGCGTCGGCCAGTATCCAGGCCGCCTGACCGTGTTCCGGCGGAATGGCCGCCTTGTTTATTTCCTGCGGAGCAACCGAGTGGGTTTCCTGCGGCGCAATCGCCTGAGCGGAGATGCTGAAGATGATGGCGGCAAGGCCGGTTAAATAACGATTCATGATTCTCTTTTTAACGTCATGGGCTTCTTAAAGTGAGTGGGCGGTTCTGAACCGGCCCTGATAATCGAACAGGGTTTCCTTTATTCGCCAGCCGCGCTTGTGGCTTCTGGCAATCACGAAGTCCGGGTGGCGAAAGCAGGAGGCAGAGGCCACCACCTCGGCCAGCGAGGTAAACTCCGGCTCCAGTCCGGGGGCCGGCCAGTGCGGGCGAACAAATTCCAGAAAAAAACGACCGCGTTTACCCTTGTTGTCGAAAGCATACCATTGCTGCAGCTCGGTTCCATCCTCGTCGTGATAGGTGACCTTCAGTGCCGGCCCGAACTTTCCGCTGGCTTGTGCCAGGCTCAGACCCGCGCAGCGCAGTACCAGCGCATCCTTGAGCGCCAGCGCCTCTTTCAGCTTCTTGTCCGGATCGACCAGCAGGTGACTGCAGTCGTTGCACTCCCGGGCGGCAATGTCGTTTTCCGCCAGGCACTGGGGGCAGGACTTGAAGCGAAAGCGATAACCGCAGGGCTCGCCAAGCCCCCCCTCGTCATCTTCGAACAGGCCCTGGCAGCGCCGACCGAAGTGCTCCAGCACCCGGCCTTCATTGTCGGTCTTGCCCCAGAAAATATTGGCGAAGCCGCAGGCGGGGCACAGCACCTGTATCTGGGTGGTATCCGGGTGGGGGCGGGGCTCGCCCACGTCCGGTGCGAAGATATCCATGTTGTTGCCGGCGTAATCCAGTACCAGGCAGTTGGTTTTATCCGGACTGAGGCGCAGGCCCCGGCCGATGATCTGCTGATAGAGCGCCACCGACTGGGTAGGCCGCAGCAGGGCAATCACATCCACATGAGGGGCATCGAAGCCGGTGGTCAGTACCGAGACGTTGACCAGAAACTTCAGCTCCCGCGCCTTGAAGCGGCGAATAATGGCGTCCCGCTCCGGCCCCGGCGTCTCGCCGGTGATCATAGCGGTTTCTTCTTTCGGCAGCAGGCCGGCTACCTCGATGGCATGGCGCACCGTGCTGGCAAACACCATGACCCCGACCCGGTCGACGGCGTAGTCCTGAATCTGCTGCACTATGTGCGGCGTCACCCTGGGCTGGCGCGCCAGCTCCTTCTCCAGCTGTTGCTCGGTAAATAGCCCCTGTTCATAGAGCCGGGAAAAGTCGTAGTGCACCACGGGGGCGTCAATCAGTTCGGGCCGACAAAGATAGCCCTGCTTGATCATCAGCCGCAGCGGCAGTTCGAAGATGCAGTGCTTGAAGAAGCGTTTCGAGCGGCTGCGCACCATGCCGTGATAATGAGTCTGATAAATCCAGCCGAGCCCCAGCCGATAAGGGGTAGCGGTCAGCCCCAGCACCTTGAGCCGAGGGTTGGAGTGACGCAGGTGCTTGATCACCCGCAGGTACTGACTGTCGTCGTCATCCGACACCCGGTGACATTCGTCGATTACCACCAGGCTGAAGTTCGAGAAATGGTTCAGGTTACGCGCCACCGACTGCACAGAGCCGAACACCACCTGGGTATGGGCCTGTTTCTGGCCGAGACCGGCGGAGAAAATCGCCGCCTGCTGACCGTAACTCTGGTACTTGCCGTGGTTCTGCTCCACCAGCTCCTTGACGTGCGCCAGCACCAGTACCCGGCCGCGGGCGATGCGTGCCAGCTCGGCGATCACCAGACTCTTGCCGGCACCGGTAGGCAGCACCAGCACCGCCGGCTCGTTATGACGACGAAAATACTCAAGGGTGCGATTCACCGCATCCTGCTGATAGGGGCGAAGGGTAAACACCTACTTTCTCCAATGCTGGGCAGATGCTGGGCAGATGCTGGCAGGATGCAATAAAGCCGACCATCGGCGGCAGGGATGCCGCCGTTGAGCATACATGGATGTACTTGCTGCGTGTCGGCGTATTGTGCCTGCCAGCATCGTGCATCTGCAGCATCTTGCACACGTCAGGCCTCACATTTGTCCCGGAATAAGGTATCTTTAGCGTCTATCCGAGAATAACCGAGGCAAACATCTTTATGATCATCAAACCCAAGGTCCGTGGCTTTATCTGTACCACCACCCATCCGGTCGGTTGTGAGGCGAATGTACGCGAGCAGATCGCCTACGTCAAAGCCAAGGGCCAGCTTGAGCAGGGTCCCAAAAAGGTACTGGTGATCGGCGCGTCCACCGGTTATGGTCTGGCTTCCCGCATCAATGCCGCCTTCGGCAGCGGTGCCGCCACCATCGGCGTTTTCTTTGAAAAGCCGGCCACCGAGAAAAAGACCGGCTCCGCCGGCTGGTACAATGCCGCCGCCTTCGACAAGGTCGCCAAGGAAGAAGGTCTGTACGCCAAGAGCATCAACGGCGACGCCTTCTCCAACGAGTGCCGTGATCAGGTCATCGAACTGATCAAACAGGATCTGGGCCAGATCGATCTGGTCGTCTACTCCCTGGCGTCACCGGTACGCAAAATGCCCGACTCCGGTGAACTGGTGCGTTCCGCCCTCAAGCCTATCGGCGAATCCTACAAGTCCACCGCCCTCGATACCAACAAAGACGTTCTGGTAGAAGCCGTGGTCGAACCGGCCAACGAGCAGGAAATTGCCGACACCATCAAGGTGATGGGCGGTCAGGACTGGGAACTGTGGATGAACGCCCTGAGTGATGCCGGTGTGCTGTCCGATGGCGCCAAGTCCGTGGCCTATTCCTATATCGGTACCGACCTGACCTGGCCGATTTACTGGCACGGCACCCTGGGCAAGGCCAAGGAAGACCTGGACCGCGCCGCGCACGCCATCGATGCCAAACTCAAGACCAAAGGCGGCAACGCCCATGTGGCTGTGCTGAAGTCTGTGGTCACCCAGGCTTCCGCCGCCATTCCTGTGATGCCGTTGTATATCTCCATGGCCTTCAAGATCATGAAAGAGCAGGGCATTCACGAAGGCTGTATCGAGCAGATCCAGCGTCTTTTTACCACCCGTCTGTACAGCGGCGAGCAAGCGCCGGTAGACGAGCAGAACCGCCTGCGTCTGGACGACTGGGAGCTGCGTGATGAAGTACAAAACGCCTGTCGTGAAATCTGGGCTCAGGTACAGGACGACAACATCTATCAGTTGACCGATTACCAGGGCTACAAGGACGAGTTTCTGCGTCTGTTCGGCTTCGGTCTGACCGGCGTGGATTACGATGCCGACGTGAGTCCCGAAGTCAGCTTCGAGGTGATTGAACTGGCCTGAGTCTGAGACTCTTTATCCGATAAAAGCCCCTGCCGGACTTTCCCGGCAGGGGCTTTTTTATTGTGTCCGTTTGCCGGTAAGAGGGAGCGTGAGTAAAGTGATAAGAACGTCAACCGTATCGGGAGGTTTCATGAAGACCAGTATGACATTGAGCACTTTGCTGTTTACGGGCTTGCTGGTGATGGCGCCGCTCACGGCTCAGGCACAACCACCGGAAGGCAAGGGGCCGGACAAAGCTCCCGGCAAGCAGAAAGAGCTGAAATGGAGTAACGACGAGCATCGGGATCAAAAGCTGGAACGCCGCCAGGATGATGATCACGACCGGGTGTATCGGCATGAACACGAGCGTGAACGTGACCGGAGGGGAGACAGACGTTATCCGGATGTCGATGAAGTCGCGCTGCGCCACATCTTTCGTGAGCATAGTGACTGGTTACATCAGGATGACCGGTATGATGCACTGCCGCCGGGTATCAGAATGAACCTGCAGCGGGGCAAGCCGCTGCCACCGGGTATTGCCAAACGCTTCGATCCCCGCCTGCGCGAACGGCTGCCCTACTATGAAGGATACGAATGGCGGCGAGCCGGCGACAAGGCGATACTGGTGGATTTGGCCACCGACAATGTTCGTTTTATTCTGGAAAGCATCTTCGACTGAGTCAGCCCTCTTTGTCGGCGGAGACGTCAGGCATGCGCCACCCGATTTTTGCCGGCTCCGTCGGTGAGCTGGGTGGCCATGATTGAGCATACTGGAAGTATATCGGCGACGGAGGCCAAGCATTTGGGTTAATAGTCACCCTATAATGAACAATGACAAATAATCATAATTGGTTGAAAAATGAACGAATTTTTCTCTCTGGGGCGATGGATGCCGGGCTTGGTTGCCCTGCTGGGATACCAGCGGGCCTGGTTGTTGCCGGATGTGCGGGCCGGGGTATCCGTGGCGGCGGTGGCGCTGCCGGTGGCCATAGCCTACGCGGAGCTGACCGGCGTCGGGGCTGTGGTAGGGCTCTATTCCTGTATTCTGCCGATGATTGCCTATGCCCTGTTCGGCTCATCCCGCCAGCTGATCATCGGGCCCGATGCCGCCACCTGCGCGGTGATTGCCGCCGTGGTCACGCCGCTGGCGGCGGGAGACCCCGCTCGCCACTGGCAACTGGTCATGACCATGACCGCCATGACCGGCGTCTGGTGTCTGATTGCCAGCCGCTTAAAGCTGGGAGTGCTGGCCGACTTTTTATCCAGGCCCATTTTGATGGGGCTGCTGAACGGGGTAGCCATTACCATTATTGTCGGTCAGCTTTCCAGCGTGTTCGGCTTTACCTTCGCCCAGACCGGTTTGATAGAGCGATTGCTAGCGGCCCCCGGTTATGTGTCTCAGATCCATACTGCGACCCTGAGCATCAGCCTGCTGACGCTGGTGGTCATGCTGCTGAGCCGGCGTTTTCGGCGCCATTGGCCCAGCTCCTTACTGGGTCTGGCCGTCGCCGCCACTCTGCTGTGGGGGCTGGAACCCTCACGACTCGATGTGGCGGTGGTCGGCTCCTTGAGTGGCGGATTTCCCCAGCTGCAGATCCCCGAATTCCCCCCCGGACTGATACGGGAGCTGGTGTTGCCGGCCCTTAACCTGGCCATGGTGAGCTTTGTATCCATGATGCTGACCGCGCGCAGCTTTGCCGCCAAGAACGGCTACGATATCGATGCCGACAAGGAGTTCCGGGCCCTGGGTTTTGCCAACCTGGCCTCGGCGGTATCTCAGGGCTTTGCCATCAGCGGCGCCGACTCACGCACCGCGGTGAACGACGCCAACGGCGGCAAGAGTCAGCTGGTGTCTATTGTGGCGGCCCTGGTGATTGCTGTGGTGACCTTTTTCCTGACCGCGCCGCTGCAGTATATTCCTACCGCCGCCCTCGGCGTGGTGCTGATCATGGCGTCATTGTCGCTGACCGATTTCAGGGGCCTGTGGGCACTGCGCCATTCGGACAGCTCGGCCTTCTGGCTGGCCTGGGTTACCTTCGCCAGCGTGCTGTTCATGGGGGTGATCCCCGGAATTACCCTGGCGGTGCTGCTGGGCTTGTTCCAGTTTCTGCGCAATGTCATGCGCCCGACCGATCAACTGATGGGCATGAACGACGAAGGGGTGGTGCACACCCTGGGTCATAACGAAGAGGTAAAGGCCATTACCGGGGTGCTGATTTACCGCTTCAACTCACCGCTGACCTACTTCAACGCCGCCTATTTCAAGCGTCGGGTCTTGCTGCTGTTGGGTGGAGAGGCTCATCCGCCCAAGTGCCTGATCATCGACGCGGTTTCCTGCTTTACCCATCAGGACATCAGCGTGATGAGCATGGTGGGCGAGCTCTATAAAGAACTGAAACGGCGCGGGGTACACATGGTGATGGCGGGCCGACGGGGTCAGATGACTCACTGGCTGAAACAGGCGGGCATCCGGGTGGGAGACGAAGGCATTCTGGTGTATCCCGACCTGTATCAGGCCCTGCGTATTACCCGCCATCATTGGGCGCCGGAGCCCAATGATGTCAGCGCAGATAACGAGGCTGATAACCGGTCCGAAGCACCTGAAGCAGAGGCCGGCACCAGATTAAAGATGCAGTCGGAAAAGCCGAAGTCTACCGGTACCGGTTTGAAAATGCAGATGGCGGAGCCTGAGCCCGTAATGTCCATACTCGAAGTCCGGGGCGAGGAGCCGGTGGTATCAACAACGACGATCTTCAACCCGCGGGATCTGCCCCGATGGCCATAGGGCAGAGTCGACTATTGTGGCTGCCCCCTCCGGCAGTGGTGGCGCTGGCAGTGTTGTTGATGTGGCTGACCGCGCAGCAGGCGGCGGTCTGGACACTTCATTTTTACGGACAACAGCTGATATCGGTATTATTGCTGTTGGTGGGGCTGGGCCTGATGGTGCTGGCGGCCGGCGCATTGTACCGGGCCAACACCACAGTGCTGCCGTTCAACCCCGGCAAGACCTGCCGTCTGGTGACCGGCGGCATCTTTCGTTATTCGCGCAACCCCATTTATCTGGGCGATCTCTTGTTGCTGCTGGCCTGGGCTGTCTGGTTGGGCAATGCCCTCAGCCTGCTGTGGCTGCCGCTGTTTATCGGTTACATGAATCGGGTGCAGATAGGGGCTGAAGAAAGGGCGCTGACGGCCAGATTTGGTGCCGAGTATCTCGACTACTGCAGTCGGGTTCGGCGCTGGCTTTAGGGCGGGGTCCGACACTGGCTGAGAGGCGGTCGGACTTGCGACCCTCAGCCGGCAACTTTACACTGGCCGCTTTTCATCATAGATCCTGCCTGAGCAGGGCACAGCAAGAGAGCTCCGACGCCATGAGTGAAGACAACGGCGCTACCCGCCTCAATAAATTCATCAGCGAAACCGGCATCTGCTCCCGGCGCGAAGCCGACCGGCTGATCGAGCAGGGACGAGTCACCGTCAATGGCGACGTGGCCGGCATGGGCGTCAAGGTTACCGACGCCGATCATGTGACCGTCAACGGCAAGCCGCTGCGGGCCAAGCCGAAGGCCGTGTATCTGGTCTATAACAAGCCGATTGGTATTACCTGCACCACCGACAGGGCCATTCCGGAAAACATCGTCGATGCGGTCAACTACAAGGCGCGGATCTTTCCCATAGGACGGCTCGACAAACCCTCCTGCGGCCTGATCCTGCTGACCAACGACGGCGATATCGTCAACAAGATCCTGCGGGCCGGCAACGCCCACGAGAAAGAATACATCGTCTCGATGGACAAGCCGATCACCGACGATTTTGTCGCCCGCATGAGCGCAGGGGTACCGATTCTCGATACCGTGACCAAACCCTGCAAGGTCAGAAAAGTCGGGCCCAAGACCATCAACATCATACTGACCCAGGGTCTGAACCGGCAGATCCGCCGCATGGCCGAATATCTGGGTTTCAGTGTAACCAGCCTCAAGCGGGTACGGATCATGAATATCGACCTGGGCGGGCTGAAGTCCGGCCAGTGGCGCGAAGTCACGGCCCAGGAGCTGGCGCTGATCAACAGTATGGTCGGCGACTCAAGCAAAACCGAAGAAGCATCCAGGCTCGAGCAGCCCAGGGCTGCCCGCCAGGGTCCGCGGATCAAGGACAAACCGGCGACGGCCAGCCGTGGCAAACCGGCCAATGCCGGTAGCGGACGCGATCGACGGTCCGGCCCGGCCGGCACTGCCCGGCCCGGCTCTCGTTCAAGCTCCCGGCCCACAGCCCGCACCGGCGGCAAAAAGCCCGGGCGTTAATACGTAGCCTGCAGCTGGCGCCGAACATGCTGCAGTAGCCCCTCCCTAACCCTCCCCTTCGCGTTGCACCCCGCAGGCATTCTGATGGTGTGAAATTAAAGGGGAGGGAACTGACATAGTGCCAAGCCTGCAGCTGGCGCCGAACTGCTCCTCCCCCTTGGCAGCGGGGCTGCAGATATGACTGCGGGTTTTCCCCAGGGGGAGGCGGGGTGGGGGTGTCATCTAGCAGACCGGGGCCGTGTTCGTCGCCCGTTAATCGCCAAACCGGATCAGGTGAAAATGTTTCTTGCCTCGGCGCAGTACCAGATAGCGCTGGTGCAGCAGCGACAATTCAGGCGTGTCGGTGGTGACCGCATCGCCATTCACCGCGATGGCGCCGTTGGCTATCAGCTCCCGGGCCTGACGCTGCGAGCCGGCCAGAGCGCAGTCTACTAATAACCGGCTCAAGGCTGGTAACCGGCTCGGGGCTGCTAATTGACTCAGTGTGGATAGTTGCTCGGTGCCTTCAATGCGGGTCTGGGGGATGCCGTCCTGCTCCAGCTGTTCGAACTCGACCAGACTCAAGTGACTGAAATCCCCCGAGAACAGCGCCTGACTGATGTGTTCCGCCGCCGCCAGAGCTTCTTCGCCATGCACCAGCATCGTCAACTCGCGGGCAAGCCATCGCTGGGCCTCGGGACGACCACCAGTGGCCTGGTCGATATGCTCGATGGCGTCGATTTCCTCCACCGACCGCAGGCTGTAGTAGCGCAAGAAACGGTACACATCCGCATCGCTGGTATTGAGCCAGAACTGGTAGAAGGCATAGGGCGAGGTTCTGGCCGGATCCAGCCAGACGGTGCCGGTTTCGGTCTTGCCGAACTTGGTGCCATTGGCCTTGGTGATTAGCGGCAGGGTCAGCCCGAATACTTGCTGCTGATTGAGCCGACGAGTGAGATCGATGCCGCTGGTGATATTACCCCACTGATCGTTGCCGCCGATTTGCAGGGTACAGTCCTGTTCCCGGTTTAGCACCGCAAAGTCGTAGGACTGCAGCAGAGAATAGGCAAACTCGGTGAACGACAGACCCTGGTCGGGCCGGGCCAGACGCTGTTTGACCGACTCTTTGGCAATCATGGCGTTCACGGAAAAGTGCTTGCCTATATCCCGCAAGAAGGCAAACAGGTCCAGCTGACTCATCCAGTCGGCGTTGTCGAGCAGACGCACTCGCTCGCGGTCATGGTCGGCATCAAGCAATCGGCTTATCTGTTGTTTCAGATCGCTCACCCATTTCTGGACGGTATCGGCGTCGTTGAGGCTGCGTTCGCTGGCCTTGAAACTGGGATCGCCAATCATGCCGGTGGCACCGCCAATCAGCGCCACCACCTTATGCCCGGCATCTCTGAACCGGCGTAGCATCAGCAACGGTACCAGATGACCGATATGCAGACTGCCGGCGGTGGGGTCGAAGCCGCAATAAACCACCCGGCGCTGGCCGTTGAGGTGAGCGGCGAGGGTGCCGGCGTCCGATTGCTGGGCGATCAGGCCGCGCTGTTTCAGCTCTTGCAGCAGCGGGTTGTGTGCATGGGGCTCTTGTAACGGGGACTCGTGTAAATCAGGCATAGGGAGCTCTTGCTAGCAAACAAAACCTCATCCTGACCCAGGCGGGGGATTCTTTCCTATGTCCTTTTTGGGATAGTTCGGGATAATAATCCGTTCATGCAACCATCAGGTCGAACAAAGGCTGGAACTTATGTCCGAATCGGATCAGCAAAAGTACGAACAGGCGCTGGCGCAGGCGATTTCTGCCCTGGGTACGGTTGCCTTTCCGCGCCGGCTGGCGGCACTGGTCGCCACCCGGGTGGCCGCCGACTGCACCCTGATGCTGGGCTATCGACGCGGCGGGCCGGCCATTTATCTCTACGACAACCTGCGCCACCGACGCGACTTGCTGTTTCAGCAGTATTTGAGCGGAGTCTACGCCGACGATCCCTTCTATCGGGCGTTGAGCAGTGGCCTGAATGAAGGCGTCTATTCGCTGCGCTCCCTGGTGGCGGAGCAGGGCATGGGCCCGCATTATATGGCCGGTTTTTATGATGCCACCGGCTGGCAGGAAGAGTTGGGGCTGGTGGTGGCGCTGGGGGAAGGCAGTGGCTGACGCTGTTTCTCGG